>JAZRTR010000016.1:0-61994 GCA_045652085.1 Akkermansia sp.
GCTTCCACCGAAAAATGAAATTAATTCAACGCCGGGCCTATGGCTATCGCAACTTTCAGAACTATCGGTTAAGAGTGTTAATTGAATGTGGGCACATCGTGATATGAAAATTCAAATTCCACAATGTTTGGGCTTGACCCTATTTATTCCGTTTTCAGGCCCTTGCAATAAAAGGATAGGGGTGGAGTTAATTTCCGCCGATAAGGAAGAGCAGAAGCAATAGGGCGTGTAATAGAAGCAAGGCTACGCTGAACCCTTTCGGACCAAGCCCTGTGCGCAGCGCGCATGCTGTGTGAAAATCAGCAAAGTTCCAGCGCCCGGGGCGTAATAGGTTAAGCGCTGCGCTCAGAAGCGGGGTAAGTACCGTGAAGCATGCGGTCCCCAGCACATAGAATTGTAGGCCGGGCAAGGGAAGATTTTCTGCTTGATAAATTTGAAGCAGGAGGAGGGAGGAATGTACACCAAACAGGCAGTATACGCCCGTGGCTGCTGGGCTGTAGGGTGCGGTGCGTTCTGTAAGCGCCCGGCGTTCATCGGGCTGCAGTAAGCCGGGGTGATCAAAACCGATGAGGACTTTGAAGACGCCTCCGAGGAGTTCGCTCACGAGTTCAGCAATCATGTCGGCCCTTAGCTGCGGGATTTGATGCCCATGAGCATCTGCGCATTATTCGGGAGCTTACGCATGAAGAAGAGGAGGCGCTCCATGGCTTCCTCTGGCTTATGATTGGCCAGAGCACGGCGGATGAGCTGAATCTTGGAGAGCATCCACTCGGGTAGGATGAGCTCTTCACGGCGGGTGCCGCTCTTGTTGATATCCACTGCCGGATAGACGTACATCTGCGCTATGCGGCGGCTGAGAACAAGCTCCATGTTACCGGTGCCTTTGAACTCTTGGAAGATAAGTTCATCCATGCGGCTGTTGGTCTCAATGAGAGCCGTTGCGAGGATGGTGAGGGAGCCGGCGGTGCGGGTGTTACGTGCAGCGGCGAAGAGGCGGCGCGGTGTTTCAAGGGCGCGGGCATCAATACCGCCACTCATGGTGCGGCCACTACCGCGGTCCACATTGTTGTAGGCGCGTGCAAGGCGTGTAATGGAATCCATGAGGATGAGCACATGGCGGCCGTTTTCTACGAGGCGCTTGGCGCGTTCTACGCACATCTCAGCCATTCTGCAATGTTCCTTTACTCCGCTGTCATTGCTGGAAGCGAAAATCTCAGCTTCCGGCAGTTCCCGGCGGAACTCTGTTACTTCTTCCGGGCGCTCGTCTACCAGCAGCACCATGAGGTGCAGTTCTTCACCGTAGTTTTTCATGGCACCTTTTGCGATATCCATGAGAAGGGTGGTCTTGCCGGTGCGGGGCGGGGCTACAATGAGGCCGCGCTGGCCACGGGCTACGGGGGCTATTAAATCCAGCGTACGGGTGGTGAAGTGTTTGGCGTCTGTCTCGAAGGCGAGGCGCTGGCTGGGGTTTACAGCCTTGAGGTCATCAAAGTGGGGGGAGTTAGCGGCTTCTTCCGGTGAGAGCCCATTCACGGCGGTGATGGTGGTGAGCTGGTGGCCGCGCTCATAGCGCTGAGCCATGCCCGTCACTTGCACGTAGGGACGCAGGTGGTACTGGGTAATTAAATCAGCAGGCACATAAACAGCCTGATTGGAGGGTGCCCAGTTATTTTCCGGTACGCGTATGAAGCCGAAGCCCTTGGCGGTGATTTCCAGCAAGCCGGTAAGCTCTTCAGGCTCTCCTACGGGTACGTAGGCGCGGCCGGTCTTGGGGATGGGTTCAATCTTTTCGCGCTGAGGCTTATTGTTGTGTTGGCGCTGGGGGCGCCGATTATTGCCACCATTGCCATGGCCATTACGCATGGGGCGCTCACCGTTGGCAGACTGGTGCTCTCGGCGGGCATTCGGGGAGAACTCACGATTGCCGCGGTTATTGTCCGTGCGGTGAGGTCTGGCAAAGCGTGTTTTGGGGCGATTTGGGGCATCCATGGCACTAATGGGGGGGAAGCCGGTGGCAAGTCAAAATTGTTATCGTCCGGAAAAGAAGCAGGCGGGCGGTTTTTACTGAACCGCCCGCCATGAAAACAGGGGGGGCTAGCTGTGGTGCAATGTGGCTTACAGCTGCTCAAGGAGTTCCTCAGGAATCTCAAAGTTTGAGAACACGTTCATCGTGTCATCATAATCATCCAGACGCTCGTAGAGCTTCATTATCTTCTGCGCGGTGGCGAGGTCTGTGATGTCCGTGGGGTTCTGAGCCACGGAGATAAGCTTCATGCCGGTCACGCTCTTGCCGGCTGCAGTAAGAGCCTCAGAGACGGCCTGCACATCCGTGGGGCCGCAGATGAAGGCCCACTCGCCTTCGTTCTCGCCCTCTTCAAACTCGTCTGCTCCGCAGTCCATGGCAAGTTCCATGGCGCTGTCTTCATCCAGAGCGGGGTCATTTACCGTTACTTCGCCCTTGCGGTCGAACTGATAAGCCACGGAGCCCGGGGTGCCCATGTTGCCACCGTTCTTGGAGAAGATGGTGCGGATTTCAGAGGAGCAGCGGTTCGTGTTATCAGTAGCAACCTCCACGATGAAAGCTGTGCCGGCGGGGCCGTAGCCTTCATAGGTGACTTCCTGAATGGTTTCGCCCTGAAGCTCGCCCGTGCCTTTCTTTACGGCGCGGTCAATATTGTCCTTGGGCATGGAAGCGGCCTTAGCGCCTTCAATGGCGGCGCGCAGACGTGGGTTGGTGTCTATATCACCACCGCCGCTCTTGGCTGCCAGTGTGATTTCGTGGGAGAAACGGGCGAAAATCTTGCCCTTTTTCGCGTCGGCCGCAGCCTTCGTGAACTTAATTTTGGACCATTTATTATGACCGGACATAATCTTGAGGTATGTGGGTGAAAAAAACTGTCGCCTGACTTGTGGCGGCGAGAGGGGTCTGCGCAAGGCACGGCCCACTGAGCAACCTGATTCCGTCCGGGCCTGCTCTCAAGTGGCAGGCGGGCACCGCGTTAATCAAAGTGTTGCTCTCTGCATGTTGCAACAATCTGCGGGTTTTTAGAGTCGAGCTGACAGGATTCGAACCTGCGACCTCTTCGTCCCGAACGAAGCGCGCTACCAGCCTGCGCTACAGCTCGATGTCGTGATGACGGAGGCATTTTACACGAATTGGCGCGCTTTGCAAGCCCAAAATGATTTTTTTCTGACTTACTGCCACATTTTGGCTGTCCTGATATGAAAAAATACCCGCCTGAGAGGCGGGTATTTTGAAATCCCGGTAGTAAGACAACCGTGGAGAGAGAGAAGATGGGAGCGGTTATGAGCCGGTGCGAGCACGGTATTTGGCCTGCAGCTCGGCGTCCTGAGTGGAGTTATTGCGTGCGGAGTCGCGGGCAAGACGTGCGGCCTGAGAGGTATCCGGATCAGGGGATTCGTACATCTCATCCAGAATAGTGATGACCCATTCATGGGCGTTCAGGCTACCCAGAGCACGGATGAGCTTGGTTCGCTGCTCGAGAATCTGCTGATTTTCCTCCGCTTCAGCGTCACTATCAGCCATAAGGCTTTCATTCAGCTTCAGGTATGCCTTGTCGTATGCGATGGCAATAAGCTCACGCACTTTGGCGAGGTCTCTGGGGCGGTTCTGAATGATAAAGGCCTTGAGGATGTTCATGACTGTTTCCAGATGGGCCTCAGCAGTGCGGGTGGCGGCGTCACCGTTTGCTTGTTCTATCTCATCTTCAGCCTGTTGCTTCATCTCCATCAAATAGGGAATGATGGAATCATCATAGTAGCAGGCGAAGAAGAGGGCGCAGTCCTGCCATTTATCCGGGTCTTCTGCCAGAGACTTGTAGTATGCCAGAGCCTTGGGAGAGCAAGAGCGGCCGAGTGTGGCACTCATGTCATTGCGGAAGCGTTCGGGCAGGGTGTCAAAGAGCTGGTCACCAAGCTGCTGGCGTCTGGTTACATTTTCCTCCATGCGCAGGATGTTATCCAAGCAGATGGTGAGGGGGCCGGCAAGCTGTTCATCCAAGTCCTCAGAGCTGAGCTGTGCGATGATTTCAGGGATGTATTCAGGGGTGACGCGCAGGCCAATGCTTTCCCAGATATAGGCGAGAATGGTGCCTTTCTTGTTCCATTTGGGCATGCTTGCTACGTGGCTTGCCAGCTCACGGAACTTGTCGTTAATGCCAGGGTTGTTGGACACAGCCATGCGCTGCAGGAGCGTACGGAAGATGTCAGAATCAATCTTGTTGGCGTTCCTTCTGAGAGTGCTGAAAATGAGCGCGTCAATTTCCGGATCCATCTCGGAAGCAATGGCGAGAAGCAGACAGGCCAGCTGGCAGGTACCCTTGGGGTTAGCACCGTATGCAGGGCGACCATCCTCATCCTTCACATAGGGGTTGACAATCATTCGCAGCAGAAGCTCAGCATCCGCGCGGGAACATACGACATTGATGCCTTTAGCGCGTGCATCCTGCAAGGTTTCAATCTGATGTCTGTTGATTTCCACAGCACGCTGAAGGATGGCGTTTGTGGCTGCAATACGGGCTTTCTGGGCGCCTCGTTTTTCGTTCTCGCCGGATACATAGAAGTAACAGCCGATACCCATGGCGACAAAGAGACCAAGAATGGCGAAGAATGCCGGAGTCTTGTGGAAGGGTTTCTTCTCTGCCATGGCCTGAAGCTGCTGGAGGTAGGCATCACGGGCAGAGAGCTGCTCCTCGGTCATGCCTTCGTTTTCGTATGCTTCCTCGTATTCTCCTTCGTTTTCCACCGGAGCGGGTGCGGGGGCAGGCTTCGCGGCTGCAGGTTTTGCGGTAGCAGATTTCGCAGCAGCAGGCTTGGCTGCGGCAGGCTTAAGTGCAGCGGGTTTGGCAGCGGCGGGTTTGAGTGCTGCAGGCTTGGCAGCAGCGGGTTTGAGTGCCGCAGGCTTGGCAGCAGCGGGTTTAGCGGCTGCGGGGGCAGGTCGTGTTTCTTCCTCCGGCTCCGGAGCAGCTGCCTGTTCGGCTGCTTGCTGTGCCTGATATTCAGCCATCTGGCGGTTATATTCCTCCATCTGGCGGTTATATTCTTCCATCTGGCGCTCGTATTCAGCCTGAGCAGCAGCTTCTTCGGGAGTCATCCCTGTTTCCTCAGCAGCGGGGGCTTCTTCTACCTCAGGAGCAGGGGTAGGCTCTGCTGCAGGGGCCTCTTCTACCTCAGGAGCAGGAGTGGGCTCAGCTGCAGGTGTTTCTTCTACTTCGGGAGCCGGAGTGGGCTCGGGAGCGGGTGTAAGAGCCGGAGTCGGAGCGGGGGCGGGAGCAACCACGGTCTCCGGTGCGGGGGCAGTCTCAGGCTCAGGGGCAGGAGCCGGTGCGGGTTTTGGAGTGATGGTCTGGCCACCGGCACCCTTGAGGACGGGGCGTTTGGCGGGAGCTGCGCCAACGTTAAGCTTGGGCTTGGCGCCTGCGGGTGCGGCCACGGTAAGCTTGGGGCGTGTGGCGGCTGCTGTGTTGACTTTGAGTTTAGGTGCTGCCATAAAAATATACGGATGGTGTGAAAAATGAAAAGCTACTGCGTTTATTCTACTATTTTTTTTTCTGAATGCAATAACGGAATGCAAACAAGCGTTAATTTTCCTGTGTTTTAGGTGGTGTTGTTACCCAAAGTCGCAGTACGATAAGCCCGATGATGCAGAAAAGAGCTGTGCAGAAGCAGCCAAAGCTCAGCAGTGCGGTTTCATCAAAGCGGGCGCCGAGGGCACCTTCGGCCTGCCTCATCCACAGGGTGTACAGGGCACTGAGCAGGATAAGTAGCCCTCCTGCACGGCGAATCAGCGCATGGCGGCGGGCCGGGCGGATGAGCAGTAGTAGGAGGAGGGCGCAGCCCAGATAGGCCGGAGCTGTCAGAGCGGCAGAATCTGTGGGCTCAGCACCGGTATACATGCTGATGGTGGGGGCAAAAGCAGCGCCATACAACGCTATGCTCAGGGCAGCAAAACTCATCCACAGCTGTGCAGGGGCTACCTCCATGTCCTTACCCGGTATGAGCAACAGGAATGCCCAGGGTAGTAGCAGCGCCGTGCTGAAGAATCCGATGGCGCCGCCTTGCCACCAGTACTGTCCGCAAATGAGCCCCGCAGCTGCTGAAAGCAGGCAGATGGGTAGTGCTGCTTTTGCTTTTAACCATACAGCCAGCAGTCGGCAAGTAATCATGGCCGCTCCGCAGAGTTGCAGCACGAGCAGATAGGCGCTGCTGTCATACATGGGCTCTAGGGTGTTTACCGAGTCGGGAAAGATGCAGCTGAGAGCGGTGATGCAGGTGGCCAGCGTGACCCAGCCGCACCACAGGCCGGCATCTGCCAAGCGGCTTAGCATGAGCTTGGGAGCCCATCCGGCGCCGCAGAGGGGGAGTAGTGCTCGCCAGAACTCCGCTCCTATCCCTAGCGCTGCAGCAGCAGCACCGGCTGCGAAGATGCCCGCGGGTAGCGCGTTGTGCAGCCTCCACAGCGGGATGAAGCCGAGTACTTCACTACCGCTCATGAGCGCTGCGGTGTTCTGAACGTGTTGGTTCGCCATAGTGGCGAGCAGCAGGATGAGAATGAGGGTGATGAGAAAGATGCGTTTTTTTATCATGGCTGAGGGGTGATGAGGCTGCGAATGTGCTGAAGGAGTGTTCGGATATCGGCGGGGCTCAGGCGAGAACTGAAGGCCGGCATGGCGCCACGCCCTTCCTTGAGGATGAGATGCTGTTCCTCTTGCGAGCGTTCGCTGGCCGTCAGATTTCCTACGGAGGGCATGCCGGGGTAGCGGCCCACGTAGCTGCTGCCGCTGCCATCTGCTCCGTGGCAGTGGGCACAATGGGCGGTGAATAGTTCTGCTCCGCTGTCGGTGGGGGTATCAGGGGCGCCACCAAAGGGAATGCTGTCTTTCGGGTGAGGGCGGCGAGTGCTCAATTCTGCCGCCGGGGTGTCAAACACTATCCGGGCGGGCTGCCCGGTGCGGTCGAAGTCTATTCTCCAGAGCGCGGCCGCCGTCAGTATCAAACCGAGGGAGATGATGATGGTTAAGCGATATTTCATGAGCGGCGGTAACAGTGCAGAAAGTGAAGGAATACGGCAATGCCAGCCCCCAGCAGGGCACTCACGAAAATGGCGGGCCACCAGTAGCTCCAGCCATGCGGGCGTGAATCAAGCGCACCCACAGTATCCGCCCACTGTGTGCATGTGGCCCAAAGGACGCATGCGACAGCACCCAGTAGTGCGCCGCCCCCGGCCCAGAGCGCCGGGCGAGTGGAACAGGGGGCCGCCGCGTAATCCGGCGGATACAGTTTTTCTTCAGGCATGCGGGAGGAAATGCTTAGGAAAAGCGCGAGAAAGAGTCCGGCGCTGCCGATGAGCATGGCGAAATCTACCCCGGTGGGGGAGTAGCTGCCGGTGGTCTCAGCTATGGAGCGGGCGATGATGATGTGCTCTCGTTCCAGCCACATGCCGAGCAGAATGCCCACGCTCACAGCCGCTGCCAGCGGGCGGCAGCTCCGCAATCGCGGGGACATCAACAGGAGGCAGGGAAGGAGTACATTTAGCGCGAGCAGTAGCGCGTAATCACTGCCCCAGTGGCTTGGCTCGCGCAGCAGTTCCAGCCCGTAGCACAGTCCCATGGCTCCGCTCAGGCCGAGAATGAGCTGCGAGAGCTTGCTGATGACTTCGCTGCTGCAGCGGCGGCTCAGCGCAATCAACTGCACCGCGGCTAGCCCGGAGAGCAGCGCGCCGCACACAAAGTAAGGCGGGATAATGGGCTCATGCCAGCGCTGCGTGAGCGCGAAGTCGCAGCCCACTACACTATGAACTGTGACGACAAGAGGTGTGAGTAGCCCCGCCAGCAGCAGGCAGCAGCGCCCCCACAGTGGGCGGAGGGGTTCCGGCCCTTGTTCTCCCCACATGCTCACCAGCCAGAAGAGAAGGGATAGCAACAGGTAGCTGCTGATGGCGGCGGCGTCCCACATGAGGGCGGAGCCAAGGTTGGGCCATACGCCGCTGGCCGTGGGGACAGGCGCCACCTGCCAGAGCATCCATGCTCTACCTACGTGTACTAGAGGGAAGACTGCAGCCGTGCATACGGCGCACAGCGTCAGTAGCTCCGCGTGCCGTGCAATCTCGCCGCGCCAGCGTTTGCCCGTGATGAGCAGTACCGCGGATATCAAGGTGCCGGCATGTCCTAGCCCTATCCAGAAAACAAAATTCACGATATCCCAGCCCCAGGGGACGGCGTTATTCACGCCCAGCACCCCCACGCCCTCCGTAGCAATGCGCCAGGCGCTCCATCCCAGCCCCCACAGCGCTGTGACTGCACACAGCAGAATAACCGGAAGTCTCCATCCGGCGCGCGTGTTCTGTGCAGCCTCTTCTCTCATTTCTTCTTTATTCTATCAGAATTGCCCTTGTTCCGCAATAGACAAGTGCAGGTAGTACGTAAATCATGTACTGCAGCTTCTCTCTGCTTGACGTCCGGCCTCCGGGGTGGTAGATTGTACGGCAATGACAAGTTTGCGCAACAGATTAAGGTGGCCGGAGGCTGAGTGGGATGTCTCGGGCGCGTTCGCGAAGGACGCCGTGCTACTGCGTTTTCATGATTTTTGCCGTGAGCATTTGGGCTATGCTCCCTTTGCGGTGGTGCATGGCTCTCCCTTATTCCGTTGGAATTGCGGGCGCGTGCTCAGCATGCTGATGCGCAGCGAGACGGAGATTAACACGGCCGCTGCCGGTTATGTGAAGCGCGGTATACCGGTGGATTTGACCTTCACGAATCCGCTGCTGCGTGAGGAGGATATGAAGAATATGCTCGGCAACCGCTTGCTGAGTTTCTTTGCCGCTCAGAGCACGCCCAAGGTGCGCCATGCTGTCATTATCGGCTCTGAGGCGCTGTATGCGCACGTGAAGACAAATTATCCTCAGCTTGGTACGGTGTCTTCGATTCTGCGTATCACCTGTGATGGCGGAAAGGGACAGCTGGATTCCTACCTGCGCTTGGCTGAGCGTTATGATAAGGTGATGATTCATCCGGATGATGTGTTCAATTTTGACCTGCTGGAAAAACTGGAGGACAAGGGGCGCTATGAGCTTATCTTGAATGAGTATTGTATGCGTAATTGTCCCATGCGTGCTTTCCATTACACCACCATGGCTGAGCAGGCTTTTGATATAGATGGCTACGATACCACCAAGTTCTACAAGGCTCTTTCCCGCAATGGCTGCAGCAGTACTCAGGCTATGCTGGCTGATCCAGCCGTCGGCGTGGCTGCTCTCACCTCACCGGAAATAGACCGCTTGTATGAGATGGGCTTCCGCAAATTCAAGCTGCAGGGACGCGCTCACCCGAACGCTCTGCCGCTCATTAATGACTTGTTGCGCTTCATGCTGCCGCCCGGTGAGGAGCAGGATACGCTGTGGCTGAGTTTCTGTACCGCATTTTTGGAGAGTTTCACCCCGCTTACTGTTGAGGCATGAATACTGATTTTCTCACAAAAGATTACTTGCCCCATGCCTCCTGGAGTATAGGTGGCGGGCTGCTGCACGGTCATACCATGCTGCAGCTCAGTGAAGGCATGGCTAAGGAGATGCAGGGCATCCGCAGCCTGAGTTGCCTACATGTTACGCCGGCATGCGCTTGGACTGTGGATTGGGCGGCGCAGCGCGCTATGACCACGCCGACCGCTTACTTGCGCCTGCTTGGGTTAACGGATGCACAGAAGCTGCCTGTCTGCCTGAACTTTGATAATCCCTTCGTGGCAAAGGCCATGCTGGAGGATGGCTTCGGCCTTTTCCTCGTGGATGAACTGCTGCGCCATAACCCCACCGGCTTGAATTGTGCTGCCGTGGCGGATGACCGTGTGGCTTTCGTGCTGCGCAGACAGTTCCCTCGGCTGCCGCTTATCGCTCACATGAACCGCTCAGTAGTGGAGGAGGGAGAACCGGATGCTGATTTCTATAACCGCCTGCTGGAGGTATATGATAGGGTGCAGCTGTACCCCGGTAGCCTGCGCCGTGCGGATGTGGTACAGGCTCTGAAGGCCCCGGAGCGTTGCATGGTGGTGGTGAATGATTTGTGCCGCCGCGGAAGCCGCTCTGCTCATAGTGAGCTGCTGCTCCTGCTGGCGCAGATGCGCATGCGCCCGTATGATTTCAATTACAAAGTGCGCCGCAGCGAGCTGATGGCGGCTTTGCTGGCGCCCGTTGGTACTCAGGGGAATACCTTAACACGAGCGGAGCTTGCATCCCTTTATGCTCAGGGGATGCGTACCTTCCACCTGCAGGCTGAGCAATACAAGAATGCGCTCACTCCTGCTTGGGTGCTGATGAGTTATCTTCTTACGGCTGATCCTCAGTACAGCAATAAGACATCGCTACTCATTTATAAGGTGCTCAGTTACCTGAATGGGGCGCCTCCTCCTCTTGCCAGCGGGCTGGAGCCTTTCACTCTCCGCCTGCCGGAATGAGGTGATAAAGGATGGGCTGATTTATCTTGCCATGCGGCGGAGGCGGGCATTTTCCGCAGCGAGGCGAGCTGAGATGGCGTTGAGCTCCGGAACGGAGCTCAGGCCGTTTGCTACGTTGCGGGTGCATTGCTCCTGAGCCGCAGTAAGGGCTGCGCAGAGTTGAGATTGTGCGCGGCGGACTTCGCTACGATTCCGGCTGATATGCCGGGCGCATTCACGGCGGAAGATGGCGGCAGCGACGCTAGCTTCCGCTTCTTTATTCCGGGAGCCCATCTCTTCACGGGTGCGGGCTGTATACAGCGCGGCAAGCTTGTCGTATGCTTCCTGAGCGCGGGCTGCTGCTTGTTGGCGTTCCTCGCTGCGGTAGTGCAGAGCCAGGCGGACTTCTGCCAGAGCAATATCAGCTATCATTTTTTCTTCGATTCCGGCGAGCCCGTTCCTGTATCTGTTCTCGCAGCATTGCACCAGTGTGGTGAGCGCGCGCTGAGCGGTTTGCAGATGGCGGGTGTATTCGGCCGGATTTGAGTTATAAACAGCATTGGCCTGAGCCCAAGCGGCCTGTGCCTGCACGATGTGCAGAGCTGTATCTGTGGCCACTCCAGCACGGCGCCTAGCTGTTATCAGCTCCTCTCGTTCTCGGCTCAGCTCCACGATGCGATTGTACACGCCTTGGCGCTGTTGGGGTGGTTGATTGTCCCTTGCCAGAAGAAGCCGCTGGTATGCCAGCTGGGCTTGCAGTTCTTCATCTTTGTCAATGACGCCCATCTGAAGCTGATTTTCTGCTTGTTCTGCTGCTTGCTCCGCTGCCTCCAGCACTTCCGGTGAGGGCGCTGGGTATGATATATTTCCGGGTCTGACGGATGAACCTGGTTCTATGATGAAAGCCACTCCATCCGTGGCCTGCGCCACGGCGCTTATCAGTAGTCCGAAAGCAAGCAGAAGGGTAATCAGCTGTTGTCTCATAACTCATTCAGAGTGCCATGAGCTGTAGCAAATGTCAAGCGGGAAAGTTATGCTTTTTTAATAAAATGATTTGGGCTTGCTGTAAAAACAAAAAAGGTTACGTTGTTCACGTAACCTTTTTTTGCTACTCGAGACGGGACTCGAACCCGTACAGGTCGCCCCACTAGATCCTTAGTCTAGCGCGTCTACCAATTCCGCCACCCGAGCATTGGGTTTTGCACTTGGTGCGCCGCAAGTATACATGAATGGAAAGGGGATTGCAAGCCTTTTTTTGTAAAAATGGTGATTTTTTTCAAAAAAAGTGAAATTATCTGCTCCTGGAGCCGGCGTAGGAGCCGTTTCGATTGTAATATCTGGTGTCGTTTCCGCTTTCAGTGGCACTGCCGGCGTATGAACCGGTGCGGTCGTAGTAGCGAGTGGTGTTACCGCTACGGCTGGCGCTGCCGGAGTACGAGCCGGTGCGGTCGTAATAGCGAGTGGTATCACCGCTGCGGCTGGCGCTGCCTGCATAGGAGCCGGTGCGGTCATAATAGCGGGTGTTACCGTTGCTGTCGTGCTGGGCGCTGCCAATGTAGGCGCCGGATCGGTCATAATAGCGGGTGGTGTTACCACTGCGCTCGGCACGGCCTACGTTTGAACCATGAGGGCCGTAAAAGCGGTCTGCCTGTGCTGTGGGGAGGAGCGTGAGGGCTGCCAGAAGGATGAGTGCGTATTTCATAATGGGATTGGGGGATGAGGTGTTTTTTTGGGGTATTAGTGTTTTCTTGTGCCGGTACGGCGGCCTGCGGCATCGTAATAGACGCTTTCGTTACCGCTGCGGACAGCTCGGCCCTGATAGGAACCATTAGCTGCATAATAGCGTGTTTCGTTTCCACTACGGACGGCGCGTCCTTGGTAGGATCCGTTTGCTGCGTAGTAACGCGTTTCGTTGCCATTGCGCTGGGAGCGGCCCTGATAGGAGCCATTGGCCCCGTAATATTTGGTGTAATTACCGTCTCTCTCGGAATGCCCGATGGCGGCACCATTCTGCCCATAGTAGCGGGTGCGTCCGTTGCGGTCCGTTGACGAACGGCCGATGCGAACGGAATTGACGCCGTAGAAGGTATCTGCCATGGTGCTGAGCGCGGTAAGGGTGGAAAGGAGTATGATGAGTGCAGGTTTCATGAGGGGATGCTGAGGATGTGCTGCCTCTTATGCCCTTGTTATACGCTAAATCAGAGGCTTCTGCAAGTGAAAAATCTTGTCAGTTCACATATTCTTTGCTAGAATGTGCGCAACGGGCTAAACTATGAAACTGACTGATACGGAATTGGAGCTGCGAGACCGCGAGTGGGTGGAAAGCGTGGTGAGGGATGATGAGGAGCTGCTGCTGGTGTGCAAGCCTCAGGTGCGGTGGAAGGCTGAATATGTGGGCCGCCTTATTTTTGCTGCCGTATGGTTGAGTCTCATTGGCTTTGCCAGCGTGACAGCACTGCCGGAGATGCTTGAGGACGTGGAGAACAAGCCGCAGATGTTGTTTTTTCCATTGTTTCTGCTGCCCTTTTGGCTGGTGGGAATAGGCCTTGCGGTGAGCCCGTGGTGGGAGCAGGGGCTAGAGCGCCGCACTGTGTACGTGCTGACTAATACGCGCGCTGTGGTGCTGAAACCTTCCACTTGGAAGCGCCAGCGTACGCTGAAGGGGTATGTGCTGGTGAGTGATTTGATAAAAGAGGTGGTACCCCGCGCAGATGGCAGCGGTGATATTGTGTTTGGATACGAGGAGCGGCGCTCCAAGAATGGTATCTATTATGTACCGAAGGGCTTTCTGGCCGTTCCGCAGATGGAGCGGGTGCTGGAAATGCTGCGCCCGCTGCTTCCTCCTGCTCCGGAGCGGGAGGAGGAGTCTGAAAGTGAGCCACCGGACCGCCCCAGCTATGTGGAGCTGGTGGTGGGGCTTGTTTTCTTTATTGCCGGCGTGGCTCATGTGCTGTATGGCGCGTACCGGTGGTATTCAGGTGAGCTGTGTTCCGGAGAGATGTTCAAGTATGTGATGGCTGTTTTTGCGGGAGGTATGGGTGCCTCGGTCGTTCTGAAGTGGTGGAAAAAGCGCAAGCAAGCGGTACAATCGTGATAGGACATTCGGAAGATATCGCTCTGAGCGAGAGCGAACGTGAGTGGCTGGCCCAGCAGTTGGGGGCGGATGAGGAGGTGCGCCTCATGCTGCGCCCACGTACTGAGGCTGAGCCCGGGGACTTCACTTTTGAGCGCGTGGTTGGCTGCTTGTGGCTGCTCATCTGCCTGGGGGTAACTGTGGGGATGATGGAAAATGATGCCCGCGGTGGGCTTTTGATGCTCCCGTTGTACTTAGTAGGATTTTACACCCTATTGAGCTCACAGATTTGGGAGTGGACGCGCCGTCGCACCTTGTATGTGATAAGTGCCCGCCGTGTGCTGGTGCGTGAGCCGAAGTGGTTACTCTTTTATCGTACGCGCGCGTATGCGTTGCGCGAGGGGATGATTCAGGAGGTTGGCGTGTTGCCGGATGGATACGGAAATATTGTGTTCGATTACGGCAGGGAAGAGTTGAACGGCGCCCGCGAGGAACGCGTGGCGAAGCTGCTTGGGCTTATTGATATTCCGCGTGTCAAATATGTGCAGGCCGTGCTGGAAGAAATTGTGAAAAGGGAAGGGGAAAGACGATGATTGAAGATGTATGGGGACTCAGTTCGCAGGACTCTGAACGCCTTCGCTCCGTGCTGAAGGATGATGAGCGTACCGTGCTTGTGGCTAAGCCGCGGGTGAAGATGGACCCGTTGGAGGCTTTTGGTAGAGTGTTTCCCGGGCTGGTGCTGGCAGGGTTCTGTGCCTATGTGGCGCATGGATTTGGCTCTCAGTGGTGGGTGGCGGTGTTGTTTTTTCTGCCCGCCTGGATTTTTGCCATTATGCTGCTGAGTGCGCCATGGCGGCACCGCCGGCGTATGGAGCGCACGTTGTATGTGCTGACGGATAAGCGCGCGGTGGTGTTTGAGCCGACCGGGTGGTGGCGGACTCGCTGTGTGAGCTGGCCGCTGTACCCCGGGCTTATCAAAAAGGTGACGAAGGATGGTGATTGCGGGAGCATTATTTTTGACTATGAGATTCGCAGGAGTTTTGCAAAGCGCCCGAGAGTCTCGCCGCATCCCGTGGGCTTCCTCTCGGTGCCGCAGCATGAAGAAGTGCGCCGCATCGTGGAAGAACAGGTGGCTACCGTGCCGGCGGATAAAGCGCCTTTCGCTTTCCGTCCATCTGAGCTGAGCTCTCCTGCACCCCGTCTGGACGCTTGGGGCACACCTCTTTCCAATCAGCCTTGGCAGAAACGAGCAGATAACGCGCCGCTCATGGCTTTTGGGGTTGTTTTTGCTTTGTTTGCATCCATTTTTGTAGTGATGGGGCTAGTGATGCTGAATACCGAGCAGCGCCTGGAGAAAGAGGGGGTGCGTACGGATGCTACCGTGCTGAGTATGAGTAAGCATAAAAGCGGCGGGCGAAACTCATCAACAACGTATCACCCCACGCTGCGTTTTACGGATGAGGATGGGGAATCTCATACGATAGACTATCACATCAACACGGATAATTACGCCATTGGTTCTGATGTTTCGATTATTTATCTGCCTTCAGACCCGAAGACACTGCGTGTCTTGGAAGATGGAATGAGCGCTAGTATGTCATGTATAATAGTAGGGAGTATTTTGGTGTTGATAGGTTGCGGTATAGCCTTTGCCGGGAAGTCTGCTAAATCGAAAGCGAAATGAGTTGTACCCCCACAGGACTGACAGAACAGGAGGCTGCCCATGTGAGCTCCGTGCTGCATGAGGGGGAGCAGGTGGTGCTGCTGGCGGCCCCTCGTGTTGGCCTGACTGCCGGCCAGGCTGCTGCTCAGTTGATACCGGGTGTCATGTTGGCCTGTCCGCTGGTGCATGCTGCGATTGTGTTGGGTGGAGATTGCTGGGTGATATTGCTATTCGGTCTTCCCTTTTGGCTGGTAGCCATCGTGCTGCTTATTTCTCCGCTGTGGCAGCGGCTGCGCATGGCTCGCTCGCGCTACCTGCTGACGGACCGGCGGGCTGTGGTGATGGAGAACTCCTTTTTCCGGCGTCCGCGCACGGTGAGTTTTCCGCTGAGGGAGAATCTTGTGCTGAAGGTGGAAGCTCGTGCTGATGGGTATGGTGATGTTATTTTTGCATGGGAGCGTGGCTGGCAGCCCGGAATTCACGTGTACAAGCCGGTGCGGCCAGTGGGGTTCATCATGGTGCCACAGCCTGAGCGAGTGGCGCAAATAATAGCGGAGCAGGTGGAAGCCGTGCCAGAGGGCGAAGAGTTGCCCGCGGTTGAAGGTGTGCAGCCTTTGCCGCTTGATAGGAAGGGACGCCCTCGCGCGTATACCGTGGCTCGGGTGATGATGATGTGGATGGGATGTGCCGGCTGCGCCGTTGCTTACCTGCTGCTTTTGAGGGGTGTGAGTTATTTGCGTGAAGACCACCAGGTGATGGTGAGCTATACCTATTATCATCATTCGCCCGGGGTTATAAGGGAGGAAAGGAATGTGCGTGCCGGGATGGGCTTCACGCTGTTCAGCACAATGTTTTTCCTTGTTGGCGCCAGTATGATTGCCGCAGGGGTAATACCGAAGAAATCATCATGAATGAATCATTGTCAGGACTGAGTCGTTCAGAGCGGCGGGCTATGCAGCAGGTGTTGCGTGAGGGTGAGGAGCTGCAGATGTTAGTGCGTCCGCGTGTGCGCTTGATGGATAGAGAGCGGTTAGCGGAAGCCTTGATTCTGGGCTTTCTGATGCTGGTCGTTTTGGCCTTCCTATCAGTTGATGTGTCAGTTTGGGAAGATTTGCTCAGTTGGCTGGTTATTGGGCTGACCGCGGTTATCTGGTTCTGGCGTTATCTGAGAGCTCGCAATCGGCACTTCTATCTGCTGACCTCTCAGCGGGCGGTCATTGTGAAGAGCGGCAAACAAGTGTTTTCTTATGATAGAGCCCCGGGAATGATAAAGGCCGTAATTGTGCGCGCGGATGGCAGCGGTGACGTGGTGCTGGGGTATAGTTTTGGCTCTGACCGGGGAGGGTGGTACACTGATCCGAGCGGGTTTATGAATGTGCCGGAGGTGATGAGTGTGGTGGAAGCAATGGCCTCTCGTCTGGGCTCTTTGCCGGCTGATATTCCGGCGCCGGAGGTGGACCCGCCTGATGGCTGCATGCCGTGGATGGGTGGGCTGTTTGTTGTTCTTGGGCTGTGGGGGCTCATTGAGATGGGAGAAGTTCTGCTGGCAGTATTGCCTGCTATTGGTGCGGAGGTGATACTGCGCTGGTGGCGCCGTCACCGTAAAACTCAGCTCCTTAAGCAGCAATTTTCTCGTGAAGCGTCCGAAGGCTCCGAATAAGAGTGGCTTAGGCGTATTTTGTGAACTTGTTTGTTTTTCCGAAAATGGGAAGTTGCGGGCTGGGAATGGCGCTTTTTTCTTGACTCATGAGCCTGTGTCTGTTAAAAGAATGGTAACATATGGCAAATCCCGAACTTTATATTAAGCCGGCGCTGCCTGACCGCATTTTCCCCTGGGAGAACTACGATCCGCAGACGCGTGAAGAAATCGATGCCTTCTTCAACAGCCCCGAAATCCTCGTGATTAAGGAGCGCATGGTAGACATGGGCCGCCGCCTGTGGAACCGTGAGTATGTGGACGGCAATGGCGGTAACCTTTCCGTGCGCGTGGCCAAAGACCTCGTGCTCTGCTCCCCGACTCTCTGCTCCAAGGGCTTCATGACGGTGGAGGATATCTGCATGGTGGATATGAACGCCGGGCAGCTTTGCGGTTACCGCCCCGCTACCAGCGAGGTGAAGACCCACATCGCTATGATGAAAGAGGTGGGTGTGAATGCCTGCATCCATGCACATCCCCCGTGCTGTAATGCTTTCCTCTTCGCTGGTAAGGTGCCGCCGAACGGTATCAACCCGGAGGCTGATATCTTCCTCGGCCACATTCCGCTGGCTCCCTACGGCACCCCCGGCTCTCCCGAGACTGCTGAGGCCGTGGCAAAGGCCTGCCACCAGAGCACGGTGGTATTCATGGAGAACCACGGTGTTATTACCGGCGCTCGTCACATTGAGGAGGCTGAGTGGTTCATGGAAAATGCGGATGCCTACTGCAAGATGGTACTCTTTGCCGATATGCACGGCGGTGGCCTGAATCAGGTGGATGAAGCCGGTATCGCTGACTTCCTGCAGATTCGCAAGAACATCGGCTATGCTGTACCCGAAGGTCAGCCCCTGTACAACATGCGTGAGTACAATGGCTATACCATGGGTATTGCCGGTAAAAAGTAAAAATTAGTAAACGAAAATTTATTAAAACGGCGGCTATGCTTCAGAAATGAGGGGTAGCCGCCGGATTGTCCTGAGGCATGACGGCAGAGGAAATAGCTAAGCGTTTTCTAGTGTACATGGAGGTGGAGAAAACTGCTTCCGGGCACACGCTTGCTGCGTATCGGCGTACCTTGCTGCAGTTCCGTGAGTGGATGGGGCCGCGCTTTGTGAGCTGGCATGACTGTGTCTCAGAAAATTTCCGTGGCTGGTTGTACGAAGCTATGCAGCAGGAGCTGAAGCCTGCTTCCATCCGCCTGCGTTTTGCTGCTTTGCGCTCACTATATACCTACCTGATGCGGCGCGAGGGCTTGCAGGTGAATCCTTTGGCGGAAGTGACGCTGCCGAAGGCTCGCCACAGTCTGCCTGTGCACCTGAGCTTGCGGCAGATGGAGGAGCTGCTTTCTTTGCCACTGCGCACGCCGGTGGATAAAAAGAGCCCGGATTGGCTCCCGTACCGAGATGCGGCGATTCTTGAGCTGTTTTACTCCTGCGGTATTCGCTTGAGTGAGCTTGTGAGCCTGAATGCGGATGCACTTCAGGCCGGTGAGGACTGCGTGCGGGTATTAGGTAAGGGGCGAAAGGAGCGCTTGGTGCCGGTGGGCGAGTATGCGCGCCAGGCTATTCTGAATTATCGCATGCGTGCGGGGCTTGACCCTCAGGGGCCTCTTTTCATCAGCCGCTTACGCCGCCGAATGACTGGCCGTAGTGTGCAGCTGATGCTGGATAAATATCTGCGTTGCTCTGACTTGCCCTTCCACATTTCCCCCCACAAACTGCGCCACACCTTCGCCACTCATATGCTGGACGCCGGTGCGGATTTGCGCGCTGTTCAGGAATTGCTGGGGCACACCTCGCTTTCCACCACGCAGATTTACACGCACGTTACCAAAACTCGCATGAAGGAGGCGTACCTGCATGCTCATCCTCGTGCGTTCGAGGATGATGAAGATTGATTCTCGCCTTTGTTTCTGCGGGTAAGTAGCCGCAGCAGGGGTAACAGAAGGCAGCAGAGCAGATTGTAAAAAAGGCATATCAGAACCACATATCCTGCCATGCTTTCGGGAGGATACATGGTGTGGATGATGATGAGGGATGAGGCGAAGCCGGTCAGCAGTGGTAACCCACCGCAGAACCACAGGCAGCCGGCAGGTGTGCGGGGCTGCAGGAACCAGAGCCACAGGATGCAGCTGGCCAGAGCCGGGTAACTTACCACAACGCGGAACATGTAAGGTATCGGATATATCCTGCAGAGTTGCATCGTTCCCCACCACAACAGCAGGTGAGTAGGCAGCAGAAGCAGGGAGATGGCTAGCTTGCTTTTCATGGATTATTCACCAAGCGGAAGCGTGAGCAGGAAGGTGCTGCCCTTGGAATCACTTTTCTCTAGGCTGAGTTCGCCGCCGATGGAGCGTGCGAGATCTCGAGAGAGCGCGAGGCCGAGTCCTACCCCGGGTTTGCGACCGCTTTCAGATTTAGCGGAGCGAGAGAAGGGGCGGAAAAGGTCTTTTTGCAGCTCCTGTGGGATGCCCGGGCCGTTGTCTGCAAAGCGGATGGCTAAGGAGCGGTGATTTTGCAGCACGTTAATGTTGATGCTCGGGTGCTCAGCCTCAGCGTATTTCATCGCATTATCTGCGAGGTTCGTGAGAATTTGCTCCACAGAGAGCAAGTCCGTGCGCAGAGTGAGTAGCGTGGTGCGGGGGTCCAGCGTGTAATGGAAGTCCACGCCGCCTTTCTTGAGGCGCTCTTTGATTTTTGCGAAGAGCTCAGGCAGCAGCTTGCTGCAGCTGCCGCTATCCTGTCTACCACGCACCTTGCCGCGAGTGAGTTTGGCAAAGGAGAGGACGTTTTCCACTAAGTGGCCCAAGCGGCGGCTTTCGTTGTAAAGCGTTTCGTGGTACTCAGCCACCTTTTCAGGCGGAAGCTTACCGCTGCGCAGCATTTCTGTGTACAGGTTGAAGCTGGTGAGCGGCGTGCGCAGTTCGTGTGTGACGGCGGAGACGAAGTCGCTGCGGCGGCGTTCGAGGCGGGCGTAGAAGGCAAGCAAGCCGAAGAGAATGATGATGGAGAGGATGGAGATGAGCCATGCGCTGGCTACGGTGCCGCTGAGGGCTTTTTCACGCAGGCGGCTGTCCGGCAGGTTCACCTGATTGCCCGGCACGAGGATGAGGGGCAGGGGAGAGAGGTTGCTGACTTCACCCCGCTGGATGAGTCGGATTTCCGGATTCACGAGGCCAGGTTCCACCAGAGGGAGGAGTCTGGCTGCGAGTTTGGGAACATCAATGATGAAGCCCTGAGCGCCGTTGCCATGGGTGGTGGGAATGCTGCGCTGGTATACTAGCAGTCCTTCATAGAACCAGGAGAAGTACGGGGAGGGTTCACCATTCATTCTGAGCGGGCCAGCAGTATCCGGGTTTTCAGCATGGTATATGCTGAACACAGGCATGTGGGTGCGTGGATCATAGTCAATGGCTTTATCCGGGTCAATGACAGGGGCGGCGGGGTTATCCGCTTTTCTCCGCATGGCATCCACAATCATGGCGTTTTCATTCAGCCACTGCTTGATGCCTTCGTCCCCCACGGGGCATTGGACGCCCTGTGAGGTAATCATGAAGAAGCCATTATTAAAATCCGCCTTTCCACCCTCGGGCATGTTGTAATACATGAGGCCTACAGGGGGATTATTACCCAGCTTTTCGCGTTCAGCTGCCAGAAGGCGGCTAATTTCAGCCTGTACGCGGGGCAGGGAGAGCTCCAGCAGGCGGTTGGCTTGGGTCTGGCGGTCGATGCGCAGCAGGCGTTCTTCCAGCGTGGCTGCTTCATGAGCTTGCCACAAGGCAGCGCCTACGACAAGAAGTGAAAAAAGTATCAGGATGAAGGTGAGCTTCTTTTTCATGCAGGGTCATTCCATTTATATCCGCGGGCGCGGACGTTTTCAAAACATGCAGCGGCTTCCGGGCCGATTTTTTCTCTCAGGCGAGTGAGTGTGACGGGGACTGTGCGTGTTTTACCCGGGGAGGTACTGATGCCCCATACACGCAGGAGGAGTTCTTCCTGTGCAATAATGCGGTTCGGATGTGCGAGGAAATAGCGGAAGAGGTCAAATTCTTTTTCGCTGAGGGGTATGGTGCTGCCATCCGTGCGGGTGGCTGTGCGGTTTGACGGGTGGAGCTGGCCTCCGGGGAAGGGGAGTACGGCCCCGGCTGCTTTTTGGCGGCCGGGGGTGCGGCGCAGTACTGCGGTGATGCGGGCCAGCAACTCAGCGATGCTGAAGGGTTTAACCACGTAATCATCCGCACCCAGCTCTAAGCCTTTCACTCGGTCATGCTCTTCGCCGTGTGCGGTCAGAATGATGCTCGGGATGCCGGGGCACTCTTTACCCATGATTTTGAGAAGCTGGAAACCGGTGAGGCCGGGCATATTTACATCCAGTAGGGCAAGGTCCACTTCACGCGTGAGCAGAAGTTCTAGGGCACGGCGTCCATCCTCCGCCGCCAGTACACTATAGCCGGCTCCTTCCAGAGTATCAGCTAGTGCCTGCCGGATGGGCGCGTCATCTTCCGCCACTAGTATGCACCTTTCATTCATCAGGGAAAATCATATCACAAGCCTCTGAGAGTATGCAAGACAAATGCCCGACTGTTACATAATTGTGACGCAATAAAAGCAGAAATATCTCGCTATGTTCTGCAGAACGTGCTAGACTCAGCTCGGCCGTTAATATACATTGACATATGGCAGAGGAGGATAAAGAGACGCGCCTGATTGTGATGAAATTTCCTGCAGATGTGGCAGAGGAACTTAGCGTGCTCAGTGCATTTAATGCGGTGAGCAGGACGGAGTTCATCGTGCAGGCTGCTAGGAGTCTGCTGGAGTGTCTGGAGCTGGCATACCCTGATGCGCCGGAGCTTTCCTACGCGAAGCGCAGTCAGGCAACGTGCTGGAATGTACAGGCAGATTATGCCGATGAGGATGAAACTGTACTGCTTGCTGCCGAGGATGAGGAGTGAGTCATACAATCTGCCTGAGACGGGTGAGTGGAATGATGCTGCAGATGTGGCAGCCTGGGCCGAGAGTTGCTTGACGGCTGTGGGGCTTTCTGACTGGAGTTTTGGCTGGGACCGCGCTGTGAAGCGCCTAGGATGTTGCCACTATACGAAACGGCGCATTACGCTTTCTCGCTATTATGTGGAGGCATATTTGGTGAAAGATGCTGAGATGGTGCGCCGCACGATGCTGCATGAGCTGGCTCATGCGCTGGCCATGGTGCATCACCAATCTGCGGGGCATGGCAGGGTATGGAAGCATTTTTGCAGCCTTTTGGGACTTCAGGGAGAGAAGGCTTCCTGCCGCTGTGATGATTTTGCGCCGACGGGGTATCGTCCTCGGCGCACGCGATATGTGCTTTGCCACCGTGAAACGGGGGAGGTGTTTCACCGCTATGGGTGCCGTCCGCGCATGAATGCGGCTCGCTTGGCCCGTACCTATATTGTGGGGCGTAAGGATGAGACGCTGGGAAAACTCGTCATTCTCAGTGTGAATGACGAGTGAGAAGGCCGTGGGCGGTGTTTGTTAAACAGCCCCGTGGTTTACTGCCCAGAGTTCGCCGAGCTTGTGGGAGGCGGCAATGGCTTTCTCTATGTAAAGCAGAGAATTTTCCACGGCTTGCACGAGCTCCTGCCCTTTAGCAAGATGAGCCGCAACGGCGCTGGACAGGGTGCAGCCTGTACCGTGGGTGGAAATGCCTGTGGTGCGCGGGTGCGACCAGCGGTGGGCTGAGCCGTCTTTCAAGATGAGGATGTCCGTGCAGGTGTTGCCATCGAGGTGCCCGCCCTTGGCAAGCACAGCGCAATCATAGCGCTTGGCGAGTACGCTGCCGGCTTGCTGGAGTTCTTCAGCCGTGCGGATGTCTTCCTCCGTGCCGAGCAAGCGCTGGAGTTCATCCAGATTCGGCGTGAGCAGCGTGGTGCGGGGCATGAGGCTCTGCTCGTAAACGCTGATAGCCTCTCGGAGAATAAGAGCCTCACCGGCTGTGGCAATCATGACGGGATCCACCACGATAGGGCCTTCAAAGCCTTGCAGCTCCGCCGTGACAGCACGCACAATCTCCGGGCTGTACAGCATGCCAGTTTTAATGGCGGCTACAGGGAAGTGCTTCAGACAGATGCGAACCTGATTAGCCACGAAATCCGGTTCCATGGCCATAATGGCGTCCACCTTCCCCGGTACTTCGCTCACCACGCAGGTGACGGCGGTGAGGGGGTAACAGCCCAGAGCAAACCCGGCTTTCAGGTCTGCCTGTATGCCGGCCCCTGCGGAGCAGTCCGAGCCGGCTATGCTGAGATATACAGGGGTGCTCATGCGAGGGCACTTTCCAGTGCTGAGGCTACGCGCAGCAAATCTGCCTCAGCAAAATGCTTGCCGAGTAGCTGCACACCCACGGGACGGGTTCCTTCCGCAACAGGGCAGGGAACAGAGATGCCGGGCAGGCCAGCGAGGTTGGCGGGAATGGTGTAGATGTCTGCCAGATAAATCTGCAGCGGTGTCATATCCGAGCCAGCCAGTGCCGGGGCAGGGGTGGGGGCCACGGGGCCGAGGATGAAGTCCACCTTCTCGAAAGCCGCGCTGAAGTCCTGTGCCACGAGGGCTCGCACTTTCTGAGCTTTGGCGTAGTAGGCATCATAGAAACCGCTGGAGAGTACATAGGTGCCCAGAATAATGCGGCGCTTCACTTCCGGGCCAAAGCCTTCGGCGCGAGAGCGGCTGTAGAGGTCATCCAAGCCATTTGTGTTTTCGGCGCGGTGGCCGTAGCGGATGCCGTCAAAGCGGGAAAGGTTGGAGGAAGCTTCAGCGCAGGCGATGATATAGTATGCTGCCACCACGGCTTCGGCGTGAGGAAGGGAAATCTCAACGATTTCAGCACCTTGTTCAGTGAGCTTCTGCACGGCGAGTTCCAGTGCGGCTGTGACGGCCGGATCATTACCCTCAGAGAGGTATTCTTTCGGCAGGCCGATGCGTGCACCACGGATGCTCTGGCCGAGCCCGGCGGTGAAATCACAGGTGGGCTCAGTGGAAGAGGTGGAGTCTTTCTCATCATGGCCGCAAAGGGCGTTCAGCAGCAGAGCGGCGTCTTCCACATTTTGGGTGATCGGGCCAATCTGGTCCAAAGAGGAGGCGAAGGCTACAAGGCCGTAACGGGAGATGCGGCCGTATGTGGGCTTCATGCCAACGATACCGCAGTGAGAGGCAGGCTGGCGGATGGAGCCACCAGTGTCAGAGCCCAACGCGGCGATTGCCATGCCACCGGCTACGGCTGCAGCTGAACCGCTGGAGGAGCCGCCGGGGGCATGCCCGGGAGCGGCGGGGTTATCCGTGGTGCCATATGCGGAGTTCTTACCAAAGGAACCCATGGCGAACTCATCCATGTTTGCCCTGCCGAAGGGGATGGCGCCGGCTGCGCGCAGTCGGGTGACAGCCGTGGCATCATACGGTGCACGGAAGTTATCCAGAATCTTGGAGGCGCAGCGTGTGGGGGCACCTGAGATGCAGATGTTATCCTTTACTGCGATAGGAATTCCACCGAGGGGCAGGCTCAAATCCGCCTGCTGTGCGGCAGCAAGGGCGGCCTCTTTATCCCATGAGATGTAGGCATTGATGGAGGGATTGCGCTCCTCCATGCTGCGGCTGAGTTCTTCAACCAGCTCGGTGGGAGTGATAGCACCTGTGGTAAGCTGGCTTCGCCAGTGAGAAATGGAACCTTTAAGCATGGCGGGGAAGGGGAGGTTAGTGGGCAGATTCTACAACTTTGGGTACACGGAACTGGCCGTCTTCTTCCGCAGGGGCATTTGCCACGGCTGCACTATTGCTCAGGCTGGTACCCGGGATATCCTCGCGCACAGCATCAAAGACTGGAAGCGGATGGTACATGGGTTCCACTTGAGTAGTGTCCCACTGCTCCAGCTGGGCTACATAACGGAGCACCTGGTTGAGGTCTTCCGAGAAACGGGCTGTCTCTTCGGGGGTAAGGGCAAGTTTGGCGAGCCTAGCAATGTAAGCAACATCAATGGAAGGTGTGTCCATGGCGGCAGTCCGGGGGAATTACTGGTTAAGAACGTAGAGGCAGATATGGTACAGGGCGATAATACAAATCACGAGACCGATGAGCATCGCGATGTTCTCACCTAATATATTATGAGAACGACTCGAGCCGGAGGCGACAACAACGTGTTTGCGGCGGCGGCGTTTTTCCATAACCTCTTCGTTCGGACCAAGTGTGTTTTCTGGACGGGACCACGTGTCCTCATAATAATCACGCCTGCTGCGCAGTTCCTGCTCACGGCTGTGGCGGGCCTGCTGTTCCAATCGGTCGATTTCGTTCTGCCGTCTTAAGCGGTCTCTTGCCATACGTGTAATTGTCAGGGGGTGGTGATGAGAATATACGTGACCCAACTGATGAGAATCAGCAGGAAAAGAGGAAGATGGAAAGCAAGCCCTTTAGCCATTTCTTCCTTAAGGTGCTTCCAAGTGAGTTTGTGAGCCGGAACCTCGCCCGGGCGGGTAAGTAATACGTCAGTGTGGCGGTATTTGTTGCCGTAGGCGTATGCCTCACTGAAGTCATTTTCTGCACGATCCAGTTTGGGCTGTGCTTCTCTCAGTCTCTCAGAGAGGCCTTCCGCTGGCCAAATTTCCGGCTGTAGGGCGGATAGAATCTGAAGATGTCTGCGGAAACAGTCACATACATGTTCCAGTTCCTGCTGCTCTTTGTTCATAGATTCTAGCTCACGTTCGATGCGGCGCACGGAGTTATGAATTCGGGTGCCAATATCGTTTAACTCAGCGTTGAATCGAGCTTTGCGTAAGGTGCTTTGCTCTAGTTCACGACTCTGATTTTCGGATTGAAGGCGCTGCTGTTCAAATATTTCTGCCTGCATGCGCAGTTTTTCTACCTGCTCTCTCACCCGTTCAGGAGAATGTAACGAGCCGTCAGCCGCCCGAGGATTGAGTTCCATCTGGCGGTATGGTGGTTGCGGTCTTGTATCTACTGTAGGCATAGTATACCCTTTGAGATGACTGTAATTCGTAAGGAAAAGTTAAACAATTTTTCGACTCTTGTCAAGAGAATATCTTGTTGGAGACAGAAAAATACGGGAAAGTTAAAGAAAAATCTTCGGCTGAGTAAACTCGACCGAAGATTTCAGAAGTACGGGCGACGGGAATCGAACCCGTGTCTCATGCTTGGGAAGCACGCGTCCTACCATTGAACGACGCCCGCATCAGAAGGCGGCGGGAGTATATGAAAAAAGGTAAGGAATGTCAAGAGGAAAATAAAAAAATGTACTTTTTTTCATTTTAGACTTGCGTTATTCAATAAAAGATGTAGAATACAGCGCAGAGAGCAATTGCGGGTATAGCTTAATGGTAAAGCTCCAGCCTTCCAAGCTGATCATGCGGGTTCGATTCCCGCTACCCGCTTTCTACCAAAATCTTAACCTATATGAAGACTGTACACTTAGCAATGTTAATGCTGGCAGGAGTTGTGGCTGTTCCTGCATCTTATGCCGGTCCTGCGAAGGATAATGCAGTTGCCCTTGCTGCGTCTGATTCGCGCGTTTCTCTCGGTGCTATTTGTTTGGCTGTTTATGAAGCTGTAAAGGCTGAGCCTCAAGAGGCTGTGTCAATTTATAGTGAGGTTATAAATCAGCGCACGACGTGGACGCCGAATGAGTGTGCTTCCATTTTTCGCGCTGTATTGATGGCACGTCCTGACCTGAAGGGTAATTTCTCTTCTTACGTTCGTACCTATAACAGTGGTAAGAACAGTAAGGATGAGCCGACTGCTCATCCCGAGATTCCTAAGGAGCTTTATGATATGCTGAATGTGCTTTATCAGGCTTCTCTGGCTGAGGGTGTGGCTGAGGCTACAATTAACGAGCTTATTAGAGGTGTTGATGTAATTACGCATGCTCCTGATGTGCTCGTTACCCCCAATGACGCGAGTGCTGGTCGTTGATTCCGGATAATTGTACTAAGAGAATAAATATGAAATCTGCTATATACAAAGTGCTGCTGCTGACAGGTGCTCTTGCTCCTGCGGCGTATGGTTTCTCTCTGTTTGATACGGCGCCTTCTATTGGTGTGCCTGAGTCTTACGCTATGCGTTATAACGCTTATGTTAATATCGGTTATGACGATAATGTTAACTGTTCTGTAAGTAATCAGAAGTCCGGTGAGTTTGTGCGTTTTGGCATTGGTATGTCCTATGCTGATTACGAGTCCGCAACTAAGCTTTCTTACAATGCGCAAATTGGTGCTCAGCTTTACAACAAGACCGCTAATGGTGTAGATGACCGTTTCTTCTCGGATATTTCACTTGGAGCGAACCTTACCCACTCTTTTGAACGTGGTAGTGTGTACAGCTGCAGACTGAACTTGAGATATTCTCCTGAGCCTGAGTACGGTAATCTGTATTCTGCTGTTGATAGCTGGGGTTCCTCTCTCAATTGGAATCTCTCCAATGTGTATTCCCAAGCTATCGATGCTCGCTGGTCATGGAATTTGAATCTGGCGTACGGCGGTTATGTGTACGGGGATCGTTCCTATTGTGACGATCGTCAGTATCTCACGCTTGGTACAGGTCTTTCATACAAGGTATCTGAGCGTACCACATACGGTGCCAATGTGAGCTATCGCTTTGAAGATCGACAGCTTGGTGAGGATTCGGAAAGCTTCTTCTTTAATGGAAGTGTTAATCACAGCTTGAGCCCCGTATCTTCTTTTGCTCTTAGTCTTGGTGCTCAGCTTAAGATGGTGGATGGTTGGAGCCGTGTAAGTCCCACTCTTGATTTCTCCTACAGACGCGTTCTTGCTGAAGGACTTAGCGCAAAAGCCTATGTTGCTTATTCCAATGAGAATGTTGATGCTTATACAGGTGGCATTAACTATCGTACCGTGGCAACGTGGCGCGCAGGTGTGAGCCTTGAATATGCATATACTCATCGTGTCACCTTTATCGGTGGTCTGAGTCTGTATGATTCGCAGCACGAGGATTCCGATGTTGGTAACTACAGTTATGGTTCGACCTACTGGAGTGCTTCCTTGGGTATGCGTTATCGCTTCACGGAGACACTTACTGGTAATATCAGTTACACCCATTACGATGCTGATGGCAGGTATGGTGCCTACGAGCGAAATCGTGTTTCAGCCGGCGTGAGCTACAGCTTCTAATGTTTATATATATTGGGTGGAACTTTTGTTAACGCATAAGTTCCACCCTTTTTATCGCTAGAAATAAAATGGCCGAGATTAGTATCGAGGAAAGAAGGACAGAGGCTGTGCTTCATGCACAGGATTATTTGCAGATTTTGAGGACGAGATGGAAGGAGGCCATGCTTGTCTTCTTCTTGGTGTTTCTGAGCTGTGCGCTCATCACAAAATTGATGACGCCTCAGTATACCAGTACAATGCGCTTTGAAATTAAGCTGCCACGTGATTTGATAAATCTTGCGGTTGGGTCTGATGTGAACCCGATTCAGACAGATGCCTCTGGTTACGATTACATGGCAACCCAATTTGAGCTTCTTATTTCAGAACAAAATCTAATTGCTGTAGCTAACAAGCTTGATTTGCCTAACGAATGGCAAGTGAGTGAGCAGATGGCTGCGGCTATTATTGCGGATATTGTTAAGGTTGAGCCTGTTATGGGTACCAACCTTGTTGATGTCTTTGTAACGCACTCTGACCCTCGAGTCGCACAGCGCATTTGTGAGGCAGTAGTTCTGTGTTACAAGGAGGTGCGAGAAGAGAAAGAAAATGCGCTGATTAATGAAGTAATCAGCAGGCGTTATGAAGTTCTTCGTTCTCGTCAGGATGAGCTGGAACGTAAGGCTGATGTTGTGCGCCAGTACATTCGCTCCGGCAGATACCTGCAAGGAATCTGGAATCAGAATGGCACAGGTATGCCGGTATCTACTGCTGCTGAAGAGCAGGAGATGAATCAGCTTAATAATGCTCGTCTCACTCTCGAGTCCGAAATTGCTCAGATGACGGTTCATGTTACTCAGCTCCAGACGCTTAAAGATGAAGAGCTTCTTAGTTACGTGACTCGAACCGGTTTGCTTTCTGCGGAATCGTATAGTTCTGCCCGTGTTCGCGAACTTCATGAGACCTTCCGTGAAGAAGAAGAAACACGAAATCAAAGGCTTATAAGTGGTTATGGCTTGGCTCACCCTGTGATGAGGAGTCTTGAAGAGCAGCACCGCGCGACTCAGACTCAGCTTTACGCTGAACTTGTTGGTATGCGTGACGCCATGCAGGATCAGCTTTCAGTGAAGCGTTCCGAGTTGAGTCATCTGGAGACTCGTATTCGTGAGGCAAGAAATCGCCTTCGTGAAAAGACTTTGGAGGACCAGAAGGTTCTCGCTGCCCTTCAGGAATATAGTGCTGAAAAAGCCCGTTACGATAGGCTTGAGAATGATTACATCGTGGATCGCATGCGTTTGATGGCACCCCGTCAGACAATCGAAATCTATAGTAATCCTGTAGCGGCTTCAGTACCCAGTAGTCCGAACTACAAGCTTAATCTTATTATTGGTGCAGTTGCTGGTATTATTCTTGGTCTTATTGTGGCTGTTGTATTCAATTACTTTGATACTTCTGTTAAGTCCTTGGAAGAGGCTGAGAAGCACCTGGGACTTCCCGTGCTTGGTGTTATTCCTCAGGATGTTGGTTTGCTTGCCTTGCAGGATGGTAATAGTCCTGACGCGGAGGCTTATCGAATTCTTCGTACAAATATTGAGCTTAAGAAGTCTCTCTTCAAGGCTCGTACTCTCGCTGTTGTATCTGCAAATGCTGGTGAAGGTAAGACCACGACGCTTAGTAATCTTGCTTATGTGTTTGCTTCTGCTGGTTATAGTACGCTCATGATTGATGCTGACCTTCGCAGACCGCGTCTTGATCGTTACTCTGAAATTGAATCTGAGCTTGGTCTTTCGAATTATCTGACGAGCGAAATGGAGCTGAAGGATGTGGTTGTTAAGACGCCTACTCCCAATCTTTATCTTCTGCCCGCAGGTCCTCAGCCGAGTGACCCCTCCGGTGTGCTCAGTTCTCACCGTATGGATCATTTGATTGCGGAGGTAACAAAGCGCTTTGATATTGTTCTTTTTGACTCTCCGCCTGTTCTGGGTGTGAGTGATGCATCCCTTCTGGTTAGCAAGGCTGATGCCACTCTTGTGGTGCTTCAGCCGCGTAAGATGCCTCTTAAGGCGCTCCTTCGCACCAGATCCATCATTCAGAATGTGGGTGGTCAAATTATGGGCCTTGTTATGAATAATGTGGATATTAGTGCGGATACTCAGTATCAGTACTACACGACCTACTATTCATACTATTCTAGCGATACTTCTCGTAAGGAGCCTGTGCCTCTCAAGAGCAGTTCTTCTTCTGTACGTTCGGCTAAAGTATCAGCCGATTCTGAGAGCAAGGGTTCTGCTAACGACTCCGCCGATATCTATTAATCTTAACTTTACGCTGTAAAATGAATAAAAACTTTTGGGTAGTTATTCTCAACTTCGCAGTCGCCCTCATGCTTGCGTTGCCGCTTGGTGCTCAGTCTGAGGATGAAGTGGTAGAGGCTGAGCCTCGTGCCAGAAGAGGTGGTGTCATTCGTTTGGTCTTCCGTAACATTCCTGCTGAGGATAAGCAGAATGTTGATGGTGAGTATCAGGTAAGTAATGATGATGGTACTGTAATGTTGCCCTATCTTTCCTCGCGTGTTCGCGTGGTGGGCAAGACCGCACGTCAGCTGAGTGATATGGTGCGTCAGCTCTATATCGATCAGCAGATTTATTCGCGCCCCATCGTGATGGCTATTGTGGGCAATGACGATGAAACGGCCGCATTAATGCAGAGACGTATTACCGTGACAGGTTATGTAGCGCAAAAGCGTCCTGTGGCGTATCGCCCTGGCATAACGCTTATTCAGGCACTCATGGAGTGCGGAGATATTACGCAGTATGGTTCTCGCCACATTCAGGTTACGCGTCGAGGTGTGACTCGTACCTATGACTATTTCAGTGCAAGAGATCGTGCTATTCGCTTGCGGCCCAATGATGAGATTTTCGTTCCTGAGCGTGGTGCGTGGGAGGGTCGTCCTTCTAGGCTTCTGCCGTAGTAAAATGTTTTCAGGCCCCGCAGGAGTTATCCTGTCGGGGCCTTTATGTTTATAATAAGATGTAAAATAAGATGGCTGGCAAAGTAGCATTAATCCTGAGTGTTGGTTATGGTGAAGGGCATAATGCCGCAGGGCGTGCCCTCGTGCAGGAGTTCGCTTCGCGAGGCTGGCGCATTGAAATGGTGGATTGTTGCCGCATGGCGCATCCTCGCATTTATGAGGTGACTCGAAAGTTCTATCAGTTTTGTGTGCGAACAGCTCCGTGGCTTTGGTCTATTACTTATGCTCAAACGGCAACTGCTGATTGGGCGGCTAAGGCAACAGCCCCTATTCTTCGTGATGTAACTGAGTGTATTGCTAATCTAGTAAACAGGATGCGGCCTGATGTCGTTCTGTGCACATATCCTCTTTTTGCACACATGCTGGATTATCTGCGTGAAGAAGGGCGAGTTAATGTGCCCTATGCTGTGGTTGTGACTGATTCACTGGAAATTAGCAGACCGTGGATGGTGACGAAAGCGCCCATGATATTCTTGCCTGACGAGCATTCACTTAAGCTGGTTAGTGAGAGATATGCACTTTCGCCTCATCGTCTGCATGCAGCCGGTTTTCCTGTGCGACGCGAGTTTGCGCTGCGCTCGGGCCGCTCAGCGCCTACTGCGTCCACCCTTAGGTTGGTATACGGCGCATTTGCCCCTCTGCATAGGGTTAAGTCTGATTTGCAAGCTATCATTACTACATATCCTGAGGCCTGTGTGACTGTCATTTGTGGTGAAAGGTATAGAGAATTAAAGCATTTTGCAAGTGAAAAAATTGTCGTCTGCAAACGGACTGATAACATGCCAGAATTATTTTCTCAAAGCCATTTTTATATTGGTAAGTCTGGTGCTGCTACGATGTTTGAGGCTTATTCGTCCGGCTTGCCTATGATTGTCAATTACGCATTACCCGGGCAGGAGCAGGGTAATTTGGCCTTATTGCTTCTGGATGGTGCTGGTGTGACTGCTCGTACCACATTGGACCTTATGGCTAAACTAAAAGTGCTTATGGCTAATGGTGCAGAGGGGTGGACTAGATTATCTACTGCGATGTTATCCGCTAATCGTGGCAGAGGCGCCGCTGCTATAGCAGATGCCGTCGAAAGTGTATTATTATATGAATAAAGCAGCAGATTTTAAGCTTCTTATAGATAACTCTAACACGCGTACGAAACTTATGTTTTCTTGTGGTGGAGAGCTCTTGCCGAATCAGCTCATCATTCCAACCTGCGAATTGAAGGCTGCTAAACTTCAGAGCGCGGTTTCTGGATATGAGTTTAGCAAGGTGGTGGTTTGTTCTGTTGTGCCATCTGCTGCGGATGAAATATCAGAAGCCTTTGCGAATCGTGTTCATTTTATCACTCCGCAGGATGTTCATGCTGTTGATTTTGAGTATGAAGGGATCTCTACGCTTGGGGCGGACAGAATCGCTAATATAGCAGGGTGTGCTTTGTATGGGCGCTTTCCTTGTGTCGCGGTGGATTTGGGAACGGCTATTACTTTTGATGTCTTGGCGGAGCGAGACGGCCGCCCCGTGTTTGAGGGAGGGAGTATAGCGCCAGGTTTGTCCACTATGTCTCAGTCCCTTTCTCAGAAAACTGCATTGTTACCATCTATCTCGTTGTCCGGAATCCCTCGCGCCGTGGCGAAAAACACGGTTGCTGCTATGCAAAGTGGCTGTTTGTTTGGCTGCGCGGGGCTGGTGAGGGAGTTGTTGGGTGTTATTTCTGATGAGCTTGGAAGTAGGCCTTTTGTTATAGCTACAGGAGGAGATTCTTCATTGATATTCAATATGAATGTGGGTATCGATGTGGTGGATCCGCTGCTTACTTTTAAAGGGCTGAATGAAGTTGCGCGGCATCTTTTGTGATACTTTTTTTGTCGGAACGCAGTTTTTTATTGCAACCTGACTCGAGTTGCGCTATTATATGGGCACCTTACAAACTAGTCACACTTATGTCCGACAGCATTGAAACACAGGTAAAGGAAATCATCGTCGAGCAGCTCGGCGTTGACCCCGAGAAGGTAACCAGCGACGCTAAGTTCATCGAGGATCTCGGTGCAGATTCTCTCGATACGGTAGAGCTCGTCATGACGTTCGAGGAGAAGTTCTCCGTAGAGGTTCCTGATGAGGATGCCGAGAAACTCAAGTCCGTGGCTGATGTTGTTGCTTACATCAAGGCTAACCAGGCTTGATAGCGGCTTCATAAACCTTTTCGAATATCGGCGGTTCCTCCTTTTATGGGTGGGGCCGCCATTTCTTCCTGCTTTTTTGTATCCATGGAGGATGATTCTGCAGCTGTGTACGCGATGCAGAACACGCAGGTTCTCTACGTGCCTGACAGGCGTATAGACACTTTCGGTGATACGCGCTTTAATTTTCTCCTTCTTTCTGAGCCTATGGATTCGGTGGGTCACTGTCGGATTCGAAGTGGTTGGGTGGAGGCTAATCGCCCTAGAATATTACGTCCGGCTGATTTGATGGGGGTTGAGATGGAGGGGTTTGGTGTATCAGCACGAAACTTTCTGAAGTGGATGGAGGCTCATGGGGCTCCTGTGAAGGCCTTGCTGAAATATGGATTTCGTTTCAGTCGCTCAGAGGTTCATGTGGAGTATTTGCATGAGCCGGTAGATGAGGTGGCTGATAGGGTGGTGAAAGATGCGCTGCATTCCGGAGATGCCTTTAGGGCAGTGATTAGGGGTGTGGATGATGCTTGGGAGATTTCGCTCCTTTGTTTTATGCTGGAAATGATACAACAGTCTCATGACATTAACTTCTTTGATTTTAAACGCCGCGGTCTTATCTAGTCTTTCGCTGTGTGCTGTGGCAAGTGAAGCTAACTATTCGCTGTGGCCACGTCGCCCGGCGGAGTTGGAGCAGGCTCGTAGTCTGGTGCGGGAGCAGAAGCTGGATGAAGCAGTGGAGCTGCTGCGGCCCTTTGTGAGTGAATCTGGTATTGCCGGGCGTGAAGCTCGGCAGATTTCCGGCTCTATAAATGTTCGTCGTTATTTGTCTCGGCGGCATCCAGGTGCTATGATGCACGAGGTGCGCCGTGGTGAAACGCTGGCCCGTATAGCTGCTTCTACAAAGTGTCCGGTGGATGTTATAATGCTGCTGAATGGTTTGGTTGTGCCTTCAGATTTGAAAGCAGGGCAGCAGCTGGTAGTTGTTCCTATGAATCTTCGTGTGGAGCTTCGCCCTCTTCAGCGTGAAATTACTGTGTGGGATGGCAGAGAGTTTGTCGTGGCGTATAATATTTCATCCGTTGAACACCTTTCTCTTGATGAAAATGCTGAGACTACCATATTGCATAGGGATGGTTATGTTAATGGTGCGCAGGTTTCTCGGCGTTCTACTCAGTTCCTCATAAGTGATCGGGCTTTAGTGTTGGCCAATGGTGTGCATATTGTTTCTTCTCAAAGGGGCGGTGAGCCAGCTGTGTTTATGGATGCTAGAGATCTTAACGAGTTGACATTGCTCATGGGAGTGGGAGGAAGAGTGTCCATTGTTTGCTGCGAGGATGCCTTTTCTCCTGATGCGACTCCTGAGAGATGATTGTTGAGGTATAAAATATGTAATGATGTCACTTCTGCATGAAAAAAAACTTTTCATGCAGATTTTTTTTTGCTAGAATGAGCGCACGCCGGTGTAGAGACCCCGGCTCGTGTATTAATCATATAAAAGTAACACCAGCCATGAGTGATTCCCAAACCAATCAGCAGTCTGTCCGCAGAACAATGAACGGGGCTGAGGCCCTTGTGCAGAGTTTAGTTAGAGAGGGTGTAGACGTGGTATTTGCTTATCCCGGTGGTGCCAGTATGCCTATGCATCAGGCACTTAGTCACGAGCCGTCTATTCGCACCATTCTTCCTCGTCACGAACAGGGTGGCGCTTTTGCTGCGGAAGGTTATGGCCGCGTCACTGGTAAGGTTGGTGTTTGTATGTCTACTTCCGGCCCGGGTGCAACAAACATGATTACCCCCATAGCTGATGCATTCTTGGATTCTATTCCTATGGTTGCGATTACTGCTCAGGTGGGAAGTAGCCTTATTGGTAGCTCTGCTTTCCAGGAGACTGACGTATTCGGCATGACTGCTCCGATTGTGAAGCACAGTTATATGGTAACTCGCCTGGAGGATATTCCTCGCATCGTGAAGGAAGCTTTCTATATTGCTCGCACGGGCCGCCCGGGACCTGTGGTGATTGATATTCCTAAGAATTTCCAGGAGGGGCAGTTTGAGCCTGATTTCGATGTGCCGATGGATTTGCCCGGCTATCAGCCCGAGCTTCCTCTGCCTGTGGATAAGCTGGATGCTGTGCTTCCTTTGCTGATTGGCGCAAAGCGCCCCGCTATCTATGCTGGTGGTGGTGTGGTAATTGCAGAGGCTAGTGACAAGCTTCTTGAGCTTGCTGAGCGTTTGCAGATTCCGGTGGCTACCACGCTGATGGGTATTGGCGCCATGCCTGAAGAGCACCCGCTTTCTGTTCGTTGGCTGGGTATGCACGGTGCCGTGTATGCCAATTATGCAGTGAATGAAGCTGATGTGGTGTTGGCAATTGGCGCTCGCTTTGACGACCGCGTGACCGGTGCTGTTAAGACCTTCTGCGAGCGTTCTCGCATTATTCACATTGATTATGATGCGGCTGAGCTCAATAAGAACAAGAAGGTAGAAATGGCTATTCGTGCGGATGCCGGGGCTGCTCTTGCGTATCTGAATGAAAAGCTTGCTGCTGCCGGTTATGAGCGTAAGCAGTATGCTGTGGAGAATCGCCCTGAGTGGTTTGGTCTTATCGAGCAGTGGAAGAAGGATTATCCCCTCTGTTATGAGGCTCGTGAGCATGAAATCGCTCCCCAGTCCATTATCGAGGAGTTGTACCGCCAGATGGATGGTAAGGATGCAATCATTTGTACAGGTGTGGGCCAGCACCAGATGTTCGCTGCTCAGTTCTACCGTTTTAATAAGCCCCGTCGCCTTTCTACTTCCGGTGGCCTTGGCTCCATGGGTTACGGCCTTCCCGCAGCTATGGGCGCACACGTGGCATACCCTGAATTGCCTGTGATTAATATTGATGGCGATGGCTCTTTCCTTATGAATGTGCAGGAGCTTGGTACAATTCGTACTGAGCATATGCCGATTAAGTCTATCATTATTGATAATCAGCACTTGGGTATGGTGGTGCAGTGGGAAGACCTCAAGTACGATTCTCATCGCGCTAACACTTTCCTCGCTGATCCTACTGAAACGTATGACCCCACTCACCATACACCGGAAGTTCTTTATCCGAATTATCCGCTCCTGTGTCAGGGCTTTGGTATTAAGTGTGAACGTGTGGTTGAACCTTCTGAGCTGCCTGCTGCTATTAAGCGCATGCTTGAGTCTGAAGAGGCGTATGTTCTCGATGTTATGGTTCCGCATGATGTGCACGTATTGCCGATGATTCCCGGCGGTATGTGTTATAAGGATGTGGTTCTGGAACGCATCGCGGGTGATGGAAAGGGCCGTAAAGCTTCTGAGCTTGGTAAGGAAATACCTTCCGCGCTCTAATGCAAATAACTCTGCATTAATGATATAAGATGGGTTCCGGCCTAGTGAAAACGATAGTAGTGCTGATACTTTTATCAGCACTAGCTTTTGTCGTAGGTTCTTTGTCATCGGAAGGTCTCAAGAGCGCAATGGCCCCGGTGGGCTTGTTGGTTTTGGGCGTGTCGCTCATGTGCCTTGGTCGCCATTGTTGGGTATTAGTTTTCATTTTGCCTTCAGCTGTATCAGCACTTGATATTGCCATCTTAACGGAGTTGCCGGCGGCGTACATTGTGTCCAGTTTCCTTTTGGTGTACTGGCTGGTAATGTATATCATGGGCCATGTCAAGATTACATGGCATAAGGCAGTAGCCATCGATATCGTGACGTTGATTTTTTCTCTGTACTTTGCATTTACGTGGGTGATGCATCCCGTAACGGTAAGTGCTTTTGTGAATCAGATTACGGACACCGGTTATGCCATGATTGGTGGTAAGGAGTATATATGGCTCGGGTTCGTCGCGCTTACATATATATTTATCAGTATCATCCCAGTGGATGTGGAGCGTATGGGAAAGATACTGAAAGTTGCTTTTTGGATTTCTCTTTTCTTCTTATTTATAACGACCGCAAAGGGGGTTTTATTTGGGGGTGAAGAACAGCCCGAAGCGGTTGTTGAAGGCGAAAGTTCTCGATATGGGTACTTTATACCATTGGGCTTTGCAATATTTACATACATTGTATGTAAATATGATATAGTTCGTATTCTGTGTTCGCCATGGAAAATGATTCTACTTGCGGCATCGACTTTTGGTATTTCGATGGGTGGTTTCCGTAATCATCTTCTTCAGCTTGCTTTGTTGGGATTATTCACTCAATTTCTTAAAAGGAGGTTGTTACTTTCATTGGTTCCTTGCGCTGTGTGTTATGTTGCTTTGGTGTTGCTGGGCAATGGAGGGATGTTTGAAAGTGTCCCTTATGGTGTGAGGCGTGTTTTGACGGCCCTTCCTGGAGTTGATGTGAATGACCGTCGAGTTGTCTCGGCCGCTGAAGGCTCTCTGGATTGGAGATATCAGATGTGGGAATGGGCCATGGATCCTTCCTCAGGCTATATTAAGGATTATACATGGGGTGATGGTTTTGGTCAGAGTTCTTATTGGTATCGTTTGTATCGTATTAACCTGAATCGAGGTAAGGTAAGATATGGTGACAACGAGATTTTCGCTAAGCAGGGACAGTGGCATAATGGTCCGATTACTGCTATTCACAGAACAGGGTATGTTGGCTTGGTTTTGGTAAGTTTGTGGGCTTTGGTGGCTGTGTTTTATACGGTCAGAGTATGTTTTTATGTGCGGAATCTTAAGCATAGTGAATATTTCCTGTATTACTTAATGAGTTTGCTGCTGGTGGTGTTCCGCTTCTACTGGGCTGCTGCTTCATATGGTGCAATATTCCATGGTTATTTCTACTTGGCGCTTGTAAAGGTTCTTTTCAGCCATGGCGTCAAGAATGGCTACATAAAGCCTTTGTTTAGTAAGCAGAACTATGTGCCGCTGATGGTTAAGGCTATTGAGGAAGTGCAACATGGGCCTGTTAAACCTCGAGAGCAGGCTACTGGAGTCTGATGATTTGGTAAACAACTTCAAAAACGAAAACACAGAAAAGCCGCAGAGTTCGACCTCTCTGCGGCTTTTCTGTGAATTGTATCGGGGCTGACTTCTCAGCCCGCCACGATTGATTAGTGGCGGAGACCAAGGCGAGACAGCAGGCTCTTGTAGAGCTCGTTGTCCGTACGCTTGGCATAATCCAGAAGCTTACGGCGACGAGCCACCATCATGAGCAGACCGCGGCGGGAAGCGTGGTCGTGCTTGTTGGAGGCAAGGTGCTGAGTAAGGTGGGCAATGCGCTTGGTGAGCACTGCTACCTGGAAACCGGTGGAACCAGTGTCCTTCTCGTTGATCTTGAAGTCGTTGACGTTGATTTCGCTCATTGTCGTATTAGTCTCTTTAGTGTTGGTTGATTTTTCGTGGCTGCGGCAAATCGACCTTCAGAGGTGGCCGTATGATATCATGTCTGGCAGAGTTTGCAAGCCAAATTTCACGCTGAAGGGGATTTTTGCTCAAAAAATCGGCTGTGGCGTACTTTCTATTTGACCGTGAGTGCTAATAAGTGATACTATAATGCAGGAAACTCTACGATATGGAAACTCTCATCTCCGCTTATAAGTGGCTTACGCGTATTCTAGACGCCGCTTCTCTACTGCCAGATTTTAGTACGCCGCTGGGTATATTCTGCGCAATAGCATGGATAGCCACGCTTGTATCAGCTGTAGGGTTCGTATTTGCTTTTGTTGCGGATTTGGGCGGTGGCGAGTTGGACGCCGGTTCTTTGGATGGTGATACGGGTTCTTTCTCCGTGCAGGCTGTGATGGGCTTTGTACTTGGTTTCGGTTGGGGCGGCTATTTGGCCGTGGCCGGAGGTGCCGGAGTGGGGCTGGGTATTTTTGTGGGCATTCTGGTGGGTGTCATCATGTTTTTTATCATTGCCGCTATCATGAAGGGTATTTACAGCCTGAAGTCTGATGGCTCGTTGAAGTATGATAGCCTAGTCGGCATGACCGGCACAGTTTATGTAACCATTCCTCCGCATGGCGAGCCGGGTGGACAGGTGCAGGTGAGCCACCCCAGCCAGCTTATCACCATGGCTGCCGTGCAGGACGGTGATACTCCGCTGCCTGCGCAGACCCGTATCGAGGTGGTGGCCGCCACCACATATCAGCTCACCGTTCGCCCGGTGGCTGCTCCTTCATCTTCTCAGAAATAACAAACTACTATATTATGGACTCCAGCATCATTAATACATTGGCAAAAGCCACATCTGATTCCGGTTCATTCGGGCAGATTATGGTTGTCATTATTTTCGTGCTCTTCATTATGGCCGTGGTGGCGTTGCTGCTCACTCGCTATAAGAAGTGCCCGTCAGACAAGATTCTCATCGTATACGGTAACGTGGGTGCCGGTCGCTCGGCTAAGTGCATTCATGGTGGTGCCACTTTCGTGCTTCCCCTTATTCAGAGCCATGCTTTCATGGATTTGAACCCGCTGAACATTGATGTGCCGCTGAAGGGGGCTCTTTCCAGCCAGAATATCCGTGTGGATGTTCCTTCCTCCTTCATTGTGGGTATCAGCACCCAGCCTGAAATCATGCAGAATGCTGCCAGCCGCCTGCTTGGCCGCACTCGTCAGGATATTCGCGACCTCGCCTCTGAGATCATCATGGGCCAGATGCGTGTGGTAATCGCCTCCCTCACCATTGAGGAAATCAATGCTGACCGTGAGAAGCTCATTAAGGGTATTACCGGTGGTGTGGACGTGGAACTTCACAAGGTGGGTCTGTACCTCATCAATGCAAACATTACGGATATTCGTGATGCTTCCGGTTACATCGCCGCTCTGGGCCAGGAGGCTGCTGCCCGTGCCATCAATGACGCCATGATTAAGGTGGCTGAAGAAACTCGCCGTGGTGAAATCGGTAAGGCTGAGGCTCTTCGTGACCAGACCGTGCAGGTGGCCATGGCTCAGGCCGCTGCCGTGGAAGGTAATAACGAAGCTCAGATGAAAGTGGCGGATTCTAATGCCCGCTTGAAGGTTCGCCAGGCTGAAGCTCTTCGCATCGCCGTGGTGGCTGAGAAGGAGCAGGCTGCTAAGGCTGAAGAGGCCGGTTATATCGCTAATCGTGAGGCAGAAATGAAGCGCGCCGAACTTGAGCGCGCCACTCAGACGGCAAACGAACTTGTGGCTGCTGAGATTCAGAAGCGCAAGAAGGAAATCGCCGCTGAAGCTGTGGCTGCCGTGCTCGTGAAGGAGCAGGAAGGTAAGGCTCAGGCCCTCGTGATTGCCAACAGGGCAGAAGGTGACGCCGCTCTGGAGCTTGCCAAGGGTGAAGCTGAGGCTCTTCTGCTGAAGAAAAAGGCGGAAGGTGAAGGCCTTGAGCTTGTGGGCCGTGGTCAGGCTGCTGCCATTCAGGCTGCTCTGGAGGCTAAAGCTAATGGTTTCCGCCAGATTATCTCTGCTGCCGGTGACGCTCGTGCCGCATCCGGTCTGCTTGTCACGGAACAGCTGCCCAAGATTGTGGAGACTCAGGCCAGTGCCGTGCGCGGCCTTACCTTCGACAAGGTGGTCGTCATGGGGGGCGGAAACGACAAGGGCGGCAGCGTAGGCGGCTTTGTGCAGAACCTTGTTACCGGCACCCTGCCGCTGCATGAGCTTGCTGGCAGCTTGGGTGTGGAGCTTCCCTCCTACCTTGGCAAATCTGCCCCGGTGGTTCCGGCTGCCTCCACCTCTGATGAGGCTAAGGCCTGATAAACGCATTAGCATTTTTTCCGCGCCCTGCTGTTTCAATTGCAGTAGGGCGCTTTTTTCTGCCTAGCGATACGCTGCGGCTAAGGTGTTCTGCCTTGTCTCTCCCAGTGGACTCGTGCTAGAAAATCCGGCATATGCAAGATTCACCATTCGTGCTCGGGTTTACCGCGGGAGAGCTCACTCCATGGCTTTCCACTCGTTTTGATTTACAGGCGTACCAGCGAGGGGCCGCCAGATTACAGAACTTTCTCGTGCAGCCTTATGGCGGAATCTCACGCCGCTGCGGCACGCTGTTTGTTGCCCCCACTTTCACTCCGCTGGCGGATGATACTCGCCTCGTCCCTTTCAGTTTTTCGGAGACGGATTCTCTCATGCTAGAGATTTCACCCGGATGCATGAGACTGTACCGAGGAGGTGAGCTTGTGCGAGATGCTGAGGGTGAGGTTTACATTAAAGCGCTCCCGTGGGATACTGCTGCGGAAGTGATGAACTTGCACTTTACTCAGGTGAATGATTACATATATGTGTCTAGCCCCCTTCGTGAGCCATATGTGTTGAGGCGTTATGCGGATAATAATTGGGCGGTTGATGCCTTCGCACCGAATCCTTTTCCACGTGAATCCTACCTTTTACAGAACCAAGGTTTGCGCGGGCAGCTGAACTCGGGGAGCTACACCGCAGTTCTCACGTTAGATCCCGGAGCGCTGCGTTTCTCGCAGGAAATGGAAAATAAGGAATATGTGCTGGCTGATGTAGAAATCCCATCTCAGACCCTGTTCCTGAAACAGGCTTTCGCTTTTAATTCACAAGCTCTTCCGGATCTTTCTTCCTCCACAGTTCTGGCTTCATCATTCTATTCTGAACGGGATGAGGACGCGGGCATGTATAACTTTTACACGGTTATCCGCCCTTATCAGCCCTCGTACTACAAAGGCTCTAATTCTGCCCGTGATTACCCTGATTGCTTTATGCCTGGAGTTATGAGGCTGAATGATAACGGCCAGCCCTATGAAGTTTGCGGTGATTGGGAAGTGCGCACTACCGGCGAGTGGAACGGCGTTTGGGAGCTGTGGCGGAGTTATGATACTAAATCCTATAACTTGAACTTTAGGCATTGGCATTGGACTTGCATCCGCACCATGGAGCAGAACTCTGCTTCCGAGCGTAAGAATTATATCATATCCGGTTCTGAAGATGTTCCCTGCCGCATGGTGCTTGTTTGCCGCTCGGCGGATTCTGCTTCTGTTGGCGCTCACATCTATTTTAATATTCTGGGAGGTTCTCGTGAGTACAAATTTAAGATTACGAAGGTTCTCACGGATAACTCGGCAGAAGTGACTGTTCAGTCCTATTATCTGGATACCCTGCGGGCCTTTTATACGCGTAGGTGGAGCTTTGGTGCCTATGGCATGCGTAATGGTTACCCCACCTTCAGCGGGCTGCATCAGGGACGTTTGTGGTTCGGTGGTTTTGCTGCTCTTCCCACCACGCTCATTGCGAGTGCAGCGAATGATTTCACGAACTTCTCCGTCACATCTGCTGATGATTCAGCTTTGCATCTCACTCTGGCTACGGATAATCAAAGCCGCATTTGCTGGATATGCCCCTCACGGAGCCTGTTGGTAGGTACCTCAGCTAGTGAGTGGACCTTATCTGCACCTGATGGCAGCAGCGTAACTCCTTCTAACGCTGCCTTTGCTCGCCAATCCTCGGTGGGGAGCGAGGCTAAGCCTGCCACCGGTGTGGAAAATACGGTGTTTTATGTACAGCGAGGTGGTAAACGCCTGAGAGAAATCTCCTATAAGCTGGCTGCAGACGGTTTCACTTCTACTGATACAAGCCTTCTGGCGGAGCACCTTTTTACAGCTGGGGTGAAAGAGTGGGTGGTGCAGCGTGGCGGTAGTGTGCGCCTTTGGGTGCTGATGAAGGATAATACCCTTGCTGTTCTTACCACGAATGCCGAGCAGCAGGTTACCGCTTGGCAGCGTGTCACTTTTCAGGGGCGAGAGCCACTGCATCTCGCCGCTCTTCCGGCCACTTCAGGTAGTGGAGATGAAATCTGGCTAGTGCTGCGGAACAGAACTAGTGGCATGCACAGCATTGAGCGCATAGCATCGGAGTCGCTTTTTATGGATGGCACCATCACCTGCCGCCTATCGGAGGACGCCGTAACCCTTAGCCCCGGTGCTCACCTTGCTGGGCTGGATGGTTTTATTTACCCGCAGAATCAGCCGGATGAAGCGCAGCGTATCAGCTTTGGTGCAGATGGTAGCTGTGCACTTCCTGAGGCCTTCAGGGGGCGCCCATGTACTGTGGGGGCGGCTATTCAGTCAGAACTGGTCACCATGCCGTTGGAAAGCGCTCGCACGTATAACACGGTGCGTCAGGAGGGCAGGGTACGCCTTCGCCTGCTGGAGAGTGAGCCTGCTTTCTGCTATAAATCCGGTGAAGCGAGCCGCTGGGAGGTGTACGAGCCGGAGCGTGAGTTGTTTACATATCCCCATAGTGGAGAAATTCGCGTTTCGCAGATACCTGAGCCCGGTGTAGGGCAGGGCTTTGCTCTGCGTGTGGATGGCGTGCGCGCGTATAATCTTCTTTCACTCACGATTGAGTTTGATTTTCACGGCCGCTGAGAAATGATACAGGCCGCTGCCGGAAGTGCGCCCGGCAGCGGCTGTACTTACCAGTCTTCTCCTGTCTTGTTCCTTATTTAGTTGCCTGCATCTGAGCAGGCTGTTCTTCTACTCCATTCTTGAAGCGTTCAAAAACACCCCGTGGGTCATCGGGGGTCTGGTGCAGTGCTTCGAAGATACGGTCTCTCATCTCAATAGCAGCCTTGAAGGCAGCTTCTTCGCTGCCGTACTGGCGATCGGAGAAGTACTTGGTGAACTGGTTCCATTTGCGGCAGATACTCAGGCGCCATCCCTGAAAGGAGGTCGTCTCGTAGGTGTACCGGGTGATGTTTCGCTGTGTCATGGTTGTGTGTTGATTTATTGTGTATCTGCGGTGGGGTAGTCAGGTTCCCGCCGGTGCCTGTACTATGCCAGATATGTATCACAGTCGCAACCTAACTATGCTAAATATTAGCTCGCTTATAACAATAACATCCCCGCGCTGCCATCATACGGCGGCGCGGGGATGTAGTGTATTTATCTGATAATCAGTTGAAGAGCGAAAGAACGGCATCTGCAGCCTTAGCAGCTGCACCACCATGGCCTAACTTGTCCATGGATTCTTTCATTCCGGCAAGCACTTCAGCGCGTGTTTCAGGATTGGTGAGTTTCTCCAGCTCGCTGATGCAGTTCTCCACGTTGAAGTCCTGCTGAATGAGTTCGCGTGTCACAGGCTTATCAATGAGGATGTTCACCATGCCAATGTATTTGATGGTCAGAATCATGCGGCCAATCATGTAAGTGCCCCATGCCACCTTGTACACGAGCGCGAAGGGCAGCTCATGCAGCGCGGCCTCCAGCGTGGCCGTGCCGGAGGTCACGAGTGCAGCCTCGGCGCGGTCCATCAGGCCGTGGTAACTGCCCGGGCAAATGTTGATGACGTCTGCCGCCACACCGGCTTTCTCCGCCATGCTGCGCATGATGCCGGCGAGCTTTTCGGTGCTGGCTGAGGTCTCGAATCTCCATTCCGGATGCACAGTACGCAGCTTCTTAACCACATCCAAGAACACCGGGAAGTGGCGCTCAATCTCGCGCATACGGCTGCCGGGGAAGAGGCCGATGAGGCCTTTCTCGCGCACATTCGTCTGGCGTTTTTCCAGAATATCATCCACCAGCGGATGCCCCACAAACTCGGTGCGCAGACCGGCCTTCTCAAACAGAGGCTTCTCGAAGGGGAAGGTGCACATCATCAAATCCAGCACTCGGGCCAGCTTAGGCACGCGGCTCTTGTGCCAGGCCCACACCATCGGAGCAATGAACCAAGCTATCTTCGTCTTGGGGGAGCGCTTATGCACACGCTCGGCCAAGCGCTGGTTGAAGCCGGGATAATCGATGAGGATGAGGCCCTCGGGCTGCTCCGCGGCGATTCTATCCGCCATATCATTAAGGCGGGTCATGAAAAAGCGAGCATGGCGCAGCACTTCCACGATACCGATGACGGCTGCCTGTTCGGCCCAGTCCTCCACACCCGGTGCCAGCGCATGCATACGGCTGCCACCCAGGCCCACAATCTCGATGTCAGGGTTACGGCGTAAAAGCTCCTGAATGAGCAGCGCTCCCTGCTTGTCGCCGCTCTTCTCTCCTGCTATCATAAACAGCTTCATGCCTCGCATATTAGCATATTTCCCCGCTTCTGGCAAGCAGAACACAGCACACGCTTGCAGAAAAGTGATTTTTCTTCTCGCTCTCCCTTCGCACGCAGAAAAAAGAACCGGCAGAGGCCCTCATATCTGAGGGGGGCTCTGCCGGTTGAAACTTTTTTATTGTCTAAGATGCTTTACTTGGATACGTTGAAGCGGAACTCCACCACGTCGCCGTCCTGCATCACATAGTCCTTGCCTTCGATGCGGAGCTTGGCCTGCTCCTTAGCCTTGGCCATGGAGCCACAGGCCACAAGGTCATCATAAGCCACCACCTGAGCGGCGATGAAGCCACGCTCAAAGTCCGTGTGAATCACACCGGCGGCTGCGGGAGCCTTGTCACCGGCATGAATCGTCCATGCGCGGGTTTCCTTCACACCGGTGGTGAGATAGGTGCGCAGACCCAGCAGGTGGTACACCGCGCGGATGAGGTCGCTCACGCCGGAATCCTCCACGCCCAAATCATTCAGGAACATGGTGGCTTCTTCCTTGGGCAGCTCGGAAAGCTCTTCTTCGATGCGGGCAGAAATCACGATAGCCTCGGCATCATGGTGCTCTGCCACATACTTACGCACGGCGGACACATACGGGTGAGCATCCGGATTCTTCACGGCGTCTGCCAGCTCATCCTCGCTCACATTGCAAGCGAAAATGCTCTTCTTGTTGGAAAGCAGGAAGAACTCCTTCATCAGCTTGCGTTCGTCATCGCTCACCTCAAGTGTGATGGCGGGCTTACCGGCGTCCAAGTGGGGCAGAAGCTTCTCGATGAGCTCCACCTCGGCCTTAGCCTCCTTGTCACCACCGCGGGCCTTCTTCACGCGGCTGTCCTTGCGCTTCTCCATGGCGGCGAGGTCGGCCAGAATCAGCTCGGAGTTAATGATTTCGATGTCGCGCACGGGATCCACATTACCCAGCTCATGAATGATGTCATCATTCTCGAAGCAGCGCACCACCTGCACGATGGCATCCGTCTCGCGGATGTTGGAAAGGAACTTGTTACCCAGGCCGGCTCCTTCAGCGGCACCCTTCACAAGGCCGGCAATGTCCACAAACTCAATCGCAGCCGGCACAATCTTCTCCGTCTTGCTCATCTCAGCAAGCACCTGCAGACGCTCATCCGGCACCTCCACCACGCCCACATTCGGGTCAATCGTGCAGAAGGGATAGTTCGCGGCCTCCGCCTTGCGGGAGCGGGTTACTGCGTTGAAAAGGGTCGATTTGCCTACATTCGGAAGTCCTACAATACCTGCCTGTAACATAACGCCGGGGAATATAGCCTATTAGCCCATATAAGTCAATCCCAAAATGCAGGCGCGTTCCGAAGGGGGCCCAATGGGCGGGGCGGGGAATCAGCTCACGATATTCCCCAGCACGTCACCCTGGCGGGCAAATGTCTCCACACAGCGCTCGGTATTCTGCACCAAATCTTCCGCCAGCTGCACACGCCCCGGCTCGAAGAAGGTCATTACCGTGGAGCCGCCGAAAGCGAAGTAACCCTGCTCATCACCCTTTTGCACAGGCTTGCCGGCCTCGTAGGTCTGGAAGATGGCACCCACGCCCGTGGCACCCACGGCAAGGTGCAGCACATCACCCATGTGCGGGGTGCGCAGCACAGTGAGCTCACGCTTATTCGTCCACAGCCAAGAAAGCTTGCGGCGCAGGCAGTACGGGCTCACACTGGCGAGCGGCCCCGGTATGCGTACGGGTGCCTCAGGAGTTCCCTCAGTCACAAAGTGGAAGCGGTGGTAGTCCACCGGGCACAGGCGGCTGAGCACCACGGCACCCTGCGCGTATTTTTCAGCCAGCTCAGGGCTACCCAGCAGGGCAGGCAGGTCAAACTTCTGCCCCTTCACGAAAGCACCGGTCATCTCCGCGGCATTCTGCCAGCCGCTGTGTCGACCATCTGCCGGCAGCGCCACCGTGGCACCCTCACAAATGGGGCGAGCACCGGGCTTCAGCTTGCGGTAAAAGAAATCATTGAAGCACTTGTACTCCTCCAGCGGCTGCGCGGCTTCATCCATGTTGATATTATACTCGCGCACGAAATCCGGCAGGGACTTCGCAGAGCTCGGGGAATTCTTCATGGCGCCCAGCAGGCGTGAGAAGAAGGCTCGCTTCACCAGCACATGAAGGCTCACTTGGCCCAGAGTGGTGCCGTATACCCAGCGCAGGGATTTTTCACCCAGCACTTTTTCCTGCTCCATCTGCCCTGTGTAACGATTGTAAAACGTGATGCCTTCGCTGCTCATGCCTACATCATAACACGCACCCCAAGGTGAGTCAAGCCCAACAGAAAGGCCGCAATCTTATTCAGACTGCGGCCTCTGAAAAATACCTTCTGTACGCTGCTTTACAGCTCCACGTTGCGCATATCGCCCGTGTTCTTAAAGGCCAAGTGGAAGGAATAAGCCTTCTCCAAGCTGTGCGGTGTGTGCCCCGTGGGGGTGAGGGCCACATATTGGCGGAGCAGGGGGCGGTACTCGGGGTGCGCGCAGTTCTCAATGATGAGCTCAGCGCGTTCACGGGGGGACTTACCTCGCAAATCCGCTATACCTTGCTCGGTGATGAGAATCTGCACATCATGCTCGGTGTGGTCCACATGGCTCACCATGGGCACGATGGCGGAGATTGCGCCACCCTTCGCCACGGAGGGACAGCTGAAAATCGTGATGGCTGCTGCGCGGGCGAAATCGCCACTGCCGCCGATACCGTTCATAATCTTGCTGCCGAGAATGTGAGTGCTGTTCACATTACCGAAGATGTCCGCCTCCAGCGCGGTATTCATGCAGATGAGGCCCAGCTGGCGCACGATGGCGGGATTATTCGTCATCTCCGTGGGGCGCAGCAGGAGCTTGTCGCGGTAGAAATCAAAGTTCTCGTACACTTCCGCCATGGCGTCGTCACTCACGGAGAGGGAGCAGCCGCTGGCAAAGGTGACTCGCCCGCTGCGTACAAGCTCCAGCGCGCTCTCCTGAATCACCTCGGTGTACATCTTCACCGGCGGTATCACCTTGGAGCGCCCTAGTGCCTTCAGTACAGCATTCGCCACATTACCCACGCCACTCTGTATCGGCAGGAAGTCCGGCGGAATGCGGCCTGCAGCATATTCCTGCTCCAAGAACTTAATCACATTCTCGCCAATCTTATCCGTCACCTCATCATTCGGGCGGTACGGTGCCAAACCGTCCTTCTGGTGCGTCATCACCACACCCACAATCTTGGCCGGGTCCACCTGCACCCACGGGGTGCCAATTTTTTCCTCGGGCGCCACCAGCGGAATCGGTGTGCGGTTGGGCGGATCTTCCGGTATGAAGATGTCATGTATCTCAGCCAAGCAGGGCTTGTGGTAGGTATTCAGCTCCAGGATGATGCGGTCCGCCATCAGGCAGAAATCCGCCGAGGAGCCTTGGCTCATGGTGAACACCAGCTTGCCGTCATCCGTCACATCACACACCTCTACAATGGCTGTCTTCACGCGCGGGATGATACCATAGCGCATGTTCTGCGCGAAAAGGGATATATGCGGCTCTATGTAGGAAACCTCCGCGCCGTTAATTTGGGCGCGTGTGCGCGGGCATGACATGTACGGCATGCGCATGCTCACGCATTCCGCCTGTGCCAGCTCGCCGTCCACCACAGGACTGTTGGAGGCGCCGCACATCACCTTCAGCATGAACGGACGCCCGGCGGCATGCTCCGCCTTTGCTCGTTCTGCTATGGCTTTTGGCACCACCTTCACGGCGCCGGCTTCAGTGAAGCCACTCAGACCTATACACTCGCCGTCCTCTATCAGCGCAGCGGCTTCTTCTGCTGTCAATATCGGGTAACGCATAATTCTTCGAGCTAACTCTACATTAAAGCTAGAGCCAAGTCAAGCTTGTTTTTGATTTTTTCTCGTATTTGGAAAAATAACATCATCGGATTAAAAAAGTCGCGAGAATGGGCGGAAGGCGGCCTGCATTTCGTTTCAACACATTCTAACTACATATTACCGCAATTTTGGGTGACTGGTGCACCTCGGTTTCTATTCTTGTGATTTTTCTAACGTAGTGCTCTCTTGAATAGAATTGACAAACAAAGCAAAAAAAAGTATTCTACCCACGTCTCTAGGCCGCAACTGATTTTCAATATAATACAAACGGAAGTATCAAACGAGCAGTCATTTGCTTCAGGTTCAAAAGATAATAATTGTATGTTAACTCGACGAAATCCTTTTACATATTTGCGAGATATAATATCTAGCATATACTTCAATTTTCATTATCTGCCAATAAAGCAGGCGATTCGCTTGCCTATTATGTTTCATAAACCAAAGTTTATCAGCCTCAAGGGTAAAGTTAAAATCAAAGGCCCTGTGCATAGAGGTATGATTAAATTGGGATATTTTCTACATGGTGGATATCCGGATGGTGGATTCATGTTTGAAAACAATGGTGGCGATATAGTTTTTGAGGGCAGCATCTGTATAGGCGCTAATTCAAGTTTTTCAATTGGGAAGCACGGTTTGCTGGAAATATCCGGCCCCACCGGCAGTATTGAAGGTTTAAAAATTGTCTGTTACCATCACATCCAGATTGAGGAGAATTGCCGAATTGGTTGGGATGTTATGATGATGGATACAGGTTTTCATCCCCTCAAAAACATGGATGGAACCTTCACTGGTTCAGGAGTGGCTCCCGTCGTAATCGGGCACCATTCGTGGATTAGCACGAGATGCCTTGTGTTCCCTGGCGCAAAAACAGCTCCACACACAGTCCTTGCAGCTAATAGTATGTTAAATAAAGAGTGTGAGGAATCCTATGTATTGTTGGCCGGCTCTCCTGCAAAGATTATAAAAAGAGGCGTGTACAGAGATATGGATGACGATCGCATCGATTTTTCCAAGTATGATATACGCTCGGAGAATAGCTAAGTTCTGAGGAAAAATACAGAACCGCTATACTCGCTGATGAAAATAGGTGCTGATAACCTATCAGTTTAAAGCACGATAGTAGTATTAAAAAAAGAACAGCATTCCGGTGCCTCTTCTGCTTTTCTTGTGAAGAAAGGCAGGGAAGAATGCTCCGGAATGCTGCAGGTTTAGAGGGGGGGAAGCTTAGAGGATATATTGTGAAATCATCCGGCTGAGGCCAAGGATATCACAGCTTCCTTTCAGTTCAAAACGCACCTGACCGATTCCGCCGCTGAAGAAGAGATCCAGCTCGCAGTCCAGGTCAAAAGTGCCGGAGGTTTCCACAGAGTACGCCTGAAGCTTGCAGTAGGGCAGGGAGGTATAATCCACCTTTTTGCCGGTAATGCCTTGCACATTAATGGCAATCACGCGTTTATTCGTGAACACCACGGAATCTCGGATAGCCTTGAATGCCGCCACGATTCCCTCATTCTCCACGAGCAGAGGAGCCACGCGGGGGTAAAGGGTGGCCGGATCGGTGGGGGAGAGTTTGAACAGACTGCCGTTTTTGAAATCAATCATAAAAGAGAGTGCAGCGGGGTTGTATCGCTGCACTCTGCATTATATCAATATTTGAGCTTCTTACAAGCGGAAATTAACGCCCGAATTGTGTTTTCACCGCTGTGGATTTCAGCTGGGGGAGAATGTACTTGTGCAGCTCCACCTCAGCCTGCGTGGCGCCGAACTCCTGCACACAGCAGGCGGCCAGCTTGCGGGCCAGCGTCTCCAGCAGCACTGTGGGCTCAGCGGCGGCCAGCTCAGCCAAGCGGCGGGAGAGGGCATCATAATCAATGGTGCGTGTAATATCCTCCTGCATCGCGTCAAAGGCGCAGGGCGGCGTCAGCGTGATATCAGCCGTGAGGCGCTGAGGCATGGCGCGCTCCTCCTCCGGCACGCCGATGCGGCAGCGGAGCTCCAGCCCGTGCAGGCAAATGCGGTCTGCCGCCGGGGCAGGGCACTTAGCCAGCAGCGCCTGCAGAGCCCCGAGGTGCGGCACGGTCAGCTCCGGCTCAGATTCCGCCAGCTGCTCCGCGTTGTTGTAGCCGGTGAGCGTGCCGATGCCGGTCACGCCGGCGCAGTGAGCGGCGCGGATGTCATGCTGCATATCGCCCACAAAGGCAGTCTCTGCGGGGTTCAGCCCGTGCTGCTTCATGAGGGAGGGGATATAATGCTCCTTATTATGAATACCTGAGTGAATGTGCTCAAAGTAATCATACATGCCCAGCTCACGGGCCTGCTCCTCAAAGGCTTTCGGGTCCATGCTCGTGAGGATGAAGCAGCGGATGCCGCGGGCAATGCTGAACTGCACGAACTCGCGGGCGTGCGGAATCAGCGTCACGCCCACCGTGGACTCCGCAAAGGCCTTGCGGTAATAATTCTCCAAATCCTCCAGCTTGGCCTCGGGAATCTTCACCGCGTAATAATCAGGGTACGGCAGCTGGAACTCAGCACGGAAGGCCGGCCTGTCCAGCGGGGCGCGCCCATACTGCGCCAGTACATAATTCGTGGCCTCGATTGTCAGGGCCATATCATCGCACAGCGTGCCGGACCAGTCAAAAATCAGATTGCGGAACACAGGGAACTCTCCTTTCTTGATAAACTTGCTTTATGGTATGCGCCACTCACCCCTTATCTGGCGGCGCGTCTGTTTCTGGCGCCGGAGCCGCTTCTGCGCAGGCGCTGCTGCTGCTGCCTACGGATGGAATCACGCAGGGCCCTGTTCACGAAGGGATTATCCTGCCCGAACCGCGCCCAAGGGCCACCCGGCACAAGGGAGAAATCCACAAAGCGCCAGTGCACCACAGCCATACCGCCCTGAATGCCCAGATAATCGCGCACCGCAGGGGAAATATCAATTCCGGCGCCTTGGTTCGCGGTGTTTCTGGGGCGTGCATTACCGAACACATACTGCCAGTCATCCGTCACGAAGGGGCCACAGTCCTCCCACTGGGCAAAGCAATAGCGCCCATTGTAATAAATCTGCACCCATGTGCCACGGCATACGGACTCATAACGCCCCTGCTTATCACGGCGGTACCACGGAATCACGCGCTCAGCTTCTGGCTTGGGGCCTCCGCGCTGAATATCATTGTACGGCAGCGCCACATAGAAGGGGTTCAGCCGCGGCGTGAATGCCAGCGGGGCATACGTGTGCGGGCAGCGGTTGGCCGGGTTCGGGTCATCATAACCGCCGTAATTATCATCCCACGCGCTGTCCCAGCTGCTGGCTGTATTCGGCGTCGGGTTATTCTGTGTAGGCCTCTCGCCTATGTAGAAATACGTGGCCGTGATATCGAAATGCCAAGGGTATGCTCCTGGTCGGGGCGGGGCTGGGTTCGTCTTAGGATCCGGGAAATTCTGTCGGTGGCTCTGGTCACTCGTTTGGAACACACCGGTGCAGGGGGCTGAGCGGTGTACCGGCGTGTTGTTACCGGTGCGAGCCGTGGAGCGGCGGCCTGCTGCAGTGGAAACCGTGGAGCGCGTGGTGCGTGCGCGCAGGTTCTGAGTACTTCCGTTCGCTTGCGCCTCACCACGGCGCACCACACGGCCGCGGGTAGTCGCCGCACGCTCCACCAGCCGCGGGGACGAGCTGCTGCTACTGCTCGTCGCCTCAGCGGTGCCGGGGGCTGCCACGCACAGGGCGGCAGCCACTCCACTCAGTATGATTCGGAAAACGCTCATCAAAGAATACCTTGTAAAATCAGTTGCATCCTATCGGTCGGAAGACATCACCAGTTGTGCAGCACACTCGGGCGAGCCATCGGTAGCTTATCCGGAGCATCCAGCGTGTAGTGCAGCCCACGGCTCTCCTGGCGGCGGATAGCGCAATCCACTATCAGGGACGCCGTCAGCGCCAAGTTACGCAGGTCAATAATCTCCGGCGTCACGCGGTAACCCCAGTAGTACTCATTAATCTCGCGGTTAATGTTGCGCAGGCGCGTGGCAGCACGCTGCAGGCGGTGGTTCGTACGGACAATGCTCACATAATCCGTCATCGTGCGGCGCACCTCATCCCAGCAGTGGAACAGAATCGCCAGGTCATCACGCTCCGCCTTCTCGCCGTGCACCCACTCAGGTATCGGGTACTCCTCCATCTTGTGAGCCAGCGGCAGGCGCGTCAGCATCGTCTCCAGCGCGCGCTTGGAAATCACCACACACTCCAGCAGGGAATTACTGGCCAAGCGGTTCGCGCCGTGCAGGCCCGTGCAGCCGCTCTCGCCTGCCGCGAACAGGCCGCGCAGGCTCGTCTGCCCGTTCGTATTCGTCTGAATACCGCCGCACTGGTAGTGCGCGGAAGGCACCACAGGAATCATATCCACCTCAGCATCCACGCCATAGCTCTTGCATGTCTCGTATATGTACGGGAAACGCTCCTTCATGAAGCCCTTGGGCTTGTGGGTCATATCCAAATACATGCAGGGATGCCCCGTGCGCAGAATCTCACTGTTAATGGCTCGGGCCACGATATCACGCGGAGCCAAGCTCTTGCGCGGGTCATACTTCTGCATGAACTCCTTGCCGTCCGGCCCCTTCAGAATGCCGCCCTCGCCACGCACCGCCTCGGAAATGAGGAAGGAAAGCCCCTCGCGGTCGGAGGACTTCGGGTTATAGAACGTCGTCGGGTGGAACTGCACGAACTCCATGTTCGAGATGTTCGCGCCCGCGCGCCAAGCCATCGCCACGCCATCACCCGTGGCCGTGCTCGGATTCGTGGTGTACATGTACACACGCCCCGTGCCGCCCGTGGCCAGCATCACACGGTCACTGCGGAAAATATCCACCTCACCCGTGGCAGGGTTCAGCACATACGCACCCAGCACGCGGTCCTCCGTCACACAGCCCAGCTTAGCCGTCGTGATAAGATCTATCGCAATGCGGTGATCCAGCAGGCGGATATTCGGGTGCTTCTGCACACGCTCCAGAAGCTTCGTGCTGATTTCCAGCCCCGTGGTATCACGGGCATGCAGAATACGCCGCTTGCCATGACCACCCTCGCGGCCCAGGTCAAACTCGCCATTCTCCTCCGTATCAAAATCCACACCCCAGTTCAGCAGCTCCTCAATGGCCGCCGGTGCTTCCGTCACAATCGTACGCACCGCATCCTCATCGCACAGGCCCGCGCCGGCATCCAGCGTATCCGCCACGTGCTCCTCGAAGGTATCATTCTTATCAATCACTGCCGCAATACCCCCCTGTGCCTTTGCGGAGCTGCTCACCAGAGGATCGCTCTTGCAAAGCACTATAACACTTCCATGCTCAGCTGCGCGCAGGGCAAAACTCAGCCCGGCCACGCCACTGCCTATCACGAGAAAGTCTGATGTTATCATCTTATGGTCTAACGTGTGCGCCAAGATTATACCATATTCCTGCCCGCTCGTCACGCAGAATATCATCTTCCCTACCAAAAAAATCCATTCTTCCGCCTCACGCCGCCGCCATATGCACTCCTCCGCACGCCACGAAAAAAGCTGCGACCCTCACCGGGGCCGCAGCCTTAAAATCTTTTGCTTGCTTAGTTTCGCAGGCTGGGTATATGCGGGTTAGGCCTCCTTCGGCTTCACCACAGCAATCTTACCGGAGCGCGTCAGCATCGTCACATTGTAATCCTGCATCAGGTTCAGGAAACGCTCAATGCGGAACGGACCACCGTAAATCTCAATCGTCAGCAGCTCACGTGTGGCGTCCAGAATACGGGCACCGAAAATGTTGCAGAGCTCCAGAATCTCCTGCTTCTTCTCGCCGAAGCGCACGCACATCAGCACAGCCTCACGCGTCACCGTCGGCTCATCGCGATAATCGATTACCTCCACCACATTCACCAGCTTACTGAGCTGCTTAATCACCTGGTCCAGCTTCTCGCTGCCCTCGTTCACATCTATCGTCATTCGGGAGAATCGCTCATCCTCGCAGGGTGCCACGTTCAGAGAATGGATATTGTAACCGCGGCCTGAGAACAATCCGGCCACGCGCGAAAGCACGCCAAACTTGTTTTCTACAAGAACGGATATCGTGTGGGAGTGTTGTTTCATCGCTGTCATGTCAGCCGCCATACTATATTATTTCTTCCACCTCGTCAAGCTATTTCACCCGCCCATCTGCCTTTTTTAGAGTCAGTATCATGAAAAAAATTAACCCCCGCCGGAGCAGGGGTATGTCTGGAGTCACACTTTTTGCCGTGGTATGAGCGCTCTCCTACACATGTTCGCATGGAACACCACGAGTGCTGGTTCTGAAGTGACTTTAATTTACCACGCTTATCGTGATATGGCAAGCATTAAAATGAGATTTTTTGAAAAAATATCGTTTGACTTGAACTGCCTGTATGATATGATAACAAGCGTCGGCTAAATATTATATGCCGGCATCTGAAGGCTCCCAACAGAGTAAATACACCTACACTTATGACTACTAAATCAACCACCCCTATGCTGTCCTCTCAGGTGAACTGCGAGGCTCTCCGCGACAAATGGAACGCTGACTCCTTCTATGCACCTGATAGCGTGGTGCTGGGCCTGGATATCGGTATTGAAGGTATCGGTATCGCTGTGCGCCGCGGTACGGAATGGCTTTATGCCAAGACCCTTCTCGTGGATTTGCCGGAAGCTCAGGCTCTGGCTGAGCGCCGCGCTTTCCGCGCCTCCCGTCATGCTCGCAAGAACCGCCGCACTCGCATGCGCCGCCTGAAAGAGCTATTTGTGGCTCATGGCCTTCCGTGGGTGAGTGATGATGTCATGTCCCGCTCGGACCCCTTTAAACTACGCTATCGCGCCATCACCGGCACATTAGCTTCTGCAGAGGCTCTCTCCATCTGCATCCGTTCTTGCGTGCTGCGCCGTGGGTATGATTACTTTGCCATGAATGATGATGACGGCGCCTCCGGTGAAATGCCCTGGGGGGAGAGCTCTGCGTTTGTGGATGCAAAGCAGTGGCTCTCTTCTGCTTACGTGGATGAGACCATGAAGCAAGAGCTGCTGAAGCTTGCTCCCTTGCTGACGTTCAAAAACAAGGAGCTTGATGATAAAAAGATTGAGGAGTGGGCTCAGCTGATTGAGGAACGCTGTAAAATGGCTGCGGAAATCGGTATTGATGCCACGCTGCGTGATTACGCCAAGAACAAACTGAATGAGCGCAAAGCCCGCGGCCGCAATTACCCGCGAGCACATGTGGAGGCGCACCTGCGAAATGTAATCCAGCGTCATATGCACCTCATCGAGCGTCCGGAAGAATTTGTGGCAGCACTGTTCCGTGAATGTGTGCGTAAGGAAGATAAGGCGCATGCCATTTTCCATTTTAACCGAAAGACCCCGCGTGAGGCGGCATTGCACTTCGCCCGTAAAGTAAAGCAGTGCCCTTATTGCAGCTGGCTGGGTCTGTCATCGGAGCGCTGTGGCCTCGCGGGTGATGTGAATATCCGCAGGTGGAAACTCGTGGATTTCCTTTCCAATCGCACCTTCGAGCTTGAACAGAAGAAGATTCCTCTCGGGCGTCATCCGCTGCCGGCTTCTGCTGTGAAAGTGCTGATGGAGGCTGTGGAGCACGGCTGCAAGACCTGGTCTGATGCTAAGAAACTGATGACGGATGATCTAAAGAAGCTTTCCCTTGCTTTGCCGAACAGTGAGTGGAACAAGGCTCAGTTTGAGCAGCTTGGGGATATTGTGGCTCCCTCTGCTATTCTGCGCCGCGGGCGGGCTTCTATGTCTGCTTCAGCGGCTTCTCTCATGGTAGCCGGTGCTACTGTGGATGGCACGGATTTTGAACCGGCCCGCATGGAGCAGTGGAAGAAAGACAGCGGCCTTTATTTGGTCCGAGCTGCGATAGATGCTTCCGGTGGTATTTATCCGCAGGTGCAGACCCTGCTGGGAACACTCAGGAAGCGTAAAGGCCAGCAACCTGCGCCCAAGCAAGAGCAGCCCCGTCTGAATGTGGAGCAGCTTAGGCAACGTGCCGAACAGTTGAATCAGGGAGACGGTTGCTCTGCCGCGTTCGCCACGGAAGGCTTCCTCCAGCGACTTTTCTCGAAAACCCTTAAGGATAAGCTGAAGGGGAAGACTGTGCCGGATTTCTGCGTGGTGGAGTGCGTGAAGGATCCCGCCATTAATAGCGATAAGGCCAAGGAACGTGAGAAAAAGCAGAAGGAGAATCGCGCTCGCCGTGAAAAACTTGCCGCTTCTTTTGGTAAGACCGGTAATGTCAGCAATGCGGACTTCCTGCGCATGCGTCTCTTCACGGAGCAGGGGGGCTCGGCTTCTACTCCGGCCAAGTGCCCCTTCACCCATGATGAGCTCCGCCCCGAGGACCTCTTCACAGGCAAGCTGCAGCTGGCACATCTGTACCCGGATTCTCGCGGTGGCCTGTACATGGCGGATAACCTTGTACTCACTACCGCTGAGCGGAACAAGGAAATGCAGAATATGACGCCCCGTGAAGCCGCCGCTGCCGCTCTCCCCGGCTGGCTCAGCTGGAAGGAAATGCTCAAAAAGGTGAGCAGCTTCGAATGGGGCAAGGCCAAGCGTGATATTTTTGCAGCAGAGCAGTTCCCGGACTTTAATAACATGACCCGCACTGCTCAGCTGGCCCGCGAGCTGCGCCGCCTTGTAGCTGTTTGGATGGGTATTGCTGCTGATGCCGAGGCTCTGCGTGTGCGTCTTGGGAATCCCAGCGGCGTGTATACAGCGGCAGCTCGTCGTTCCTTTGCCGGCCCTGAGTACAAGAAGGACCGTTCTGATAACACCCACCACCGCTTTGATGCCGCTCTCATGACCTGCCTGCCTCCCACTGGCATGAATGATGTGCTGTACGGCGGTATATTCCTTACGGAGAAAGATGAGCGTGCTAACCGCACTCTCCTCTGCTTGCAGGGGCTGAATGTGCCGGATTTCCAGCCGCTGATGTCGGATGCCTCGGAGTGTCCTGTTATTAAGATTAACAGCCGCAGTAAGTATAAGTCTCTGGGTGATAGTACCTTCTGGGGTGTAGATGATGAGGGGCTTACCCATCAGCGTACTCCGCTTTCTCCGGATAAGGTTAAAAATGCTCATGAGCTTCATGATGTGTTGGTTAAGATGGGAATACGCCCGCAGTACATCCCCTCCGAGAAGGTGTTGGAAAAGTGGCTGGTGGATGCTCAGGCCGCCACCAAGGCGGATAAGAATGCTGTCCCGAAGCCGCTTCGGCTTACAAATGGAACTCCCGTGCGCAATATCTGGAAGTTCGGAAGCAAGGGTAATGTGGATAAGTCACCGCTGGGATGGAATGGTATCATCGCACCGGATGGCACCTTTGACCAGCTCCGTAGCTTGTCTTCATCGAATGATAGGCTTGAACTCTGGCTTGGCTGGAATGCAAGAAAGACGTGTTGGGAGTACTACAAGAAACTCGCGCCGACGACCGCCGCTCTCGCCGGTATTAAACGCATGGGACTGCCTTGGCGTGGTACGAAGGGCGCTCCTGAGTATCTGCTGAAGCTGCTGGCGGAGAACAAAGCCAAGGATTTGCAATCCATGCTTTGTGGTACGCTGCCGCCGCATGCTGTTAAAGTAGGCTCTTTCCGAAAGGGGGATGTATTTTTGCTTGAGTATGAGGCTGATCCCAAGTATCTGGAAAAGCTTCAGAAGGAAGGTAAGGACGTTTCTGATTTGAAATTCCCGGTGGAAACATGGGGTTCGGTAACAGCTTTGAACAGTGATAAGAAGATTGAAACAAAATCACTTATTTACAAAGGTAAGAAGGTTAAAAAAATAGCTTCCGCTACGGAACTGGCTTGCTTGTTAAGCTTGCCGGAGCAGGCGAAAGAGTTAGCTGATTCTATGAAGTTGAATCCTCCCGTATGATTCACCACCTTATCCTGATGAATGAGGCGGCAGACCTCCACCTAAAAGATGGTTTGCTGCTTTGTGGCGATAAGAAAATAGCCATTCAGGTGTTAGGTTCTCTTCAGTGCTTGGCTTCACACGCGCGGTGGAGCCAGGCCGCTCTCTGCACCGTGGCTCAGCAGTGTCCCGTCATTATGGCGCGTTGGGATAAGCAAACTGAAAAATGGCTCACGTCTTCTCTACTGCCCCGCTGCCGCTATGTGAACCCGGATGTTACCTTCAGAATCTGTACCCTGAAGCCGCGCCAGAGTACTCAGCTCGCTTCGGATCTCCTCTTCACGAAGGTGCAGAATCAGCACACGCTTATCCGCTCACTGAATCCGGCTCTTTCGCCTCTCCCCAAGCTGGCTGCTAACTCCTTTAATCGTATCCTGCGCTTAGAGGCTAAATGGGCTCGCTTTTTCTGGGCTACTTATTTTCAGGCCGCTTCGCAGGATTTGTTCGCTCGCGAGCGCAGGAAGGCCCAAGCCCCGCTGAACGTGGCGCTTAATTATGGCTATGGCTTCCTGTACCATGCCATTGAGTGGCAATGCCTCGCTTCCGGTATTGAGCCGGGCGTGGGCGTCATTCATAAGCTGCGCCGTAATCGCCCCAGCCTCGTCTGTGACCTCATTGAGCCCTTCCGCTGCTGCGTGGAGCTTTATGTCATGCGTTATCTGGATGAAATGCATGATATCAAGTTCATGGCAGGCCGTTTTGCTGAGATGATGGAGTCGTTCTGGTGCTATGCTGATAAGCGTTTCCGCCTGCGTACGATTATTCGCCTCGTCGTGGAATCTTTTGCTCGCGCCCTTCTAACCCAAAATCCCTCCGCTTTTCGCCCTTTCCTGCTCCATGCTCGTGATGCTTGCTTATGACGTCCCCGAGACCAAGCACCAAACCCTCCTTCGCAAGGAGTTCGAGGCACTTGGTGGAAAACGCGTGCAATATAGCCTTTACCTCTTTGAGGGGGAAGATCACGAAATTGACCGCGTTATCCGCTACATGCGCCGTGTCGCTCTTCAGGTGCCCGCCGGGGATATCCGGCTTCTGCCTATGGAGAAATCTGTCTGGGAACAGCAGGTCGTGCTTCTCGGGGATTCTGAACCTCCTCCACCCAGACCTTTCTCTGATTTTGTCCTTTTTTGGTAGCTGAAATTTACTCCAAAATCGTGATTCGTGAAATATAGGTAGCACCCAAGCTTATAATTTTCATAGGCTTGGGTGCTACCTTATACCATAATGACTCGGTGGAGTCAACTTCAGAACATGGCCGCTGGAGGTGGTGAGTGTGCCGGATATATACCATAATGACTCGGTGGAGTCAACTTCAGAACGCATCGCCAGCGTCACCCTTTTCACCTTTAAGTATACCATAATGACTCGGTGGAGTCAACTTCAGAACAAGTGTTTGTTGTTAATCTTCATCATCGTAGTTATACCATAATGACTCGGTGGAGTCAACTTCAGAACTAACTCTCTCAAACAAATGTATTACGGCTATGTATACCATAATGACTCGGTGGAGTCAACTTCAGAACGGAATGAACGTACAAGAACTAATCGACATCCTTATACCATAATGACTCGGTGGAGTCAACTTCAGAACTGTCTTGTTGTCTGCCAGAATGAGCTTTTTCTTATACCATAATGACTCGGTGGAGTCAACTTCAGAACTTAACGTAGTTGCCGTCTGTCATGCTAAGGTGTATACCATAATGACTCGGTGGAGTCAACTTCAGAACACCGGGCATGGGTGCTATGAGTAGAGAATATTATACCATAATGACTCGGTGGAGTCAACTTCAGAACGGTAGACGCTTGAGCAAGGCGGAGAGCTGCGTATACCATAATGACTCGGTGGAGTCAACTTCAGAACGCGAGACATGCGGTCAATGCCGATTTTTGCAAATATACCATAATGACTCGGTGGAGTCAACTTCAGAACAGCCGACAGAATGAAGCAAAACATACTTTCCTATACCATAATGACTCGGTGGAGTCAACTTCAGAACGTCCTCGGTGATGAGATACGGCGTGTCAGGGTTATACCATAATGACTCGGTGGAGTCAACTTCAGAACTGGTCAACAAATGGAGTGTGTGAAAAGGACGGTATACCATAATGACTCGGTGGAGTCAACTTCAGAACCTCGGTGCAGGACGGTAATGGCGAATTCTAGTATACCATAATGACTCGGTGGAGTCAACTTCAGAACAGGTTAGCAGCACATTGTACATCGGGGTAATATATACCATAATGACTCGGTGGAGTCAACTTCAGAACGATGTAGTATTGGTCTAGGGTGTCTTCTGGGTATACCATAATGACTCGGTGGAGTCAACTTCAGAACAGCTTTAACTTCTGCTATGCGCAGGGCAATAATATACCATAATGACTCCGTGGAGCCGAGATCAGAACGCGGATGGGTCATGAGGTGGTAGCCCTGGAACTGACTACTTTGTGGCACCAGTTGCCGCTGACGCGCTCGCGTGTATAGAGCGCCGAACATGTGCCATTTCCGGTGAAGAAAGCGAAAGTTTGCCAGAGCAGGGCAGTGGTATGGTGAGAAATGGGGGAGATGATGGTGTAAAAGGTTAAGGAGAGTTATGGAAAAATGGGTAAATTTTGAGAAAATGGGAAAAAGTGCCAAAAAAGTGATTTTTGAAAACATTGATTTTTCAATGTTTTTGAATTTTTGTTGCAAAAAAAAATCAAAATTTTTCAAAAATGTGCTTGACGTGTGGCGATGATTCGTGTATACTTCTCGGCACACCGACACGGTGAAGCCCGAAAGAGCGAGCGAAACGCTGAAAGCGAGCGCGAACGAATCGGCCGGGCGAGGCAGTTTTTCATTTACGGACTTTCCGTAGCACCACGATTCGCCGAGAGGCTGGAATCACCGGAGAAACCTTCCGGGAGGGGTGCTGGAGAGGATAAAGAGAGGGAAGGAAAAGGTCGTGACGCGTG
>JAZRTR010000017.1:0-31535 GCA_045652085.1 Akkermansia sp.
GGGCAAGCGACCAATATCGACTGGAAAGGCGCGGACGATGACCTGTACAGCATCGACATCAAGGAAGGTAAGTCCGGCGGCGTGCCCAAGGTGTTCCGCTTGGATGAATCGGCCCAGCTGTATTTCAAGCAACAGTTCCCCAAGCTGGATGCTTCGGCTAAAATCCGCGTATGCAAGCAGATTGTCCATCAGTTGATAGATTCCTTCGATTCGGTGGACTCCTCCGAGCTGGCTGCCTATATTGACGCCGTGATTGAGAACATGTCGCCGGAGCAGCTCGCCTCGCTGGAGAAATCGCCATCCGGGTTTGCCTCCCGCATCAAGAATCATGTGGTGGGCCTGCTGAATGATTATATCCGCAAGCAATTCGATAACCGCTTGGCCACCGGGCGCATTCTGTGCCGCCCGTCTTACAGCTTCCCGGCCAGTATCTCACCCATCGACAGCACTGCCATCTACGACAAGAGTCTGTACGAGGCTGAGGAATCCGGCAACAAGTTCGAGACGGAGCTCATTCAGGCAATCACCGGCTTACCCAATATCCGGTGGTGGCACCGCAATATCGCGCGAACAGGGTTCGCCATCAATGGCTTTATCAACCACTATCCGGATTTTATCGTGCGGACGCGCTCCGGGAAGATAGTCATCATCGAGACCAAGGGCGACCATCTGGCCAATGAGGAGACTCTGGCCAAGCTGCACTTGGGCAGAGCGTGGCAGGAACAAGCCGGGCCGGGGTATCGCTATTTCCTCGTGTTCCAGGACAAGGATATCTGCATGACCGGGGCGTACCCCATGAGCGAGTTCCTCAAGATTCTGGCCGAACTGTAAACAACGCACGAAACACCACCCGCAAGACCATGACCCGCACCCGGCAGACCAAGGGCTCCACTTCGAGCAAATCCTCGGCTTTTGGCTCTGTTTTTGCGCCATCGGCAACAAAATTGCAGGAAACGCTCAACAAAATGCCCGCCGCGAGCGTCTATTTATTAGAAAAATCAAAAACACGAATGATACGCAAAACCTTTATCTCTTTCCTTTTGCTTACACTGGTGGCCATTGGAGCATCGGTGGGGCTCCTGCAATTACACCATAATGCGTGGATAGCGCAGGGAGAATCACCTGTCCCTTGGGATTGGACGTATGTCTTGATGGAGGGTCTTATACCTTTTGCCGTGGCTCAATATGTAGCTGTAGCGGGAGCTTTTGCGTTAGCGTGGGTGCTATGGAACAGCAAGTGGCCCATGCTGCGAAACCTTCTCATAGCATGGGGAATCACATGGTTGCCTGTTGCCATCATCTCCACGGGAGATGTCACGGCCTCCTCCGGCGGCCCCTTTAACTTCCCTATGTCCATGTTTGCAGCCCCTCTTTTCGCTTTCTTCTGTTTGGTAGAGCTTGGAGCTGCTTTGCTCTTCCGCGCGTTCCGTTCTACACGGGGCAAGGTAAATCCAACAGCGGAGCAGGTGAAAAATCAAAACATGAGCACGCCGAAACACGATTAAGAAAATCTGCACTTTCTGCCATTTTTTTGCGGATTCGGTGCCGGGAAGTATAATCTTATTAAAGGAGATAGAGAATAATGAAGACAATTTTCCACAAAATCCTTGCCACCACAGCCCTGTGCCTTGCGGCGGGGGGATGTGTAAGCTGTTGCAACGCTGCTCCGCTACAGGCAGAAGCGCTGCAACGCCATGGAAAACCCACACACGAGGAGGTGCGTCGCAAGCATATAGCTCAAGCCCGAGAAGAGCTTACAAGATGCAAGGAACGCTTGGATAACATGCAGGCCGAAGTGGAAGTGTACGGCCCCGGACAGGATTCTCCCCGCTATGCGGTGAAGGCGGAGGATATGCCTCGCCTGCGGTACATTATCAGCCAGCTTCAGGCCAACCCGGAGTTTGTTCCTATGCGCGTGTCGATGCGTCACTCGCGCCGTCTGCATTATCTGAATCTGGATTTCGGCGAAGGCGTGAAGCTGAGTCTGAGGGTAGAGTATATCACCAACCCGGGACGCTCGGATACAAGCCATAAGAGAAGCCTCTACGCGCTGCCGAATGCAGAGCTGCGCCGGGAGCTCATAGGCATTATCGAACGCGCTCTACCCCCGAAAAAATAAAATTCCGTGCTCACCATACCTCTCTTCCCCAGCCCCCATGCCACCACAGCCCTGTGCCTTGCGGCGGGGAAATAACGAACAAAAAGCCACCTTGCAGCCTAGGATTCCTCTTGGGCTGTTCGCTTTGTCAGGCCGGGGCTCCATCCTACCCTTGCAAGTGTGTTTTTGCGCCACCGGCAACAAAATTGCAGGAAACGCGCAACAAAATGCCATCCACGCTTGAACAGAGGGGCGGGAGTCACTATAATGAGCCGGACAGATAGCATTATCTAATTCACCATGAAATTATCCCCCATCAATAGCAAGCTGCTGAAACAGTCTGAAAAAGGCAATATTGAGCAGATTTTACAACTTCTCGATATGGGCGCAGATGTAAATGCTAAGGATAAAGAAGGTTGGTCTCCTTTGCTGACCGCTCTGGGGATGAATCATTTTCAGGCGGCAGAAATTCTCATTGATGCCGGAGCCGATGTGAATTACATGCTGCCGATATCCCCCATTGAGGCAACTCCACTTATGATGGCTGCTTCCAAAGGTAGTCTCTCTATAGTAGAAAAACTATTGTCCAAAGGGGCGGAGGTGAACGCGAAAACAGATGATGGCACAACCGCCTTGATTTTTGCAGCCTCGGGTGGACACCTTGCAGTAGTGCAGAAGTTGCTGACGGCCGGGGCCGATATCCATGTAAGGAATACTAATCAAGGAGCATTGGGGGCATCATTGCAACAAGGACACAAGGAGGTTGCAGAGTTTCTCCGGACAGCAGGAGCTCAACTCAATTTATCAGAAGCCGCAGCTTGTGGTTTAACGGATGAAGTGCGCGCGTTGTTGGCAGCCGGTGCGAGTCCTGATGAAGGGGCCGCAATTGCACATGCCGCCAAATCAGAGAAACTGGAAATCATCATTCTGCTGGTGGAAGCCGCTGCCAACATCAATGCTCAGGATTCAGATGGCAACACGGCTCTGCACCATGCTGCTCAGTGGGAAATGCACGACATGGCCCGCTACCTGCTCACGAAGTGCAATGCTCTGGCAGATATTGAGAATGATGACGAGGAGACTCCGTTCGACCTTGCCATACACTCTGATGATACGGAAATGGTCAGACTATTTCTGGATAACCGCAAGTTGAATGTTAACAGAAAGGACTACACGGGAGCAACCGCCTTACACCACGCGGTGGAGGCAGAAAATACCGAACTCGTCAGGATTCTTCTTACAGCCGGGGCAAAAGTAAATGTAAAGGATTGTCTTGGCGATACGCCTCTCTCTATCGCCAGGGAAGCCGAGAATGAAGATATCATTCGCCTTTTGCGGGCGGCTGGAGCTAAAAGATAACTTTTCATCCATCGCTTGCAAGTGGCTTTTTATTCCCTTGCAAGCGATGTTTCATTTTAAGTTGCTACTTGCTGAAAAATGGCACTTAAACATCTGATTCTGTGTAGCTTGCCAGTTCGAAACATCTTTACTTACCACAGAATAACCATCACCGCAAAATTGCCTAAGCTCACAGAATCAATAGATTGTAGATTCGAGGCTTCTTTAGTGAACCTAACATGAATTCGCGCTTAGAAAAAGGGGCTTAGGCGTGCTTAGGCTTTTTGGCCTTTTGGGGGCGTTTTGCGCCCGGCGGGGCGGTGGCGGGGCTTGCGAGCGTGCAATGACTAAGTGGTTGTAACTATTTGAAATCAATGCAAAGCAAAAACCGAACCAGATTGTTTTCTGATTCGGTTTCTGGGATTAAGTGGAGCATAGCGGACTCGAACCGCTGACCCCTTCAATGCCATTGAAGTGCTCTACCAGCTGAGCTAATACCCCGCTTTGTTTGGGTGCTCCCAAGTGGGAATGGGAGGAGTATACACCGAAGTTTTCGGTTTGGCAAGCAAAAAATCACAAAAAAATGATTTTTCTTCAAAAAAAATGTGGCAATGGCATAATAGTTTCAGGAATGAGGGGGTGAAGCAGCGTTTTGCGCTCACGTAATGCGCTATGAATAAGAAACTAAGGGAAACACAAACAAAAAAAGCTACGGAATATCAAATTTTACGATTGACAAAACAACTGGAGGTCGCTATAATTTGCGCGTCCTTGGAACCAGACGTAAAACCGGTTCTTGGGTCCATAAGGGTCCATTTCATAGGGTAGTTGGGCTTCCCCTGGTCTTCGGATCAGGGGAAGACTCTTTCAAGGGTACTGGCTCCGCTGAAGGAGCAGCTTGCAAGGGGAGCGCTGGTGGGTGCAGTGGATAGTTTGATGATTCCCCCTTTCAAAGAGCCTCAGAGGGGCCTTGCAGCGCGTTTGTAGTGTGGATGAGAGAGGGGTCGAGCAGGATAGCAGCCCCCTGCCCTGCGACGCGTTTTATGGGGATACCGGAGCGGCTGCTAGAGCGGCTGCAAAATTGAGCAAAAAAAACCGGCCCTGTCTCGGGAGGAGACAGGGCCAAAGTTTCAACAAATACCCAAGAAGGGGTATCAGAGCACCTCGGGGGCGAGGGAAACGATCTTCATGAAGCCTTTTTCACGAAGCTCGCGTGCCACGGGCCCGAAGATACGGGTGCCCTTGGGGTTGTTGTCCTTGTCGATGACTACAACGGCGTTGGAGTCAAAGCGAAGCACGGAACCGTCATCGCGGCGGATGGGGGCGGCAGTGCGGACAACCACGGCCTTCACCACGCTGCCCTTCTTAACGGAGGCGGTGGGGATAGACTCGCGAATGTGGCAGGTAATGATGTCACCGATGTGAGCCTGATCGGTACCGGACTTGCCGATAACGCCGATCATCTTGGCGGTGCGGGCGCCGGTGTTGTCGGCGACCTGAACGAGGGATTCCATCTGGAGCATGGTATATGATGTCCTTTCCGGTTTAGTGTTTGATGATTTCCACGAGCTCCCAGCGCTTCATCTTGGAAAGCGGGCGGGTCTCACGAATGCGCACGGTATCGCCAACCTTAGCGGTCTCGTTCTCGTCATGAGCATAGAACTTCTTGCTCTTCTTAACGATCTTCTTGAACACGGGGTGGGGAACGCGGGCCACATACTCCACAACGATGGTCTTGTTCATCTTGGTGGAGACAACAACGCCTACACGGGTCTTACGAAGGCCCTGGGGCTTGGTCGTAGTAGTTTCTTCGCTCATTGTATAAGTCCTTGGGTTACTTCGTTATCAGTTCTGCTCGGCGGTGCTGCCCTCGCCCTGAACAGTCAGGGCGCAGGCGAGCTCCTTACGGACGATGCGGAGGCGCTGGTTGTTCTCCAGCTGACCGGTACCCTGCTGAAGGCGCAGGTTGAACAGCTCCTCGCGCAGGCCACGGATGTGGGCGGCGAGCTCCTTAGCGGGCATACCGCGGAAGTCTTTAGCTTTCTTGACAGGCATAATATCTGTAATGTTTGTTGTTTACTGGTTTAGGCCTGGGGCTCCACGCCCTGGCGGTATACGAAGCGAGTGCGGATGCCGAGCTTGTTGGAAGCAAGGCGGAGGGCCTCACGGGCAGCGGACTCGGTAACACCGCCAACCTCGAACATGATGTTGCCGGGGCGGCATACGGCGATCCAGCCCTCAACAGCACCTTTACCCTTACCCATACGGGTATCCGGCGGGCGCTTGGTGAAGCTCTTCTGCGGGAAGATACGGATGTATACGCGGCCACGACGGCGCAGGTAACGGTTGATGGCGATACGGCAGGCCTCGATCTGGTTGTTGGTCACCCAACCACGAGTCAGCACCTGAAGGCCGAAGTCACCGAAGGCAACATAGTCACCGCTGGTAGCATTGCCGCCGCGATTGCCGCGGTGCATCTTGCGGTGGTTGTCCTTCACTCTTTTAGGCATTAAAGGCATAGTTTATATCTCCTGTAATCGTTAAAGGTTCTTATGATGTGTCGGGGTTCAGGCGTCACGGCGGTCACCGCGGTCGCGACGGGGGCGAGCCGGGCGGTTGGGGCGGCCGGAGGGAGCGGCACCGGCAACTTCCGGGCGCTTGTTGATCCAGCACTTGATACCGATGATACCGTACAGAGTGCGAGCCTCGGCGAAACCGTAGTCGATGGGGGCACGCAGGGTCTGAAGCGGCACTTTACCTTCACGGTACTGCTCAGCGCGGGCGATGTCAGCACCACCCAGACGGCCGGCGCAACGTACGCGGATACCCTCGGCGCCGAAGTCCATAGCGAGCTGAACGGCACGCTTCATGGCGCGGCGGAAGGAAACACGGCGCTCAAGCTGAGTGGCGATGTTCTCGGCCACGAGCTGGGCGTCGAGCTCCGGCTGGCGGATCTCCATGATGTCGAGCTTAACCTGAGCGCCACCGCAAAGCTTGCTGAGAGCGGCAGTCATGTCCTCGATGTTCTTACCCTTGGGCCCGATGATGAGACCGGGACGAGCGGTAGCGATGGTAACGCGGACGCTGTTCCAGGCGCGCTCGATGGTGATGCGGGAGATAGCGGGAGTAGCACCCTTAAGCTCTACGTTGAGCTTAGCGGTGTAGTCCTTGATGAACTTACGGATTTTGAGGTCCTCGTGGAGCTTGGTGGCGTAGTCCTTGCCGGTAGCATACCACTTGGAGCGCCAGTCTTTAGTGACGGCCAGACGGAAGCCGATAGGATTTACTTTCTGTCCCATAGTGTTTGTATGTGTGCTTGTGTTGTGGTTATGCCTCGGCGTTGGCGAGGATTACGGTGATGTGGGAGGTGCGCTTGCGGATCATGTTAGCGGAACCGCGGGCGCGGGCCATCGTACGGCGGAAGGTAGGACCTTCGTCGACCATGACGCTCTTGAGCACGAGCTCATCAGCGGAGAGACCATTGTTGTTCTCGGCATTGGCCACAGCGGCCTTGAGCGTCTTGTTGAGGAGGTAGGCGCCCTTCTTGGGAGTGTAGCTGAGCACGTCGGTAGCCTGAGAGACAGACATACCCTGAACGGCGGCGGCTACATCGCGCATCTTCTTCGCAGAGATGCGAGCGTTCTTGTATACTGCTTTAACTTCCATTGTTATGGTATTTGTTGAAGATTTAATCGTTAGTTGTCACGGAAACAGAATCACCGATTTCGACGGAGAGGGCTGAGTTCAGCTGGCGCTGTACGAGGAGTCCTGCTACTGTCTTTCGAACGTCTGTCACGATTGCTCGTGCGATAGCCTGATCTCCGCGGGTAATCTGCATGGGCATGCCCACTTCCACCTTGGCCTCTCGGCCGGCATTGATGACGATGAGACCGCTTTCAGAGTCTATGCTCAGTACGCGGGCATCTGTCAGGGTGCCGGCGAGCTCGTTCTGCGGGGCCTGTCGGAGCCCGAGGGCTACTTCGACCTGACGCAGGGCGGCTTCCAGTGCTTGGCGGGCGGCGGCGTCCTCTACCAGCGCGCCACGGACGTAAGTGTCCACAGCGGAGGTGAGTACCAGAGCGCTTTGTCGCAGAGTTTCCAGCTCGGCATTAGCTGCTTCCAGCTGGGAAACTGTGTCGATGAGGCGCTCCTCACCGCTACCCAGGGCGGCACCTCCGATGGCTTCCAGACGAGAGCGAATGTCTCGCAGCTGGCGGCGTGCTTGGTCAGCATCAGCCCTGGAGAGGGCGTAGCTTTCCCGGAGGGTGGCTACCTGGCGTTCGAGTTGTGCGATTCTGTGTTCCGCAGCACCACTGCCCTCCTCGCCTTCACCGGCGGCTGCACCTGCACCGCAGAGGGCGATGGCCAGCAGAACGGAGTTCAGGCGAGGTGTGAGCATGTGGCAGATTGCGGGTTACTTATTACTTCTTGCCGATACCGCCGTGCGCCTTGAAGATACGCGTCGGGGCAAACTCACCGAGCTTGTGGCCCACCATGTTTTCCGTTACATACACGGTGGTAAAGCTCTTACCGGCGTGTACGAGGAAAGTGAGACCGACGAAATCCGGAATCACCATGGAGGCGCGGCTCCAGGTCTTAATCGGCTTGCGATCCCCGCTCTGAAGCTGGGCGTCAACCTTGTCGAGAAGAGGCTGGCTTACGAAGGGTCCTTTTTTGAGGGAACGTCCCATTGTTGTAAATAATATTGAAGGTTAGAAATTACTTGCTCTTGCGGCGCTGTACGATGAATACGTCGCTGGGCTTGCGAAGACGGCGGGTCTTCTGGCCCTTGACATGACCCCAGGGGGACTTCAGGTGCTGACGACCACCACCGGACTTGGACTTACCCTCACCACCACCGTTGGGGTGATCGACGGGGTTCATACACATACCACGCACGGTGGGACGGATGCCCATCCAACGGGTACGACCAGCCTTACCGGAGGACTCGTTCATGTGCTGGGTGTTGCCCACCTGACCGATGGTGCAGTAGCACTCCACGCGGAACTTGCGGACTTCACCGGAGGGCATCTTCACGAGGGCGTAGTCGCCGTCACGGTTGGAAAGCACAGCCTGCTGACCAGCAGAGCGAGCAATCTTACCACCGGTGCCGGGGCGAACCTCGATGTTGTGGATAGCGGTACCCAGGGGTACGTTCTTAAGAGGCATGGCGTTGCCAACCTTCGGGGCAACGTTCTCACCGGCCTGAACGGTCATGCCAACAGTGAGACCCACGGGAGCAAGGATGTAGCTCTTGGCACCATCGGGATACTGCACGAGGGCGATGCGGCAGGTACGGTTCGGATCATACTCAATGGCGAGCACAGTGGCGGCTTCCGTGCGAGTGCGGCGGAAGTCTACCAGACGGTAGTGCTTCTTGTGGCCACCGCCGATGTGGCGGGTGGTGATGCGGCCATTGTTGTTACGGCCACCGCTCTTGCGAATGGGCTCGAGGAGGCTCTTCTCCGGCTTGCACTTGGTGATCTCGTCAAACGAGGGCAGAACCTTGTAGCGGTTGGACGGAGTTGTAGGCTTGAATGACTTGAGGGACATGATAGCTTACTTCTATTGTCTTAATGGGTTCTTAAATTAGACGAGGTCGAGGGTTTCACCGGCGGCGAGGCGCACGTAAGCCTTCTTCCAAGCGGGAGAGGTACCGGCGTCCTTAGTGCGGTTGCGGCGCACTTTGCCGTCATAGTTAGCGGTGCGGATGGAAGCGACCTTCTTACCGAGGCACTTCTCTACAGCCTGCTTGATTTCAAGCTTGGTGGCCTTAACCGCCACTTCAAGCACAAGCTCACCCGTTGTCTCGTGCAGCACGGCGGCCTTTTCGGACACGCGGGGCTTCTTGATTACGTCGTAAATGTCGTTCATGATTACTTGGTGCGGTTGGCGATGGTTTCGAGGGCGGACTCAACAATGACGACCTTGTTAGCGTGCAGCAGCTGCTCCACGTTCACCTCAGCGGCAGTCATGAGCAGGACTTCCTGCACGTTGCGGCCGGCGAGCTTGGTCTTTTCATCAAAGGAGTCGGCGATGATGAGGATCTTCTTACCGGTGGCAATCTCAGCCACAGCGGCGATGAAGCTCTTGGTCTTGCCGTCCTCGATGCTGAAGGAAGGAACGGTGCAGACCTTGCCGCCGGAGATGATGTCACCGAGCACGCGGCGGAGAGCCAGCTTGCGGGTGGACTTGTTCACCTTCTTGCTGTAATCGCAGGGACGGGGGCCGAACACGACACCACCACCCACGAAGATGGGGGACTGGTGGTCACCGTGACGGGCGTTACCGGTGCCCTTCTGGCGGTAGATCTTGCGGTTGTTACCGGCTACCTCACCACGAGTCTTGGTGTTGGCGGAACCGGTACGGCGGTTAGCGCGATAGGCTGTTACCAGGTCATGCACGGCCTGGCTGCCCTTCTCGGGCCCTACCGTCACGATATTCGCGGCGGTAGCGGCCTCTATGGTCATTTCAGTTGCGGACATAGATAGGTTCTCCTAGTTCGTATTTTATTTACCGTTCTTCTTCTTGGCCGGGCGAACAACCACGTAAGAGCCCTTGGCGCCGGGCACGGGGCCGGACACGAGGATTACGTTGTCATCCTTGCGCACCTGAACGACCTTCAGGTTCTGCACAGTCTTGCGCTCGTTGCCCATGTGACCGGGCATCTTCTGGCCCTTCCACACACGGGAGGGAGTGGCGCAAGCGCCCACACCACCGGTACGGCGGTGCATCATGGAGCCGTGGGTCATGGGGGAACCGGAGAAGTTGTGACGACGCACAACGCCCTGGAAGCCCTTACCCTTGCTGGTGCCGATTACGTCCACCCAAGCGCCCTCCTCGAAGAGTTCGCAGCCGGGGTGAGCAGCACCTTCAGCAGGCAGCTCAGAGGCATCTACGCGGAACTCCTTGAGGAGCTTGGCGGGAGCGATGCCGAGTTTCTTGAAGTGGCCGGCGACGGGCTTGGAGAGGCGGCTCTCCTTCTGCTCGTCAAATGCCACCTGGATGGCGGTATAACCATCCTTATCAGCGGTCTTGATCTGGCCGTAAGTGTTGCCGGTCACGTCGATAACCGTGACGGGGATCATGGCGCCGGTCTCCTTGTTGAAGACGCGGGTCATGCCAACCTTCTTACCAATAAGTCCTAAAGACATGTTAATATGAAATCTGTGTTTAAGGTTCGTAATATGGTGGGATCAATCGCTGGATTAGATCTTGATGGTGATGTCCACGCCTGCGGGCAGGTTGAGCTTCTTGAGCTCCTCAACCGTGCGGGAGGTAGGCTCCACAATGTCAAGAAGACGCTTGTGGGTGCGGATTTCGAACTGATCGGCAGATTTCTTGTTAACATGGACCGAGCGGTTCACAGAGAACTTCTCGATACGAGTCGGCAAAGGAATCGGTCCGGCGACTTTGGCGCCCGTGCGCTTGGCGGTCTCGACGATCTCAGATGCGGAGCGGTCGATAGCGCGGCTATCAAAAGCACGGAGACGAATGCGGATTTTGGGACTTTGCATGAACGTGCGGTTATGTTTAGGTTAGTAATTCAGTTGGTTTATTTGTTACCACCGCGAGCCTTGACGATGTCGTTGACAAGGTTCTGGGGTACTTGTTCGAAGTGGGAGGGCTCCATGGAGTAAGAGGCAAGCCCCTTGGAGAGGGTACGGATGTCGGTGGAGTAGCCGAACATTTCAGCCAGGGGGACGTCAGCGGTAAGTACGCACTCAGCACCCTTGTGCTCCATGTTCTTCACCAGAGCGCGGCGGCGGTTAAGGTCGCCCATGATATCACCCTGGTTCTCAGCGGGAGTCACGACTTCCACAGCCATGATGGGCTCCAGCAGTACGGGGGCGCACTTGGCGAAGGCGTTCTTCATAGCGAAGATGGCAGCCATCTTGAAGGCGTTTTCGTTGGAGTCCACTTCGTGGTAGGAGCCATCAATCACGTCTACCTCCACGTCTTCCACGGGGTAACCGGCTACGGAGCCGGAGTTCATGGCTTCATTCAGACCGGCGTACACGGCGTTCATGTACTCCTTGGGAATGGCGCCACCAACAATCTTGTTGGCAATCTTCAGGCCGGTGCCACGCTCGCCGGGGCGCATGGCGATAACCACGTCACCGTACTGACCACGACCACCGGACTGCTTCACGAGCTTGCCCTGTACGCGGTCAGCGGACTTGGTGATGGTTTCGCGGTAGGCGATCTGGGGCTTACCGGTGTTAGCCTCCACCTTGAACTCGCGCTTAAGGCGGTCCACGATGATGTCCAGGTGAAGCTCACCCATGCCGGCGATGATGGTCTGACCGGTCTCTTCGTCGGTCTTCACGCGGAAGGTGGGGGCCTCAGCAGAGAGGCGCTGGAGAGCGTTGGACATCTTCTCCTGGTCGGCCTTGGTAAGGGGCTCCACGGCCATGGAGATAACGGTGTCGGGGAAGGTGGGGGGCTCGAGGGTGTAGTCGAAGTCATCAGCGGCGAGGGTGTCACCGGTGGTGGCGTTCTTCAGACCCACGATAGCGGCGATATCGCCAGAGTATACCTCGTTCACGTCGGTGTGTACGTTAGCCTGAATCTGGAGGAGACGGCCTACGCGCTCACGCTTACGGGTACGGGGATTGTAAACAGTGTCACCCTTGCGGATTACGCCGGTGTACACGCGGATGAACACGAGGGAACCCACGAACTTGTCAGCCCAGAGCTTGAAGGCAAGGGCAACGGGCTTGTCAGCATCGGAGGGGATGATGTCAAGGGTATCGAAGGTCTCGTAGCCATTCTCGTCAAGACCGGTGGCAACAGTGCCGGTAACGGTGGCAAGCTTGGCCTCAAGGGGAGAGGGCAGGTAGTCCACCACAGCGTCGAGCAGGCCCTGAACACCCTTGTTCTTGAAGGCGGAACCGCCGGTCACAGGGATGAACTTGTTGGCGATGCAAGCGCGGCGGATAGCAGCCTTCAGGGTGGGGGCATCGATGGGTTCCTCCATGAGGAAGAGCTCGGCGAGCTCGTCGTCCACATCAGCCACAGCGCCCTTGAGCTCCTCAAGAGCAGCCTCAGCAATATCCTTCAGCTCGCCCTCAAGCTCCTTCACCTCGTAGGTGGAGCCCATGCGGTCGGAGTCGCTGTAGAAGATAGCCTTCTGGTTCACCACGTCGATCTGACCGCAGAGCTGGTCCTCAGCACCGATGGGGATGAGAACGGCAGCAGCGTTGGCGCCGAGCTTGGTCTTGATGTCGTTAAGAACGTTATTGAAGTTGGCACCGATACGGTCCATCTTGTTCACGAAGCAGATACGGGGCACTTCGTACTTGTTGGCCTGACGCCATACGGTCTGGGTCTGGGGCTGTACGCCGGCCACACCGCAGAACACCACGATAGCGCCGTCCAGCACGCGCAGGGAGCGCTCCACCTCAGCGGTGAAGTCCACGTGACCGGGGGTATCAATAACGTTGAGCTGGAAGTTCTCGTTCTCGAAAAGCTTGCAGCAGCCTTCGGCAGGTAATTGTTTCCAGTTTGTAGTAACGGCAGCGGAGGTAATGGTAATACCGCGTTCCTGTTCCTGTTCCATCCAGTCGGTCGTCGCAGAACCCTCGTGGGTCTCGCCGATCTTGTGGATCATGCCGGTGTAGAAAAGGATGCGTTCGGAAAGCGTGGTTTTGCCGCCGTCGATGTGGGCAGCGATACCGAAGTTGCGGTAGCGCTCAAGCGGGGCCTTGCGGTCAGGACTGCTAACACTAGCCATAAATTAAATAAGTAATATGAATGTTTTGATTTTCAGAGATTACGAGAAAACTCCGCGGTGTGATTACCAGCGGAAGTGAGCAAAGGCGCGGTTGGCCTGGGCCATCTTGTGTACGTCATCACGCTTGCGCACGGCAGCACCCTGATTGGCGGCGGCTTCCTTAATCTCGTTAGCGAGAGCCTTAGCCATGGGGATACCCTTGCGGTTGCGGGCGTAGTTGATAATCCAGCGCATTGCGAGAGCCTCGGAGCGGTCGGGAGCAACCTCAAGCGGCACCTGGTATGTAGCACCACCCACGCGGCGGCTCTTCACCTCTACGCGGGGCTTAGCATTCTCGATGGCGCGGGTCAGCACCTCCAGGGGGCTTACGGTATCGGTACCTTCGTTGGCCAGATCAATAGCCTTGTACACGATGCGCTCAGCCAGAGCACGCTTACCGTCAAGCATCACCTTACCAATGAGGCGGCCTACGAGCACGGAATCGTAACGGGAGTCACGACGTTCAATCTTCTTATAGACGCGTTTACGACGAGCCATAATAGTTTATTCTTAAAGGTTCAGGGGTTACTTCTTCTTAGCGGGAGCAGCGGCACCGGCCTTGGGGCGCTTGGCACCATACTTAGAACGGCCACGACGGCGCTTGTCAACGCCAAGGCAGTCCAGAGCGCCACGGACGATGTGATAACGGACACCGGGAAGGTCCTTCACACGGCCACCACGCACAAGCACGATGGAGTGCTCCTGCAGGTTGTGACCCTCACCGCCGATGTAGGCGATAACTTCTTCGCCATTGGTAAGGCGCACTTTAGCTACTTTACGAAGAGCGGAGTTCGGCTTCTTGGGCGTACGAGTCATCACCTGAAGGCAGACGCCACGACGCTGCGGACAGCTATGAAGAGCGCGAGACTTCGACTTCTCTTCCGGTACGATTCGTCCTTTGCGGACGAGCTGATTAATGGTCGGCATGTTTCCTATTAGTTTATTGTTTTTCAGGGGCTTAGGGAGGTTTAGCAGTTCCTTATTACCTCGTGGGAACTAGCTGATTTCTCCGGCAGCAAACCCGATAAATACTTCCCACTCTGTACATTCCTGCACTATAGTGGGTGACCCAGTTTACCTTATTTTAACGATTTGGCAAGCCTTTTCTTTTGAAAAATCAAACTTTTTTGCATTTTTTCGGTTTATGGCACGATTTTTTCTCATTTTCGCGCGCATGCGCGCGCATACGTGATAAAAAATACCAGTTATCCCCTGCTCTACCATGCGGAAGCCCCGCCGCGTTTTTAGCGCAGCGGGGCTTAGCGAAATATATCTTAATTCAGAATGAACCCTTCGCGGATTAAATATCCCAAGCGTCCAGCCATTTGAAGGAGACGATTCTGAAGCGACGTCCGAACACGGTGTTGGCAGCTGTCAGGCCGCGGGCCTTTCTACCATCCGGCTCAAACTCGCGCACGGAGGGATCATTCGTGGGGTCCACGTACTCCATGGTACGCTGCACCACAGCCTCGCACCATGCCTGAGCCAGAATAGCCTTGCGAGCATTACGCACGCAACCATAGGCACGCACGGTGAAGGTATCATCACGCACGGTGAGAATGTTGCCAAGGGAGGCGAGCACGTCACTCTGAATGAGATAACCGGGAGCAGCAGTGTAAATGGAACCTTCCTCAGCTTCGCGGAAGCGGTAGAGAGAACCGCCGGTAGCGGGAGAGGTTGTTTCATCCATGAACATGCTGTTGATGTCCGTCGCATCGATAGCAGCCTGAAGAGCGCCGGAAAGAGCGAGATTCTTATTAGAACCATCCAGACGGCGGTTGATGAAATCAGACATGCTCAGGAACGGGCCACGCAGCTTCACTTGGCGCACAATCTGCTCAGCCAGCTCACGAATCTTGCCGGAATCCAGTTTACGCACATCACCCCATGCAGCAGCCATGCCACCATTGCGCAGTTCCGTGGAGCCCTGCATCATACTATAACCGCCGAGCGCGTCAATACTCTGAGAGGCGGTGGAAACCATGAAGCGAGAGAAGAGCACCTCAGAGTCATTCTTGCCGGGTTCCACCAGTGCAAGGCTACCATTGGCATTCGTCACGAGCTGACGGCGAGCAAGCCCCTGCAGCACGGATGCCCATGCCTCCACAGAGGTGGAGTTCACATTGAAGCCACCATCAATCATGAGATACTGGGCGATGTACATCCAGCCGTCATTATCCATGATACGCTTCACGATGTCCTCATCACGATAGGGCGTATTGCTGCGCACGTAGCGGGATACCGGCAACGGCTCCCTACCGCTCAGGAAGTCTTCCAGCACCTGACGGGCCTGCATCTTAGTTCTGCCGTTCGGCATATCAGAGATAGAGGAGCAGAACCAACGGTCCCACAGAGCATCATTAATAAGCAGACCATGATCGTAGAAATCACCGAAGATTCTCTCATTACCACCAGTCTGGCTGAAGATGTTAGTCTGATGCTGTGCGAACACTTCATCCGGAGCCATGCAGGGGTCAGCAAAGGAGTTACCGATACCTACACCGGGCACACCACTTTGGTACTGCATGCGGCGCATAGCTGCCTGAGATGCGTATTCTCCGCCTGCATTAGCGTTATACCAACCAGGCTGCAAACGCATACCGGCGAAACCGGCAAGGGAGAAGGGAGGATGCACGGGCAACTCAAGCACAGATACAAAGGACACCTGCTCACCATCGCAGGTGATACCCAGCATACCATTGTTACCCACGCTGTCCATCGGACAGGCGTTCATACCGGCACCTACGTCCAGAGCGGCCAGCTGATACGGATGATACTGACGCTGCTGATTATCCGGGTTGATAATCATGCTACCCCAGAAGGCGGGGCTGGAGTGCTGCCAGCTCTTGGTACGGAAATCCTGCCCCTCAAAGATACGGGAATCCAAATTTCTGTTGGCGGACTTGGGCACAATACCAAGAGCAGCCACGAAGTACGGTACGGTACTATCACTCTGTGAGCCATCTGCGCTCCAACGGGCATCATTACGGTCCGGATCACAGAATACGGTACTTACATCCGTATTGTTCGGGTCATACCAGCCCAAAAGGCCGCGGTGAGGGCTCTGACCGCGCTTACCAGCACCACCATCAGCGCCACTAGCCTCAGCCATGCTGTTATAACCATTGAATACGGTAATAGCTTCAGGATTCTTAGGCGCGAACCAGTGACCGTCCGTATTCAGGCCACCAAAGCCGGCATACTGTCCCAGACGCAGCCCCACGTAGAACTCACCATTATCAAGGTTCGTTCTGGAAGCCACACCCGGCTGATCAGACCTACCACCACTCATGGTATAGAAGCGAGCGCGATACCCGGAAACGGAGCTTGCATTATAGCCTATAGTCCAAGGATTGCTATACGGTCTAGTATATGGATCCGTGGCGCGGGCCTGGCCGGGGGAGAAGGAAAGAATCTCACCGGGAGCAAACTCGATGTCCCCAGTCTCATCATTCAGAGAAGCCTGGAAATAGTCACCATAGTCCAGACCGAAACCGGTATCACCCGTACTCTGCTGCATGGCGTAGTGAGACCAGCCGTAATTCCATGTACCAGATTGCTGCACAGCCTGAGTCTGCAGCCATGTAGCCTTATACGGAGCGGACTGAGCCCAGAGCTGGCGACCGCGAATCTTCATGGGAACATTGTACGGATTCCACCACAGGAACATGGGCGCAAAGCACATGTAGAGCTTGTAGCACTGGTCCTGATCAGACGTCATGGCGCCGGCATTCTCCTCCGTCACAAGACCGAAGGTATTCATGAACGCAAGCATCACAGGTGTACGAGCATAACCCGCGCTCTTACTCCCCTGCTCCAGCATGGCACGGCTGTCATACACAGTACCGTTAGCACCAGGGTTAAGAGAATCCGGATTAGCGGCCATATCATTGGGGCTACCGTGAGGATATGCAGTACCGCTCATACGGGTGTAGCACTCATCCACATTACCGATAAGGCGTGCGGTAAAGTTATCGGAATCATTTGCGGAACCATCCGGCCAGCAGTTATAGAAGGCATGCAGATTCTGCCATGAGCCGATGGGCATGTTGGATTCTGTACCCTGAGGCACGTCACGACCTTCAGCAATGGGGCAATCCTGATTGGAACGAGCTGCGAACTCCGTACCACGGAGGGATTCACGGCTCAGCAGAAGGCAAAGATCCTGCTTAAAACCACCGGTACGCACATTGATGGGCAATGAGTAGGATGTGGTAGTAACGTCAAAGAAATACGGCATACCGGCGTCCTGAGAGGTGTTTGCCACCAGCGGAATGCTGGCCATTGTAAGAAGCTTGTCAGGATTCTCAATACGCTCCGGCAGGAAGGAAAGGTAATCGCAATCTAAGAACATGGGCGAAGGCGTATTCCAAGTACGACGCAGAACATTTATCGGGTTATCATTCTGCTCGGGGTCACGCACGGTTATCTTACTCTTCTGATTCTCACCGCCAATCCACCAAGCATAACACGCTGAGTTTCTGCCGGAAGAGGGCATGGAAATAAGATCTGCATACACAAGATGACGCCCGGTAAAACGGCGGCCCAGTGTACCTTCGCCTACCATGCAGATTCTGTTACCGGGGTCACGGCTGCCAAGGGTGCTCACCGCGTTAATATCCGTAAGTTCTGAGGGACGGCGTGAAGATATAAGCCAGCGGCGGAACATAGAAGCGCGCCCCGGCTCGTATGTCTCCTGAATGCTGGTGGGCTGACCCTCCGCCACAGGGCGGCCATAAATAGGACCGGACCAGCTATCCCACACACCCAGAATATGCTGAGCCACAGCACCTTCCTCCTGTGACACAATGGCAGAACTAGCTGTCACACGGCGATCCGGCCCCAGCGTAATCTGAAGTTCAGCCAGAGCCGCGTCCAAGCCCACCAAAGCCTGCTGGCGAGCTTCTGCCTGCAGTGCTGTCTGCATAGCTATGCGATTCTGGGATGATGCTATGGCCAAAACGCCCACCGCCAGAAGGGTGAGCAGCATCATCAATGTAAGCGAAGCGATAAGAGCGAAACCATGTTTCTTCTTCCTTATCAACTTCTTAGGTAAAAGAGTCTTGTGTTTGAGCTTCATACACGATTTGCAAGTACCTTACTACTATACACGACAGCTCGCTGGCGTCAAGCAAAAAAACACATTCCAGCCAACCCATTCCACGCTTACTTTCAGAGATTAAACTGATTCATATTTACGATATTCGGAAAAGGTAAAAGAAAAAAAGCTCTCGCATTTTTCATGCGAGAGCCGGATAAACATCTTCCTATATATAATATATAAAGGCTGCTTTATTTAGGCACACCGGCCTTTGCCACCTTGGAAAGGTAAATAGCCAGCTTGGGAACAGCTTCAAACAGCTCCTTAGTAGCGGGAGAAAAGTCCAACTGCTTCAGAGCATCCGGCGTAATGGCAGCGGGGTTCTTCAAATTGGCCATCACGAAGTTCTGAATGGTGCTCACGGCGCCGCTGTCAGCAAGCAGTTTATCCAGAGACTCCTTCAGGGAGGGAGGACAGTTACTCTGCAGAGCGGCTACTACTTTCTTGCGGATGGCCATTGCGGCCAGATTCTGTAATAATCCCATATCAGCTAATTAGTTCACGGTTACGGATAAAGTATAAACACGGGCGGGAGGGGTATCCTTCTCCCAAGGGCGGGCGTACACAAGCTTCACCTCGCCAGAGCCTTGGCTCACGCCGGTGATGGTCACGGCAGTACGCCGGGGGCAGCCCACCATCATCCTGTGATTGCTCGAAGGCTCCACCTCTTCGAGAGCCACCTCCACCTTAACCGCTTCCGGACTCTCAGCCAAGCTCCACAGGAAGCCCGTGGTAGGGTTACCACCAAGATACACGGTGGTTGACTCACCTACCGCCAAGGTCACGTTTTCATCTGCCGCCTGAGCGGAAGCAGCCAGCACGGCTGTCCCGAACAGTGCCAACGCTATGTTACGCATCATCATGTCCACCTTATATCAGTATTTTCGAGTAAAGTCAAGCAAGGGCGCATATTCGCAGGCAATTTTCATTTCAAAGCCACCACAACCACCGCGACACAAACTCCGTTCTTTACTTCCCCCCCGGCAGTGTGCTATACTCTGCGGCGTACCATGGCATTCACACACCTACACGTTCACACAGAATACTCGCTGCTGGATGGGATGATTCACACGAAGGATCTCATCAAGCGATGCGCCGAACTGGGCATGAACTCTGTCGCCATCACGGATCATGGTAATGTGTTCTCCGCCATTGAATTCATGGTGAACGTGAAGAAGCACAACAAGGATATCCTTGCTTGGAACAAAGAGCACCCGGACGAAAAGAAACCGGTATTCAAACCCATCCTTGGCTGTGAGATTTACCTCTCCCCTACCCCGCTGGATGTCAAAAAGCAAATTCCCGGGCGCAAAAAGTATACCCACCTTGTCCTGCTGTGCGAAAACAACATCGGCTGGGCAAACCTCATCAAAATTGTTTCCCGCGGTCACTTGGAAGGTTTCTACCACAAGCCGCGTGTCGACATGGCCACACTGAGGGAATTCAGCCAAGGCCTCATCTGCCTGACAGGCTGCGTGGGCGGCCCCTTGCAAGAGTGGATTCTGCAGGACCAGCCGGAGAAAGCGGAAGAGGTGCTGCTGGAGCTCATTGATATTTTCGGCAAAAATAACCTGTTCGTAGAACTTCAAGACCACGAAATCGAGGAAGAGCGCCGCTGCACCCCGGAGTTGGTGCGCCTCGCCCGCAAGCATGATGTGGGGCTGGTTGTCACAAACGATGCCCACTTCCTGAAAGAAAGTGACCATGATGCGCACGATATCCTCATCTGCGTGGGCACCGGCAACAAGCGAATGGATGGCAAGCGTATGCGCTACCCGCGCAGCGTTTACTTTAAGAGTGAGGAGGAAATGCGCGAGCTCTTCCCGGAATACCCGGACGCTTACGAAAACACCAACATCATCGCAGAGCGCTGTAACACCTCCATTAAGCTGGACTCCACCTCCACGGAGCGTTACCCCGAGTTCGCCCCGGATGACGGCTCCACCCGTGAGGAATACCTACGCAAAATCTGCTACAAGGGGCTGGAGGAACGCTACGGCAAGGAGCGCGCGGAAAATGACAAAGACCTGCGCGAGCGTCTGGATTACGAGCTGAGCATCATCAACATGCTCCGCTTCCCCAGCTACTTCCTCATCACTGCAGACTTCATCAACTGGGCCAAGGATCACGATATCCCCGTGGGGCCGGGCCGTGGTTCGGCCGCCGGTTCGCTGGTGGCCTACTGCATGAAGATTACCAACATCGACCCCTACAAGTTCTCCCTCATCTTCGAGCGATTCCTCAACCCGGAACGTGTGAGCCCGCCGGATATCGATATCGACTTCTGCCAGACCCGCCGCCCCGAGGTAATTGACTATGTGCGCCACAAGTACGGCGAACGAGCCGTGACCCACATCATCACCTACGGTACCATGGGTGCCAAGTCCGTGATTAAGGACGTCGCACGTGTGCTGGATTTGAGCTATGCAGACAGTGACCGAATCGCTAAGCAGATTGAAAGCGGGCCTGGCGTCACACTTAAGAAAAGTTATGATGCCAACGAGGACCTGCGCAACCTGCTGCAGGACCCCACCTATGCCGAGGTGTGGGACTACGCGCTCAAACTCGAAGGCACCGTGCGCAACGTAGGCATGCACGCCGCCGGTGTGGTGATTGGTGACCGTGCGCTGGATGATTACGTGGCACTCACGCGAGATGACCTGAGCAACCCGCAGGGCGAAGTAGTAGCCCAGTGTGATATGAGCGCCATTTATAATGCCGGCCTGCTGAAGATGGACTTCCTCGGGCTGAAGACGCTCACGGTGATGAAGGATGCTGAGCGCTATGTGCGCTGGCGAGTGCCGGATTTCCGCTACGACGCAGTGGACATCGAAGACAAGGAAACCTTCGCTCTTCTGAACCGAGGCGATACCATGGGCGTGTTCCAGCTGGAATCCGGTGGTATGGTGGACACCTGCCGCCGTTATGGTATCGATAACATTGAAGACATCATTGCTCTTCTCGCCCTTTACCGCCCCGGCGCCATGCAGTTCATGGACGACATGATTGCCGTAAAGAAGGGGCTCAAACAGGCAGAATACGAACACCCCCTGCTGGAGACCGTATCCGGCCTGACCTACGGCGTGATGATTTATCAGGAGCAGGTGCAGGCCGCCGCCAAGCTGCTCGCAGGCTACACCCTCGGTGGTGCTGACCTTCTCCGCCGAGCCATGGGCCATAAGGACATGCAGGAAATGGCCGAACAGCGCCGCCGCTTCGTGAAAGGCTGCTGGGATGTCAACCAGATTGAAGAAAAGACCGCCAACGCCATCTTCGATAAGATTCAGAAGTTCGCCGGCTACGGTTTCAACAAGTCTCACTCGGCCTGCTACGGCCACATCTCTTACTGGACCGCCTATCTGAAGGCCCACTATCCGGTGGAATTCCTCTGCGGGCTGATGTCCAATGAGTCCACCAACGAAAAAATCGGCGTTTTCATCCAAGAGGCCACGCGTTTGGGCATCGAGGTGCTCGGCCCCTGCGTGAACCACTCCGCCGTGAAGTTCCAGCCGGAAACCATGCCGAACGGCCACCTCGCCGTACGCTTCGGCCTGGCTTCCATCAAGAGCATGAGCTCGGATACCGTGGAAGTCATCGTGAAGGAGCGCGAGGCCAACGGCCCTTACAAGAGCTTGGAAGATTTCTGCTACCGTATCCCCCCGCAGAACGTCCGACGAAACCAGCTGGAAGTGCTCGTTCAATGCGGCGCCTTTGACTGGATGCAGGTATGCCGCGCACAACTTTTTGAGACCATTGAGCAATGCCTCAATGGTGCCGCCGGTGTACACAAAGACCGCTCCGTGGGACAGATGGCTCTTTTTGACATGGAGGACACCACCTCTTCCGCAGAAGAAAAAGTCATCCTCCAAGAGTGGCCCAAGGAAAAGCGCTTGGACGATGAAAAGTTCCTTACCGGCGCCTATTTCACCGGTAACCCGCTGGACAGCATGCGCGGTATCATTGACGCCCCGAAGTACACACGCATCGGCACCCTGCCGGACCTCACGAGTGATGAAATCAAAGGCTCGCACGAAATGGCCGGCATGCTGCGCTCTGCCACCATTAAAGTCAGCAAGAGCGGGCAGAAGTTCGCCATCATCGCGGTGGAAGATTTCACCGGCTGCACAGAGGCCCTGCTCTGGGGGGATTCCTACACTAAAGCCGCAGCCATAGAAGGCCTCCTGCAGGCCGGCAGCTTTGTGAAGTTCCGCGCCCGCATATCCGAGGACGAAAAAACCGGCGGCAAAAAAGTCTCAGCCAATGGTCTGGAGCTCCTCAGCGCCAGCGCTCCCCGCCGCGGCAAAGCCAAGGAGCCCACGCACTACGAAATCGTGCTGAACACCGCCCGCCACACCATGGCTGACCTCCAGCATGTAAAGGAGATTCTCCTTCAGCACAGCGGTCGCATGCCTGTCCACATCACTTTCCGCAATTCACTCGGCAACCGCGCCTCTATTGAGCTCGGTGAGAGATATCGCATCACCCCCTCCCCTCTTCTGGACGAAAAACTCTCTCTCTACAGTTGATGAAAAAACACCTCCGCCTCTTTATTCTCGTCAGCGTCGTGGCCTTCGCGCTGGGAGTAGCGAGTCCGTATATCCGTGAATGGTTCACCACGCCTAATACGCCGACCGCCTCCAGTAACCTCCCCATCATAACCGCGGAGGATACCGCCCCCATCCAAACAGACGCCTTCACCCTGAGACTGCTTAAAGCAGCCCTCACGGCGCAGCCACAAGGAAATATCACCCTTGCCCCGAATTCTCTTGCTGCGCTTATGGGCAGCCTCACAGAGCTGGCCTCACCCGCCATTGCGGATGAAATCAAGAACCTCGGATTTTCAGACAATCTTCAGGACAGCGCAGCTAGCATATCCGAAACCGCTGCCTTATTTGCGGATCCTGCGGCAAACCTTCACCCCATGCTCGCGGAGCAGTACGTTTTCCCCATTCCCATGGCGCGCAACCGTGCAGAAGCCTGCATGCACATCAACAACCTCGTTCGCTCTTTCCTCGGTGATGAGGTGGGTAACGTGGCAAACAGTGATACAGTACCGGCAAATGCCTCCATGCTAGCCATTTATGGCATCAGCTATACTGCCGAGTGGGCGTCCCCCATCATCCCGAAAAACACTTCCAGCGCAGAGTTCCTGAATGCAGACGGTGGACGCCCTGTCATCCGCATGCTGCAGGCGCAGGATGTCCTCACAGCCTCATCGGAAGGAGCCTGGCAGGCAGCAGCTATCCGCCTAACCCGTGCCCCCATGGCTACGCAGGAAAATCCTGATTGCTACCTGATTCTCCTCATGCCCGCTGCGGACTCAAACGTCCGCACCCTAGCAAGCACGCTCACGGCTGAGGAGTTCAGCAATATCCGCACTCGCCTGCGCCAAGCTTCCGGTGGTAGCGCCATTAAGTTTCCCCGCCTGAGCTTCTCCTCTCACCTGCAGAACACGCAGCCCATCCTCAGAAGAATGGGCACTCAGATGCTGTTCTCCTCACCCACACCATTCACAAGGCTCACCTCAAAATCCCCCTATCCGCTTACAGCGCTCTACCAAGTAAACCGTATCACAATGAAGGAAAGCGAAAGCGTAGCGGCCCCGCTGAACTCAGCCCCGTCCTGCGACTTCACTTTCGACAGGCCGTACCTTTGGTTCATCATGCCGCTTTCCTCCGGCAAGCCGCCCCATGCTATGGGGCTGGTGGAAGTGCTCTGACCGGCACCAAGCGGCTGATATCTTTACAGGTAGAAGATATAAAGGTACACGCTTGAAATCACGATGGAAAGTAGCATCAGCGGGAAGGCTACTTTCATGAACCCCCAGAAGCTCACCACAACATTGTGCTTGCGGGCGATGGAAAGCGCCACCACGTTGGCGCTCGCGCCAATCACCGTGCCGTTGCCACCCAAACAGGCACCCAACGACAGCGCCCACCACAGCGGCTCCATATTCTCATAGCCCATGGCGCCCATATCCTGAATGAGCGGTATCATCGTCGCTACGAAGGGGATATTATCCACAAAGGCGGACATAATCGCACTGAGCCACAGCACGGCCAGCGTGGTAACGGTTGCCTCACCACCGGTCAGTGACATGGTCTGCTCGGCCATCCATTTGATGACTCCGTTCACCTCCAAGCCCCCCACCAGCACAAAGAGACCGATGAAGAAGAAAATCGTCATCCACTCCACCTTGGAGAATACAAGTTCGAGCATCTTCTCGCGGCGCGGCATGGTCATGAGCAAGAGCAGCGAGGCACCCACTACAGCGACGGTGCCACTCTCCAGCGCCCAGCCGGGAATCTGCCCATGAAGGCAGAACAATGCAATCGTCACAACCAAGGTAAACAGACACTTGCGCAGTAGAGGCTTGCTACGGATCAGCCCCTTCGTCTTAATCTTCATGATACGCTGCTGCACCTTGGGATCACACACCAGCTGACGGCGATAGATGAATACCAGAAAAGCGACCGTTATCACAAAGGTAACCATAACGGGCAAGGCCAGATTCGTAATGAAAGCCATGAAATCCAGCTCCTTCACAGAACTGGCAATCATGATATTAGGCGGGTCGCCAATCATTGTGGCCGTGCCACCGATGTTGGATGCCATAATCTGCGCGATGACAAACGGAAGCGGAGAAATTCGCAAATCCCTAGCCAGCGTGAACGATATCGGCACCGTGAGTAGAACCGTCGTTACATTGTCCAGAAATGCCGAACAGGTAGCCACCAAAACGGAAAGACTCACCAGCAGCGCTACCGGGTTCCCTTTCGTCCTCTGAGCCGCATGCACAGCCAAAAAGCGGAACAGGCCGGTCTTACTCAAGATGAGCACCTGTATCATCATGCCGATGAGCAGGGCCAAAGTATTGAAATCAATATGGTGAATAGCCTCTTCCTGCGTAATCACGCCCAGCAAAACCATCAGCATGGCGCCACTCATCGCGATGACCGTACGGTGCACTTTTTCGGTGATGATGAGCCCATATGTCACCAAAAATACTACAATGGCTGCAACTGTCGTGAAATTTAACTCCATATAACAAAAGCTTTCATTCTTCCCGCGCGCGGGTCGGGTATTCTACTCGTTTTTATTCAAAAGGCAAGCAAAATCCTAGAAACGGCCCGTTTTTTTGTTTTTTCGTGAAGTAAGCTCAAAGATTATTCTGACTCACACCATTTTTGACTTCACAAAGCCCGATAAAACGTGTAGAATATAGTCACGATATGGCTATTCAGATGCAACGAACACTTAAGAAGTGTGCCTCCATTCAGGGCACGTCGCTTCACACGGGCCTGCCCGTGAACCTCACCATCAAGCCGGCGGAAGTGAATACCGGCCTGAAGTTCAGGCGTATTGACCTGCCGGACAAGCCCTTCATCGATGCCTCTGCCGCCAAGGTGCAGACCGTTGAGCGTGCTACCACGCTGGCTGAAGGCTCCGTCAAGGTGCACACGGTGGAACACATCCTCTCTGCCCTCACCGGCATGGGAGTGGATAATGCCATCATCGAGATGGACAGCAACGAGCCCCCCATCGGTGACGGCTCCGCTTCCCCATACGTGAAGCTCATCCAGCAGGCCGGCATTGAGGAACAGGACGCCCCCTGCCACGTGTGGGAAATCCGCGAGCCCATGCAGGTGGAGAACAAGAACGGCAGCCGCATCATCATCATGCCGGACAAGAAGTTCCGCGTGTCCGTCACAGCCGTGGGTCCCGAGGGCCGCGTCACTCAGTACTTCTCCTGTGAGGTGAACCCGGAGACGTACGAGAAAGAGCTCTCCACTGCCCGTACATTCTGCTTCTACGAGGACGTGCAGCCCCTGCTGGACAAGGGGCTCATTCAGGGTGGCACGCTGGATAACGCCATCGTGATTAAGGGTGACCAGTACATCTGCGCCGGCGGTCTGCGCTTCCACAACGAATGCGCCCGCCACAAGGCCATGGACATGATTGGTGACCTCATCCTCAACGGTCGCCGCATCCTCGGCCACGTCATCGCTGTCATGCCTGGCCACGGCATCAACACCCAGATGGCCTCCGCTCTTCAGAAGAAGTTTGACAGCATGGAAGCCATGAAGCCCAAGCCCTTCATCTTCCCCTCCGGTGATACCGTGCTGAACACCAGCGAAGTCATCAAGCTCCTGCCCCACCGCTATCCCTTCCTCATGGTGGATCGCGTCCTCGGCTTCGAGGGTGACACCAAGTGCGTGGGCCAGAAGAACCTCACCATGAATGAGAACTTCTTCCAGGGCCACTTCCCCGGTAAGCCCGTCATGCCCGGCGTGCTCCAGCTGGAGGCTATGGCTCAGGTAGGTTCCATCCTCATGCTCCGTCTGCCCGAGAATCAGGGCAAGATTGGCTACTTCATGAGCTGTGATAAAGTTAAGTGGCGCAAGCCCGTTGAGCCCGGTGACGTACTTATCATTGAGGCTGACCTCGTCAAGATGCGCGGCTCCATCGGCGTATGCAATGGCCGCTGCCTCGTGAATGGCGAAGTCACCTGCGAAGCAGAGCTGAAATTCATGGTGGCTGACGCCTGATACAGCTCTTTTTGCAGAAAAATCACAAAAATCAAGAATCGGTGCTTGACAAGCACCGATTTTTGAGTATCATAGCTGACCCCGACCGCGTGCAGCGGCCACAGCACACTTCCAAAAAACTTCAAACGTAACCATACATCAATATGAGCAAGAGAACATACCAGCCTTCCAAGCGCTGCCGCAAGCGCCAGTTCGGTTTCCGCGCACGCATGGCTTCCAAGAATGGTCGTGCCATCCTCGCCCGTCGTCGTGCCAAGGGCCGCAAGCGCCTTCTGCCCAAGGGCGTTGAGATTCAGTACAAGCGCCACACCGTTCAGCACGGTGTTTAATACGGCACTGATCAGCAGGTTGGTCGTTATGGCAGCATAACCCTGCCCGCTGATTAGGAGAAGCAACAAGCAACGTCCTGTTGTAAGATGCAGCTCAAGCGGAGTAACACCATGAAGCGAGCCTCAGAGTTCGCCATGGTTCGCAACGCTGGCAAATCTGAAGCAGGGCGTTTCCTTATTCTCAGCACAGCTCCTCTGGAGTCCCCCTCAGCATCCTCGCGCTTCGGTATTATCACCACCAAGCGCATTGGTCATGCTGTCGTGCGTAACCTTCTGCGCAGGCGCGTCCGCGAAATCTTACGCGCTCACGCAGCGCCCCTCGCCTCCGGCCTCAGAGTCGTCATCATCGTGCGCAACCGCGCCGCCCTTACCGACTACGCCGGACTCGAAAAAGATTTTCTCAAACTGCTGGCCCGTCACCGGAAGCAGCATACCGCCGGCACTGAGCTCCATGCTTAAACGCCTCGTCATCCTGCCTGTCCTATTTTACAAACGCTTTCTGAGCCGCCCATTGCACATACTGGGCGGCCCCATGGCAGGCTGCCGTTATACCCCTAGCTGCTCCACCTATTTCATTCAGGCCGTGGAAGAACACGGCGCCCTTAAGGGGAGCCTCATGGGCATCTGGCGCATCTTGCGCTGTAACCCCTGGGGTGGCTGCGGACATGACCCCGTTCCCCCTCGCCGGCAAAAATAGCACCCTTTCTGAACCCGTAACGGAAAAAAATTATGGATAAAACATCAGCCATCGTCGTAGGCTCCTGTATAGCCCTGATTGCCGCCAACTGGTGGTTCTCTGGCGAAAACGAGCCCCAGCCCGCGGCCACACCTGCCCCGCAGGCCCAGACCGCCCCGGCCAATCCCGCCACCGCGCCTCAGGCCGCAGCTCAGCCCACCGCCACGCCTCAGGCCACTCCGGCCACGCGCGTGCCCACGGAAATTGCCTCCCTCACCACTCGTGATGCCGAGGGCAACCCCGTAGCCCGCTACTCCTTCACGGATGTTGGCGGCAGCATCGCCCGCGTGGACATGCTTGGTCAGGCCATCAACAGCACCAAGGAGGAGCTCCGTGGCGACGTCAGCATTAACGGCAACGTCCCCCAAGGCATCGGCACCCTCATGTTCCGCCTCAGCAATGATGCCGCACCTGTTTTTGATGACACCATCTACGAGTTCAAGCCCGAGCTCTCCGGTGAAAATAAGGTAGCTCTCTTCGGCCGCCGTGGTGATCTCCTCATCCTCAAGCTTTACACCCTCGTCCCCGTACAGCAGGGTGACAGAACCGTGGACGGCAACGCCTACACCATCTCCCTTCAGGTAACGGTGCAGAACAACGGCGGCGTGCCCCTCAGCGGTACAAACTGGGGCGTGTATGCCGGTGGTATGAGCCAGATTAACCACTCCGAAGGCCCCATCTACACCCACTACATCATGCTCGAAAACGGCGATTTCGAGAAGGAAAACAACGGCTCCTTTGACCCCTTCTTCGGCTCCGCCAAGGCCCGCATTTATGAGACGGCTTGCACTGACCTCCGCTGGGTGGGTACCATGAACCAGTACTACGCCTCCATCGTCATGCCGGACTCCACCAGCGGCAGAAACGCCTTCTACGCCGCCCCCGCCACATACAAGCTTCCCGTCACCGGGGAACAGGTGGAAGGCGTGGAAATCGCCATCGGCATGCCGGATTTCACCCTCACCCCCAAAACAGCTGATATTCAGGGCGGTTCCCAGTCCTTCAACTACCGCATCTTCACCGGTCCCAAGCTGAATCTCATGCTGGAGGACATGACGAATGACATCCCCAGAATCGAACAGATTATGGACTACGGCTGGCTGTACCTCATCAGCTACCCCATGAACTGGCTCATCAACGTCTTCCACAGCTGGTTCGGCAACTGGGGCTGGGCCATCGTCGCCATGACCTTCGTCGTCCGTCTTCTCATCTGGCCGCTGTACCGCAAGAGCTACATGAGCATGAAGCGCATGAGCCTCCTGCAGCCCATGATGAAGGAGCTCAAGGAGAAGTACCCGGATGACCAACAGAAGGTTTCCATGGAAATGATGCGCCTGTACAAGGAATACGGCATCTCCCCCTTCGGCGGCTGTCTGCCCATGTTCCTGCAGATTCCCATCTTCTTCGCCTTCTTCTACGTGCTGCAGACCGCTGCAGAGCTCCGTGGCGCTCCCTTCCTCGGCTGGGTAACGGACCTGTCCCAGATGGACACCGTCTGCACCCTTCCCTTCACCATCTTCGGTTGGGAACCCGTCATTAACGTACTGCCCTTCATCATGGCCATCTCCATGATTGCAATGATGAAGATGAGCCCCCAGGCCGGTGATCCCACCCAGCAGAAAATCATGAAGTTCATGCCCGTCATGTTCTTCCTCTTCTGCTACACCTACCCCAGCGCACTCGCTCTGTACTGGACCACCACGAACATCATCTCCATTTTCCAGACCCTCATTATCCGCCGCATGCCCCAGCCCACCCTCGAAAAGGTGGATCCCAAGAAGAACCGCCCCAAGAAGGGTGGCTTCCTGGACCGCATGCAGCGCATGATGGAAGAGCAGCAGAAAGCTCTGGAAGAGCAGAAGCGCCAGGCCGCCATGCGTAACGCTAACAAAAAGTAACGCCCCGGCCCATCGCTGAAACTCTTCAGCCACCTCACCAGCGCGCCCGCACCCCGTGGGCGCGCTTTCTTTTTGCCCCGGTTGCCCCAAGAAAAACAGGCATTCAACACCGCAGGTCCCCGCAGGTTTTAACCCTTCATGAAAGCATTTTCATACTTCACCGCCCTCATCATCGGCGCCCTCGCCCTCACCGCCTGTCAGAACCACCAGCGCCCCGGCGCCCCGCCACCACCTGCAAACAAACCGGCGCACAGCATCCCCTCGCCGAACGCCTTCCCGCCCCCCATCGAAATGTGGTAACCCCACGCGCGTAGCCTCCGGCCTGCCTTCTTGCAACTATACGGCAGCGCCACCGGAGCAAAAAAAACGGCTTCCCTGTCACCAGACCGGGAAGCCGTAAAAAATATCAGCCTTTGGGAGTCATCAGTAGGAGCCCACATCCACCTCCTCCGTTTCAGCCACCACGTAATAACGCAGCTCACGCAGGGCCGGCAAACGGCGGAAGAACTCCTCATACAGCGCCGCGCGCTCCGCGGAGCAGCGCCAGCCGCGCTCCGTGCGGAATGACTGGCACTCCGCATGCACGCTGGCCCTCTCCTGCTCGCGGATAAACGTCTGCAGCAAGCAAGTAAGGCGCGTGCGCTCACGGGAATCCTTCCGCAAGCGTGCATCCAGCTCATCCAGCACCGCACGCAGCATCGGCATCGCCACGTCATCATCACTCTCCGCAGCGGAAGCCGCATAATTCACGAATAAATCCAGCGCAAGGGAAACCTCAGCCCATCGCTCCTCCCACTGCGGCCTATCCACATCCGCAGCATCTGCATGCAAGCGCAGCAGCACACCCAGAACCTCCTCACCACCCATCGTGGCCACCAGCTGACGCGCAGCTTCCGTATATGGCCCCTCTGCGCCACGGCACATGCGCCACAAGCGCCCCGCAGCGGATGAGGCTACACTGAGCCCGGAAAGCCCCGGCGGCTCCACAGCGGCCCCGTAGCGCCGATTCTGCGCACTCGCCATCTCCTTCTGCTCCCACATCAGCACATCCACATAGCGCAGGTACTCCTCCAGCTCACGCTCATTCATACGGGGAAGCCGCCTCCACTGCATCTGCAGCTCACGCATAATCTCCACCACACGCTCCCGCCCCTCCTGACGCGCCAGCGCAAAATCCAACTGCCAGAACAGCCCGTATATCACAATACCGCGCTCCACATCCACCTGCTGGGCGGATTTCGCCTGCCGAACGGGAGCCTGCTGCCCTGCCCTGTGTACACAGCCTCCGCACAGCAGCACCAGCGCCGCCGGCAGAATACCCATGAACACACGCAGAAATTTCATGCACCCACTCTACCACAATCCCCCCCTCACGTCAAGCTAATCCGCAGCCCACACCCCGCAGAAACCCCAGCAACCGGACCGAACATAAACCGCGCAGCAGACAAAGCAAAAAAACAAAAGCCCGTGAGTAAAAAACGCAGCAATTTAACAACACGCTTTATGTCACCCCTCACCGGGGTTCATATTTGTTTTTATTTCGGCACCCGGGGTTCCGCCTCTTGCGAGGCTCCACCGCCGGGCTCTATTGAAATTTTGTGGTATATTGCCTGCGTTCGATGTATAATCGAGCTCACGGAGAAGGAATAATGGGGTCGCAACCCATTATTCCTGAAGACAGGGGAGCCCGCACCGCCGGGCAGGGTTAATA
>JAZRTR010000018.1:0-17013 GCA_045652085.1 Akkermansia sp.
ATCTCCGGCCGTGGTACTGTGGCTACCGGTCGTATCGAGCGTGGTATCATCAACAAGATGGAGGAAGTTGAAATCGTGGGTATCAAGCCCACCGTGAAGACCTCCGTGACCGACATCGAAATGTTCCGCAAGCTCCTCGACAAGGGTGAGGCTGGTGATAACGTGGGCGTGCTGCTCCGCGGTATCAAGAAGGAAGACATCGTTCGTGGTCAGGTGATCGCCAAGCCCGGTTCTGTGACTCCCCACACCGACTTCGAGGCAGCCGTTTACGTGCTGACCAAGGAGGAAGGTGGCCGTCACACTCCCTTCTTCAACAACTATCGTCCCCAGTTCTACTTCCGTACGACGGACGTGACCGGTACCGTAACTCTTCCCGAGGGTACTGAAATGGTGATGCCCGGTGACAATATCACCATCGGTGTTGAGCTCATCACTCCCGTAGCTATGGAGGAGGGTATGCGCTTCGCTATCCGTGAGGGTGGTCGCACCGTTGGCGCCGGTAAGGTTGCCAAGATCAAGGGCTAAACAGCCCCGCTGAAAACTTAACCATCGGGGGTTGGCGGCGAAGTCACCAACTCCCGGCCGAAAGAAAGGGCGGTTGCCCACCCAAGAGTGGGTAACCCCTTTTCACGGTCGGCCGAAAACAGAGCAAGGTAAAAGGGTATTAGCTCAATTGGTAGAGCAGCGGTCTCCAAAACCGCGTGTTGGGAGTTCGAGTCTCTCATACCCTGCTGACCTTCCTCTTTTTTTTTCTCAATTTTTAAGCACAACTCACAAAAAACCGACGATGTTCCGCAAGATTTCCCAGTATATATCCAACGTGAAAGGGGAGCTGAAGAAGTGCTCCTGGCCGTGGGAGAGTGACCCCAAGGTAAAAGGGTTTAAAAAGTTTCGTGAGTTGTCTGGTTCGACCATCATGGTGCTTATCGCCATGGGGCTTCTTGGTGCATATGTCGCCTTCTTTGATTATGTGATGGCCAGCGTGACCAACTGGCTGATTATGGCTCTTTCCTGATAGAGCGTGCAGTTATAAGCTAATACTGTATTCACCACTCAGATTTTCCTATATGTCTCGTCCGTATGATAGAAAGAACGGCTCTGCAGCACGTGTTATCCCCGCTGCAAAGGACCAGTGGTATGTGCTGCATGTCCTCTCCAACAAGGAACGCCGTGCTGTAGAAAACCTTAAGCGCCTCTTTAAGGAGGATGAAGAGATGGGTGCACTTGTTCAGAGTGAGCCCCTCGTTCCCACCGAAAAGGTGGAAGAAGTACGTAATGGTAAGAAATACGTGCAGGATCGTAAGCTGTATCCCGGCTATGTATACCTGAACTTCGCCCTGCGCCGCCCGGATGGCAGCCTCAATACTGATGCCTGGTATAAGATTCAGGCAGTTGATGGTGTCATCAGCTTTGCTTGCGGTCGCAATAAAGAACCCCTTCCCATGTCTCAGAAGGACGTGACTGACCTCATGAAGGAGATTGAGCGTCGCAGCGAAGGTGCCCGCCAGAAGATTGTCTTCAATGTGAAGGATGAAGTGGTGGTGCTTGAAGGTGCATTCCAGGGTGAGCACGGTATTGTGGAGGAAGTGGATGCTGAGCACGGTAAGTTGCGCGTAGGCGTAACGATGTTCGGCCGCTCCAACCCGCTGGATCTGGATTACACGCAGGTACAGCTTGTACCTGAAGAGGAGCGCGGTAAGTCTGATGCTCGTTAACTGAAAATCTTCTCGCTGTAGCAGCTGTGCTTGGAGCACGGCTGCTGCGGTAACCCAAAACAAACACAACCATGGCAAAAGAAGTAGTAAAAACAATCAAACTGCAGATTCCTGCTGGTGCTGCGAATCCTTCGCCGCCCGTGGGTCCTGCACTTGGTCAGGCCGGTGTTAACATCATGGGCTTCTGCAAAGAGTTCAACGCAAGAACTCAGAAGCAGGCCGGCGATGTTCTCCCCGTCGTGATTACCGTTTACAAGGATAAGTCCTTCGACTTCATCACCAAGCAGCCCCCGGCAGCCAACCTTATTAAGAAGGCCGCTGGTATCAAGTCCGGCTCCGGCGAGCCGAACAAGAAGAAGGTTGCCAAGCTCTCCAAGGAGAAGCTGATGGAGATCGTTAACACCAAGATGCCCGACCTCAACACAACCGATCCTGAGGCAGCCGCTCGCATTATTGCCGGTCAGGCCCGCCAGATGGGTGTGGAGGTTGAGATGTAACCCCTTCTGCAGGAGGGAAAATTAATAACCCGAACGTACTGCTAAATTAATATGTCCAAGAAACGCTCAAAGCGCTATAATGAGGCAGCCAAGCTGGTGGATTCCACCAAGGCTTATGCTGTCGATGAAGCCGTTGCGGTCATGAAGAGCTTCCCCGCTCCCAAGTTTGACCCCACGGTCACGGTGTCTTTCCGCCTGACGGTGGATCCCCGTAAGTCTGACCAGATGGTGCGTGGTTCCGTATCACTGCCCCACGGTACTGGTAAGAATGTTCGTGTAATCGTCTTCGCTCAGGGTGAGGCTGCTGCCGCTGCCCTTGAAGCCGGTGCAGAGAAGGTAGGCCTTGAGGATCTCATTAAGGAGATTCAGGGTGGTTACCTTGATTTCGACAGCGCAATCGCCACCCCGGACGCCATGGCCCAGGTGCGTAAGATTGCTCGCGTGCTCGGCCCGCGTGGTCTGATGCCCAACCCCAAGACTGGCACTGTGACGGATGACACCGCCAAGGCTGTTCGTGAGGTGAAGGCTGGCCGTGTGGACTTCAAGGTGGACAAGAATGCTAACATCTCCGCTGCTGTAGGCAAGCTCTCCTTCGATAACGAGAAGCTCGTGGAGAACGCCCGCGCTTTCATCTCCGCTGTGGTGAAGGCTCGCCCCTCCGGCGCTAAGGGTGCCTATATTTCCGGTGCTACCATGTCCAGCTCCATGAACCCGGGTCTCACCCTCAGTCAGGTTGAGTTCTCCAAGCTGTAACACTGAAACACAGATACGAACATGAGTACTGAAAAGAAAGTGAACGCTGATAAGACCATCATCATCGATGACCTGAAGGCTAAGGTGAATGCCTCTCCCTTCCTTCTCGTTATCGATTACACGGGTGTGACCGTTCCCGAGTTCACCACGCTGCGTGCCGCTCTGGCCGCCGCCGGTGCCTCCTGCGTGGTCGCTAAGAACACCTTCATGGCCAAGGCTGTTAAGGAAGCCGGTCTTCCCGACATCACCGCTGCCCTCAAGGGTCAGACGGCTTATGTCATGGGTGAGAGCGACGTCTGCGCCGCCGCTAAGGCTATCAACACCTTTGCTAAGACCAGCAAGAAGGCCGCTTACAAGACCGGTATTCTTGACGGTGCTGAGCTTACCCCCGAGAAGATCAAGGCTCTCGGTGATCTGCCCAGCCGCGAAGTTCTGCTTGCCACCCTTCTTGGTACCATTAATGGTGCCGGTTCCGCCCTCGCACGTGTCATTCAGGCATACGTCGACAAGGAAAATGGTGGTGCAGAGCAGGAAAATGCGTCTGCAGAGTAAAAAAAGACTTGACCAGAGGGCGGCGGTGTGGTACACCCTCTCCGCCGCCTGAAAAAAATTAGGTTCTCTGTCGGCTCTACGGCCGGTAAGAACTTAAATGGACGAGGAGCCCTCGTCCGCGACTTAGAACCAATTAAAACATATAGATACTACAATGGCTGATCTCAATACAATCGCTGAGGAACTTGGCAAGCTGACCATCCTGGAGGCTGCTGAACTTGTAAAGATGCTCGAAGAGAAGTGGGGCGTTTCCGCCGCTGCTCCCGTGGCTGCCGCTGGCCCCGTTGCCGCTGCTGAGCCCGTGGAAGAGAAGACTGACTTCGACGTAGAACTGACCGACGCCGGTGGCAACAAGATTGCTGTCATTAAGGCTGTTCGCACCGTTAAGACCGGTCTGGGTCTGGCTGATGCTAAGAAGCTCGTTGAGGGCGCTCCCACCATCATCCTCGAGGGTGCCTCCAAGGAGGACGCCGAGAAGGCTAAGGCCGAGCTCGAGAAGGCTGGTGCCAAGGTCACTATCAAGTAACCTTTTCAAATCCGCGACCGCAGGGGGGGATTGTAGTCCCCCCCTGCATTCGCGTCAAGTCATGCAGGGGGAATATTGGCTTCTATTCCCAATTGCTTAAGAATTAGTAACTTATATGACGCAAAAAGTTACTGAAGCCAGATAGAAAATAGGCTGTAGGACCGACCCGGGAAGGTGACAACATCGCGAGCGTGTGCGCGTGCGCGCGCCATTCCGGGTCGGTTTTACCAGACGTAAACCGATCCGCACCCGGACATGGGTGCAAAACATCATCTCAGCCAACTCCATGTCAAAGCCCAAGCAAGAGCGAATCAGTTTCGGCAAGATCAAAGAGGTAATCGAACCACCGAACCTCATCGAGATCCAGACAAAATCCTACGAGGAATTCCTGCAACGTTTCAGCGAGCCGGATAAGCGGCTCAAGATGGGTCTGCAGGCTGTACTTTCAGAGCATTTCCCGATCGAAAGCTACGACGGTCAAATTCGTCTGGAGTACGACTCCTACGAAATTTCTCCGCCCAAGACTTCGGACTTTTCCGCTATCCGCTCCGGTGACACCTACAGTGCCTCTCTGTACGTTAAGTTCCGCCTGAAGGTGGGAGACTACACTGCTGATGAGAACGTGTACATGGGTGAGATTCCCATGATTACGGACCGCGGTACCTTCGTGATTAACGGTGCTGAGCGTGTGATTGTGGCTCAGCTGCACCGCTCACCCGGTATCTGCTTTGAGAAGACCCGCCATGCGAACGGCAAGGACATTTTCTCCTTCCGCATTATTCCTGACCGCGGTTCTTGGCTTGAAGTGCAGTTTGACACGAGCGACCTGATGTATGTGTTCTTGGATCGCCGCCGTCGCCGCCGCAAGTTCCTGGCTACCACCTTCCTTCGTTACCTCGGTTATGAGAGTGATCGTTCCATCGTGGAGCAGTTCTACACCATTCAGAACCTGAAGCTGGCTGATGCCACAGGTGATGAGCTTGAGTACCTCATTCCCTTCGAGGATGTGAAGCATGGTGATGAGACCTCCGGCCGTCGCGCTGCAATCATTGCTAAGGCCTATGAGCCCCTCAGCCTTGCCACCATTAAGAAGATGCTTGAGCTGGGCATCAAGGAGATTGAGGTAATCGACCAGCGTGAGGAGGAGACTCTTGTGAAGACTCTGAAGAAGGACCTCGCTCATGACCGCGAGAGCGCCCTTAAGGAGATTTTCCGCAAGTTCCGCCCCGGTGATCCGCCCGCAGTGCAGCAGGCTGCCACCGCTCTGGACCGTCTCTTCAAGGAAGAGAAGAAGTATGACCTCACTCGCGTGGGCCGCTACAAGATTAACCAGAAGCTGGGTCTTGATGTTCCTGAGGATATTCGCCTCATTCAGCCCATCGACTTCCTTTCCGCTATTAAGTACCTGCTGCGCCTGAAGAACGGTGAAGGCCAGGTGGATGATATTGACCACCTTGGTAACCGCCGTGTGCGTGCCGTGGGCGAACTTATCGCTAACCAGTGCCGCGTGGGTCTTGCCCGTACAGAGCGCCTCGTGAAGGAGCGCATGACCCTGTGCGACACCACCCGCACGGATATCACCCCCAGCAAGCTTATCAATCCCAAGGCTCTGAGCGCAGTGGTGCGTGACTTCTTCGGTCGCAGCCAGCTCTCTCAGTTCATGGATCAGATTAACCCGCTGGCTGAGCTGACTCACAAGCGCCGTCTTTCCGCTCTGGGTCCGGGTGGTCTGAACCGCGATCGCGCCGGTTTCGAGGTGCGAGACGTTCATCCCTCCCACTATGGTCGTATCTGTCCCATTGAGACTCCTGAAGGTCCGAACATCGGTCTTATTAACTCTCTTTGCACGTACGCCCGCATTGATGAGTACGGCTTCATTGAGACTCCCTTCCGCCGCGTGAAGAAGGTGGAGAAGAAGGATGCCGCTGGTAACGTGATTGATACCGAGGTAATCGTGACCAATGAAGTGGAGTACCTCACTGCAAATAAGGAGGAGTACCACCTCATCGCTCAGGCTAATAACCCGATTGATAATGATAACGGCAGCGGCCACTTCATCCGCAACCGTGTCACCGCTCGTGAGCATGGTGAGTTCATTGAGGTGGATCCCCGCCGCGTGGAGTACATGGACGTATCTCCCAAGCAGATTATCTCCATTGCCGCCGGTCTTATTCCCTTCCTTGAGCATGACGACGCTAACCGTGCACTCATGGGTGCAAACATGCAGCGTCAGGGTGTGCCGCTTATGGTGAATCAGGCCCCGCTCGTGGGTACCGGTATTGAGGCCAAGTGCGCCCGCGACAGTTGCGCTGTGGTGGTGGCTCAGGCTCCCGGTATCGTGGCTTCTGCCACGGCTGAGTACATTGTGACCACTCATGACGGCCAGCTTCCCGTGGCTCCTCAGCGCTGGCTGAGTGATCCTGAGAGCGTTCGCACGGATGCTGAGAAGGGTATCTACGTATACCAGCTGCGCAAGTTCATGCGCTCTAATGCTTCCACCTGCATCAACCAGAAGCCCATCGTGTCCCGCGGTGATGTGGTGAATGCCGGTGATGTGCTGGCTGACGGTCCTTGTACGGATGGTGGTGAGCTTGCTCTCGGCCGCAACGTGCTCGTGGCTTACATGTCCTGGTACGGTTACAACTTCGAAGACGCCATCATCATCTCCGAGCGTCTGGTGCAGGAGGATGCTTATACATCCATCCACATCGAGGAGTTTGAGGAAAAGGCTCGCGACACGAAGCTCGGACCGGAAGAAATTACTCGCGATATCCCCAATGTGGGTGACGAGGCTCTGAAGAACCTCGGCAGCGATGGTGTGATTCGCATCGGTGCTGAAGTGAAGCCTGGCGATATCCTCGTGGGTAAGATTACGCCCAAGAGTGAGACTGATTTGGCTCCGGAAGAGCGCCTGCTGCGCGCCATCTTCGGTGAGAAGGCTGCTGACGTGAAGGATACTTCCCTGCGCGTTCCCCCGGGCACCGTGGGTACTGTGATGGATGTTCGCATCGTGCGCTCCAGCGCTCCCGGTACTCCCCCTGTGGACGTGGAGAAGGAGAGCCAGAAGCAGCGTAAGAAGGTGGACGCCGAGTACGACCGCGATAAGGACGCCCTCATCGAGCAGCTCACCAGCAAGCTCTCTGACCGCCTCTTGGGCGAGAAGATTCCGCTTGAGGTGACTCGCGCCGGTACGAACGAAATCGTTATCCCCGCCAACCGCAAGATTACTAAGACCCTGCTGCGCAAGCTCGCTGTCTATCATGATCAGATTGAGATGAGCGCCAGCCCGGTTAAGAATCAGATTTTCGAAATCATCAATGCCTATGCTCCCCGCTTTGAGGACCTGGATGAAGAGCGTGATCGCAAGCTTGACCAGATTGAAGCCGGTGCTGAGATGGATCCGGGCGTGGTGACCGAGGTTAAGGTCTACATCGCCGCCAAGCGTAAGCTGGGTGTGGGTGATAAGATGGCCGGTCGTCACGGTAACAAGGGTGTGTGCTCTCGCGTGCTGCCCATTGAGGATATGCCCTATCTGGAGGACGGTACTCCGGTGGACATCATTCTGAACCCGCTGGGTGTGCCTTCCCGAATGAACGTGGGTCAGGTGCTCGAGGCTCACTTGGGTGTGGCTGCTAAGGCCCTCGGCTTCAAGGTTGCTACTCCGGTGTTCGACGGTATCGAAGAGTCCAAGATTTGGGACTACATGAGCCAGGCCAAGCAGGTGCCCGGCTTCACATGGGTGGGTGACGGCAAGGACGGCTCCGTGGCCGGTAAGAGCCGCCTCATTGACGGTCTCACTGGTGAGTACTTCCACTATCCCGTGGTGGTGGGCTACACCTACATGCTGAAACTGAACCACCTCGTGGCTGATAAGGTGCACGCACGTGCCGTTGGTACGTACTCCCTCGTTACCCAGCAGCCCCTCGGTGGTAAGGCCCAGCACGGTGGCCAGCGCTTCGGTGAAATGGAAGTGTGGGCTATGGAAGCTTACGGTGCTGCCTATACTCTTCAGGAGCTGCTTACGGTTAAGTCTGACGACGTTCAGGGCCGTACCCGAATTTACGAGAACATCGTTAAGGGTGACAACTCTCTGGCCGCCGGTACTCCCGAGTCCTTCAACGTGCTCATTAAGGAAATGCAGGCGCTCTGCCTGAACGTCCAGCCGATGGAGAAGAAGGACCTCGAGAATGCTCCGCAGACTACGGATGAACTCTTCGACCTGCTGGCTGACGGCGGCGATGACGACGAGCTCTTCGGAGATGAGATGGACTTCGATGGCGCTTCTGACTTCGATGATGATGACGCCGATGCTGATGACCTGGAGGCTGATGATGATGCCGATGAGGCAGATGATGACGACTCCGACATGTAAACCTGTAACCGCTACCCGCCTTTGCGGGCGGGTAGCACCCCAAACTTTCACTCACTAACTTCTTTATATGTCTTATATTGACCTTAACAACGAGAAGCCTAAAAACTTCGACCAGGTTTGCATCACCGTTGCTAGCCCGGAGAATATCCTGAGCTGGTCCAGCGGCGAGGTCAAGAACCCTGAGACCATCAATTACCGTACGTTCAAGCCGGAGAAGGGTGGCCTTTTCTGCGAGCGTATTTTCGGCCCCACGCGTGACATGGAGTGCTCCTGCGGCCGCTACAAGCGCGCCAAGAACAAGGGCATGGTGTGTGACCGCTGCGGTGTGGAGGTGACCTCCGCCCGTGTGCGCCGTGAGCGCATGGGTCACATTGAGCTGGCTGTTCCTGTCACTCACATTTGGTTCTACAAGTGCATGCCCAGCCGCATCGGCCTCATGCTGAACCTTACAGCCCGTGATTTGGAGCGTGTTATTTACTATGAGGATTACATTGTGACGGATCCTCATGGTGTGAATGGCATTGAGCGCGGAACTATTCTCTCTGAGGAGGAGTACGAAGAGCTGCAGGATGATTACGGTGATGAAGCACCGGAGGCCGGCATGGGTGCTGCTGCTATTCAGCGCCTTCTGGCTACCATTGATTTGGACGCTCTCATCGATGAGCTGCGTCAGGAGATGGAGAAGACCAACTCCAAGCAGAACAAGCGTAAGCTTGCCAAGCGTCTCCAGCTTGCTCAGGGCTTCAAGAACAGCGGTGGTCATCCCGAGTGGATGGTGCTCACCATCCTTCCCGTGATTCCCCCGGATCTGCGCCCCCTCGTGCCGCTGCCCGGTGGCCGCTTTGCTACATCTGACCTGAATGACCTCTATCGCCGTGTTATCAATCGTAACAACCGTCTGAAGGAGCTCGCTGCTCTCCAGACTCCCGAGGTGATTAAGCGCAATGAAATGCGCATGCTCCAGGAGGCTGTGGACGCTCTGTTCGATAACGGCCGCCATGGCCGCCATGTGACAGGCGCCGGTAACCGCCCGCTGAAGTCCCTCTCTGACATGCTGAAGGGTAAGAGCGGCCGCTTCCGTCAGAACCTGCTTGGTAAGCGTGTGGACTACTCCGGCCGTTCCGTGATTGTTATCGGCCCGAACCTGAAGATGAACCAGTGCGGTCTTCCCAAGAAGATGGCTCTGGCCCTCTTTGAGCCCTTCATCATTCACCGCTTGAAGGAGCTTGGCTATGTGCACACCGTGCGCTCCGCTAAGAAGATGATTGACCGCAAGGAGGCCATCGTGTGGGACATTCTGGAGGAAGTGACCAAGGGTCACCCCGTGTTCCTGAACCGTGCTCCTACGCTGCACCGTCTTTCCATTCAGGCTTTCGAGCCTGTGCTTATTGAAGGTAGCGCTATCCGTCTGCACCCGCTCGTGTGTACGGGTTATAACGCTGACTTCGACGGTGACCAGATGGCCGTGCACGTGCCGCTGAGTGTGGAGGCCCAGCTTGAGGCCCGCCTGCTTATGCTGGCTCCCAACAACATCTTCTCTCCCGCTTCCGGTAAGCCCATCAGCACCCCGTCTCAGGATATCATTCTTGGTTCCTACTACCTGACGCACACCCGCGCCAAGGTGGTGAAGGAGAACGAGGATAACCAGAACCTGCTGCCCCTCTTCGAGTCCATCTCTGAAGTGGAGTTCGCTATCGCTGCCCGCAAGATTGGCTACCACGAATGGATTCGCCTCAAGAACCCCGATTACGGCAAGACCGGTAAGGAGTTTGAGCGTCTTTCCTTCAACCAGGAGAACGTCAACCGCAAGACCATCGTCACGACCGCCGGTCGCGTGCGCTTCAACGAAATCTGGCCCAACGAAATCGGTTACATCAACCGCAACGTGGGTAAGAAGCAGCTGGGTGAAATCATCTGGCGCTGCTACCAGACCTGCGGCCAGCAGAAGACGGTGGAAACGCTCGACGCCCTCAAGTCTCTGGGTTATAAGGAAGCTACCCGCTCCGGTTGCTCCATCGGTATCGTCGACATGGTGGTGCCCGAGAACAAGGACAAGGTGATTGCCGATGCCTACGAGCAGGTGACCAAGGTGACCGAGCAGTACGAAGAAGGTCTTATCACCAACGGCGAACGCTACGAAAAGGTGGTGAACATCTGGTCCTCCACAACGGACGCTATCCAGAAGGAACTCTACACCAAGCTGGAGTACAATGGCGGTTCCAACGTGGCCAACCCCCTCTACATGATGGTGGACTCCGGCGCTCGTGGTAACAAGGCTCAGATTAAGCAGCTCTCCGGTATGCGCGGTCTGATGGCTAAGCCCTCCGGTGAAATTATCGAACGCCCCATTACCTCCAACTTCCGTGAAGGTCTCTCCGTGCTGGAATACTTCATTTCCACCCACGGTGCCCGTAAGGGTCTGGCCGATACCGCACTTAAGACCGCTGACTCCGGTTACATGACCCGTAAGCTCGTGGACGTGGCCCAGGACGTCATCGTGCGTGAGGAAGACTGCGGTACGGATGAAGGTATCACCATGACTGCCATTTACGATGGTGAGGACGAAATCGCATCCCTTGCCACCCGTATCTATGGCCGCGTGACCTGTGATGACATCCTCGACCCGATGACCAAGGAAGTCATCGTGGCTCGCAACGAAATCATCACCGACGAAGCCTCCAAGAAGATTGAGAGTGTGGGTATCGAGAAGGTGAAGGTTCGCTCCGTGCTGACCTGTGAACTCTCCCGCGGTTGCTGCGCCAAGTGCTACGGCCTCAACCTGGCTACCGGCAAGGGCGTGAAGGTGGGTGAAGCTGTGGGTATCATCGCAGCTCAGTCCATCGGCGAACCCGGTACTCAGCTGACCATGCGTACGTTCCACGTGGGTGGTACGGCTTCTGCCTCCACCAGCCGCCCCGAATTCATCGCCAAGACCACCGGTCGCGTCATTTACGACGAAAACCTGCGTGCTCGCTGCGTTGAAGACGAAAACGGCAACATGGTGGTGCTGTGCAAGAACGGCAGCGTGAAGGTGTACGATGCCGAGGGCAAGGAACAGGAATCCTACCAGCTCACCATGGGTGCTACGCTGCACGTCAAGGATGGTCAGGATATCGAAGCCGGCCAGCTCATCGCTGAATGGGATCCCTTCGCCATTCCGGTCATCTCCGATATCGGTGGTACAGTTGAGTTCCGCGATATGATTGAAGGTATTACCTGCCGCACCGAGGCCGGTCACACCGAATCCGGTAAGGGTACGACCGTCATCATCGATCACCGTCAGGACCTCGCTCCCTGTATCATCGTGCACACCGGCAAGCCCGGTACCGATAAGGACAAGCCCAAGATGTTCCCCATCCCCACGGGTGCATACCTGGCCGTCAACAACAAGCAGAAGATTTCTGCCGGTACGCCGATTGCCAAGACCCCCCGCAAGATTCAGAAGACGAACGACATTACCGGTGGTCTTCCCCGCGTGGCCGAGCTCTTCGAAGCTCGCCGCCCGAAGGATACCTGCACCCTGGCCGAAATGGATGGTATCGTGACTATCGAGGACGCCATGATTCGCGGCAAGAAGGTTGTGACCATCTATCGCGATGCCGAGGCCCGCGAGGCTGCCGGCAAGAGCCGCCGCCGTTCCTCTCGCATGGAAGAACGCGACGAGAACGATGGCGCTATCTCCTGCAAGCACTTGGTGCCCATGGACCGCCACATCATCGTGCATGATGGTGACTACGTTCGCGCTGGTGAACCCCTGTCCGACGGTTCCGAAGCTTCCGATGAAATCCTCCGCATCTGCGGTAAGGAAGCTCTGCAGGAACACCTCGTCAACAAGGTGCAGCAGGTGTACCGTGTGCAGGGTGTGGAAATCAATGACAAGCACGTCGAAATCATCGTTTCCCAGATGCTTCGCAAGGTGCGCGTCAAGGATCCCGGCGATACGGGCCTCCTTTGGGGCGACGAGGTGGATCGCACCACCCTCACTCGCATCAACAAGGAGACTGTCAGCATGAATGGTCGTCCCGCCGAGAGCGAGCCCATCCTGCTGGGTATCACCAAGGCTTCCCTCAAGACGGATTCCTTCATCTCCGCCGCTTCCTTCCAGGATACCACTCGCGTGCTTACCGAGGCCGCTACCCTGGGCAAGGTCGATACGCTGGAAGGCTTCAAGGAAAACGTCATCCTGGGTCACCTCATCCCCGCCGGTACCGGTTTCAACAAGTACCGCAACATCGTGGTGGAACCCGCCCCCGGTGCTACCCCCATCCCCCGTGCCACCTATGACATGGATGATGATTTGGGCCCGGTGGATGATGCCATCAGCGTCGGTTCCGACGACTAAAGCGTCACTCCTGAACATTCACACAATATTCTGCCCGGCTGGTTTTGCGACCAGCCGGGTATTTTTTTGTCCATGCGTGGGGGTAGGGGATTCCGCCCCGCAAGAGGGGGGCTCTTCCGTGGCAAATACGCCTTGACAATCTGCGAGCGCTTCATGTAAAATGAGCGCAGATGATGAGCAAGTTTCGCCGCTTCGCTTGGTGCGTATTATTTCTGTGCATGTTGTCGCTGATGACATGTCGCGGGGTGTGCGCACACGCGTGTGAGCATGCGGCCCATGCACCTCATGGCACCTGTTTGGCCGTGGAGCATGCTTGTGCTCACCACGAACAGGGGGAGTGCCATCACCATCATGGCCGTTCTCATCAGCACCAACTGATTGGCGTGCGAGGCGAGCGCACAGAGCGCCCGCGCCTTTCCCACCCCCCTGTGTTGCACGTTGCAGAGGCGCATGATATTTTGCCCGCGCCCCGTGCGCCGCCTGTCCGATCCCTGTTTGTCCACCTGCCGGAGCGGTGGCAGATACCGCCATTGCCCCTGCAGCTGCCGCTGTTGATTTGAAGCATGGATAAGCTTTTCGCCCTGCGCCGCCCCCCCGTGGATGGTGCCGGGTTCTTATCTCCCCACCAATCAACGTATTTTTTTACAACAATTCATTTATGCGAACAACATTTTTCACAACAATCTGCGCGGCGCTGCTGCTTGCTTCCTGTGCGGTATACACACCGGCCCCCGTGGATTTGAACCGCGATGGCACAGAGTGGTACATGGTGTCCACCCGACTGTGCCCGCCCGGTAGCAGCATGAGCCAGGGCAGCATGCGCAGCATCGGCCTTCTGCTGAACCCGGATTTGAACAAAGCGCGCCTCTCGTATGCGGCCGAAACGGAAGCCTCGCGCTATGCCGGGCTGTGGGAAGACCCCTCCCTCTCGGTCGAGGGGGTGCGCGTCTTGCGCGAGAACTTCAACAATAACTCCATCGGCCCCTCGCTCTCCATCCCTGTGACCGGGCTTCCCTCCCTGGCTCGCACCATTGCAGAGCAGTACACCGAGGCCGACTACTGGAGCATGCGCGCTCAGGAGCGCACCTTCCTGTCGGATTTGGAGATATTGCGTTATGATATTCTCGTCATCCACGCCAAGCAGGAGATGATTCGCCAGCGCCTGGCCCAGGTGAAGCAGGAAAAGCAGACCATCGACCGCCTGTATAGCCTGGGTGAAGTGGAGCTGAGCGACTATCAGGCCTCTTGCCAGCGCTACAATGACACCATGAAAGAAAGCCAGGAGCTGGAGAATGAGCACCTCGCCAAGCGTCATGAGCTCATCAGCCGTCTCGGTTTGCACCCTGCTGTTGGTGAGATTGAACTGGAAGGTTCCTTGCCCGCCGGGGTGCCGGGGCTCGTTACGCCTCCCACCGTGGAGCAACTGCTGGAGAGCCCGGAGCTGCATTCCATGCTGGCTTCCTACGGTGCCAGCGAGACAGAGCTGCGCAGCGAAATTCGCAAACAATACCCGGATTTGCGTATCGGCCCATCGCTTACGCGAGAGGAAGGTAACAACAAGATTGGCATCGGGGTGGAAATGAGTTTGCCGCTTTGGAACCGCAACCGCCAAGGCATTGCCAAGGCAAGTGGCGCTCGCGAAGTGAAGCACCACGACACCATCGCCCTGTGGCGCAAAATGCAGCAGGATGTATCGGCTCTCACGGCCCGCCAGAAATTGGCTGCGGAGCATTGCCGCACGGAGTATAGCCGACTGCAGACCTTGCAGGAAACCGGTCGCCAGCAAGAGCAGCTCTTCCAACTGGGTGAAACTTCCTTGCCGGCCCTGGCCGATGCTCGCCACGAGATTTTTCAACGCCGCATGAGCTACCTTGATTGCCTGGGTACGCTCCTTGGCATCCAAACAAAACTTCAATACATCAATCCCTTCTATCAGCCATGAAACTTCCTTTTCTGACCCTGTGCGCCCTCGCACTTACTTGCTCTGCCGCGGAGCACAAGCATGACCACGCCACGTGCAGCGGGCATGACCACGCCGCGGAGCACAAGCATGAGCACACCGCGGAGCACAAGCATGACCACGCCACGTGCAGCGGACATGACCACACCGCGGAGCACAAGCATGAGCACGCCGCAGTGCACAAGCATGACCCTGCCACCTGCAGCGGGCACGACCACGCCGCCGAGCACAAACACGACCCTGCCACGTGCAGCGGGCATGACCACGCCGCAGAGCACAAGCATGACCCTGCCACCTGCAGCGGGCATGACCACGCCGCCGAGCACAAACACGACCCCGCCACATGCAGCGGGCATGACCACGCCGCCGGGCACAAGCATGCCCCCGCCGCCGAGCACAAGCATGACCACGCCACGTGCAGCGGTCATGACCACGCCGCGGAGCACAAGCATGAGCACGCCGCAGAACACCAGCATGACCCTGCCACGTGCAGCGGGCATGACCACGCTGCGGAACACAAGCATGACCCCGCCACATGCACCGGGCATGACCATGCCGCTGAGGAGACTCACGCCCACGATGCACATGCAGGTTGCAGTGGACACGACCATGGGGCTGGGGATGGCGATGTTGTCATCGTCGAGGCCGATGCTCGCTCGCGCCATATCCTCAATATGCAGATAGAGCAGGTGCCCACCACCTCTCTGGCGCTCACCAATTCCCTCTACGGCTACCTCACCCTCCCCGCTCACGCCACGGAGACCTACGCGCTGCCCTGTGCCGGGCGTATTTCCCTGCGCGTCAAATCCGCCCAGCGTGTGCACAAGGGGGATGTGCTCTACACCGTCGAATCTCCCACCATCTCCGAGCAAGTCACCGAGCTGCAGAAGGTGGAGGCCAACCTCCTGCGTTGCACGGAGGAAATCGCTGCGGTGGAAGCCCGCGTGGCTCGCCTGCAAGGTGTTGGCACCCGCAACAGCGATTTGGAAGAACAGCTCAAGTTCAAAAAAGCCGAGCTGGGACAGCTCACCCGCGAGGAAAAGACGGCCCGCGCCCGCCTGCGCATGCTTGCCATGGGGGCGGAGCTGGAAGAAGCAGACGGCATCTACACCCTGGTCATCAAAGCGCAGAAAGATGGCACCGTGCGCAATGTCGGCATCTCCCAGGGCAGCTGGGGCGAGCAGGGCGCAGCCGTCATCACCATGAGCAATGAAGAAGCCATGGAAATCGAGGCCACGCTGTACGGCTCAGATATCCCCCGCATTTCTGAAATCCGCGCCATCATCCCCATCGGCCGCGAAAATGTGGCTCTCAAGGGAACCTGGCGCTTGGCAGAGCAGGTAGACGTGCAGCGCCAGACGCGCTCCATCTATTTCACCCCCGAGTCCCTGCCGCAGGGCGCGCTGCCCGGCAAGCTCTGCCGTTTGGATATTTATGATTCCGCCGCCACGGAAGGCACCGTCTCTATCCCCGATACCGCAGTAGTCAAAGTGGGGGTGGATGATGTTGTGTTTGTCGAGGTGGCCGAGGGGCAGTACGCCATGGTGAAAGTGCGCGCGGGTGAAAGCCGCCGCGGCATGACCCCCGTGGCCGGGCTCACTCCCGGGCAAAAGATTGTGGTGAAGGGTGGCTACGAACTGAAGTATATTCTCCCCGGTGAAGGGCAGAAGAAGAAAGCCGGCCATTTCCACGCCGATGGTAAGTTCCACGAAGGGGAGGATCACTGATGATGAGTCGACTCATATCGTTCTGTCTCAAGAACCGCATCACGGTATCACTTATCACCCTGGTGCTCACGGCACTCAGCGTGTTGGTGGTGCTGGGCTTGCCCATTGATGTGTTCCCTGAGCTGTATGTGCCCCGTGTCACCATCCAGACAGAAGCCGGTGGCCTTTCGGCCGAAGAGGTGGAGCAGTACATCTCCATCCCGCTGGAGTCTGCCATGAGCGGCACCGCCGGGGTGAAAGAGGTGCGCTCCTCCTCCGGCAATGGTCTGTCCTTTGTGTGGGTGGATTTTGAATGGGGAACGGATATCTACCGCGCCCGCCAGATTGTGTCCGAACGCCTGGGCACGGTGCGAGATGCCCTGCCGGATAACATCGAAACCGAGATGGCGCCCATTGTCTCCGTGACGGGTGAAATCATGCTCATCGCCATCACGGGAGATGAAACCGCTGACCCGTTGGAGGTGCGCCGCGTGGCCGAGTTCGGCCTGCGCAATCGTCTCATGGCCATCCCCGGTGTGGGGCAGGTCACGGTGTTGGGTGGTCGCCTGCCGGAGTACCAGGTGCTCTAC
>JAZRTR010000019.1:0-30887 GCA_045652085.1 Akkermansia sp.
TTCCACCGAAAAATGAAATTAATTCAACGCCGGGCCTATGGCTATCGCAACTTTCAGAACTATCGGTTAAGAGTGTTAATTGAATGTGGGCACATCGTGATATGAAAATTCAAATTCCACAATGTTTGGGCTTGACCCGAACTTATTCATCGCACACAACAGGTCAGGGGTTCGAATCCCCTATGCTCTGTAACAAGGCTCCGATTGGGTAGAGAGATGGGTGTAGCGACGCGACCGTTCGCTGACCTGACGGCCCCGCTCGCCCCCGGCAGGAGCCGGGGTACCGGCTCGGAGGTGTGTCCTCGCCTCTCGGGGCGCGGGAGCCCAAGGGGCTTCGTCGAAGGCTACGCCCTCTCAGGCCGGGCTTCCGCGTGTGCTCAACAACCGCCCATGCCCTGCGGGCACCCGGTGAACCGGGGAGCTTATCCATCGCCCGCAACAGGTCAGGGTGAAGCTCCATTTACCAGAGCACAAAACAGCCTAAGTCATTAAGACTTAGGCTGTTTTGTGCTCTGGAGCATAGGGGATTCGAACCCCAGACCTGTTGCGTGCGATGCAACCGCTCTACCAACTGAGCTAATGCCCCGCGGATGATTGCGTGGGAATTATACACTTGGGGTGAGGGGTATGCAAGCACAATGTGAAAGAGGTGACAGAAAAAAAGTGGCATGAAAAAAGGCCCCTGCGCCATGAGAGTTGGTGCGGGGGCCGGATTTTCCATTAAACGGGGGAAGGAATAATGAAATAAATCAGTTAAGGCTTGCCAAAATGAGGCCGGAGTGCTAGCATGCGTGCTCGCTTTTATGGTACTTTCTCTGAAAACGCTGCTGTATGTGGGCTGTGGCTGCTTTGTGGGTGGTGTGCTGCGCTACCTGACAGGGTGGTATATTTGCCACAAGTGGGGCATCACGATGCCGGGCATGCCGTGGCATACGCTGATTATCAATTTTGTGGGCTGCCTGTTTATGGGCTTATTCTGTGGGTTGGCTGCCGGCGGGCTCATCACCTGCCCTAACCTGCGGCTGGCCGTTACAGCGGGGCTGTGTGGCGGGTATTCCACTCTGGCGGCCTTTGCGTTTGAGAACACGCAGCTGTTACGCGAAGGTGCGTATTTAACCACATCGGCCTATGTTGTGCTGACGATAGTGGGAAGTCTGATTTTCTTCCTCCTGGGAAACAGCTCAGCAAACTTGATTCTGAGAGGTTAAGCTCAGGATTTAGCCGCCCAATAAAAAGAAAGGCTCCCGCACGCAGCTAGCGCACGGGAGCCCTCGTTTTTATTCTTTAATTAGCAGAGGGGCGAGGGGCGTAAATCTTCATCTCTGCCACGCTGGAGGAGTTACCGTCCAGAGCTGCGGTGGAGAAGAAGCGAATGTAGCGGGCTCGCACAGGCTCAAAGGAGATAATCTGCTCCACAGGGTTGGCGCGCAAGTTACCGAATTCACCCTCAGAAACGTTCTTCCAAGTGTTACCATCGGTGCTGACTTCAAAGCGATAGCGTGAGGTCATACCCTCCGTGGTGCCATCCTGACGGGGGAGATAGGAGAAGCCGTTGATGGTTTGCTCGCTCTTCATGTCCACAACGAAGTGGGAAGGCACGCGGCTGGATCTCCACATGGTATCAGGATTGCCATCAAAAGCCAGCGGGGCGTAGTTTACTGAATAGCCTTTGAATGTCCAGCCCTGACTGTTCAGGACCACATCACCCTCCTCCGTGGCGGCCACAGGTTCAGGTTCAGAATCCGTGGCAGAAGGCATGCGCAGCAGAGAGAACTCCGAGATGCAGGGGCAAGCTTTAGCGCGCGTGATAGTGAGGCGGAGGCGGTTCGTAGTAACGGGAGAGTCCAGCCAGCGGAGCACCTGATTACCGATGGTGTGGCCCTTCCCTCCGCGCAGATTAAACTGTGTTTCCTCCTCGCCGGGATTGCCGGGGTGAACGATGGTAATCCATTCACCATCCACGAAAGCCTCCACCTTAAAGGCTTCCACGCGCTGGCCAAGGCGAATCTGCTCGCGCACGCGCACCACATCAAAGGTGGCGGACTCACGGAGGGTAATCTCGGCTGAGGGGGTGGTGGTACCATCGTTCGGGCACCAATAGCTCTCAATGTCGCCGTCCGTAAGGTTTGCTGCCGAATAACGGGCGCCACGTTCCTCAGAGGCGGTGGCAGAGGCACCGCGGGCATAGTCCGTGGCCAACAGGCGACGGCGCATATTACCGAAAGCCTCCAGAGAGGCCACATCAGCGGGGTCCAGACGGCCCTCGCGGTTCGGGGCAAGATTCAGGATAAGGTTTGCACCGCGGCCCACGCTGCTGAGGTAAACCTCCATGAGGTGCTCGGGGGTCTTTACCTGAGAGCCCTGCCCCGGGTGCCAGAACCAGCCACGATGATTGATGGGGGTATCACCTTCAAGAGAGAGCCATCTGTTACCTTGGACATTCCAAAGGGGGTATCTCACGAAACCTTTTTCGGAGCCGCCCCAAGTCACATCACCACGGCCGGCAGCGCCCCAGATGATGCAGTTGGGCTGCAGTCTGCGGATGAGGCGCACCACGTGCTGATAGTTGTAGTAGTTATCAGCGTTACCGATGTTGCGGTGGCAGCGGGCGCCGCCATAGAAACCATCACCGCCCATGGCGCCGTCAAACCAGATTTCAAAGATGGGGCCGTACTTGGTGAGCAGTTCCGTAATCTGCTTGTAATAAACACGCAGATACCCTTCACGACCATACTCAGCACAGTTACGATCCCACGGGGAAAGATAAGTACCGAAGGGGAAATTGTGGCGTTCACATGCACGGGCAAACTCGCGCACCACATCACCGCGCCCGTTACGCCAGGGAGAGCGGCGGATGTTGTGATCCGTAGACTGAGTGCGCCAAGTGCAGAAGCCATCGTGGTGCTTAGCGGTGTATATCATGCCGTTCATACCGGCATTTTTGAAGGTGAGCACAATAGCCTCAGCATCAAAAGAAGAAGGATTGAAAAGCGTGGGAGATTCATCACCGTAACCCCACTCTCTGTTCGTATACGTATTCAGGCCAAAGTGGACGAATGCGTACCACTCCATACGCAACCAATTAACCTGCTGTTCCGTAGGAAGCGGACCGTACGGCGCGGGAGCACTTGCAGCGCTCACAACACCTGTACCCAGACAAAGTGCGGACAGTATGATTTTTCTGAACATGCTATCAAACTAGCAAAAATCCACCGCAAGCGCAAGAAAAAAAAACCGGCACCCCACCCATACGAGTCCCAAAGATTTGGGACTCGCGTATTTACGATTTTTGATTTACGAATTACGAATTAAGGATTAGCGGCTAACGCCGGATATTGGGTAACTGAACGCTTACCGCCGATGGTCAATTTCGTGATACTCCTGCGCAGAATTGAAAGCAGAATACGCTGACTATATGTCTTTGGTGCCCTTTTTCTGTAATCTGTGGGACACATGTGCACCCCACCTGCCCTGTAGCGAGCGGATGGGGTGCTGTTTTGTATGACTTTATGAGTTCTGAGGAATTACTCCTGCGGAGTTTCTTCAGCGGCGGAGCCTTCCTCGCCCTCCACGAGCTCAGAGGCGTCCTCGTCATCCTCATCCGGGATAACAAGGGTGATTTCCTGAATAGCCTCCTTGCCATTGAGCGTGATGAGCTTCACGCCCTGAGTGGCACGACCGGTCTCACGGATAGAATCCACCTTCATGCGTACGGACTGACCGCCGGAGGTCATAATCATGAGCTCATCAGCATCCGTAACCGTGGTAGCGGAAACGACAAGGCCCGTCTTATCCGTGCAATTCATGGTCTTAATACCGATACCACCGCGGCTCTGCAGGCGGTACTCACCGAAGCGCGTGCGCTTGCCAAGGCCATTCTCGGAAACCACCAGCAGCGAGTGGGCGGCGGGGGCGCCATCGGCCGGAGCCTCAGTCTCAGCGGATACGTCAGCGGCCTCGTCATCAGCTATGATGGAAGTCTCACCCTCGGGCACCACGGCCATGGCGACCACGTAGTCACCCTCGCGCAGCTTAATACCGCGCACGCCGATGGTGTTACGGCCCTGAGTACGCATATCGCTCTCTTTGAAGCGGATACTCATACCATTGTGAGTAACGATGATGACATCCTGCTCACCGGTAGTAAGCACAGCGTTCACGAGGGAGTTACCCTCCTCAAGGTTGATGGCGATAATACCGGCCTTGCGGTAGTTCACGAAGTCATTCAGGGCGGTCTTCTTCACCGTACCATCCTTCGTGGCGAACACCACATTACCGGAGCCCTCAGCGAAGGTAATATCCTTACCATCCTCGCTCACCTTGCGCTCCAAGCGCAGAATGGCAGCGATACGCTCATCTGCCTGCATATCCAGCAGGTTCTTAATGGAGCGGCCCTGAGCACTGCGGGCGGCTTCATCAATCTCATACACACGCTCCACGTACACACGGCCGGTGTTCGTGAAGAACATGATGTAGTCATGATTCTGAGCGGCGAACAGGTGCTCCACGTAGTCATTAGCGTCCTTCTTGCTCTTCGTGGTAGCGGCCTTGATGCCCTTGCCACCGCGAGCCTGCAGGCGGTACTCGTCAGAGTTCGTGCGCTTAATGTAACCACTGTGGGAGATGGTCACAATCATGGAATCATTCGGGATGAGATCCTCAATGGCCATATCACCCTCAAAGGGAATGATGTGGGTCATACGAGGGGTGGCGTACTTCTCCTTGATGGTGCGGAGCTCGTCCTTCACGATGCCGAGCACGCGGGCCTCATTAGCAAGGATATCAAGATAGTCCTCAATAACCTCCAGCAGCTTCTTGTACTCGTCAGAAATCTTATCATTCTCAAGAGCCGTGAGCTGGTAGAGGCGCAGGTCCAGAATGGCGTTCACCTGACGCTCCGTGAAGATGTAAGAATCCCCCTGCACGGAAGGCTGGCTGTGGATGAGGATGCCGAGGCCCTTAGCCAGCTCCACGGGGAAGCGGAAGGCCATCAGCTTGTTGCGAGCCTCCTCACGGTTGCGGGACTCGCGGATGATGCGGATAAACTCATCCAGATTAGCCAAGGCGATAAGGTAAGCCTCCAACACCTCAGCGCGGTCCTCAGCCTTGCGCAGCAAGAACTTCGTGCGGCGAATCACCACTTCGCGGCGGTGCTCCACATAGAAATTGATGGCATCCTTCATGGTGAGCACCTTGGGGCGGCCCTCATGAATAGCCAACATATTCACAGCAAAGGAAGTATCCATGCTGGTGAGCTTATAAAGCTGGTTGATAACCACCTGCGGGCGGGCATCGCGCTTCAGCTCGATTTCGATGTAATCCGTCAGGTCGCGCATGCCGGCGATATCAGTAATCACCTTATCACGCACAAGCTCAGCGATTCGCTCCTGCAGCACGGCGCGGTTCACGCCGTAAGGCACATCAGAGATGTGGATGAACTCGCGGCCATTCTCGTTTGACACCACCTCCATCTTACCGCGCATACGCACGCTGCCACGGCCTGTGCGGAAGTAACTATCAATTCCCTTGTACCCGAGGATGTAGCCACCGGTGGGGAAATCCGGGCCCTTAATGTATGCACGCAGGGCCTCGCTGGTGATGAGGGGATTATCGATGTAAGCGCAAATGCCGTCCACCACCTCGCCAAGGTTATGCGGGGCCATATTTGTGGCCATACCCACAGCAATACCCGTACCACCGTTCACCAGCAGGTTCGGGAAAGCGGAGGGGAACACCACAGGCTCCGTGAGGCGGTTGTCATAGTTCGGCTGGAAGTCCACAGTGTCCTTATCCAGGTCATCCATGAGCGCCACACCCAAGTGGCTGAGCTTAGCCTCAGTGTATCGCATGGCGGCGGGAGGGTCACCTTCAGGAGTACCGAAGTTACCCTGCCCCTGCACCAGCACATCACGCATATTCCAAGGCTGAGCCATCGTCACAAGCGTGCCATAGGCGGACTGGTCACCATGGGGGTGATAGTTACCGATGGTGTCACCCACGATTTTACCGCACTTGATGGTACCCTTAGTGGGTACGAGGCCCAGCTCATGCATGGCATAGAGCACGCGGCGCTGAGAGGGCTTCAGGCCATCGCGGGCATCCGGCAGAGCACGGGAGATGATAACGGACATGGAGTAGTCCAGGAAGCTGCGAGAGACCTCCTCTGCCACGTCCACCGGGCGAATTCTTGTTTCACTCATAATTCAGGAAAAATCGGTTAGGGTTTACACGTCGAGGTTACGTACATTGAGGGCGTTATCCTCGATGAAACGGCGGCGGGGCTCCACGAGGTCACCCATGAGGATGGTGAACATCTTGTCAGCCTGCACAGCGTTATCATCATCCAGACGCACGCGCAGCAGCTCGCGCTTCTCGGGGTCCATGGTCGTGGCGTACAAGTCCTTGGCGTCCATTTCACCAAGACCTTTGAATCGTGTGATAGTCACGCTGCGGCCGCCGATTTCCAGCACCTTGGCAAGGATATCACCCACGAAGTTCACGGGCGTCACGACATTACGAGAGTTTTCCACCAGTTCGTACACGGGAGCGTCATCTGACAGCAGGCGGTCAGACTCAATACCAAGCTCCTGAAGGCGGGAAAGCACGCGGTTAATGGCCTTAGCCTCATGCAGCTCGTGCAGCAGGGCGCGGCGGCTGGGGCCTTCGCGAACAGGCAGCGGGTTGGCAGCCAGCTCCTCCTCTGTGGGCTCGCCGAAGAGGAAGAGGTCGCGGTTCTCATCAGAGAAGGCGGAAAGATCTTCCATATTACGGAAGTATACCACCTCTTCATCATTACCACAGCGTACCTTCACCAGATACTGCGGGAAGTTGCCCTCGTCATCACGGTGACGCAGCAGGTCCTTAAAGTCACCGCCATGCTGAGCTACGCTGCCCTCATACTTCTGGAGATTGATGAGCGTCTCAAGAATGGCCATGAGGGAGTCTGCGTCAAACTCCCTACTCTTGTCCGGAGTGCGCAGAGTCACATCACCGGCACCGAGGGAGATAAGCTTGCGGTTGAGAGATACCTCATCCTGCACGTACTGCTCCACCTTGCGGTGAATCACGCGGTACAGCGGGGGCTGGGCAATGTACAGATAACCGGCACGCACCAGCTGGGGCATGTGGCGGCAGAACAGAGTGAGCAGAAGGGTGCAGATGTGGGAGCCGTCCACGTCAGCATCAGCCATCAGAATAATCTTGTGGTAACGCACCTTGTTGATATCGAAGGAGCCTTCACCCTCACCATCACCGATACCGGCACCGATAGCCGTGATGATGTTCTGAATTGTTTCACTGCCCAGAGCCTTATCCAAGCGAGCCTTCTCCACGTTAAGAATCTTACCGCGCAGGGGAAGAATAGCCTGCGTACGACGGTCACGGCCCATCTTAGCGGAACCACCTGCAGAGTCACCCTCCACAATGAAGAGCTCGCTGAGCTTGGGATCGCGGCAGGAGCAGTCAGCCAGCTTACCGGGCAGACCACCGCCCACGGTCATGGCGCTCTTACGCACGCTTTCGCGGGCCTTTCGGGCGGCCTCACGGGCGCGGGAGGCGATAAGGCAGCGGTCAATAATAGTCTTGGCCACCTGAGGATTCTCCTCGAAGTACTCCTTGAGCTCCTCGTACACCACGCTGCTCACCACACCTTCAATTTCAGTGTTCACGAGCTTGTCCTTCGTCTGGGAGGAGAAGCGCGGGTTGGGCATCTTCACTGAGATAACAGCCACCAAGCCTTCGCGCACGTCATCGCCGTTCAAGCTGGGGTCCTTATCTTTGAGCAGGTTGTTGCTCTTGGCGTAGTTGTTGATAGCGCGGGTCAGCGAGCTGCGGAAACCGGAAAGGTGCGTACCACCGTCAGCATTGAAAATGGAGTTGGCATAGCACTGAATCTGGTAGCGGTCGCTATCGTTGTACTGCATCACCACGTCCACAATCACATCATCCTCCATGGTCTTACCGTCGTACTCCACCTCGATGTGGCGTACACCGCTCATGGCGATGGGCTCCTGGGTGATGAGGGTCTTGTTCTCACCGAGCTGCTTCACGAACTCGCGGATACCATCAGCATAGTAGAAAGTCTCGCTGCGCTCCTGACCGGTGCGCTCGTCCACCAGTTCGATGACGAGGCCGGGGTTCAGAAAGGCCAGCTCGCGCAGACGGCGGGCCAGCAGGTCAAACTTGAATTCCGTCGTATCTGTGAAGATGGTCGGGTCCGGCAGGAAAGTGATAGCCGTACCGGTCTGCCCTTCCGGGCAAGAACCCACCACATGCAGCTTCTCCGTGGTGCGGCCGCGCTCAAAGGTAATCACATGGCGCTTGCCATCACGGCGAACTTCAGCCTTGAAGAAATCAGAAAGGGCGTTCACGCACTTAGCACCCACACCGTGCAGACCACCGGAGTACTTATAAGCACCCTGCCCGAACTTACCACCGGCGTGCAGGTTGGTAAGCACCAGCTCCACGGCCGGAATGCCGAACTTGGGGTGCATGTCCACAGGAATACCACGGCCGTTGTCAATCACGGAAATCGTGCCACCCTCGTGAATCTGAATGATAATCTTGGTGCAGTAGCCGGCAAGATGCTCGTCAATCGAGTTATCCAGCACCTCAAATACGCAGTGGTGCAGGCCGCGCTCATCAGGATCGCCTATGTACATGCCGGGGCGCTTGCGGACGGCCTCAAGGCCCTCCAGCTTATCAATCTGCGCCGCGCCGTACTCTTGCTGTGCTCCGGTCGTGACTACCGTCTCGGTGTCCTCAGGAGCAGTGGTGTTTTCAGTCATACGGCGGCCATTATACGCGCGTATACGCGCGCGTCAATTATATAATACGTCAGCATGCCGAAAAACTCACAAAAATACACCTATAGCAAGCCATCATTAAAAAAACGCCAATTAGCCCATAACATACCTCCAAAAGCGCTTACAGCACATCACAGAGCCCTTTATGGGCATTTTGCAACTTCCACGGCTAAACACCTATTCCGAATCAAGGTAATAAGAGAGCCTCTCATTACAGATAAAGAGCCCCCCACCACACAAGCCTAAGACAAACCATTTCATCCACCGGCATATTTGAAACAGAATTTTGCTGTTCAGACATACATAAAAAACGCTTGCCAAATACCGCGGAATAAGTTACTCTAACTCACCTCTCATTCTCAAACGTATATGAAGCACGTACACTTCCTCGGAATCTGCGGCACCGCGATGGGTGCTGTGGCATCAGCCATGGCTCGCAAGGGCTACACTGTTACCGGCACTGATGCCAACGTCTATCCGCCTATGTCCACGTTCTTGGAGAGTGAGGGCATTCAGATTTTTCAGGGGTACAAGCCTGAGAATCTTCCCGAAGACGCGGATTTAGTGGTCATCGGTAATGCCATGAGCCGTGGCAATGTGGAAGTGGAAGCTGTACTGGAGCGCAACATGCGCTATATGAGCCTTCCGGAGACGATGAAAGAGTTCTTCCTCTGGGGCAAGCACAATTACGTTGTAACCGGCACGCACGGCAAGACCACCACCACGAGTATGCTGGCTTGGCTTATGGAAGCCAACGAGATGAACCCGAGCTTCATGATTGGCGGCATTGCACGCAATCTGGGCCGCGGTGGCCGCTTTACGGATTCTGACTACTGCGTGCTGGAGGGTGATGAGTACGATACGGCTTTCTTTGACAAACGCTCCAAGTTCCTGCACTATCTGCCTGAGGTTGTTATCATCAACAACATCGAAATGGATCACGCGGACATTTACTCGAACGTGGAGGAAATTAAGCTTTCCTTCAAGCGCCTGCTGCGCGTGGTGCCCCGCACCGGCGTGGTATTCATCAATTCTGACTGCCCGAACTGTGCAGATGTGCGAGAACACGCCGCTACCGAGCTGAAAATGGTGAAGATGGTGGGCGTAGGCATGGAAGAAAACGCTGACCTGCGTATCACCGACATCGAGCGCCGCACGGATGGCAGTTCCTTCACGCTGGAAGGTGAGACCTACAGCATCCCCATGATTGGCGACTTCAACATCCGGAATGCCGCCATGGCTACCTGCGCTGCCCGTAATGCCGGGCTGACGCCGGACCAGATTCGCAGCGCATTCCTGAGCTTCACCGGCGTAGCTCGCCGTCAGGAGGTGCGTGGCACCGTGAACAGCGTGACCGTGGTGGATGACTTCGCCCACCACCCCACAGCCATTCGCCAAGCCGTAGAAGGCCTGCGCCAGCGCTTCCCCAAGAGCCGCTTGTGGGTAATCTTTGACCCCCGCAGCAACACCACCATCCGTAACCTTTTCCAGCAGGAGCTGGCAGCAGCCCTCTCCACCGCTGACTTTGCCGTCATCTCCCCCGTGGAAAACCACAAGCGCCTTCGCCCCGAGGAAAGGCTGGATGTGGAGCAACTTCGCAACGATATCAGCGAAAAAGGCACAGAGAGCTATCTGGGCACAGATGTGGACGATATCGTGGCGCACGTGGTGTCACGCGTGCACCCCGGCGACGTGCTGCTGGTGATGAGCAACGGCGGCTTCGGCGGCATACACAGCAAGCTGCTTAGCGCACTCGCCCAGTAATAAAAATTTATCAAAGGAAAAAGCACCCCGGCTGACAGAACGCAGCCGGGGTGCTTTTTTATCTCAAGAGAAAGCTCGTTATGCTGATTTTTTACTTTCCTTTAAGAGCTCTTTCAGCTCCTGCACGGAGGCCATGAGTTTGCGGTTAGAGCGTTTCAGATACAACAGACGGAAAAGCACAATGATTGTAACCAGCGTCAGATACAGAATAATCCCCCAGCACATTAACTGCAATGAGTACAGAGAACCGGAAATTCTCGGGCTTTCCACCACGCGGTTAACAATGATATCTCCGACTTCTCTGGCATATTCCCGGCCCTCCTGTTTGTATTGCTCCTTATACTCATCCAAAAAACTGTCAAGAGCATCTTTCAACGTAGAAGAAATCACCTCAGATACGCCGCCCTGAGATGCAGTCCCCCGTACCCGGCCCAGCAGCTCCCTTCCCCGCTCACGCCAACCGCGGCGGCCTTCGGTGGCTGGTTCTTCTCCCGCTGATTGACCTTGCTCAGCAGACGGAGATGGCGCTTGCTCCGCTTCCGCGGGAGGCTCCGCCTCTCGAGCAGCCGCGCGGCGCTCCTGCTCAGCCAGAAGAACTCGGCTACCGGCAGAAAGAAGGCCATCTATAATCCGGTCGCTACGAGAAGAATCCGCCCAGGCTTCACCAATAAGAAAGGAAAACAGAACAGAAAAAGAAAGAAGGAGATGCTTCATGTAATCATGATAGCATCCCCTTCTTTACTTTGCAAGATTAAAGCAGCCCTCAGAGGACATTCCCCTGCGGCTGAGGAGCAGCCGCAGCTGCGGGAAGCGCCGGTGCTGCCGGGGCCACAGGAGTCACGGGAGCGGCAGGCTGCGGCTCAGGACGGGCGGCCGGACGTGTGGCGGGAGCAGAACTGCGGCTCTGGCTGGTGGAGCGGCTCGCAGCAGCAGAAGCCCCACCGCGGTTCGTGCAGCCCTCAAAAGCAGCCGGGAAGAAAGCCCTAGCCGGAGCCTCAGCGGCGGCAATCGCCGCACGAGTAGGCACCACACCGGCCTCACCATCAAAGTTCACCGCACGACGGAAAATCTCATGGTCTGTACCGAACACCATATATCGATGCACAAGGAACGGCTCCTCCTCGCACTCTACTTTGCGCTCCAGCACAGTAAAGGCGGCCTGATAACCAGCCTCTCTGAGAGTCTCTATCATGGGCGGCGTGTTATAGCCACCGGGATAGCAATATGTGGAGCAGTTACCGAACATATTCATCAGACGCGTACGGGAATCCACCAGCTCTGTACGAAGCTGTGCGGCATACTCTGAGGAAGCCTGGTTATAACGCCTCCACTTACTGGGGTAAAGATGATTAGAAGAATGGCTGCCGATGGTAGCGCCATTTGCCATCATCTCCTGAATCTGCGCGGTGGTCATGGAGTCACCCTGCACATTGATGTAGCGAGTGTACAGGAAGAGAGTGAATGGATAACCATACGCACGAAGCACCGGATAGGCCTCAGAATACACACTCTTCCAACCATCGTCAATCGTGATAAGAACACAACGTTCCGGCAGACAGCGCCGGCCATGGCGCCACTCCAGAAAATCCTGCATGGAAATCACACAGATGTCTGAATCCTTCAGGAACTGCATCTGGCGGCAGAAATCTGCCGTGCTCATACGCATATCCGTACAGGGGCGCGTCTTGCTGAAGTTATGATACCCCAGAACAGCCACGCGGGTCTGCTCACGCGGCACGAGCGGTTGCTTAAATTGAGCGCTCACCCAATCCCCCTCCGGAGTGCGGCGACCGAGCACTCCGAGGCTAGGCTCCACAGGAGCCAGCTCAGGGCTGGATTCTGCGACCTCAGACTCAGTAGGCTCCTCAGCTACTTCAGAACCTTCAGGCTCAGCAGGCTCAGCAGGCTCAGCAGGTGCAGCAGGTGCAGCAGGCGCGGCGGGCGCGGCGGGCGCGGCGGGTGCGGCGGGTGCGGCGGGTGCAGCGGGTGCGGCGGGTGCAGCGGGTGCAGCGGGTGCAGCAGGTGCTTCAGGAGCAGCGGGCTCAGCAGGAGCAGCAGGAGCAGCGGGAGCAGCGGGTGCTTCAGGAGCAGCAGGAATCGGGCTCACAGCGGGATTCACAGCCACGCCGGAGGGATCAGCCACAGCAAGCAGCTCTTCTTCACTCACCTCCTCTGCCAAATCATCGTCCGTGAACTCAGGCAGCACCACAGCCGTATTACCCGCCGCCGGGGCAGCAACCGCAGCAGGAGCAGCTTCCACAGCCGGAGCACAAGCAGCCAGAGCCTCCACCACTTCATCCACGTTTGACTCAGAGCCAAAGGAAACAGCCTGCGCAAATACGCGATTGTCACTCACAGCATAACGCGGATAAGCGTGGGCATGTGTAGCCACGGTACCCTTTTCCGGCTCTCTGGTGAAAGCCACTTCAAAGTGGTTCTGCCCAAGAGTTCGCTGAAGCTCAGGAGATATCTCACCTGTGGTACAGGAAAACACACGACAGGCCCCGAACACGGAGGTCACGCGCAGTGCTGCGGTTGTCAACAATTCAGAAGAAACATCACCAGCTGCACAGCTACCAATTTCCGCGCCCTCGTACTGAAGAGTCAGCAACTGCGGCGCCAGCAGTGCGCCCTCGGCGTCAGCAGGCTGCTCAGCGTCAGTAAAAACAACAAAAGGGAATCCGCACCGCTGCAGCACAGGCAGAGCAACCTCCATAAAGGCCTGATTGGGAGAATCAAAGGTCAGCAGCACAGAGCAGGCCGGAAGAGCGCGCTGGCCTTTTCGCCATGCGAGAAAATCAGCACAGGAAATGACATTCGCCCCGCTATCCCGGAGAAAGTTCATCTGCTGCTCAAACTCCGCGGCAGATAACGTCCCTTCACCGGAGGCAATACGGCCATACCCCAGCACCGCTACTCGGCACTGTACAATCTGCGCCCCCAGAGCAGAATCAGCACTCCGGGCAGCTACAGCCGGCTCAGCATACTGAGCAAATGAATGATTAATGAAAAAAGAAAATGCGGTAATGCAGGTTACAATATGCTTCATGTGATTTTGCTATACAGTCTTAATCAGCCGGCAAATCAACGGCCGGGTACCATTTCAAAGGTGAATCCTTTAAGATATTCAGTTTCAGGAATATTCAGCAGCACGGGATGATCCGGGCTCTGGCCATGATTCGCCACTAAGCGCAGAGTGCAGTGGCCATCCACAGCGGCATCAGCAATCGTCTCCTTAAACACACCGGCACTGGCATGATGAGAGCAGCAGAATGTGGAGAGCACGCCACCCACGGGCAGCATCTGCATGGCACGCAGGTGAATCTCCTTATAACCGCGCATGGCGCCGCTAAGGCTCTTCTTGTTACGAGTGAAGCTGGGCGGATCAAGAATAATGAGGTCCCACTTCGGGTCTGCGCCCTTGCGCACAGCATCACTCTCACGCTTCAGGAAATCAAAAGCATTCTCAGCAATAGCCTCTATCTGCACGCCATTCAGCTCCGCATTACGACGCACGGAAGCAATAGCCTCCTCAGAGATATCCACGGCAGTCACGCTGGCAGCACCGGCCTTAGCACAGGCAAGAGCGAAGCCACCCTGATTGCAGAAGCAATCCAGCACGCGGCGTCCACGGGCGAACTTCGCCACATCAGCATAGTTCTGCAGCTGGTCCAGGTACATGCCGGTCTTCTGCCCGGTTGCGAGGTCTATCATGAACTTCAGGCCACGGCCCGTAGCGATGAACGGCTCCGGCATCTCACCGGCAGCCACATACGTCTCCGGTTCAATACCTTCCGCCAGCAGCATAGGAGAATCATTGCGCACGATAATGGCACGAGGCTCAAGCAAATCTCCGAGAATATCGCGGATAAGTCCCAAGCGCTGATGCATGGCGAGAGTAAGCGTCTGCACCACCAGCACATCACGGTAGCGGTCTACAATCAGACCGGGCAGACCATCGCTCTCGCTCCACACCAAACGCATCAGCTCCTCGCCGGGAAGCCAGCGTTCGCGCAGCAACATGGCCTGCGATATGCGGCGAGCAAAAAAGTCGCGGTCCAAATCCTGCTTACGTCGAGAAAAGCGGCGCGCCACAATCTGCGAATGCGGATTATACATGGCAGACCCCAGATAATGGTCCCGCTGATCCTTCAGCAGCACCACATCGCCCGGTGCCGGATTTCCGAACACCGTGCGCACCTCTGTGCCGTATACCCAGTCATGCCCGTGGAAAATGCGCGCCTTTGGCGCTATGATTAGACCTGCCATAACGGGGCTCACCATACTACAAATTCATTATTTTGTCAATCAGTAATAATTTAAGAATACTTTAGTATTGACATTCATCAACTAATCTGACACAATGCAAGTGTCATGAGTGCACGAACCCTCCTCACCGCGACAACAGCTGCCATTCTCATGGTGGCCGGCAGCCTGAGCGCTGCCACCCGAGTAGTCCTGCAGGACACCCACTGCCGGACCAATGCCGTGACCTACACCCTGCCGAATGACTGGGCCGGTGGCGGCGAAGTGACATGGAATACTGAAAGTGAGCGACTTGGAAACTTCTGCATTAGAACCATGCAGTTAGTAAACCGGAAGGACTCCATCATCGCGAACTACATTTCAGCATACGAAGTACCTCTGAGAACCTCCAACCCCGGTGCTATGGCCTTGGCAGAAATGCTGATAGGCGTAGCCAGACAACTGCCGGGCAATCAGAACATCACCCCGGTAGATGCTATCATCTATCAGGCTCCGCAGGACGTGCAGGATTTCCGCATGGCGCGGGATACCCTCAGCGCCCATCTTGGCAAGAGAGTAACAGGCCGAGTCTACATCGTGAACGCCACCTATTCAGATGGAACCATGGTAGGAGCCATTGTTCACGAGCGAAGCATGCGCAGAAACTTCCGCAGCGAGAGAAGCATTACTTTCCACGATATTTTCGTACTGGGCAGCACCAATGAAACGCAACCGAACGAGCAAGCGCTTCATCAGGCCCTCGTGGATGTAAGCCGCGCAGCCCGCCGCGCAGACTTCAACTCAAGCTGGATTACCGAAAACATCCGCCAGACTGCCAACGCATTCTACGGGATGCGCCGTCTGGATGAGCGTGCCCTGCCCCAGATTACCCAAAAGGCAATCGAAGGCATGCGCCGCGGCCTCCCCTCCGTGCTGGATTGCCTTTACACCAGCCGGTTCTGCCAACGAGCAGAACAGGGAGCCACACCCGTTGCGCGCAACTAAAGCAACTGATTGAAGCAAGATTTTCCGAGAGCAAGCGTCCCACGGGGCACTTGCTCTCGTTGCATTTCAGCAATTAAATTTACCCATTCCCAGAGAACAAAGCAGCCTTACTGCTTGCCATAGGGCCGTATATTTGATACACTACAATCAGTGGACGCGAGTGATGAAAAGAACACACCGGATGACAGCGCACTGGAAAAGTACGCTGCCAGAACCCGGCGTAGCCTCATCGCCCGCTTACAAGACTGGAAAGACCAGCGCAGCTGGGATGAATTTTACCGCACGTATTGGCGCCTCATTTACAGCGTGGCCACAAAATCCGGCCTAAGCCCGGACGAAGCATGGGACACCGTGCAGGAGACTGTCCTTTCCGTAGCCCGCCAGACGCGCGAAAAGCAATATGACCCGGCGAAAGGCTCCTTCAAAATGTGGCTGTGGCACATCATACGCTGGCGCATCAAAGACCAGTTCCGCAAAAGGTTACCGATGGCAGCGGAAGAAGCCGACTCCGCTGATACCCCTACCGCTGATGTGGAAAATCTGGCAGACATCAGCGGTGATACTTTTGACAAAATATGGGAGCGAGAATGGCAACAGAATATTCTGAAAGCCGCCACAGAACGCGTCAAAATGAAAACATCTCCGCGGCAGTTTCAGATATTTGACTACCTCGTTCTGCGCGGCATGAGCACGGCCGACGTTCGCAGCAAACTCGGCGTGAGCCTCGCTCAGGTATATCTGGCAAAACACCGCATAGGTGGCCTGCTGCGCCGTGAAATTGAATACATCCGCGCCCAAGGAGACGCCCCGCCCTCACCTAACGAAGCCAACAAATAGAGAGCGGAAAAGAAAATACGGCTTGCCAAAGTCGGAAAAAAGGAGTATAATCCGCGCGAATCCACGTGATATCACCCCAAATCATATGTCCGGCAACCTCACATACAAGCAATCCGGCGTCGATACCATCGAGGCACAGTCTTTCGTGAATGACATCAGCGCGCACGTTAAGCGCACGCAGAAAAACCGTCAGCTCTGCAATGCTTTCGGTCTCTTTGCTGCCGCTTACGACCTCTCCGCCTACAAGGAGCCCGTCATCGTGACCGGCACCGACGGCGTGGGCACCAAGACGGAAATTCTTTTCGATCTTGATATGCTCGAAACCGCAGGCAAAGACCTGGTAGCCATGAACGTGAACGACATTCTCACCACCGGTGGTGACCCGCTCGTTTTCCTTGATTACCTGGGAATCTCCAATCTTGAGACCGAAAAGCCCCGCATCACCCGTCTGGTGGCCGGTATGTGTGACTACCTGGAGAGCTGCAACTGCATCCTCGCCGGTGGCGAGACCGCTGAGATGCCCGGCGTGGTACCTGAGAATCTCGTTGAGATGGCCGGTTTCAGCATTGGCTGTGTAGAGAAGAGCCAGATGATTGATCCCTCTCAGGTTGAAGTGGGTGATGTGCTCATTGGTTACCCCAGCGATGGCTTCCATGCCAACGGCTGGAGCCTTGTGCGCCGCATTCTGAAGCAGAATCCTGACCTTCTCACCGAGGAGGAGCTCCGCAGCCTACTGGCTCCCACTCGCCTGTACCATGACGTGGTGTACGATATGCGCAAGCTCGGCATCACCCCCAAGGCATACGCCCACATCACCGGTGGCGGCCTGCCCGAAAACCTTGAGCGTTTCCTTGGTGATAAGGGTGCTGACCTCGAAATCCCGTACTGGGACAACGCTCCCGTACAGAAGGTGCTTACCTTCGTAGACGCCGAAGACCGATTCCACACCTTCAACATGGGCATCGGCTGGGTAGCCATCGTGAAGCCCGAGCAGGTGGAACAGGCCTGCACTGCTGGCCCCGGTGGTACCGTTATCGGCACCATGCGCGAGGGCAAGGGCATCCATGTGACCGTACGCAAGTAAACACAATTTTCAGACTATATGTCCGCAGCAATCAGACTGCTTAAGCCGCTCTCCTATTTTGCGGAGAAGTACGGCTCGCCTGAGTGGGCCTTCAACAAGCTTTTCCTGCTCATGGAAAAGCAGCACAACCGCGGGCAGGACGGTGCAGGCATCGGCTGTATCAAGCTGAACATGCCGCTGGGAGAGCCCTACATCTTCCGCGCTCGTGATGCCTCAGCCTCTGCCGTGACGAATATGTTCTCACAGCAGCAGCACACCCTGCGCCGCCTGAAAGACGAAGGTCTCGTGCGTGGCGCAGATGCAGATACCTACAAGCGCCACTTCAATTTCGGCGGTGAGGTACTGCTCGGCCACCTGCTGTACGGCACAAGCGGAACCGCAGCGGAGGAAGGCATCTGCCACCCCTACATGCGCCGCACCAACTGGCCCACCCGTACCCTCATGATGCAGGGTAACATGGGTATCACGAACCTCTCTGAGCTTCACCAGAAGCTCATCTCCCGTGGCCAGCACCCCGTCTTCGGCACGGATATCCAGACCCTCATGGAAGAGGTTGGCTATTACTTGGATGAAGCCCACACGGACCTCTACCGCCAGCTGCGTGATAAGAACGTGGATGGCCGCGAGATTCCCAACATCATCTCCGCTGAGCTGGATCTCTTTGATATCATCGGCAAGGCCAGTAAGGACTGGGACGGCGGCTACACCATCATGGGTGGTGTGGGTAATGGTGACTTCTTCTGCCTGAGAGACCCGCACGGCATCCGCTACTGCTACTACGTTCTCACGGACGAATATCTGGCTGTAGCCAGCGAACGCGTACCGCTCATGAGCGTGATGGAGGTGGAAGAGCACGAGGTGAAGGAACTTGCCCCGGCCAACATGATTGTGGTGAAGTATGACGGTGCTGTGACCATCAAGGAATACACTAAGCCCGAAAAACACACTCCCTGCTGCTTCGAGGACGTGTACACCTCCCGCGGCAATGACCCCGTCATCTACCGTGAGCGTAAAGCTCTGGGCGCCAACCTTACAGAGCAAGTTGTGGACAGTCTGGACGGCAACTTCTCCAAGGCAGCTATTACCTTCATTCCGAACACGGCTGAAGTTTCATACTACGGACTTCTGGAGGGCCTGCGCGCCTACCGCCGCAATAAGGTAACGGAGGCCATGATTAATGCTTTCCGCGACGGCACCATGAGTGAGGAGCTCATCAACGAGCTCATTCTCCGCCGCTGGCCCCGTGCTGAAAAGATTGCGCATAAGGACATTAAGCTCCGCACCTTCATTTCTGAAGAAAGTAGCCGTAAGCAGCTCGCTGCTATGGTGTATGACCTTACCTACGGCGCTGTAAACAGTGATGAAGTGCTGGTTGCAATCGATGACTCCATCGTACGCGGCACCACTCTTAAGATGAGCTTGCTGCGCCTGCTGGCCCGTACTCAGGCACGCAAGATTGTCATCGTATCCTCTGCACCGCAGGTTCGTTACCCGGACTGCTACGGCATTGATATGAGCGAGATGGGCAAGTTCATTGCCTTCCAAGCAGCCATAACTCTGCTGAAGAAGCGCGGCATGTACACGCACATCATTGACGTGTATGAAGAATGCAAGCGCCAGCTCACCCTGCCGCCGTCTGAACGCACTAACCCGGTGAAGAAGATTTACGAACCCTTCACGGATGATGAAATCACAGCCGAGGTTTCCCGCATGGTCACGCCGGATAACAGCCCCTGCACCATCCAGGTGATTTACCAGACCTTGGAAGGCCTTCGTGATGCTATCGAAGGCCCCTGCGGAGACTGGTACTTCAGCGGTGATTATCCGACCCCCGGTGGTTTTACTGTGGTCAATCAGGCCTTCATTCAGTGGTTTGAGAGTCGCGACAAGCGTGACTACAACCTCTGATTTGACTTAATCTCATTAAAGCACCTGCCATTGCACGCAGTGGCAGGTGCTAAAATACAAACTCCCTCCCTATATATGAGCAAGCAGTACAAAAAAACTGAACTTAAAAATCTTGAAGAGACTGAGCTGGTAAAGCTGAGTCAGGAGGGTATTCTTGCGGCCTTTGATGAACTGCTCAAGCGTAACATCCGCCGTATCGTTGGCATGCTCACGCAGATGCTGAAATCTGAGACTGATGCCTACGATGTGGCCCAGACTGCGGCCATCAAAGCATATCGCTCCATTAAGAGCTTCAATGGCACAAGCCAGTTCTACACGTGGATGTATACCATCGCTCTGAATGAAGCCCGCAATTTCCTGCGCAAGGAAACCAAGCACCGCAACCAAACGAGCCTGAATGATGACACTAATGGCGACCCGTTGGAAAAGGATTCCCATGCTGCGGACCGCTCGCTCGTTTCCGACCCTGTGCGTCAGGCTCAGGTGTCAGACCTTAAAACAAGCCTGAAAAAAGCGCTGGCTCAGCTCTCCGATGCTCACCGAGAAGTAGTTATCATGTGCGACATTGAAGGCATGAGCTACATGGAAGTTTCTCAGATTCTTCAGGTACCGGAACCCACACTCCGTTCCCGCCTGCACTATGCACACCGCTATCTTCAGAGCCTGCTGAAGGACGAGAGATAAAAGCTTAGATAAGCACTATCCTGAAAATAATGGCCCAAGCCTCAGAACCATCACCCGAGCGGCGCGAAACGCCGCTCCCTTTCTTTGAAGAAGGCGTGGCCGCCGGCTTTCCTTCCCCGGTGATGGGCGAGCTGAGCAGCTCACTGAACCTAGATTCCCTCTGCGTGGCCCATCCGGCCACCACGTACTATGTGAAAGCAAGGGGCGAAAGTATGCGCGGCGCCGGCATAGATGACGGGGACCTCCTCGTGGTAGACCGCAGCCTGCAGCCGCAGAATGGTGACATCATCATCGCAGCCATTGATGGGGAGTTCACCGTCAAACGCCTGCGTATTTCCGCTTCCTGTGTGGAATTGGTACCGGAAAACCCTGCATTCAAAGCACGCGTCCTCACAGCAGAAGAGCAGTCCGAGTTCTTCGGAGTGGTTACTTGGGTTGTAAAGCCCCTGCACCGCTGCTGTAAGACGCGCTAAGCCCTATTAAATAAAAAAAACGCAGGCGCTTCACCAGAGCCTGCGTAAATGTTAAATTGCGGATGAGCTTCTAAGCTTTATTCATCATCAGAAGCATCAAACTCCTCGGAGTCCACATCAAAGTCTTCCTCCTGGAACTTCTTGAACTTCTTCACGCGCTGACCGGTCGGCAGAGGAGTCAGCACCATAGTTACGGTGTTGCCGGCCAGCTTAGCTGCCTGGTCTACCTTACCCATGGTCTTCATATCTTCCACCACCTTGGCCATCACCTCAAGCCCCAGCTGCTGGTGAGCATTCTCACGGCCGCGGAAACGCAGCTGGAAACGCACCTTGTGACCATGGTCCAAGAACTGCTCGGTACGGGCCATCTTGACGTTATAGTCATTCACATCCGTACCAATGCGCAGCTTGATTTCCTTCATGCGCACGGTCTTGGCCTTGTTATTCTTCTGCATCTTGGCCTGCATGTACTTGAACTTACCGTAATCGATAAGTCGGCACACGGGCGGATCAGCATTCGGGGCCACCTCAACGAGGTCCAGGCCGATTTCCTTAGCGCGAGCGAGGGCGTCACGCGTGGCCATAACGCCGAGCTGGTCACCATTAGCGGTTACAACGCGGACACGGGGGGCGCGGATGCGGTCATTGACACGAATCTGCGGGGTTTTATTGTTCTGCTCACGGCGATTAGCGCGGTTTGCAGGGTTAGTGTTTTTCTGTGGGGCTGGCACTTGTGTAGTACTTGGTTATGGTCGATATGGTATATTTGGAATAAAGCCCGGAGCGCGGGACCCCCACGCTCCGGAAAGAGGTATGTTAGCTCTGCGGGGTCTCCTTCTGTTCGGGGGTAAACGCAGGCTTAATAAGGCGCTGGCTGATTTCGGCAGTGATGGCATTGACGAACTCTTCCACGGTCATGGTGCCGACAACGTCCAGCTCGCGGTGGCGAACGGAAACCTTGCCTTCCTCGGCCTCACGCTGGCCCACCACCACCATGTACGGCACGCGGTCCAGACGGGCATTACGAATCTTGGCACCAATCTTATCAGGAGCATCATCCAGCTTCACACGCACACTCTTGGCTGCAAGAGCTGTACGCACTTGCTCAGCGAACTCGGCCACCTTATCAGAGATGGGCAGCACGCGCACCTGCTCAGGAGCGAGCCATGTGGGGAACTTGCCACCAAAGTGCTCAATCAGCAAGCCGGAGAAACGCTCCATAGAGCCGAAGGGGGCACGGTGAATCATCACGGGACGGTGCGGCTTGTTATCAGCACCGGTGTAGTTCAAATCGAAACGCTCAGGCAAGTTGTAGTCCACCTGCACGGTGCCAAGCTGCCAGTCACGGCCGATGACGTCACGCACGATGAAGTCAATCTTGGGACCGTAGAAAGCGGCCTCATTCTCAGCCTCAATGTAATCAAAACCGTTCTCTGTAAGCACCTCACGAAGAGCCTGTTCAGCAAGCTTCCAGTTCTCAACAGTACCCACGTACTTAGCATCCGAGTAATCCTTATCACGCAGGGAAAGGCGTACACGGTAATCATTCATCTGAAGAGTACCGAGGATGTGCTTCACAATGCCAATGCACTGCTGCACTTCTTCCTTAATCTGGTCCGGGCGGCAGAAGATGTGGGCGTCATCCTGAGTAAAGCCACGCACGCGGGTCATGCCGCCCAGCTCACCGCTCTGCTCCCAGCGATACACGGTACCGAACTCAGCCAGACGCACGGGCAGGTCACGGTAGGAGTGGGGGTCGCTGGAGTAAATACGGATGTGGTGGGGGCAATTCATGGGCTTAAGCATGAAGCCCATGATGGAGCGGGTATCAAGAGAGTTGAAAAGCTCAGCACAGCTGGCGTTCTCGTCACGCAGCTTCTTGAAATCATCCGGGTCAGGGATGGGGGTGAACTGGCTCTCCTTGTAATGCTCCCAGTGGCCGGAAGTCATGTAAAGATCCAGCTTACCGATGTGGGGAGTATACACCTGAGAGTAACCGATGCGGTCCAGCTCTTCCGTGATGAAATCCTGCAGCTCACGGCGAATGATGGCACCCTTGGGCTTCCAGAGCACAAGGCCCTGCCCCACCATCTCATCAATGGTGAACAAGCCCATCTCACGGCCAAGCTTGCGGTGGTCGCGCTTGCGAGCCTCCTCCAAGCGAGCAAGATGCTCATCCAGCTGAGTGCGGTTCGGGAAACAGGTGCCATACACGCGCTGCAGGCGGGGGCCGTTAGCATCACCCTGATAGTAGGCGGAAGCCACACTCATCACTTTGAATGCCTTGCAGTTACCGGTGCGACCCACATGAGGGCCGGCGCACAGGTCGGTGAAATCACCGTTGCGATAGATGGAAATCTCCTCATCGTCAGGAATACGGTTCAGCAAATCCACCTTAAATTTGGAAGGGACCTCACGCGGACCGATGGAGCCGAGCTCACCGCTCTGAGCCATAGCCATGGCTTCAGCGCGGGTCACGGTAGTTCGCTCAAATGTCTGATTCTCCTTAACAATCTTCTTCATCTCAGCCTCAATCTGCTCAAACTCGGCCGAAGAGATGTTATGATCCAGTTCAATATCATAGTAAAAGCCGTTCTCCACAGCAGGACCGGCTGCAAGCTGAGCCTGCGGCCAGATACGGCAGATGGCTGCGGCCAGAACGTGCGCACAAGAGTGGCGCAGGCGCTCCAAGTCACTAGCCTGATTACGTTCCTCAAGAGTCTTTCTTTCTTTCTGTTCAGACATAAGTTATTCGTTGAGCCATTAATATGCCCTCAAATGGCCTGAAATGCAAGCCTAATCCATGAAATAAGCGGAAAATTACCCATTTTATTCAGAATGGCAGTCAATGACGCTGCTTTTTAGCCCCCGGCAAGCCACACCTCCTAGCGCGAAGCTGGGTTCTCAATGAGTTCAGCTTAATTTTCAACCGGCGGCAGGGAGTCGTCAGCCTATGCCACATTCCGGCCGCAGAGCGATAATTTTGAGGAGCCTGTCGGCATGCAGCTCCAGTACCGCCAGCCGCATTCAGCCCAATATTGGACTCGCCGTCCGCCTGCAGGCAAAGAATGGGATCTAGCACGTACACATTTACACCGCTCCACGAAGGGACAAAATCACGGTAAAGCACATCAACGGCTCGGTACTTGCTCAGCCATTCCCACACTTCATCATCAGCCTTAGGAAAAATCTCCAGCAGGGAATCATACAATTCCGCAGAAACAATATAAGCATGCGCAGCAATCACACCCTCCGTACGCCACACGGAGGAAGCACCACACCTACAGTATTCCACGCCGAACGGAGCCGGGCGATTATACCCTAAATAAAACATGTACGGCCCACTAAGAGTAGCCAAGGCTTTCTTAACTGCAGCAAATGCATCTTCGGTCGGCTCAAAATAGACATCATCCTCAAATATCAGTACATTACGCCACCCTTTTTTACGAGCGTATGCAATAGCATTGCGGTGAGACAAAGCACATCCTGCTGTCCCACCCCAGAAACGGGCGCGCTCTCCTGTCTTTTCTGAGAACCACGGAGCCTGCCCATATGAGGGCAGCTCGCGACCGGCAACCGCGCTTAAACGCTCCAGCTTTTCTTCAGGTAGGTACTTGCCTACGGAGGAAATGAACTGCTCATAGCGCTCCGGGCTGGTATCCATATTAATGACGAGGATACCATCTACTAAGGCAAGAGCCTCACGCCCGACTTGTTGCATGGCATCATTCATATTCAATCCACGCGGCCGTAATCATCCTTATATCTCTCAATATCATCCTCTGAGAGATAATCCCCCATCTGAATTTCTATCAGCGAGAGGGGGGCCTCTCCTTCATTACTCAGGCGGTGCAGGCTCCCTCGTGGGATTAGCACGGATTCACCAACACCTAACTTGTTGATTACTCCGTCACAACAAATAACAGCCTCACCTTCCGTCACCACCCAGCGTTCCATGCGGTGTGCATGGCTCTGAAGAGATATACGTCCCCCGGGCACTACATTTATTTTCTTCACCACAACGCAGGGCTGGACATCCAGCACCTGCCAGTCTCCCCAAGGACGATCCTCCGTTTCGCCGGGCTCGTAAGTTGGTGCATCAGTACTCATTTTCCGAGAGATTCACGTATACTGGTAGTCGAACGCTGAGGAAGGTTTCCATGAGGAATGCGGGAACTAGTCACATAGCGAATTCCCTTAGCTTCCACAAAAGCTCGCTTTTCATCACTGGTGCCATCACCATTCACAAAGAAAATATCAGGCTTCACCTCGTCAAGCAGCGGAGCAAAATCAAGAATCTTACCCGTATCCGGGCCGATGTAGACCTTCGTCACGTAACGAATGGCCTCCAGCATATACTTGCGCTCTTGCTCATTATACATAGTCTTGCGATTCTTAAGAATACGCACGGTTTCATCAGAACCGATTGAAACGTACACATCCCCATAAGACGCAGCCTCCTCGAGGAACGCCACATGGCCGCTATGCAGCACATCAAAGCAACCGGAAACAAAAACTTTAGGCATATCAGAAATTAGATTATTTATTCTCAGAAGTGATCTTTCTTCACATTCTGATTCATAATTCGTTGTAAATATTCAGGAGCCCACGGCACCTGCTCATCCTTACCGAAGGTACGGCAATACGGCTCAATAGGATACAGATACTCACAGGCAGCCAGCGCCTCAGCACGAGCCTCCGGAGTTTCATACAGATAGAGAGCATAACCGCCATGACCACCGCCGCAGTACTTACAAGCAAGAGAATCCCCTATGTGCGGCAAGGGCTCCATTCCCTCTGCCAGCTGCTGCTCATAGGAGAGATGAACACCGACAGCAAGCACATTAATATCCTTTTCCAACACACCCAGACGAGCCACTCGAGCAGCCTTGGCTATCTTGGTAAAATTACGTTTCAAGGCGGCCAAGCCGGGCGTATCATGCTTAATCCGCGTATCATACACAGCCATTCGCCCTTGGAGGAAATCTCCGGTGTTCTTGAAATCAAGTACAGGCCGTGCTCCGGAAAGCCATACACAAGCGCCGGTCTCCGCAATAACTGCGGGGTCCTGCCAGCCAACACCCAGACCAAGCTCAGAACCCACAGGATCCCAGCCATTCAGCACACTCCAGCCACCACTGCCCCCCATTCCGGCGCCCTGGCGGTAATTCCACTCTTTAAGTGACACCGTGGGCGAGATGGAGCAGTTCACAACATATTCTCCGGGTATTGAATTTTCAGGGACATCCAGCCAACCACCGGCAAAATCCACTCGCAAAGGCACATGTACAGGGGCCTTAATGCGGCTCACTACCTCAGAGCTACTGCCAATGCCACCGGAGGGATGCTTCTTTTCCAGTACCACAAACTCTGCACCATTCAGAGCACAGAACGCTCTCTTATGGTCTTTATACAAATCATCCGTTGTTACGGCAAGAACATCAGGCTTTATCTCTGTAAAAGCTGTTTTGAAGGAAAGCGAGACATCGTCATCCGTAGAAAGAACCACCTCATCCACCATTTCCAATGAGGAGAGAAGCGCCATCTTATCCACATCATTCAATACGGATTTCTTATCATACAGCTTCCAGAGCAAATCCGCAGGCGGAAAGGACACCACGAGATAATCACCCAGTGCCCGAGCATCCCGGAAAAACTGCAGATGACCGGCATGCAATACATTAAACGAGCCGGAAACAAAAACCTTCTTCATAACAGAATTTTACAAATGCTTATTTCAGAACGCTCTTCCGCCTTACTTCTCAAGTCCTACCAGACGGAAGAAAATACGGCTCGGACGCCAACGATCGAAGGCGCCAGTCACGCTGCGCCCGGCTAATACTTCCCTTAGCATAGACTTCAGCACGTCCTTCACCACCGGAATCACAACCAGCGACCCCAGCTGCACAGAGAGCAATTTCACAATGCTGCGGGTTTGCGAGCGCGGCGCCTCCCCCTTCGTCCGAGAAGAGCGATGAAGCAATGAGGCCACCAGCTTCACCCCAACTAACGCAGCCACACCGATTCCTACATACTTCAAGGTGCTCTGCGGCACCTGAATAGAATCACGGCACTGCTCTGCGCCGGAGCGGGTACGAAACCCGCCATCCAGAGCACGCAGGCGAGTAGCAGCCACCTCCGTCAGGATTTGCTGTTTTCTTTGCTGATAAGTATTTTCAGACATTCCAAATCATGCTGAATTTCCTGTCTGGTGGCCGGTGCCACCGGGCCGGGAGAGTTCTTAAGACCAATCAAAAGAATCACCAGCCCCACGATAAGGTGCACCACACACACCAGCCCCGTAGCCCACAGCCACGAGCCCAGCCATGCGTGCGCAGCCACACAGGCACATGCGCAGAAAAAGAGATAGCCGACAAGCAGTAACACCCCACCCACAGCCATCAGCACCACGCGTCTCATTTGGAGCGCCGCGTACTGCTGCAGCTCCAGCCGCAGCAGCCGCACAAGTGCATCTATATGAGCAAACGTGCTTACAGCCACCTCCTTCATTCCACCAACGACCTCGGCTCCTTGCTCTTGCAAAACAAGGAGCGGTCGTGGTTTTCTGAAGGAGAAAAGTGACATATAAAGCAGATAATAATCAGAGAAGAATACAGGGAGTATAAACTCAGCGGCGAGTTACACCGATGAGCAGGCCAAGCACAAAGCCCAGACCAAGAGCACCCAAGACAGAGCCGGTGGGGTTAGCCTTAACATACTCTGTACCAGCTTCATGCAAATCCTTAGCCTTAGCGCAGGTCACATCCCAGCCGGCGTGCAGCTGTTCACGGGCTTCACCGGTATAACGGCGCACATTCTCCATCTGCTCAGCGGTAACGCGGCGCAGCTTCTCATACTGAGCGCAGGCATAATCACGGGCAGCTTGAAGGCGGTCCTGAGTATCAGCAGAGGCGGTGGGAGCCTCATTTCCAGTTTTCTCTACATTGTCCATAGCGTTCAAGAATTGAAAGGTTTAACGTATGAAGCCCTGATGGCGCAGTCATTGCGCAGTCTGCTTCATTGCCACATTATAACCACAACTCTGTTCACTTTGCAAGCAAACTTCTCTAAAATGACGAATTTTCTTCACTTTTATGTAATTTTTCCGCCATTATGAATTATAGCCTTGCATTTCACCCGCAAACTTGCTATTATCGCACGGCTCAAATAGACAAAGCATGAAAGCGATTCTTGCACTAGAAGACGGAACCACATTCGAAGGCACCGCTATTGGCGTTGCCGGCACAGTAACCGGCGAGATATGCTGCGACACCTCAGTCATGGGCTATCAGGAACTCCTGACAGACCCCGCCTGCAAAGGACGCATCATGGCTATGACCTACACGCTCATCGGTAACTACGGCGTGTGCGAGGAAGATAACGAGAGCGCAGCTCCTCAGGTAAACGGCCTCGTCGTTACCGAGCTCGCCCGCCTCCACAGCAACTGGCGTGCCGAGGAAAGCATGGGTGCTTGGCTCACCCGCCACAATGTCGTCGGCATCTCCGGCATCGACACGCGCAAGATTGCCACACTCCAGCGCAACAAAGGCGCCCTGCGCGGCTGCATCACTACAGAACTGAGCGCCGAAGACGCCATTAAGGCCGCCCAGAACGCCCCTGAACTTACCGGTGCAGACCTCGTTAGCAGCGTCACCACCCCCACCACTTATCACTGGGAAGGTGAATCCCGCGCTTGGAAACTCCCGAACAAGACTCAGGGAGACCTCACCACATACACCGAGCTGCCCCCCGTAAGCTACAAGGTGGTAGTATATGATTTAGGCGTACGCCGCAGCACACTGCGCCGCCTGCGCCAGATTGGTTGCGACGTCACAGTAGTTCCCGCCACCACCCCCGCTGAAGAAGCCCTTTCCCTCCTTCCGGATGCCATCATCCTTTCCGACGGCCCCGGCGACCCCGCCGCCCTTACAGCCGTAACAGCACAGGTGCAGAACCTGGCCGGTAAGCTTCCCGTGGCCGGTATCGGGCTCGGCAGCCTCGTCATCGCCATTGCCACCGGCGCCACCACCCGCAAGCTCCGCGTGGGCCATCAGGGCTGCAACCAGCCCGTGAAGTCCCTCTGCAGCGGTAAGGTAGACATCACCACTCAGAACACCCTCTTCACCATCGACTCTGCAAACATGCCTGAGGTACTGGAGGTGACAGAGGTTAACCTGAATGATGACACCGTGGCAGCCTACCGCCATGCCTCTCAGCCCATGTTCGGCGTGCAGTACCTCCCCACTACACCAGCAGGCGCTGATGATACAACCAACTTCTACAACAGGCTCATCCAGACCATTAAGGACGTGAAGGCCGGTAAGTACAACGCATAAACGTCCCGCGCAAATTATATGAACACACTAGTCATTGGCTCCCAGTGGGGAGATGAAGGCAAGGGTAAGGTCATCGATTTCCTCACCGAAACCGCTGACGTCGTAGCCCGCAGCCAGGGCGGCAGCAATGCCGGCCACACCGTCATCGCCAAGGGGCAGAAGTACGTACTGCACCTCATCCCCTCCGGCATTCTCTGGGAAGGCAAGGTGAACGTCATCGGTAACGGCGTAGTTATCAACCCCACTTCCCTCGTGGAAGAAATCCGCTACCTGCAGGATAAAGGCGTAACCATCAGCCCCAAGAACCTCCTCATCTCCGATCGCGCACACGTTGTGCTGCCCATTCACAAGGAGATTGACGGCGCTCAGGAAGAAGCCCTCGGTGATCAGAAGATTGGTACCACCCGTCAGGGCATTGGGCCCACGTATGCGGACAAGGCCCGCCGCGTAGGCATCCGCATGATTGACCTCGCTGATCCCACCCGCTTGGAGAAGGTACTGAAGGCTCGCATCAAGACCGCTAACGAGGAGCTCGTTCGCCTCGGCTGGCCCGCTGCGGACCCGCAGGTTACTCTGGATGCCGTAATGGCCGCTGCCGATGTGCTGCGCCCCCACATCACGAACACCATCCCCGTTATCAATGATGCCATCAAGGCCGGCAAGACCGTCCTCTTCGAAGGCGCTCAGGGCGCCATGCTGGACATTGACTTCGGCACCTACCCCTTCGTGACCAGCTCCAACACCAGCGCCGGCGGCTGCTGCACCGGCTCAGGCGTAGCCCCCACCCGCATCGACAAGATTATCGGCGTGTGCAAGGCTTACACCACACGTGTGGGTGAAGGCCCCTTCGTGACGGAAGACGCAGAAATCAGCGATTACCTCCACGGCCTTGGCCGCGAGTTCGGTGCCACCACCGGCCGCCCCCGTCGCTGTGGCTGGACGGACGGCGTTGTGCTCCGCTTCTCCGCCATGTTCAACGGCTTTGACGAAATGGCCATGACCAACCTCGATGGCCTGGACGAGCTGGATTCCATCAAAATTTGCACCGGCTATCGCATGGGTGACCAGGTGCTCGAGTACCCCCCTGCCCTCATGGAGGAGTGGTACCAGTGCGAGCCCATTTACGAAACCCTCCCCGGCTGGAAGAAGGACATCTCCTCCTGCACCACCTGGGACGAGCTGCCCGAGAACTGCAAGGCATACGTCAAGCGCTTCGGCGAAGTCGTAGGCTGCCCCGTCGGCACCGTTGGCGTAGGCCCGGACCGCGAGCAGACCATCAGCGTGCCCCACTGATAGGAAAACAACACATCTCATCCCAAAAGCCCGCTTCCAAGCGGGCTTTTTTGTACCCCGAGCCCTCCCGAAACGCACAAAATAAAAAAAATCACAAAAAATCAAATTTAAAGCTTGCCATATCTCAAAAAATCATGTATAATGCCCCCGCACACAGCAAAGCACGAGTAGCTCAGTGGTAGAGCGGCTGTCTTACACACAGTTGGTCAGGAGTTCGAATCTCTTCTCGTGTACTAAGACTGACTTCAATCGAAGTCAGTCTTTTTTTTCTCCAATACGATTCATCCCTCATTCCCTTAATAAAGTGCATTTTGGGTCAAGCCCAAACATTGGGGTCAAGCCCAAACATTGGGGTCAAGCCCAAACATTGGGGTCAAGCCCAAACATTGTGGAATTTGAATTTTCATATCACGATGTGCCCACATTCAATTAACACTCTTAACCGATAGTTCTG
>JAZRTR010000020.1:0-40972 GCA_045652085.1 Akkermansia sp.
CTTCCACCGAAAAATGAAATTAATTCAACGCCGGGCCTATGGCTATCGCAACTTTCAGAACTATCGGTTAAGAGTGTTAATTGAATGTGGGCACATCGTGATATGAAAATTCAAATTCCACAATGTTTGGGCTTGACCCAACTTTTTGATTCATTAATAACTACACAAAACATATACAACAGAATAACAAAAAGCAAAACAAAAACACCCTTAAGGGCAAACAAAGGAAGCAAAAATGCAAAAACGCTCACCTTTTGCAAAAAGGTGAGCGTTTTGTGCAGTACCGGCTGTGGGACTCGAACCCACACTCTTTTGGAACTCGATTTTGAGTCGAGCGCGTCTACCATTCCGCCAAGCCGGCGTTTTGGAAGTGGTGTGCAGAGATTTAATCAGAGGAAGGGATAAAAGTCAAGAGGAAAGGATATTTTCCGTGTGTGCATGACAAAAAATCACCGCTGCGTGCAGGTGTTGCAGGCAGCGGTGAGAAAGGAATCAATATAGCGGAGCGGCTCAGGCCTTCTTGATGAAGGCTTCCAAACGGTCCAGACCCTCCTTCAGCACGTCCAGAGAAGTGCAGTAGGAGATGCGGATAGCATTGTCATTACCGAAGGCGATGCCGGGGATAGCGGCCACCTTGTAGCGCTCCAGAAGCTTCTCGCAGAGCTCCAGGGAGCTCATACCGAGCTCGGAGGTATCAATGAAGAAGTAGAAGGCACCCTTGGGCTCCACGACCTTAATCTTGGGCATGGTAGCGAGGCGGCTGTAAACGTACTGGCGGCGGAAGTCGTACTCCTCACGCAGGTCAGAGATGAAGGACTGGTCACCGGTAAGGGCCTCGATGGCGCCGTACTGGCAGAAGGTGGTGGCGTTGGAAGCGCAGTGATCCTGAATCATCTTGATGTACTTGGCGATGCCGGCAGGAGCGGCGGTGTAACCAAGGCGCCAGCCGGTCATGGCATAGCCCTTGGAGAAGCCATTGATGGTGATGGTCAGGTCATACAGCTCAGGGCTGAGGGAAGCCATGGAAACGTGCTTCTGATCATCGTAGATGAGGTGCTCATAGATTTCATCAGCGATGATGAGGATGTCCTCGTCCACAGCCACTTCACCGATAGCGCGGAGCTCCTCCTCGGTGTAAACGGCGCCGGTCGGGTTGTGCGGGGTGGTAAGGATAATCATCTTGGTGCGGGGAGTCATGGCATTAGCGAACTCCTCAGCAGTAATCTTCCAGCCGTTCTCGGCCTTGGTCTCCACGAATACGGGAGTAGCGCCGCAGAGCTGCACCATGGAGGGGTAGCTCACCCAGTAGGGGGAGGGAATGATAACTTCATCACCCTCGCTCACGGTGGCACGCAGGGCAGCGTACACAGCGGGCTTAGCACCGGAGCAGACGCAAATCTGATCAATGCTGTACTCGAGGTTATTATCACGCTTCAGCTTGTCGCAGATAGCCTGGCGCAGCTGGGGCAGACCGACGGAAGGGGTGTACTTGGTAGCGCCATCTTCCAGAGCCTTGATGGCAGCCTGCTTGATGTTCTCCGGGGTATCTTTATCGGGCTCACCGCCGGCGAGGCCGTATACCTGCTCACCGTTGGCCTTCATCTCTTTGGCCTTGTTTGTCACGGCCAGCGTAAGAGAGGGCGAAAGTGCAGCTACTGTGGGGGAAATAAAGTCCATTGCAGGAAAAAGTGTTAAAAATTGATATGTATGGAGACAGGCCGGCACGGCATGTCGGGGCTATGTTACTCTCTTACGCGCCAAAAGGCAAGGAAAATATGTGGTCGTGACGTAATAAAAACGCCGCGCGTTTCCCCACGTTCAGCCGAGTCCAACTTAGGCGCGCAAGAAAAAAAGCTCCGGCCACCGGACAAAAGTGTTAGGAAACACCTTTTGCCCAAGCGGCCGGAGTATAATGATTTTTGTTTTTAATCAGGCGAGCTGCTGCTTCCAGTACTGCAGGCGGCGCTCGGTGTTAGCCGGATTGGGAGCGCCGGGGTTAGTGCGCAGGGAGAAAGCACGATCCAGATTAAACACACTGTGCACATCATCACCGTACTCAGGGGAGATTTCGCGGAACGGCTCCAAGCTGAGGCAGTTAAGCGGAGTACCGCTGCTCACGGCCACGGCTACTGCCCTGCCCACCAGCTCATGAGCCTGACGGAAAGGTACGCCACGGCGTACGAGGTAATCAGCGAGGTCAGTGGCCAGCAGCAAGGGGTCACTCACGGCGGACTCACAGCGCTCAGGGTTAATGCGCATGGCGGCAATCATCTCCGCGTTCACGCGCAGAGCGAGGCTCACCGTGGCAAAGGAATCAAAGAGCGGCTCCTTGTCCTCCTGCAGGTCACGGTTATAAGTGAGGGGGAGGCCCTTCACTGCCACCATCACACTCACGAGATTGCCATACAGACGGCCGGACTTACCGCGGGTAAGCTCGCACACGTCCGGGTTCTTCTTCTGGGGCATGAGGCTGGAGCCCGTGGTGTGGGCATCCGAAAGGGTGCAGTAGCCGAACTCAGAGCTGCTCCACAGCACGAGGTCCTCGCTCAGGCGGCTGAGGTGAGTACCAATGACAGAGAGGCAGAAGAGCGTTTCCATGATGTAGTCACGGTCAGCGATGGCGTCCATGGAGTTCTCTGTTACGCTATCAAAACCAAGTTCTTCCGCGATACCCACGCGGTCCAGATTGATAGTGGAACCGGCAATAGCGCCGGAGCCCAGCGGGCTCACATTCACGCGGCGGCGGCAATCGCTCAGGCGCTCCACGTCACGTCCCAGCATTTCCACATATGCCAGCAGGTGGTGACCAATGGTAACCGGCTGAGCACGCTGCAGGTGCGTATAACCGGGGATGCGAATTTCAGCGTACTCCTCAGCCTTAGCCACGAGAGCGCGCTGCAGGTTGCGCAGCAGCTCCAGAGTCGTGTCAATCTCAGCGCGGCAGTACAGGCGGGTATCCGTAGCCACTTGGTCATTACGGGAGCGAGCCGTGTGCAGCTTGGCACCGGGGGCACCGATGCGGCGGGTGAGCTCGCTCTCGATGTTCATGTGCACGTCCTCCAGCTTAATGGACCACTCAAACTTCCCGGCCTCAATATCAGCCAGAATGCCCTTAAGCCCCTGCTCGATGGCGTCAAACTCCTCCTGCGTCAGCATGCCGGCGCGCAGCTGTGCACGCGCATGGGCGATGGAGCCCGCAATATCATGGCGATAAAGTTTCCAATCATACGATACGGATTCACCGTACTGCAACACCAGGTCGGCCGTAGCCTGTGAAAAACGTCCTGTCCACATAACGCGGGCAGAGTACACCAAAACGCGCTGAATTGCAAGCAAAATTGCAATCCGCCACCTCTCCATGACAGAGCGTCTCTCAGCTAAACGCAGCCCCCGGAAATGACGAACGGCCGTTCAAGAACGGCCGTGCTGTTGGTAGTAACTCAGGAGAAGGCGAACAAGCTCCTCATCATAGTAGAGAGGGCTGAGGGGTGTCCAGTTCGCCGGGTAATGCATGCGGTGAAGCACATCACAAAGCTCGGAAGCCAACGGAGAGCACAGGTCCACGAGCTCCAGCAAATCCGCAGCGGCGGAGGTAAGCACACGGCGGCTGGTGGTACGAGAGCGCTCGCCACCGCGGGCGGGATTACGCAAGCGGAACCCCGGCGCGGTGTAATAAAGATTCTGCAGACGGAAAGGCTCACCCTCAATTCCTTCCATATCCATGCTGATGCATATGTGACAGAGAGTCTGCATCAGCTCACAGATATCAGCCGCGGGCAGCAGCTGGCCATTAGCCACCATCTCATCCAGCGGAGTACCCTCCACGCGCTCCTTGGCAAGATGCCAAGTACCCACGGCAAAGAAAAGTTCCAGCGAAGATGCGATGATACCCCCGCTCATGCGGGCCTGAGCTCTGGCGCGCTCCAGGAACTCCTGCTCCTTCAACGGATCCGTCATGGCATGCAGGCGAAGGGTTTCCACCACAACTTCACGGCGCATATTCTTCTGAGTGGCGGCATAAAGCACGGTATCAGCAGTCTCTCGGAGAACAGCCGTGAACACATACTGGCCACCCACCAGCGCCGGAAGTGAGAATGTGGACATTGCCTGCATGAACGACTCCGCGGTTAAAAATCAGTTCGCATTAATAAGCTTAATGACGGGAAGCCCCTCCACCGCATTCTGCCAAGCAGAGGCAGGAATGATGAAGCGCATGAAAGCGCGAGGCTCATCCTCACCGGGCAGCTCGATACGTTCTACCGTCACCTTACAGTCAGGCTGGCCAAGCACCTCAGGTTCCACGGTATCCACCTGATGAGCGGGGATAAGCAGCTCCACGTCATTCTGCGTGACAATCTCCGGGGGGAAAAGATAGCGGTCCTCGTACACGATACTGCACATCCAGCCCTCAGGCAGAGTCATATCCACAATGGGAGAACTGCCGTAAATAGCTTCGCCGTTCACCCTCATCCATGCGCCGACGCGGCGGAACACACGGCTCACATATTCGGGCACGCTGCCATCACCGCGGGGATTGATATTCAGCAGCAGGTTACCGCCGCGGGCAGCACACTGCTCCAGCTGGCGAATGACCATAGCAGGTGTCTTAATATTAAGGTCATAGCGGTTATACCCCCACTTATCACCCACAGTCATGCAGGCCTCCCAGTCTGTACCGGGATAACCAACGGCGGGTATACGTTTCTCAGGCGTGGTATAATCACCACAGCGCACATCCAGTTGCAGACCATCCTGCGAGGTATCAAAGCCGGAGAAAGCATACAGGCGGTTATTCATGATAATCCCCGGGTTCAGCTCACGGCACATGTTAATGAGAGCGGGGGCACGCCAGCCGCGTTCACCCTCAGCAGCGCCCTGGGAGTAGTCCCACCAGAGGATGTCAATCGTACCGTAATTCGTCATGAGCTCACGCACCTGAGTATGCAGGTAATTCTGGTAGGTGGCGTGGTCTCTGGGAATGCCGCGCTCGGCGAGCATGGCAGCCTGATTCCGAGGATAGCAGAGGTCCGGGCAGATAGTGTTATCATAGGCCGGATGGTGCCAGTCAATCACGCTGTGATACAAGCCCACGCGCATACCACGGCTGCGCGCAGCCTCCACGAACTCCCTCACAATATCACGACCCACGGCATCCACGGAGTCATAATCCGTGGTATCCGTGCCGAACATGGCAAAGCCTTCGTGATGCTTGGAGGTAAGCACCATATAGCGGCAACCGGCCTCCTCGGCCAGCGCGGCCCAAGCCTCCGCACAGCCGGGAGCCGGCTGAAAGAGAGGAAGAGCCTCAGCGGCGTAGGTCTCAGTATCCAGCCCAAGGTTCGTCTGAATCCACTCAGCGCCCCCCTGTACACCGCGGAACTCACCACCCAGACCGGAATATAGCCCGTAGTGAATGAACATACCGAACTTGGCCTTACGCCACCAGTCCATGCGCAGGTCACGCTGTTCTAAAGTCTCATTAACGGCGGGATGATTATCATCCCCGGCAGCGGGCAGCTGCTGCTGGGCATAAGAAAGCGGCATAGCAGCCACAACGGCCATAAGTGCTATTTTTTTCAGGTTCATCATCATGGTCGGCAGATTGTTAAAAAGGGATCGTTTTCAGTTCAGATCAACCCTCAGGCAGATTCAAATCCATCTGAGTGAAGTCCACGGGCGGGGTTCCATCCTCGGGAGTGGCGGGAGATACAGCTTCAGCCGGGGATTCCGGAGTGGCCGCGGGAGCGGGCGGCAGCTGCGGCTCCACGGAGGTGGGCAGCGCGTTCTCTGCGCCTTCCTGCTGAGCGGAGGCCTCAGCTTCCGCAGCGGGAGGCATGATGCGTGCGATACGCTCCACGGGATTCTTGGTCACCATGTTACCCATCACCGTGCGGCTCTTCACACGCAAGCGAGCGAACTCAAAGGGAATGGGTCGGCGAAGGCGCTTAAACTGGTTCTTGAGGTAAACATTCACGGACATCGCCGCGCTGTCCTCCTCATGAGCATGCACGGAGAAGAAGAAGATACGGCTGCCCGGGGTTCCGAGGGTGAGCGGGTACTCCTTATCACGCGTAAAGCCACCAAGGTGGAAGCGCTTGGCATACGTCACGCCGTCCTTACCATCGCGGTAAATGAGGTTGAACACCCAGTCATCACCGGGGCGCAGCACGCGAATGAGCAGCAGCTTCTTGCCCACGTAGAACTTCTCCTGAATGCGGCGCACCATCATGACGCCTTGGCTGTCAATCGTAAGCACATCGCTGAGCGTGGAGCACTTCTCCACTGCCTCACCCTTGCGCACGCCATAGCCGGCAAAGCCATCCTCATCCACATACAGCGTTTCATTCTCCACAGCGGCCTCAGCACGAGTGAGAGAATCAAAGGTAGTAATCTCCGTGCGGCGAGGCCAAGCGGCACCATACTTCTTACGCAGGTTTTCGAACCAGCGGATGGTGAAGCGGGTAAGCTGAGCAAGGTGCTTGCGGGTCTGCTCAATCTCAGCCTCCAGCCCGGCGATATGGTGCTCAGCCTCGTGGATTTCGTACTTGGCGATTTTCTTAATTCGAATCTCGGTAAGGCGCACGATATCGTCACGCGTGACGGGGCGCAGGAAATCCACCACGAAGGGAGCAAGGCGCTCATCAATTTCACGGATGGACTGCTCCCAGCTGTCGCTCTCTTCCAGCACCTTATAGATACGATTTTCAATGAAGATTTTCTCCAAGCTGGCCAGCATCCAAGCCTCCTGCAGCTCACCAAGCTGCACCTCCAGCTCCTGCCGGAGAGTCTCACGCGTGAAGTCTACGTTATGCTTAAGGATTTCGCTCACGCCCATGAACACGGGCTTGCGATCCATGATGACCACGGCCTTGGGGGAGATGCTCTTCTGGCAATCCGTAAAGGCGTACAGCGCATTGCAGGTCTTCTCCACATCCGCACCGGGTGCGAGATGCACAAGAATGTCAGCCGTGGCAGCCGTGTTGTCCTCAATGCGTACCACCTTCAGCTTGCCCTTCTCCATGGCCTTCTCGATGCTCTCGATAAGGGAATCCGTCGTCGTGCCAAAAGGCACTTCCGTAATACGGATAACCTTCTTTGAAGAAGTATCAAGGCGGGCTCGGGAACGAATACGACTGTTACCGGTACCATCATTATAGCCGCTCACATCCAGCAGACCACCGGTGGGGAAATCCGGATACAGCGTGAACTCCTCACCGCGCAGGTAATGAATGGCAGCGTCGATAATTTCATTGAAATTATGGGGTAGGATAAGGCAGTTCATGCCCACTGCAATGCCGAGTGCACCCTGTGCCAGCAGAAGCGGGAACTTAATAGGCAGCGCCACGGGCTCTTTGTTTCGGCCATCGTAGCTGAGCTTCCAGTCCGTCACTTTGGGGCTGTACACCACCTCCTTAGCAAAGGCGGAGAGGCGGGCTTCGATATATCGGGCAGCAGCGGCGCTGTCACCGGTAAGGATGTTACCCCAGTTACCCTGAGTATCAATAAGAAGCCCCTTCTGCCCCAGCGTCACCAGAGCGCTGCCGATAGAGGCATCACCATGCGGGTGGTACTTCATGGTATCACCCACGATATTGGCCACCTTGTTAAAGCGGCCGTCATCCATGCGCTCCATGGAGTGCAGAATACGGCGCTGCACGGGCTTCAGGCCATCAATGATATGAGGCACAGCACGCTCGAGAATGACGTACGAGGCGTACTCCAGATAGTAGTCCCCGAACATGCGCTGAATCTTGCTCGGGTTCTCCTGCTGGTATATCGGTAAGTTTTCGCTACTCATACGTTCGGGCTGATGTTAACAACTTCCTTAACGGTTTTCAAGCTCATTCTGTGTCGCATAGCTGCATTTCTCAGGGATTTGAGCCCATCACCCACCTGTAAAAATTGCAACCCACGAAATTTCCGGCAACAATGCTGAGGTAAAAGACCAGAATATCGCCGAGATTTGCCCACCAGAAATCCAGCGGCACGCAGAGGTAATAGAAGGCATCCGCCACGCAGTGAGGGAACTGGCACACAATGAAGAGCGGCACACCGAAAAGCAGCGGGAAGAAACTCCCCTTGCGGGCAAAGGTCACGGCCGTAGTCATGATGAATCCGCAACCAATAGCCAGCAAACCACCACGCAGCGTCCCTACCCCAAGCCGAGCCGCAAGCACATCCTGAGCGGCTTCCTGCAAGGGCATGGCAGACGCCCGGGCCAGCAGGGCTACAGCCAGACAGCCAATGATATTCCCCAGCAGAATCAGCACAAGCTCCTTCCACTCCCGCGGGGCAAAAAAGCCAGCCGTACCGGTATACAGCTTCAACTTGTAGTGCACCACCCCCAAAAGAGCAAAGGCGAACAGCACACTTCCCACCATGTCACGCGTGGCCAAATACCCGAAACCGGCTATTCCCACACACACGCCCGCCATGAATGACGATTTTAGCACATTGACTATTCCCATACCAGATTTTGACATACTAACACACTATGCACCCTGAGTGAAAGCAAAAAATGCGTCAGGACGGTTAAAATACTCTTGTCAAATCAGGTATGGTACGTATAATGAAAGAATGAAGACGCTGATAACGCCAGCACGTGTACTTTTCCTTCTCTTGTTCCTCATGCTGAGCATGACGGTCTCCGCCGCCACCGCGGAAGCGAGGTATACTCACGGGCTGTTTTATCCAGGCTTGCAGCGTCAGGCTGTGTTACAGCTGAAAATCACGGGCGAACCGGGAGAAAAAATCACCGCCATCACGTTCACCTCAGGAAGCACAAGCCGCCCTTCCGACATTCGCCAAGTACGCCTCAGCTCACGAGCAGACTGGAACGGTTACACCTTTAACACCAACAGGTACATCTACGAAAACGCAAAGGGAAGATTTTCCGGAACCGGCAGCATCACCTTCCGCCACGAGTACGAGCTGGGCCATCAGCCGCTCTACATCTGGCTGAGCTACGACCTCGCCAACAACGCGAGACGAAACGGCAAAATTGATGCCGTCTGCACCGCTATCCACACCACATCCGGCACCATCGAGCCTGAGATTGTGAATGCCGTGGGACTGGAAGAACGCCGCATCGGCCGTGTATTCCCCTTCCCCTATCATGTGGTGCCCTATTATCGCCCACGCTGGGTGAAAGGCTGGGGTAATGCTGAGCGTGCCGTACACCTCACCCCCACTCACTTTAACCTCTTCACGGAAATTATTCACTTCGCCTACTCCGTGTCAGCAGACGGCAATGTCACCTACCAGTGGGCAGGCGGCGGCATGCCTGACTCACAGGTGGCAGATGAAGCCTTGCAAGAAATCAAGCGTCTTCACAGAGAAGCCCAGGCGCGCTCACGCCTCATAGCCGGTTTCGGGCACATGGATGGCCCGATGACCGAGGCTGTGGCCAATCCTGAAACCCGCCGCAGGCTCGCACGCAACATGGCACACTGGGCTATCAGCCGCGGGTACGACGGCATTGACATCGACTGGGAATACCCTGACTCCGAAGACCAGTGGAGGAACTTCGGTTACTTCATCGCGGATTTGCGCGAGGAGCTGGCCGGCTCTGCCCTCTCCATCAGTATCGCTGCTTCCGTCACCTACAAAGTGCCTACCTACTGGGTGACAGACCAGCTGGACTTCCTCATGACCATGTCATACGATGACCTCACGCCTGACAACCACGCCTCCATGCGCCGATTCCAGGGTGATGCCAACGTCTGCCTGAACAACTTCCACATGCCCAAACCCCGCATCGTGGTGGGTCTGCCCTTCTACAGCAACGAAAGAGGCAAGCTTACCCAGCAGTATGGCTACTCTCAGATACTGGGCTGGTACCCGCGCATGAGGCCAAATGAGAACGAGTACGTCTCCCGTAATCAGGATGGCAGCAACGGCCCCGTGCACACCTTTAACGGACCAACCCTCATCACGGAAAAATGCCGCTGGATTAGGCAGGAAGGGTTCGGAGGCGTCATGATATGGGCCTATGATACGGACGTGCCCCTTACCCACCGCGCTTCCCTCGCCCGCGCCATGTTCAGGGTTATACGCCAACCCCGCAGAAACTGATGCTAAAACACCTCCTTTACCTCACCGCCACCGGCGCGGCGCTTCTCAGCTCCGCCATCGCTGAACAGACAGACCTCTGGGCCGCCGGAGTCTCCCGCGAACAGGGGTGGCGGGATTACAACAAAAACTTTGATGGCAGGGATGATGAACTCTGCTGGGCCATCACCGCTACCAACCTCATCGACTGGTGGCAAGCTCAGATTGCGGACAAACTCCCGCCGAACACCCCACAGGGAGCCGACATCATGCCCACCTTTGTGGCCAGTTTCTCAAATGCCGGTAGCGACCCGGATGAGGGCATCCGCTGGTGGTTCACCGGAGGCTATACCCCCGGTCGCGATGATTGTGCAGCCCTGCAGGAAGGCCATGCCGGTGGCTACCTCCGTTCTCTGCTCCCGCCTGATACCGAGGTAAAAGGCAGCCTGCTGCATGCGATGCGCGGCAGCCAAGTCAACGCAGAAACAGCCGCTGAAGCTTTCATCAGCGGCGCCCGGGCTGGTGCCGCGTTCTGGATAGGCGTTTCCTACGTCTCCCCTGCCGGTCGCCCTGCCATGCACTCACTCAATGTATGGGGCGTCAGATGCTCTACGGACGAATCCGGTTCAACCACCATCTGCGGCATTTGGATTGCAGACTCTGATGATGGCAGAACAGCACTTACCTATGTGCCACTGAAGGTGGATGAGGGCATGCTCGTCTTCAGCGCCACAGAACACCCCATCTACAAAAGAATTCCGCGCATCGTCATTGATACGATAACCACACTGAATCCGGCTCAAAGCTCGGATGATTCGCCTTAACGTGCACACGCGTCCTTGCTGAGGGTGTGACTAATGCGCTCACGCAGCAGCTTTAGCCTTTGCTTTTTTTACTAATTACACAAAAAAAGCTTGACTCAAAAGTTAGTTTCAACTAAACTGTGCCCGCACAACAATTAGCTTTCACTAACGGAATGAGCACGGGCAAAACAGAACTCACCTTGGCGGATATCAAAACCGGCAAATCGGTTCGCGTGACGAAAGTAGGCGGCGAAGGTGCGCTGAGACAGCGTATTCTGGACATGGGCCTCACGAAAGGAGCAGAGGTAACCGTGAGCAAAGTAGCGCCGCTGGGGGACCCGCTGGAGGTGACCGTGCGCGGATATGAGCTTTCCCTGCGCCGCCGAGAGGCAGCCTGTATTCTTGTGAAGTAATTTTTAGTTCACCCTTCATAGAGTTAGTTTACACAAACAGCATGAAGAAACGCATAGCACTCATAGGAAATCCGAACTGCGGCAAGACGTCGCTGTTCAATGATTTGACCGGCTCAAACCAGTATGTGGGAAACTGGCCGGGCGTAACGGTGGACCGCAAAGGCGGCGAGCTAAAAGAACACGAAGAGGTAGAGATTCAGGATTTACCGGGCATCTACTCACTTTCACCCTACTCCCCGGAGGAAGTCGTGAGCCGTAACTACCTGCTGGAGGAGAAGCCGGACATGGTGGTAAACGTGGTGGACGCCACGAACCCCGAGCGCAATCTGTACCTGACAAGCCAGATTCTGGAAACAGGGCTGCCCGTAGTAGTAGCACTGAACATGATAGATTTGGTTGAAGAGCGCGGTGAGAAGATAGACGCCGAGGCATTAAGTGCAAAACTGGGCTGCCCAGTGGTGAAGGTGAGCGCCATCACGCATGTGGGCATGAATGAGCTGCTAGGGCACATGCTTGCCGAGCCCCCTGCCCCCGGCAAGCCACTCAGCTACAAGCCTGCAGTGGAAGATGCCCTTGAAGAAATCATCAGCGAACACAAAGTCTCCCGCTTTGAGGCAGTAAAGATGCTGGAGGGTGATGAAAGCTTGCTGTGCGGCCTGACGAAGACGGAACAGCACGCTGTGGAAGACCTCCGCATGGCCGTAGAAGCGGAAATGGATGACGATATCGCCTCCATCATAGCAGGTGGGCGATATGATGCCATCTGTGAGTTCATCCCGAGCATTCATACGCAGAAGAGCACAAAAGAAAGCTACACCAAAAAGGCGGATCGCGTGCTCACACACCGCATTTTCGGCCCCATCATTTTTGTGGCCATCATGTACGCCATTTACTACATCTCCATTAACACGGTGGGAAACTGGGGAACCAGCTGGGCGAATGACGTCCTCTTCGGACCCGTGGTAGGTGGATGGCTGGCCGGCTTCATCGGGAATGAGGCCGCGGGCATCGAAGCGCTGACGATGTTCAGCACAGTGCTGGGCATGGTGCTGGTGTTCCCCACGATGCTGCGACGCCTACATGATTTAGGCATGAACGGAGCGTGGCTATACATCGTGATTGCGCCGTTCCTGCTGGAGTACATGTGCCCGCACCTGCCGGAGCTTCTGCATAATCTCCTCATGTATGTGCTGCTGGCGGGCAACGTGGTGCTGCTCGGGCTCTGCATGGCCCGGCGAGGGCAACGTCAGGCGAATGATTACGGCAGCCGCACCCGCGAGTTCGCCCGGAATCCCATGAAAACAACGGGGCGTGGCAGCCGCACGGAGTTCTGGTTCTGGTTCGTCACCATGAGCCTCATAGCTTTCGGTGTAAGCCTGTTGGGCCGCCTCACGCTGGATTGCAGCCCACAGCTTCAGAGCATCATTACGGATGGCATTGTAGCCGGTGTGGGTGCCGTGCTGGGCTTCCTGCCGCAGATGGCCGTACTCTTCTTCCTGATGGCCTTGCTGGAGGACTGTGGCTACATGGCCCGCGTGGCTTTCATGCTGGATCGTATCTTCCGCAGCATTGGGCTCTCCGGTAAATCCGTCATTCCGCTCATGGTCTCCATGGGCTGCGGCGTGCCGGGCATCATGGCCACGCGAACGATTGAGAATGAAAAGGATCGCCGCATGACGGTCATGCTCACCACCTTCGTACCCTGTGGCGCCAAGCTCCCCATCCTTGCTCTCATCGGAGCCATGCTGGGGCAGACGGCCACCATTGCTACCATCGCCTACTTCGCCGGCTTTGCCTCCGTTATTCTTGGCGGCCTCATGCTGAGAAAGACACACATGTTTGCCGGCAGCTACACCCCCTTCGTGATGGAGCTGCCCACCTACCACATACCGCATGCGGCAAACATTAACCTGCGTGCCATGGAACGCTGTAAAGCGTTCGTGCAAAAGGCAGGTACCGTTATCTTCTTGGCATCTGCCATCATCTGGACATTCTCGAACTACAACTGGAGCTTTACCTACCTTCCTGACCTCGAGAACCAACAGGAGGCCCCCATTAACCAAAGTATGCTCGCTGATACAGGTAACACCTTCGCGCCTCTCTTCAGTCCCATCGGCTGGGGCGACTGGAAGCCGGCAGTGGCTACTGTGACCGGCCTCATCGCCAAGGAGAACGTGGTAGGCACCTTCGGCGTACTGTACCCCGCGGCAGATGAAGCGGAAGCACCGGAAGAAGAAGCTGCCGAAGAAGACGCCCTGCCCCGCAGCTCCGACCTGCGGAAGAGCAATGCCCTCACCGCCCTCACCATGCTCGCTTGGCTGTGCGACCCCACTGCACGTATAACCGCACCGGCTCAGCCTGTGGAGGAGGAAGAAGAGGCGGCAGAGGCCAGCCCCACCACAGCACAGGCAGAGCCCGGATTGATGGGCTGGCTGAATTCCGCCGTGGCTTTTCTCTTCCCGGAAGTGGAGGAGGATGAGGAAACAAGCGGCGTGGCCAGCCACGTGAAAGCCTCCGGAGCCTTTACCCCCTTTGCCGCGCTTTCCTTCATGCTTTTCAACATCCTGTGTGCCCCCTGCTTCGCCGCCTGCGGCGCCATCCGCCGCGAGATGAACAGCGGCCGCTGGACCTGGTTCGCCATCGGCTTCATGACGCTCTGGGCCTATGCGGTATCCTTCATCGTCTATCAGCTCGGCACTTGGACAACGGAAGGCGTATTCGGCTCATCCCAGCTCATGGCCTGCGCCATCTTTGCAGGGATTCTCTACATGCTCCTGCGCCGCAATCCACACCAATCACAGCAGTAACCCCGTATCGCAACACAGACCATGGCTGACGTATTCATCATCCTTATCCTGCTGGGAATCACCGCATTGATTATCAGCTCCATCATCAAGCGCCATAAAAAGGGCGGCTGCAGTGGCAACTGCTCCTGCTGCGGAGGCTGTGGCCACCATAAGAACAATCAGGAAGACAAGCACTAAAGCCATCAGCATACAACATTTCAACAAGAACACAAACACATGAAAATCAAACGCATCCTCGCTCTGGCTATTACAGCCCTTACTGCCACTCCCGCCATCGCTCAGGATTCCGCTCCCGGTGACCAGCTGGAATCCATCAACATGTACGCTCCTGAGGAGGGAGATCCGGCCTATAAAGTAAAGGCCAACGAGCTTCTGGGCACGCAGTGGTATGTTGATATGGCATACGGCTACTGGCACACATCTAACGCTCAGCCGGGCTACAACAACAATGCAAACATGGCGCTCATCCATGCTATGCTTAACCAGCGCATCATCAGCGACAGCGTGAACGGCGGCACTTGGCTGCGATTTGAGTTCTCCGGCTCATGGGGACTGGACCGAGAATCCGCCCAGAGCGATACAATCTTTTCAGATGCTTTCGGCTCCACCACCTACCCGCATATAGATATTTACGGTGCTCACGATGGCGTCATCCCCGAGCTATCCATCTTGCATTACTTCGCCGGAAAACGCGCTGCCGTCATCGCCGGTATGGTAAACATGACGAACTACTTTGACTGCGTATGGCCGGCGAATGACAGCTTCTCCTATTTCGTGAATTCCGGTTTTGTGAACTCCACCGTTCTCGGCCTGTTGGATGCCAACCTCGGCGCAATCCTGCAAGTGGAGCTGGACCGCAAGAGCTATGCCATGATCGGCTTTACCCGTGAGGCCACGACTTATGGTGATAACCCCTTCAGTGGAAACAGCAACAGCTACCTGCTCGTGGGTGAATATGGCCGCACCATTCTGGATGGAGATGCCACCATCCGCCTCAATCCCTTCTTCCGTCAGCTTGAAACGGAGACCGGCACTCACAGTAACTTCGGTCTCGCAGCCAGCATCGAATACGCGCTCTGTGATGAAGTAACCGTCTTTGGCCGTACCGGCTTCGGCGCCAATCAGGAATACGGCAACGCCTTTGACTTCTCCTGCGGAGCAAACATCAAGCTCATCCCCTCCCGCGAGGATGACTTCCTCGGGCTTGCCATGGGCGTGTTCAAAGGCTGCACCCCTGCTGACAACAATCGAGAGTTCGTGGCAGAAGCCATGTACAGCTATCAGGTGAACGATTACTTCAAAGTAATTCCCCACATCCAGTACATCGCAAATCCTGCTTACGATGCCGAGAACAGTGACGCCGTCCTCATCGGCGTGCAGGGCGTGTTCTCCTTCTGATAAAGACAATTCTGTGCTGTAAACGTGTATGTAACACGCAGGGCGTCGGAGCCACAACTCCGACGCCCTTTTGATTGAAAGGATAGCAGTACCGGGATAAATTACAGCACCGCGAGAATCTCGTCCACAATCCTGTCCACCGGCACAAGGCGCCCCTGCCCCTCAGCACCACAGGCAAGCATACCGGCATCATCAGGTCCAATGATGCGGTGGCCATTACGCCCCAGCAGGATGGAGGCATTCTGCTGCGTGGCGGGATGGTTCCACATGTTGCCATTCATGGCGGGGAAAATGAGCACGGGTGCACGATTTGCCAGATAGAGGCTGGTGAGGGCATTCGGTGCAAGCCCCTGGGCCATGCAGGCCATGGTGTTCGCACTAGCCGGCACAATGGCCAGCACATCAGCCTTCTGCGCCAGCTCTATATGCACCGGCACCCATGAGCCGGTCTCATCAGCAAAGGAGCTGATAACGGGATTCCGAGAGAGAGTCATAAGCGTCAGCGGGGTGACAAACTGCAGCGCCGTGGGGGTGCACACGCAGTGAACCTCGTGACCGAGTTTCACCAAGCGAGATGCCACCTCCGCCGCTTTATACGCAGCAATGGAACCACACACACCCAGAACGATGGTAGCCATGACCCTCTCTTATCAGAATTTCAGGTTCAAGCGATTTCAACAATCATGTTGATTTCCACCGCCACACCAAGGGGCAGGCTCACCACACCCACAGCGGAGCGGCTGTGCGCAGCCTCAGGCCCAAAGAGCTCCACCAGCAAGTCGGAAGCGCCATTGAGCACCTTGGCCTGATCCGTGAAGTCCGGAGTGCAGTTCACAAAACCATTCACGGCTACAATCTTAGTCATCTTCTCGAAACCACCCAGCTCAGCCTGAATCACGGCCAGACGGTTCAGAATAGCGGCCTGAGCGGCCTTCTGGCCGTCCTCAATGCTCACATCGGCGCCCAGCTTGCCATACACGGCCACATCACCATTCACGGAGATACCACCGGAAAGGTGCAGGTAATTACCCGTACGGATGCACTGTACATAGGAGCCCACGGGAGCCGGAGCGGGATTAAGCTTCAGGCCCTTCTTTTCGAGTACTTCAGTATTAAGCTGCATGATGTAAATAAGTGTTGTTACGAGCTAAAGAATACACGCCCGTGGGCTTTTTTGCAAGAAAAATTCCTTTGTGTAATCATTCTCACCGCCAAGCCCACGATGATATCCTAGGTACTACAAACGCCCTGCCGCGGAACAGAGCTCATACAGCCAGCGGCTCTGGGGCATATCCGCAGCCTCTTCCGCCGTAAATGGCATACGCGGACGCCAGTTTTCTCCGCCTTCCGTGCCGGGAATATTCAGGCGAACGGGCACATCAAAGAGCTCCGTCCACATGAGCGCAGCATAAGCAGAGCGGCACCCAAGAAGAGCACGGAAAAGAGCGTTCTTAATTTCCGCCGCCCAAGGAACAAGACTCTGCTCCTCAGTTAATCCGGCGTAATCTCCAAGCCAAGAAAGCACGCGGGCGCAATCTTGCCCGACACGGAGCAACTCGCGGCGTTTATCAGGCTTCAGAGATGAATCCGTAACGGCAGCCTTTGCCGCCTGAACCTGCGCATACCACTCATTCCAGTCATTACAGATGGGCGGGAAATCGTGAGTAGCATAGGTAGCAAATGAACAGGGATTATAGGTGCTACCTTTCACGATTTTTTGATGAGCATCTATCTCCCAGTGAGGAATCTTGAAGCCAGCGATGCGCAGGCGCGATAAATCAGGCCGCACATAATCCGGCACACAGCCAAGATCCTCACCTATCACCTTCATGCCGGGAGCCGCCTGCAGAAGCTTCCGCAGCAGGTAATCTCCCTGTGCGAGATTAGCGCGGCGGTCTTCCGGAGTCCAATCCGGGCGAGGACGGAAGCCCGGACGGCGGCCACCGCAACGCTCTGCGGCTTCATCCTCACTCAGCGGAAGGAACTCCGGGTTGCGGTCAGGCATCCACGGGAAGGCATAGATGCGGTAGAAGCCCAGCACATGGTCAATGCGGTACATACCGAAAATCTCAGCAAGTTTCCGAACACGGCGGTTCCACCAAGCAAAGCCATCGCGTTCCATCACATCCCAGCGGTAAAGAGGAATGCCCCAGTTCTGACCCCACTTAGCCGTGAAGGGGTCCTCCGCAAAATTACCCTCAGCAGGAGCACCACCACTCCAGCTCATATCAAAGAGATGACGCTCGAAAAATACATCCGCACTCGCCACGGAAACACCAATGGGCACATCGCCCATCAGTAAAACGCCGCATTCATCCGCCACTAGGCGTACCAGCGCCCACTCACGAGCACAAAGCCACTGCAGCCACTTGCGGTACCGCTTCTGACGCCGCGCTGTGGCAGAAGCGTTCAGAACGGCACGAGCAGCTGCCGGCTCCTGAACAGGCCAGAGCCACCACGCCGTGGTACCATAGGTCAAGCTCAGAACGCAGAAATCAGCAAAATCCTCCAGCCAAGCCCCCTGCTCCTCCTCCCAACGGGCAAACTCCTCACGCAGCCCAGCAAACTCATCACCCGCCTCAAATCGCTCGAACGCGCGGTTCAGGTAATAGCGCTTATAATTACGCACGCGCGCATAGTCCACCAGCTGAGGCCCTCCGGGCATCTGCAGCGGAGGCAACGTGGCATCATACGCCGGACGCTCACTCTCTATACCCGGCACACGTTCCAAACTCAGGTACAGTGGCTCTAGTGCCACCGAGCTTATCGCTGAATACGGTGAGGGCGCGTCATCTTCACTCAGAGCATTGACGGGCAGAAGCTGCAGGAAGCCCACACCATGAGCACCGGCCCATCGAATCCACTCCTCCAGCGCCAGCAAATCGCCTATTCCGGCATCACCCTTACGGCTCAGAGAAAATACGGGCATTAGCACGCCTGTCATTCGTCGCATCAGCATAACTCTGTCAGTCTAGCACAGGCTGTTGCCTGAAGCAACCAAAAAGCCCGCCCGTTTTTCATTTTCGGCAGAGAGATATAATGCTGTCATAAATATAGTGGATAGATGGGTTGAAAGCGCAGATTTTTCTTGCATTGAGCGCATGTTTGTGATATTAGCAGACAAACATGCGCGTGCTGCCTAGCTACGCGCCAACGTACATACACCGAAAGAGACTCTCAATACAATCAGTCACGACAATGGCAACTAGTAAGAAAACAACGTCTTCCTCAGTCAAGACCAAATCAGCCAAAACAACCACCGCGGCTGCAGGCGCTGAGAAAAAAGCTGACCAGAGCAAATCAACGGCCAAAACATCCGGCAAGGACACACTGACACCGGAAGAAAAAGCCCGCAAAGCTAAGCTGAAAGAAACCCTTGCTCTGCTGAAGGCTGATCCTGAATGGCCTGCTTTCTTGGAAGAGCAGAAGCAAGCCCTGCTAGAGCTGCGCGACAAACTGCTGCCCAATATGCAGGACGTCACCCGTGACCACCTGCGCAGCGGCGCTTCAAACGTGTCTTCCTCCTCCGGGCAGCACATCGGTGACGCAGGTAGTGAAGCTGAGGTGCGTGATTTGACTATCCGCCTTCTCGGTAAGGACCGCGAGCAGCTTTTTGAGATTGATGCAGCCCTCGAGCGCATCCGCCTCGGCCACTACGGCATCTGCGAAATCTCTCTCGACCCCATCCCCAAGAAGCGTCTTCAGGTGCGCCCCTTCTGCCGCCTCACCGTGAAGTGTCAGGAGGAATTTGAGAAAAAATACGGCTCTTATGCCACATTTAAAGCGCAAAAATCAGACCATGTAGGCTATTCTGGCCTGCAAAATGACATGGAAAACGTTTTTACGCTTGACGAATCCGAAGAATAGTGTATCATAGGCGCCCGCAAGTCAACATTAATCACCGAATATGCCTAGAGATATCATCATCCTGGAATGCACGGAGGCCAAGGCCGAGGGTAAGACCCCCTCTCGCTACGTCACCACTCGCAACAAGAAGAGCCAGCGTACCCCCGGTCGTCTGGAGAAGGTTAAGTTCAACCCCTTCCTGAAGCGTCGCACTCTGCACCGCGAGATGCGCTAAACCGCCGTCCACCAGTAAGATTTAAGCATTATGATTACCGAATTCAAGAGCGTTGAGCGTCGTATCCGTTTCCGCACCTGCAACAAGACAATGCCCCGTCGTCGCATTGACATCCCCGCTGGTGCTGTTGATATGTGCAACCCCGAGTTCCTTTCCAAGTTCACCTCCGAGACCGGCAAGATTCTTCCCCGCCGTGTGACTGGTGTTTCCGCTAAGATGCACCGCAAGATCACGCGCGAGATTCGTCGTGCTCGTGCCGTGAACCTGCTCCCCTGATTTTAATCTCCGCTATGGAGGAGTTCTCGACGGCAGATTGTCGTTGATTAAAGGGAGCTTGTAAGCCGCGAAAGCGCCTTCAAGCTCCCTCTATTTTATTTTACTCAGAGGCTGCACCATGAAGGAGCTCAAAGACACTCAGAACGAACGGGACACCCGCCAGATTTCCATTGATCGCGTGGGTGTACGCGGAGTGCGTTACCCTATCGTTGTGAGTGACAAAGAAGAGCGCACCCAATCCACGGTGGCCACATTGGCCCTCATGGTAGACCTGCCGGAGCAGTACAAAGGCACACATATGAGCCGCTTCGTAGAGGCGTTGCATGAGCACCGCCGCTACTTGGATGTACACTCAGCTGTGCGCCTTCCCGCACGCCTGCTGCGCAAGCTTCCCGCTCAGAGAGCACGCGTGGAGATTGAATTTCCCTTCTTCCGCCTGAAAAAAGCCCCGGTCACGGGCATGGAAGGTATGATGGATTATGACGTGCGCTTCGTCATAGATGCTGAGCGCAACCAGCCGGGCACCTTCACGCTCACGATTAAGGTGCCGGTTACTACCCTTTGCCCCTGCTCCAAAGCCATGAGCGAGCGCGGGGCACACAACCAGCGCGGTATTGTGACCTACTCCGTGCGATTCTCCGGCGCTGCCGTCTGGATTGAAGACCTCATTGACCTCGTGGAGGAATGTGCCAGCTGCCAGCTGTACAGCCTCCTGAAGCGCCCGGATGAAAAATACGTGACCGACAAGGCCTATGATAATCCCGTTTTTGTGGAAGACCTTGTGCGCAATGTAGCCGTGGCCACAGAGCACTACAATGCCTTCTCATGGTACCGTATTGAGGCCGAGAACTTCGAGTCCATCCACAACCACAGCGCGTATGCCTGTGTGGAGCGTACGCTCATGTAAAATCCCTACTTCGAGAAGTAAATGAAGCAAGCCGCGGTTCTTGATGAAGGAACGGCGGCTTTTTAATACAAGAAAAAGCCGCTGCCCTGAACAAGGAAACAGCGGCTTGTAAATGGAAACGAGGCTAACTCAATTGTTCAGAGGAATGAGTGATACGCCCCAAGAGTGATGCTCACCCACATAGGGAAGCTCAATCACGAAGGTATTCTGGCCCTGCTTAAGCTCAATTTCAATGGGATCCTGTACCCACCAGATTTCTTCAGGGTCCAGAGGCTTCTCGAAGTTCCAAGCATTACCGGGATGCGCATTCTGCCCAGCGAGGCGATATCTACGAGGATTGGAGATTTCTCTTCCATTCAGCCAGATACGAGCCCCCGTCTGAGACCAAGTGCCATTGCGGGGAATACCGGTCCAGCGACGGTTTGAACGAGCGGGAGCATCAAAGCCTACCATGAACTTATGGCGACCAGCACGTTCAGCACGAATGGTAGTGACAGCCCAAACAGTCTGGCCAGGCCTTGCCTGCGGGAACATACCGAGGTAACCAGTATCCGGTCTGGTACGGAAGAAGAGGTTGGCGCAATTTGCTCGGCGGGTAGGCAGCCCATCATATTGGCCGGCTCTCACAGCTTCACGGCGAGATTCTGCCTCAGAGGTCTTCACAGGACCTATCACAGTCCATTCCACACCGGACTCCCTCCACATGGGGAAAGCCTCGCCGGAGAACTGCGCGCGGCGGATAGCCTGCATACGGCGCTCAAAGTGGGCATAAGCGCGGCCCGGCACCGTATCAGCTGCGGGCATATCCAGCGGCAGGTGGTCACCATCTGCCCCACCGCCCTTCCAAGCGCGCTCAGCCATGGCCATCATACCAGGCCACATGATAGCCATGCCGGGGATATATTCCTTATTATCCACACGACCATCCGGCCAGATACACATGATGGTACCAAGCTTCTGTTCATCACCAGCGGCGACACCGCACGGGCGCATAAAGAAGTAACGGCGCACCAGCAAAGCGGGGTCCAGAAGGTTTGTATAGCCCATGGTGGAGTCAAAGGCGCGGCGGGTAATGCGCTCCGGGCGAATGGAGCGAGCTACCATATCCGAGCCCTCACCCCAACGCTGCTCAATGGAATGCTCACCCACGGGCAAATCACGTGAACTGGCCCACTGCATGGGCGTACGGCCATGGCTCTGGAGCTTCTGAGTAACAAAGCCCACAAACTCGGCGGCATTAGGAATGCGCACCTCGTCTGCGCCAAAGTGAACAATCGGGCAGATATCCGCAGGAATTTCACGGCAGAACTCATCCAGCAGCTCACCCACAATCTTCATACCCTGAGGAGTATGCATGCGGAAGCCGAAGGCACGCTCAAAGTATGCACTATGGCCGGGCATATCCAGCTCAGGAATAATAGTGATATTACGTGCAGCAGCATAGGCAAAGACCTCACGAATCTGCTCATAAGAATACGTATCATTCTTATCACGGGTACGGTGCTGCGGCGCATTCAGAACGGGATAGCAGCGGCACTCCACGTGCCATGCCGGATAATCCGTGAGGTGCCAGTGGAAGAGGTTCACCTTCAGCTGAGCAGCCAGAGAGAGCTCCTGCTTCAGGCGCTCCACGGTGCGGAAATTACGGCCGCAATCCTGCATGTAACCACGGTAGCGGAAGGCGGGCCAGTCTGTGATTTCGCAGTACGGAAGGCGGCCGCCACCGGTAAGAAGCATCTGGCGCAGAGTCTGGAAGCCATTCAGAAGGCCGGCCTCCGTAACAGCACAAATGGTCACACCGCCCTGCCCCACACTCAAACGATACCCCTCAGCAGACTTATCCGCAGGCAGAGCATCCGCATTAAGACTAAAGGTGACGGGGAAAGTACCGTTCCCTTGCCTTCTTCCGGCCTGATAATCGTGCAGAGCCGTACGCAGCATATCATTCACATCACCTTGCAGCGAAGGCTCCTTCCCTCTCACATTCAGAGCCCCATCAAGCCATTCAACTTGTTGAGGAAACGGAAGCAGAGCCACACGAGCGGATTCTTCCAAAGACAAGGGATGAGGCGAAGTCCAAGATTCAGCTTGGCGAGCATCACCTGCATTCGCAACGGAAGCCACTGGATAAAGGGCTCCCAGCAGGCAGACCACCATTAAGAAAATACGCTTAAACATGGTATGGTTACTACCACATGAAGCGACAAATGTCAAACAAAAAGCGCCTCTCTGCCCAAAGATACCTCAGCCGAGAAACTCAGTTGAGCAGCATATTCAGCACCCTCAGGCGTTCATTGCCATAATAATCAGCTTCACGCAGGCGTATACGCTCCGCAGGGAGAGCGGAACCTATACTCCTGATAAGAGTGCCATGGCGGAAGTTCAGAACCTGAAACTGCTGCGGAGTAGCATACTTTCTCAAACCAGCAGTAGATTCAAAGCGAACCAGCAGCGGCAGCAACTCGGGCAGGGCGGCCTCCGCCTGCTCTGCAGATTGAATACCGGAGAATACACGCACCAGCTCAGCATTCACAGCAGCCAGCTCGTGCAGCTGATTCTCCAGCAAAGGCAGCGTCAAATCCTCCTCACGGATATGATTAAACAGCCCCTCCAGAGGAATCCACCCGGCAATTTCCAGAGCCACCTCTGTACTCAATTCAGCACCCTCCACAAAGAAGCGCAGAGCGAGATAATTAATGCCGTAGTTTTCATACAGCTTATTGAGCGCGGAGCGCACAATGTAACATTCTCGCGCTGAAAGCTCATCTTCAGCCAGTAGCTTCTGATACAGTACAAATACTGCGGGAGCCCCCAGCTCCTGAGCTCGCTGAGCGCTGTGGGCATAATTTTCAGCGGTGATACGGTGCCTGTCTGCCCGAGCCTGTATCATTTGCTCCATCAGCACCCTCTTAATGGCCACAGCACGGCTGCTGCGCAGCGCCTCCGGCAGTTCGGCCACTTCCTCAGCCGTGGTCAGCAGCGGTAGCCCGTACTCCACAAGCGAGGCATACGGCTCATTACCGGCTATGGCCTCCAACAGCGCAGGAGGCATGGCAAGCTGAGGCTCAGCCCCGTATGCAGGAAGCACACAGAGCAGAGCCAGTACGGCGGAAATAAACGGCCGGAGGGCTTTCATCAGAACTCCCCGAGGTAGAACTTCTTCTTGCCACGGCGGATGACAAGCAATTCACCACCAATAGCCAGCTCATGAGTTACCTCAAAGGCGGGGTCCTTCACCACCTCACCATTCAGGGAAATAGCACCGTTACCGATGAACTCGCGAGCCTCACGCTTAGAAGCGCAGACCTTACTATTCACAAGCACATCCACAAGTGCACCGGGGGTAAGCTTCACGTGGGGCACGTTACTCATACCGGCCTTCACATCAGCCAGACTCAGGCTCTTAAAATCACCGGCAAAAAGCTTTTTGGAAATATCCACAGCCTTCTCAAACTCCTCGATGCCGTGCAGGTCGGAGATGATTTCGCGGGCGAGAGCCTGCTGAGCGAGGCGCTGCTCGGGGTGAGCCATGTGCTCGGCCTCAATCTCCATAATCTGCTCAGGCGTCAGGAAGGTGAGGCGCTTCAGGTAGGTGATAACCTGAGAGTCCTCGGCATTGATAAGGAACTGATAGAGCTGATAGGGGGAAGTCTTATTCTTGTCCAGCCAGAGGGCATTACCCTCACTCTTGCCGAACTTGTTGCCCTGGGAATCCGTCACCAGCGGCATGGTAAGAGCGTATACTTCATCACCGGTGGTCTTGCGGATAAGCTCGATGCCGGTGGTGATATTGCCCCACTGGTCACTGCCGGCCACCTGCAAGTCCACGCCACGGTTCTCGTGCAGGTACTTAAAGTCGATGGCCTGAATGAGCATGTAAGAGAACTCAGCATAGGAAATACCGCTTTCCATCTGGCGGCGCACATGATCCTTCGTGAGCATGTAACCCACGTTGATGTACTTACCGTAATCACGGAAGAAGTCAATGACATTCAACTGGTTAATCCAGTCGTAGTTATTCACGACCTCGAAACCGAAAATCTTTTCCACCTGGGCTTTCAGAGCCTCATAGTTGCGGAACACCTCTTCCTTCTGCTTCAGCTCACGCTCCACAGTACCGCGGGGGTCACCAATAAGACCGGTAGCCAGACCTACGAGCAGAATCGGAGTGTGGCCGGCCTGACGCAGACGCTTGGTAATAAGGAAACTGGAATAATGGCCCAGATGCAGGCTGTCCGCCGTCGGATCTGTGCCGATGTAGAAGGTCAGCCCGCCTTTGTTGAGCTTTTCAATCAGATCGGGGCTGGAAATCTGGTTCACAAGCCCACGCCATTCGAGTTCTTCGTAAAAAGTCATAAGCGGTTTGAGGTTTTAAAGTCGCGGCATATTAGCACATAACACCACGCAAGTCAACCGGAATGTATATCTTACACTCACTTGGAACGGACATAAAGACAGCCCGCCACGATGAGCGATACCAACACGTGCCCAACACTAAACACTATCGAGGCAATCAGCCCCAGTGCATCCCCCTGCACCGCTATGTTGAGCACAAGCAACGGTAGCAGTAAGAGCACCGACACACGCAATGAACGACGAAATACCGGCGAAGCGTCATCATGTCTGCAAAGCTCAAGCAGCATCAGCACACACGCCGCTATACCACCGGTCATCATGTCGGCCCCCAGAGCAAACAGAACATCCTCGAAAAATCCGATTGCCCACTGCCACACCAGATAATTGAGCAACAAAAATCCCCCGCACCCCCAGAGGTTAAACTGCACAGTCGTTCTACTGTTCATATTGTGATTCAAAACAGAGGAAGGCGGCCACTAAGCCGCCTTCCTCAGAAAATAGTGATTTTTTACTTCGCCAAGGTGCGCACCTTGCGCTCCCAGCTCCAATCCCAGCGAGTGAGGGAGGAGAAGCAAGCGGCAAGCAGGTTCACACTGGCCTGAATATCCACCTTGTGAGCCATTTCAATGCTCTGGTGCACGTTACGCACAGGAATGGAAACAGCACCGGCAATGGAGCCACCGGCGCAGAACTTCTGCATGGCACCGGCATCCGTACCACCAGCGGCAAGCAGCTCAAGCTGGTAGGGGATTTCCTTCTCCTCGCAGAGAGCCTGCATGAACTTCACCATGCGGTTATCAGTGATGAGAGTACCGTCATACACCTTGATAGCAGTACCCTTACCGAGCACGGTGCACTTGTCGTGAGCGCCGGAACCGGGAGTATCGAAAGCGATGGTCACATCGAGAGCGAAGGAGAAGTCAGGCTGGATAGCCAGCGTGGCAACCTGAGCACCACGAAGGCCCACCTCCTCCTGCACGGAGAACACAGCGTAGAGGTCATAGCAGGGCTTCTCACCGGCCTCGAGAATAGCACGGATGGCCTCGATGAGCAGGAAGCAACCGCCACGGTTGTCGATGCTCTTCACATTCAGGCAATCGCCCATCTCCACCAAGTCACCCACGCGAGTGATGGAATCACCAAGGGATACATACTTCTCCACCTCTTCCTTGGGCAGACCTACATCCACCACGTAATCCGTAACAGCGGGCATCTTGGTGCGTTCCTCAGGGCTCATCACGTGGATGGGCTTCACGCCCATGCAGCCGGGGAGATCCTTCGTACCATGCACAATAACGCGCTGAGCGGTGAGAGTCTTGGGGTCAAAACCACCGAGGGGCAGGATACGGATGAAGCCATTATCATCAATATGGCGCACAATGAAACCGATTTCATCCATGTGAGCAGCGCACATAATCTTCTTATCACTGCTCTTGCCCTTAATAAGGGCCGTTACATTACCGATGTTATCCACGGTGATGGAATCAGCCAGCGGCGTCATTTCCTTAATGATAAGGTCACGAATGCCGTACTCAAAACCGGCAGCGCCGGTTGCCTCGCAGAGGTCCTTAAACAGTTTGATATTCATCGCGCAGACAGGGTAGCGCAATCTGCCCATTTTTTCAAGCAAAATCACACGATGACAAATACCCCCGGGTGCTTAACATGCAACCGGGGGTACAAATCTTTCAGCCAGCGAACGACGACTTAAATGTAAGTGCGGATGATTGCTCTGCTGCGCAGGCGGTCCACCCACTCACGATAGCGGCGCTCATTGTTACGACGGCGCACGGCCTCATCCACACGAGCGCGCACACCACGGGCATTCAGGGAGGGAGCCGGAGCCAAGCGCCTTTCTACGACTCGCACAATGGTGAAGCCCATGCGAGGGTCCACCAAGGGACCAGTCACGCGGCCCACAGGGAGAGAGAACACAATGTTAGCAAACTCCACGGCAAGGTCACAACGCTTCACAAAAGGCCAGCGGCCGCCGTCCTCTGCATGAATATCACGAGAGTGGCGACGGGCCGCTTCTTCAAACGTAATGGCACCGCTCTCAATATCACGCACAAGCTGCTCACTCAGAGCATACTGCATCTCCGGAGTAGCGTTAGGATCATCCGGATTATGCATGGGGATGAAAATCTTATCGTAGGAGATGGAGTCCTGCGTCATGTCACGATAATCCGAACGGGTGGCACGATACTCAGCCTGAATTTCATCCGGAGTGGGAGGAATACCGCGATCATAACGTGAACTGCGCATGGCTGACACCGTCAGCTCTCGGCGAACGGAATCACGGAACTCACCATAGCTCATACCACTGCGGCGCAGATTCTCCAGAAGCGCATCACGATTACCATTGAACTGGTTCAAAATACGGCGGTTAATTTCCTCGTTAATCGCACCTTCAGGAATCATCAAGCCACCGTTTTCAAACTCACAAAGCACCAACTCACGCTCGATGAGCTCTTCCAGAACAGCCTTCTTAGCACGCACAAGCTCAGCATTGAAACGCGGACCCTGACGGGGGTACAGCATCGTGAGCTCTCGCACATAGGGAGCCAAACGTGCGCGCACCTCACTGGAGGTAATGGGCCTACCATTTACTGTAGCGGCCACTCGGTTAACAATTCGCGGATTCGCGGAATCCGCTTCCGCCGGGCAATGTGCGCAGACAGCAAGCAGCAAAACAATGAGATGGCTGAGAAACTTCATACAAGCATCATCGTACACTTTTTTATGACATAAAGCAACCTTCATTTTTGTCAACGCGTCACTTTGTTCTCGCTTTTACTGGGATACTGTGTTAAAAACATAGTGTTCACCACCATTTATTTTCACTTTATGGCAATCAAACTGTTTATTCCGGGTCCGACCATCGTGTCGGAAGACATTCTTTCGGAGATGAGCCTGCCGATGATTGGCCACCGCTCCAAGAAAGCCTCCGAGATTCAGAAGCGCATATCGGACAACATGCAGAAGGTGCTCTACACGGATAACCGCATTCTGCTCTCCACATCTTCCGGCTCCGGCCTCATGGAAGGCGCCATCCGCTCCTGCACAGCCAAGCGTGCTGCTGTGTTCTCCGTAGGCGCCTTCGGCGACAAGTGGTACAAGATGGCTGTCACCAACGGCATCCCCGCTGACAAGTTCTCCAGCGAAATGGGTGAACCCACCACCCCTGAGATGGTGGATGCCGCACTCTCCACCGGCAAGTATGACGTCATCACGGTAACACATAACGAAACATCCTCCGGTATTCAGAACCCCGTGGAAGAAATCGCCGAGGTAATGAAGAAGTACCCGGATGTGGTGTGGCTCGTGGATGCCGTTTCCTCCGCCGCCGGCTCTAAGATTGAAACGGACAAGCTGGGAATCGACGTTCTCATCACCTCCACCCAGAAGGCTCTCGCTCTGCCCCCCGGTCTGGCCATCTGCGCTATGAGCAAGAAGGCCTATGATCGCACCGCTGAGGTGGAGAACCGCGGTCTGTACTTCGACCTTCGTACCCTCTGGGACTTCATCGACAAGAAGAACTACCAGTACACCTCCACTCCCTGCCTCTCCCTCATGTACGCTCTGGACAAACAGCTCCAGCACATCGTGAACGAGGAAGGCATTGATGCACGCTTCGCTCGCCATGAGCAGTGCGCTGAATTCACCCGCGCCTGGGCCGACGAATACTTCCGCGTGTACCCGAACCGCAAGTATCTCTCCAAGACCCTCACCGTTATCGATGCTCATCCCAAGGGCTGCTCCGAACTCATCTCCATCCCCGAGCTCAACAAGGCTCTGGCTGAGCGTAACATGCAACTGGGCAACGGCTACGGCGGCCTGAAGGACAAGACTTTCCGCATCGCTCACATGGGCGAGCTCTGCTTGGATGACATGAAGGAGATTACATCCGCCATCGTGGACGTGCTCAAACTCGGTTAATCCCCCTTTTCGGAAACAATTCCCCAAATAAACCTACTCTCTCTCAATTATAAAAGCTGCTGTCGTGAGACAGCAGCTTTTTTATTCCCATACCGGGGTCAGCATAAAAAAACACCCCGCAGATTCAAAGAATCGCGGGGTGGGAATAAGCTGATATAGTGGGGAAAGCGGATTTTACTTAATCCTCAGAAGAGGGCTGCTCCAAAGCACCGAAGCGGCCGTTGCGAATCTGCCCCATAAGGCCATTGACGTGGCGCGTCCACGAGCTGTGGCTAGCGCAATAGGAACGAGCAATCTGAGCCACTGTTACACGACCTCTCTGCCTGTACTTGGCCAGAATGGATGCAAGATCATTCACGCAATCTTCCTTGCTTCCGTACTGACGCTGACCACGGCGCCCCATGATGCCCGCCAGATTATTGCGGCGGCGAGCCGAAAAAGAGGTGCCGTTGGCAGATTCGTGGCGCATAATCGCCTCCATTAACACGGGGTCCACTCCATGTCTTGCGGCCGCATCATTAATGGCAGGGCGCAGATCCGTAATGGTATCTGCGGAAACCAGCCCGCTGAATAACAGCATGATGCCAGTCATAATTGTGATGGTAGATCTCATGTGCGGCTCAGTATACACGCATTTTTTAGTTTGTCAATTCCAAAATTAATTATTTTTTAACTTTTCCTAAATATTAATTACACGCTTTTGAAAAGCATTTTTCCGTCTGCCGCGCAATTAAGGCTTTACGAGCCTTAAGCAATATGCTAGAATGACGCGCGCAAGGCGCGCAAAGTGCGTTCCCCCAAAAAAAGTTATGAGTGATCCCACGAAGTTCCGCAATCTGGCCATTATCGCCCACGTAGACCACGGCAAGACCACCCTCGTAGACCAGCTGCTGAAAGCCGGCGGCACCTACCGAGAAAATCAGGAAGTGCAGGAACGCGCCATGGACTCCATGGATTTGGAACGTGAAAAGGGTATCACTATTAAAGCAAAGAATACCTCCATTCACTGGAATGGTTATACCATCAACATCGTAGATACCCCCGGCCACGCAGATTTCGGCGCTGAGGTGGAGCGAGTGATGAAGATGGTGGACGGCGTCATTCTGGTGGTGGACGCATATGAAGGCCCTCAGGCGCAGACCCGCTTCGTCCTTCGCAAAGCTCTGGAAGAAGGGCTTCTTCCCATCGTGGTGGTGAACAAGATTGACCGCCCACACGCGGATCCCATGAAAGTGCACGATCAGGTGCTGGAGCTACTGCTGGATTTGGACGCTACAGAGGAGCAGTTTGAAGCGCCCTTCGTGTACGGCTCTGCCCGCGATGGCTACTTCATGAACAGCCCGGAAAATGAGCCGCCTGTGGACTGCACCCCCCTGCTCTACCAGATTGTCAATCACATTCCCGCCCCGAAAGATGCTGATGCAGACGCCCCCTTCAAGATGCTCATATCCAACATTGACTGGGATGATTATGTGGGCCGAGTGGCAGTAGGCCGCATCACCAACGGACGTGTACAGAAGGGCGACACCCTCTACCTGCTGCGAGCAGACGGCAGCAAGGTACAGGGCAAAGTAACCAAGCTTTTCGAATACAGCGGCCTGCAGACCACGGACTCCGCCATCGGCGAGGCCGGCAACATCATCGGCATCTCCGGCTTCGAAGGGGTGGACATCGGCGAAACGCTGGTGGCAGACCCCGAGGCAGAGGCTATGCCCTTTGTGCAGATTGACCCGCCCACGGTACAGATGGAGTTCAGTATCAATGATGGGCCTCTGGGTGGCCGCGATGGCAAGAACGTGACCAGCCGAGTCATCCGCGACCGCCTCATGCGCGAAATGCGCACGAACATCTCCATTAAGGTGGAAGATACAGATTTGGCCGGCGTATTTATGGTATCCGCCCGAGGCACCATGCAGATTGCCATTCTCGTGGAGCAAATGCGCCGTGAAAATTATGAGGTGCTGGTATCACGCCCCAAAGTGATTACACAGGATATTGACGGCGTGCGCTGCGAACCCTTTGAGACAGTATTCATTGAAGTTCCTGATGAATGCGCGAACGGCGCAGTGCGTATTCTGGGCAACCGCAAGGGCATTCTCGAGAATATGGAAACTAAGGGTACAGGCCGCACGTACATTCAGGCTACCATCCCCACCCGCGGCCTTATCGGCTTCGAGTTCGAGCTGGTAAACCTCACCAGCGGTCATGGCATCTTCTCCCACCTCTTCAAGGAATACGCTCCCTATGCAGGCGAAATTGTCACCCGCCAAAGCAGCACACTTATTTCCATGGAGAACGGCATTGCCCGCCCCTATGCCCTGCAGGCTATGGAAGAGCGTGGCTCCCTCTTCATTGCCCCCGGTGATGAGGTGTACGAGGGTATGATTGTGGGCGAAAACCCCAAGCCCATCGACATTCCCGTCAATCCCACACGCGAAAAGCATCTCACCAACCACCGCTCCGCCACCAAGAACGACTCCATTCAGCTCACGCCCCCTCGCGTATTCTCGCTGGAGCGAGCCATTGAGTACATTGAGCAGGATGAGCTGGTGGAAGCCACTCCCCACTTCATCCGCATGCGTAAGCGCCTGCTGGATGCTACCGCCCGCAAACGCGCAGAACTCAGAGCAAAGGGACTGTAAATCAACACAAACTCGGCCATGTTTCAGGAAATAGCACAGTGGTTTGCAGGCCAAGATTATACAGCTATCGGTCTTTACATCTCAGCTGCTCTTCTTTACATGGCCGGATTCGTAGGGGCAGTAATGCCCTACCCCGGCTGCTTCGTAGCGCTGGGAGGCAGCGTGTGTTATGCACTGGCAGGAGGGCATCCGTACCCCGCATGGTGGGTATGGCTCATCCTCGTACTGCTTGCCATCTTTGGCACGCTGGTGGACAATATCACCACAGCCATGGGCGCCAAAAAATTCGGCGGCAGCAAGCAGGCCTTCTGGTTCAGTATGCTTGGACTTTTCATAGGAGCGTTTTTCGCATTTCCTATCGGCATCATAGCCGGCCCCTTTCTTGGTGCGTTCATCGCAGAGCTATTGATTGTACGCAAGAATGCAAAGGACTCCGCTAAATCCGGTTTAGGTGCCATGCTCGGGCTGCTGGCGGGGGTGTTTTGTAAGGTAATCATCACCCTCATCATGCTGATTGTCACCATCATAAGCACTCCTTCATCAAGTGACGATACTCAGCCTATCCCTGCCACGTCTTCTGCCGTGAGCTAAGCCCATCAGCTCACAATAACCAGAAAAATCCCGGAAGGCGAGTGCCTTTTCTATATACAAGCAAACACCGAGGAATATCCCCGGTGTTAATGCTATGGGGACCTTGGAGGACGCCCCGTGTTATGCGAGAACGCCCCGCACATTAATGAGCCTTCTCGTAAGCCACATTCATCGCGTTCACTCTCGAAATCACGGCAGCAAGCTCTTTCAAACGCTCCTGCGCAGTGGCTATGTCGTTCAGGGTTTTCTCACGCTTGGCAGAAAGAGCGGTAAAGAAGTTTGCCGTAGTGGAACGCACCTCCTCCGTAATAACCTTCTGAATGTGCTCATGAGGAGGCTGAGCCTGCAGCTGCTCATCAGCTTCACTCATATAATGTTTCACCATGGGATCAACCACCTGCCCCACAAAAAGCTCATTTCCCCAGAATATTTCATACTCCTTATCAGCATCTTTCCACCACCAACGGTGAACACGCTCCTCGTAAATATACGGGTTGAAACGATTTTCCTTCGCGGCCTTTTCCGTACTCAGCGGCATGTTATGCACCTCCTGCCATTCCAGGAAATCCGGGTGTTCCGGCACAGAAAACTCACTCCAGAGCTCGGCGTCATGCTCCATCAGGCGCTGCTTGCAAGACTTCAGCAAACGACTGATAGCGTGATTACACCACGCGGAAACTGTGGAGATTTCTCCACCCACGGAAATTTGCACATGCCTATCAGTAAGGTCATTAAAAAGGAACTCTCGCAGAGCCTCGCGGCAGGCATTGTTGCAGTCCATCATGCACTCATTGATATCACGGCCTGTAGCCTTCGGGCCCTTGTAAAGCTCCCGGCGGTCCCTATAAATATTCTCACAGATAAGAGGAAAATCAGGCATCTGAGTGGGCGCTACGGTGAACTCAGCATCAGCCGGAACATTCGGGCAATGCAGAGCATCTTCCGCCACCTTCCGGAAGGAGTCCCAGCGTTCCGCTCTGCTCTTTAGGGCAGCAAGCACCTTATTCTCACTACGCTGCGTCACAAGCACGGCAGCGGCCAATGAGCGCAGAGTCTGGCGGAGATTATCACAGCAGTGCAGATAGCGGATATCAGAAAGCTCACGATGCAGGGAGTCCTCCATGGCCTCAAAGCCGGAACCCGCCAACAGTTCTGCCGGTGACTGGTATACACCGCCGGACATCTCGACATGCTCACGCAGGCGAGCAGAACTCTCAAAAATGCCAGCATACGCCATGCCTAAATTCACGGAGGAAACCGGAATCTCCCGGTTATCGGAAAGCTGGCGCAACACGCTGAGAGCGCGGGATGACTGCTCCATCGTTTCAGCATCAAGCACTTCCGGACGCAGCCAAGCCTTTGATTCCATGCGGTTTTGGATAATTCTGGATGTAGAGGGAGCACGGCCAGCCAGAAGCGCCTCCAGCTCTTCCACCGCCTTGGCATTCAGAGGTGCCACAGAACTCTGCAGCAGTAGCACCATATCACACTCCTTGCCAATCTCACGATAACGCTCACCTTTAGCCACCTCAGCAGTGGAGGAATCACAGCCGGGCATATCCAGCAGCATGCGGTTACGGTGACGCAACAGACGGCAATTCTCGTTATACTCCGTCTCCACGACAACCATCACCGGCTCTTCGGTAAGCAGAGAGGAATCCTCCACCCGGCTACAAAGTACCCCTCGCAAGTTAGACTCATTCAAAGGCAACGAACGAACCGAAACGGCAGACATACTGCCCTCTTTCTCAATCCCACGCAGATGGTCCAGCACCGCCGCCTGCAGCACGGTCGAATCAGACTCCTCAGAGCCAACTGCCTTCTCATACAGGAAAATATGGGGTGCAGTACCGGGTTCCGCCATGCGAATAAGAGCCGGGCGCAGTGTGACATCCTGCCCATACCCCGTGGGAGATGCCATTGAAGAACGCGTCAACAAATTCACCAAGGTTGATTTACCGGCCTTCAGCATGCCCATGCACACGATAATCTCAATACCGGAGTCAAACTGATCAATAGCACGCAAAGCCTGTGCTACCTGCTCCTTCACTGCCTCATACCCTTCCTTTGCAGTGCATTCTTCTTCAAGCTCGAGAAGAGTTTTACGAATACCTTCCAGCTCTTGGCGTTTGTCCTCGGGAATCATGATGTAAGCTCGGGGTCGACTCTATATAATAAGATTAAGGCGAATACCCGCACATCATATCCTTTTATCCCCTGTTCTGTCAAGCCTAAAGCAAGCCCCGAAAGATATTCAGAGAGTTATTCTGCGTCAGTAACTTGACGTGCAATTCTTCAGGATTGACTATCACTCCACACTTCTGCTATTATCAGCGCATGCTGATTAAATGATCGGCACGTTCCCATTCTTGCTAACAGTATCCGCAGACTAACAGAATACGGCTTCACTAAGAATGAAAAAAACAGAACAAAACGCAACGACTTCCGACCACCTGAGCAACTCACTGAAAATACAGAAGCAACCGGAAGAATCTCAGCAGAACTCTACACAGCCGGGCTCAGTACTCACCCGCGTAACAGCGCTCATACTCATCGTTCTTTTGTTTACAGTAGCCTACTATCTACTTATTGTCAATCAGGAACACAAGCCTACACTACAACAGTCACCCCCACAACCAGAACTCTTCATCACTATTCCTCAGGACTAAACACTAGTCTATCAGGCGAGTCAACTGGCTAAAAGCATCCTCATTACAGGGGGAGAGAACTAGGTTGAGCTTGTTTTCATAACGATTACGCAGAGCACGCTTCAGCTGCAGTAGCATCACAGCGTCAGTGGTAGAAAGATCAGCCACATGCAGCTCAGGCTCATTCATCAGCTCAGTTATCTCCGTATATAGAAGAGATTGTTTTAAGGCTAACTCATCAAATCTCTTTATATACTGTGACATCAGCGCCTCTGATTCGCGCCTCTTGCTTCCCCACAAGTAGCTGTAACGCTCATCCCGATTCAGATTGGCGCAAGCTTCCGTCGCCTCAGCCACAAAGCGCCGCACAGATTCTTCATATTCAGCATTCAGCGCCTGTGCTTCCGCATTCAAACGCGCTAACTCAGCCACTTTGCTCTCCAAAGCATGTTCCGCAATGAAGGATTCCACTAAATCAGCCAGCTTGGCAGCGTCATCATTCCCACTTCCACCGCCCTCACCGGACGCGGGGACAGATGCCTGCTCAGCTGGCGCAGAAGGCATAGGCTCCACCTGATTATCCTGCAGCAGAAACGCCACCAGCCCCCCAGCTAGAAAAACAGCACAGCCAGCAAGAAGAAGCGAAGTCTGGCGCGGCATCCCAAGCAGCAGATTCTTCTTACGAACTGATGCTGGAGCCTTATCTTCAAGCAGCCAAGCGCGCCATTCCGCGGCACTAGCACAGCGCTCTGATGGCTGCAGCGCCAGATTCTTCATGACGGACTCCACCATGACTCCGGCTGCAGAGCCCACTCCCAGCAGTTCCCCCAGCGGAACCAAGTCATCTGTAAACATGCGCTTCACCACAGCCTCCGGCAATTTCCCACTAAGAAGCTCGTACCAGGTTGCGGCCAGAGCATACAAGTCCAACTGTTCTCCCAGCACCCCCTTGCCTGCCACCTGCTCGGGAGCAGCATACTGCGGAGAAAATGCACCCTGAGTAATCGTATCATCTGCACCGCAGAACACAGCAGCACCAAAATCTATGATAACAGGGCGAGCGTTTGCATCAAACATGATATTAGCCGGCTTCAAGTCACGGTGAAGAAACTTCTGCGAATGAAGATAGCTCAACCCATCCAGCACATCTAGCAGCCAAGCCCTTGCCTTTTCCGGTTCTATGGGTTGCCCCTCCGCTGCAGCTTCAGCTATCACCTCTTCCAGCGTACCGCCATCCAACCACGGCATCACATAAAACAAACCGCCTTGGCTCTCAAACACCTCATACACCCGCACGACGCGCTCATGATTCAACCGCGCCAGCGTGCAAGCCTCTCGCCGCATATCAGCCATCGCCAGTCGGTATAATTCCCGCTGCTCCTCATGCACAGGTTGCACACTTCCATCCTCAGCGCGGCAACATATCTGCGCAGGAAAACATTCTTTCAACACCACAGTGCGCACCAGAGAACAATCACGAGCAACATAGGTCACACCAAAACCACCCTGGCCGATGGCTTTCAGTATTTTATAATTTCCTATACGCGTCTGAGGTGGAAGGGCAATCATACTCCCGCCATTCTATCCAATAAGTGTAGCTCATGTCAAGCTCACACTCAGTGCGCTATAACTCCTTCTGTAAGCCTCAGCTCACTCACCCAAGCGGGGAACTTCATCAGCAAGGAACTCCGCCAGTGTTTTCCCCTGTGCAAAAGCCTTCTTCTCCAGAAGCTTACGGGTAGCAGAATCCAAACTCAGCGTTACCAGAGTCTCCTCCTTTACCATCACCCTAGAAGGAAGAGCCATTGGCAAATCCTTCATCAACTCGCGTATGATGTGCTCCTTTGCGGCAGGAATTACCTTCCGCGCCATCCAGTTACGCACCGTAGCCTCCGTCACAAAACACTTCTCAGCAAGCCAAGCGTAGCTGTAATTGTTGGCCTTAAGCCACAACTTCACATTCAACTTTAACTCGTCCTGATTCTGCGTTTCCACGCTGGCAAATATAGCATTATTGCCACACTTTTGCAAGCCGATATTTTTACGACTCAACGTATTTCTCCAAAATTGCTAATTTTGGGTTGACAAAGTAGAGATTTTGCTATATACATAAACCCACAAGACGAAAACCGCAACCATGATAATCACCTTCACATGTCCACACTGCGGCGGACACCAGCTCCAGCAAATCAGGCAGGCCATACACCGCACAGAAGTGAAGATAACCACCGCGCAGAACGGGCAGCTTACGGACACTCCCATCGGAGTCGTAGAGGAACTGCGAGGGCCGGTGCTGGGCTATAGGTGTCGCAAATGCCGCTATCCGGACATCCAAAACCATGATGTATGCGGTGGCTTTTTTTGGAATACACCGGAAGATATTCATGCGGCAGGCTGTCTTGCTATCACCTCGGAACACCATGCCCCCCACCGCTACATGATATGCCGTAAGGATGGCACCATGGAGCCGATTATCGTGGAATCCCCCACTTCCGGTACACTTTCACCGGATGAGCGTAACATAATCCTCACTCGCAGGGGAATAAAAAAGGGAGTTCTGCTCTGCGAAACGGATGCCGGAATCGGCGCTTTTTCCTGCACAGACTGGGAAGGAGTTGAACGCGAAATTCTCTAGCCACTTACCCTTCTTTACTAAAAAAACGCACATTCTAAACGAAAAGATTATTTTTACATTTACTTGCCATAGCTTTTGTGCTACTTTTATATCGCAACATCCACTTACTTGCCACATAAGCACATGAACTTCCTAGCCCACCTCTATCCGCGCGCAAGCATGATTATCCTCACTGCCGCGGTGTTATTCTGCAGCACTCCGGTACAGGGGTACAATACCCGCCCCACTACCCCACCCCGTCAGCGCAATACGACCTCGCACTCTGCACCATCAGAAAGCGCCCTCACCCCAGAACAACGGCGCGCTCTTAACAGCATCAGGAATCGCTTACAGAATATGCGGCAGCGGAGAGAAAATCTCTATAGAAAAGTTGCCTATAATCTCGTTAAAATCACGCTACACGAGCTATGCCGAAACTGTGGCACCTGTAACTGTGATGACCAAGGTATCACAGGAGCCTGCCGCCATTGGGCAAGAACAGATTTTGATGGACGCGGAGTAAGAGTATGCCACCAGCTCCCCGCCGGCTCGCAACGATACTCCGGTATAGATCAGGCCATCTCCTCCTTATTGAATCAGAATCAAGTTATCATGAATACCATTCAGCGTGTAACGGAGAAGATATACGAACTGCGTGCTGAGTATTGCGACATCGCCGGTTCAGAAGATGCGCTTCCTCCGGAAACACCCTGTGAATATGAAGATTACCAACCGAACATCAGGTATTACAGTTCACCCTCTCGCAATTCTTCGCGTAATTCCTCACGACGCCGTTACCGTTATTAAACGTGTCCTCTCTGTGAAAAACAAGTAACCATTAATGTTTTTCTGCCTGCCTCACGATTCTTTCGCATTTTTGTATTGCAAAAGATCAATATTGCTGCTAATTTCTCGACAAATACGGGGCACAACAACACACAATAGCCCAACATCTATGAGTGAAAATCAAACAAAAAACATCGTTCATTTCGAAAAATCCAAGTGGGTCAAGCGAATGGTGGAAATTCTGAAAGACCCACAAACCTTGGAGAAGTTTGAAAACGCTGTAAGCGACTGGCTGCAAAGAAAGGGCAAAACCAATCCCGCCGCCAAACGAGCTAATCAGGCATACCAGATTTTCCGAGATGGAAAAGCAAAAGAGCTGCTCACCCCGCGTAATGTACTGCTTTTGGGGGCCGCCCTGTTATACCTCATCAGCCCGCTGGATGCCATCCCGGATATAGCCCCCATCATCGGCTTGCTGGATGACCTCGGGATACTCACCCTCATTCTATCCCTCGTTATCCCCGACTATCTGGAAAATGAGGTACCTGAAGAACAGCGCGAGCAGCTGCGCCGCGAGGCTAAAATAATCCAAGATGAGCTTCAGGAAGCTGAGACCGTGGACGTTGATATTGTGGACGAAGCAACGGTTCCGCCCCCTGCCAACTCTGACGATGAGGCGTCGGAAAACAAGGCATTTTCTTCAATCGTGAGGCGCATGGGCGCCTACTTCCGCAGTAAGCAAAAGCCTAATTGATTTTACCATCATCATGGGCCCTGCCCTTTCTCACCAGCGTCAAGCGCCAGAATGCGCTTGACGCTGGAAGCGGAATCATGTAGCATAACAGGCGCAATGATACGCGAGGTACATCCCCGGGAAGACGCCGCAGCACTGGCCGCCATATACAACGAATACGTGCTGCACACCACCATTTCCTTTGAGACAGAAGGAATAAGTGAAGTGCAGATGGAAGCACGCATCGTAAGCTTTTCCAAGGAATATCCCTACCTCGTATATGAAGAGGATGGCGAAGTGCTGGGCTACTGCTATGCGCACCGCTGGAAAGAGAGAGCAGCCTATGCCGGTACATGGGAAAGTACCATATACCTCGCCCCTCAGGCCTGTGGCAAAGGAGTGGGCCGCAAGCTCATGCAGGAGCTTATCACCCGCTGTCGAGCCGCAGAGTGCCGTGTACTCATCGCCTGCATCACGCAAGGAAACGAGCGAAGCTGCAGTTTTCACGAGTCTCTAGGCTTCCGACAGGCATCACACTTCCACGCAGTTGGCGAAAAATTCGGCAAGCTACTGGACGTGGTAGATTACGAATTGCGCCTACATTAATTACACGTCATATTAAATAGAACTTTGTAGATACCGGCGAAAATGTTTTTCCGGATACCGTGCGTTTTTTGCGCAAAAAGCGATTGCCGTATATATATCCAGCCTAAAATTAGGACAAAAGAGAAAAACATAAAATTATTTGCCCAATTCTGAGTATAAATTATGCCTATTATAGCAGTTTTTGCTTGGCGAGGCACTCGCATTATACTATAATGAGCGTGTGGGTACTTTCATGCCTACAAAAAGACAACTAGGTAGTCGCGAATGACGCATCCGCATGACCGCGGTTGTACAATCTCATCCCTCCGATATCACACATGAAATCATATTACGTAGTAATCCCTGGTGGCACTCCCCAAGGGCCGTTTGATGAGCAAACCATTAAGAAAGGTGTTGCTGATGGAACTTATCCGAGCAGCGCAAGCGTTTTCTGCCAGGGCATGACTAACTGGGAGCCCATTACAGCTCACTTCCCCGTTACTCCGGCTCCTGCCCCTGCCCCCATGCCTGCCCCTGCCCCCACGCCTGCAGCTCCCGCTCCCACGCCTGCAGCTCCCGCTCCCATGCCTGCAGCTCCTGCCCCTATGCCTGCGGCCCCGGCACCCGCTCCCATGCCCGCAGCTCCGGCTCCCGTAAAATACCACGTTAGCGCTCCCGGTGGTCAGCCGGTCGGCCCCTACTCCGTTGAAGAAATCCGCGCAATGATTCTCGCCGGCCAGTTACCCCAGAACAGCATGGCTTGGAATGCCAGCCTTCCCAACTGGATTCCTGTGCAGCAGCTCCTGAGCTCCGGTTCTTCCTATAGCTTCGGGCAGGCCATTTCATCCTGCTTCAAGCGTTACGCCACGTTTGATGGCCGCGCTTCCAGGTCTGAATATTGGTGGTTCTACCTGTTCTGCGTGCTTCTCAGTTTTACCTACATCGGTAGTCTGGTCACCCTAATTCCCTCCATCGCAGTAGCATGGCGCCGCATGCACGATATCGGCAAACACGGTGCATTCTGCCTGATTCCCATTTATGGCCTGATTCTCTGCTTCCAGGAATCTCAGCCTGGTCCCAATCAGTACGGTTCCGGCCCCAATCCCCCCGCCTAATAAGCCGTACATTTACTAATTAAAAAATCCCCCACCTTAGCACAAATGCAAGGTGGGGATTTTTTTTGCGCGCTTCAGGGCTCGTTTTACGGCTCTTCTGCAATAATTGTGGAATGAGCCCCGCAAGGAAGAAGAGAAGCCGGAGAAAAGTATTAGTAAAAAGCAGAAAAACATTGAGCATGGAGGAGAAAACTCCTACCATGCCCAGTGTTGTGTTCTTGAAGTACT
>JAZRTR010000021.1:0-34586 GCA_045652085.1 Akkermansia sp.
AGTACTTCAAGAACACAACACTGGGCATGGTAGGAGTTTTCTCCTCCATGCTCAATGTTTTTCTGCTTTTTACTAATACTTTTCTCCGGCTTCTCTTCTTCCTTGCGGGGCTCATTCCACAATTATTGCAGAAGAGCCGTACAGCCCGCCACCGCGTTGCCCCTTTGGTGTGATAAGCAATAAAAAAATCGACTTCGCAAAATAAAAAAGCTTGGCAAACCAAAAAGGCTTGCCAAGCCGAAGTTTTTTCTCCGAAAAAACGGAGGCTGGAGGCGAGGGGAGTCGAACCCCTGTCCTGGACACTGTTGACGCAAGCATCTCCATGTTCAGACGCAGATTGCTGCTCTCACCGGTGGTCCGCTCTGCGTCAGCCTTCCACCAAGCCAGGAACCTGTGGATGTCATACCGTACGCGGTTCCCCCGCACGGCACCTGCCTACTGAGCTAGGATTCGCGGCCTTAGTAGGCGTCAGGCGTTGAATCGGGCGCGTATGTTACGCAGCCATTGCGTATTCGTTATTGGAATAGGCATTTAATGTTTTGAGCGGCTTTTAAGGAGGCCAGCCGATCAACCTCCACATGCAGCCGGCGCCTCGAATGTTCAGTCGAAACCGGGACGCCCCCATGCTGAGCACAGCGTGATAACCATGCTTCTGAAAACTTTGAGTCAAAAAAAGCCGGTTACGTTCAAAACGACCGGCATTTTTCTGAGCCCGAAGGCTTTCTGTTAAGGAAGCACGCCCGCAGGGATTCGAACCCCAAACCTTCTGATCCGTAGTCAGATGCTCTATCCAATTGAGCTACGGGCGCTTTGCCTTTTTGTTTGGTTACCGCTGTTGCGGTGCGCATATTATAGCAACACCAAAACAAAAGTCAAGCACTATTTTTCATTTTTTTGAAAAAAATACATTTTTTTACCATTTTTAGCCAAGACGACGCTCAAAATCGGCATAATCCAAGCGGCAAACGGTGGAGATGCTGCCATCCGGCTGCAAAACCTGCAGGGCAGGATGAGGAACGCCGTTGAAATGGGTGGTCTTAACGATGGTGTAGTGGGTCATGTCGTCCAGCACGATTTCATCATCCGGCTGCAAGGGAGCCGAGAATGAGAAATCACCGATGACATCACCTGCCAAACAGGTGGGAGCCCCGAGGCGGTAGGTGTACGGCAGCTCACCGGCCTCACCGGCAGGGGCATAGCTCTCACCGGGGAGCTGCACGGCGGGGGTGCCACCGGCCTGTTCTTCCGCAGGGCGCACCGCGTAGACGTCCGGGCGGTAGGGCATTTCCAGCACATCAGGCATGTGAGCGCTGGCGCTTACATCCAGAATAGCATGCTGGTACCCGAGGGACTCAAACACATCCAAAACGCGCGCGCGCAGCACGCCCGTGTGCACACACCAAGCCTCGCCGGGTTCTAGGAACACTTCCACCCCATAGCACTCACGCACCTCGCGCACGAGGGAGATGAGGGCCTCACGGTCATAATTCGGCTTGGTTATCCAGTGGCCGCCCCCCATGTTCAGGTAACGAATCTGCGGAGAGGCAAGGAGAGTACCGAAGTTTTTCTCAAAGGCGCGGAAGGTATCCACGAGCTCCTGAGCACCCTGCTCACAGAGGGTGTGGAAGTGCAAACCTGAGATGCCGGTGAGGTCAGCTCCGGCGAGCTGCTCCGGCGGTATACCGAGGCGGGAGCCGGGCACGCAGGGGTCATACAGCGGGGTATGGCCCGTGGAGAAGCACGGGTTCACACGCAGGCCGAGCAGCAGCTCACCACTCTGCACTCTGGGGTGGCGCAGGCACTGCTCACGGTAGCGCTGCCACTGGGGGATGCTGTTGAAATCTATGTGGTGTGCAAAACCCAGCAGCTCCTCCAACTCAGCAGGACGATAAGCCGGGGAATACACAGCTACGTGCCCTCCCATGTGCTGCGCGGCCAGGCGGGCTTCATACAGCCCGGAGGCACAGCACCCCGCGGCATACGGACGCAGCGTGGAGAAACACGAAGTGGTGGAGAACGCCTTCAGTGCCAGCAGCATGTGGGCACCACTTTTCTGTGCCACTTGCGCCAGCACTTGGGCATTCTGCTCCAGCGCAGGCTGTGAAATGAGGAATGATGCCATCAGCAGTCGGCCGGTGGTAAACAGTTATTCCTGCGGAGGCGTGGGCTGCCCGGCAGAGTCACCGGAGCCTTCAGGCTGTGCCGGTGCCTGAGGCTGAGAAGCAGAAGCCTGCTGCATGGACCTGAGCTGCGGCACGATAATCTGCAAAATCTGGCTTGCCTTGCTGCGAATAATGGGAGAAGAAGCACGCTGGGTAAGCAGTTCACAAATTTGGGCCGCCTTCAGCCAGTTGTTAAAAGCCTCCTGAGCATTGCCACTGGAACTCTCCAAATTTCCCAGCACTACCAGCAAACGCACATACTGCAGGGAAGGATCCTGAGAAAGCCCCCACAGGGGAGCACGCTGCGTGGAGCCATTCGCAGCAGGGATTGTTACAATCTGCTCAGCAAGGCTCACACCGCTCTTATACGTCTCACGAGCTTCCTCTACATCCTGAGCCACGACCTGGCACTCACCCAAGCAGCGAATGGAGAAAAGCATATCAGCTGCGGCCTGAAGATAGCGCTCACGCTGCTCACCCTCCGGAAGCACAGCATCCGCTGCGGGAGTCACCTGAGCTAAGGCTGCTTCATCAATCCCCTTGGCCTTGGTGTAAAACTCAATGGCCTCATTCGTCATGCCGCGTCTCAGAGCACAAAAGCCCATACCGTTATAAATAGAGCTAAGCAAGCGGCGGCACTCAGCCTTATCCCTCAGCTCTTCCGGCATGGCCTCATAATCCGCCAGGGCGCGCTGGTATAAATTATTAGCACGCTCCCAAGCACCGAGATTCTTCGTGGTATCAGCCAAACGCAGAGCAAGCCTCAGCTTGCGCTCAGTACCGGCCAGCTCCTCGGCAAGTGCCTGATAGTAGTTCTCCAGCTTCTCCAGCATATTGCGCACAGCTGCATTCAGCTCAGGGTGAGATGACAAATCGCTAGCACGCATGCCTAAATCAAAAATGAATGTATCCAGCAGCTCTTCCTCAATCTCCTCTACGGAAGCAGCAGGAGCCACAGCAGGGGCCTCACTAGCAGCATTCTCCGGAGCGGGCTGAGCCGCAGCAGCTTCTGCAGGCGCTGCTGCCTGATTCTCTCCCTCTTCTTCATTACAGGAGCACAATCCACACACGGCCGCGCCGAGGGTAGCCATAGCCAATCCGCGTACAGCGGCATCTTTCATCAGCATCTTCATAACGTCCTCCATTCTGTACTGAATCCATTCTCCCGTCAAGCCAATTCTGAGTTAGCACTCAAAATCCGCCCCCTCATTTACCCATTCCACCCACTTTTCTGCATAAAAATGATAAAAAAAAGCATTTTCTGTAAGTTTTTGCTTGTCTTTCCCCTCACTTATTGGCTAGAATGAGGAACACCGAAACGTCATGAAACATCTTTCCCTCCTCAAGAATCTCGCTCTGGCCTGCTGCACCGTGGCCACTATCACCGCCGTAAGCTCCTGCCTCGGCCCTATCGATCCCGCTGATGCTGCCGCTAAGCTTCGCAGTGGCGGTACTGTTACCGTGTACAGCTATGATGATGCTGCCGCACCGCAATACCGCGACGTACTCCCCGCCGGCCCCCTTCCCGCTCGCGCCGAGCGCGCCCTTCATGCTTGGCTGCGTGAATCCGTAGTTAAGGAGTTCTCATACGCATACCCGCAGTACTACATTTCCATCGTACAGCCCGGCTCCAGCGAAACCGTGTGGGCCGTATGCTCCGATGGCCACGGCAACATGGTGGGTGTACTCATCCCCAAGAATGGCCGCGCCGCATGGGATGCCCCCTTCACCAGCGAACACACTATGTACGTGTGTGAAGGTCCTGATGCCAAGGCTCTCGGTGACGCTATCATGGAGTCCCTTGCAGATGCAGGCTATGACCGCTTCCGCCTTGACACCCGCCGCGCTCAGGGGCTGACTCAGCAGCGCTACCTCATTTCCAAGCCGCTCACGGATAACCAGCAGCGCCGTCTGGAACTTATCCGCCGCGCCGAAGATCAGGCCGCTGCCGCTCGTGAGGCCGCTGCCAACGCCGCTCAGGAAGCCGCCAACAATGGTGAGAACGCTCCCGAAATTGACCTTCTGGAAGGCACCGATGACGATGTGTCCGGCGATGATGAACTCGACCTCGAGCTCTAATACTCCATCAGCATCTAAACCTCGTTTTACCGAAAACCCGCAGTGCTCTCCCGCTGCGGGTTTTCGCATTTCCCAGTAACAACCACCTGCCCTGCGCAACGCTTCAGACTCTTCCGTAAACGTCTAAAAGAAAAGGGAGCCGCGCATCCAGCGCAGCTCCCTTAATCTTAACCTATATTCGTGATAGTCTCGCCTGGATTCGAACCAAGACAAAGAGAATCAAAATCTCTTGTGCTACCTTTACACCACGAGACCACACAGTTGCAGGCCCTGCCAGCTGACAGGGTGCGGGGAGTTTGTACCATAAGACGCCTCATCTTGCAAGCCTAAAATGCAAAAAATGCCTATAAGCTACCCTCATTCACGCTAGATGCCGTAAAAATTTTAATGAAAACGCAAAAAATACTTGCATTTTTGTAAATAGTTGCTATTTTTTAAGTATACAAAATCTTATACACAAAAAAACTCTATTATCTATCGGCTATAACCCCAATAACCATATAATGAGCATGAAAATAACACACATAACAATCGCAACACTGGCAAGCACCGCGCTTCTGCTTACATCCTGTGTAGTCACGCCAGTTAATGGATACAGCAACCTATCATTATCCACAGATGGCCACAGCGTAGGCGTGGCTGCATCCGTGGGCTGGACGAATGCCAGTTACGATGTGAACGGCTTCCCAATTTACGGGTATTATAATGGCAGGCCCGTATACGGCTATACCTCCACGGGTGCCGCCATCTTCACCATCGCAGCACTGACAGCCCTCTGCTTTGTGCCGGACTGGGGTCCCGCACCTTGGTATTGCGGCCACTGGCATTACCCGCCCCACATTCACCGCGTAGCAGCACCGCCCCGCGTATGCCATGGGCACTATCCCACGCGCCGCCCCGCAGGTGGCCTGCACGCCCCCATTCACCACCACGGCCCGAGCCACGGTGCAGCACACCGCCCGAACCACGGTCCGAGCCACGGTGCAGCACACCGCCCGAACCACGGTCCGAACCACGGCGCAGTAAACCGCCCGAACCACACTCCGAACCGCGGCATGGTAAACCGCCCGAGCCACACTCCGAACCGCGGCATGGTAAACCGCCCGAGCCACACTCCGAACCGCGGCACGGTAAACCGCCCGAGCTACACTCCGAACCGCGGCACGGTAAACCGCCCGAGCCACGCTCCGAACCACAGCGCAGTAAACCGCCCGAGCCACACTCCGAACCGCGGCATGGTAAACCGCCCAAGCCATAGCGCCCGCACAAACATCAGCGTACCGCGCACGCCCTCCGCAAGCCGTGTATCCGGAGCCACTCGCCCGGCAGGCTTCTCACGAGGCAGCAGCCCGAGCAGAAACTTCGGCGGCGGCGCCAGAGGTGGCGGCAGACGCCGCTAATACAGCTGAAAAGCCCGAATATTTCCCGGCGCGCCCCACAAAGGGGGCGCGCCGATTTATATGAATAAAGAGAGGCAGTTAATAGAATTTGACAGTTTATAAGCTTGCATAAAGTATAAAAATCTGATACGCTGAACCTGTATGAAGAAAACACTCACCTTGCTCAGCATGAGCGCCTGTGTGCTTTTGGCGTTCAACTCATGCAGCAGCAGCAGAATAGACGAAGACGATTACGAATCAGCAACAATCGCTAGCGACAGCATTGCAGACGGCGAAATTCCGCCGTGGCTGATTGATGATGAGGATGATGGTTGGGGTGCTCAGGTATCTGCCGGCGCCACAACTCATGATCATTTCCCCATACCGGAACCGCACGAAAGTGTGTCAGACGTGTATGGCTCCGGCGCTCGCCAGAACCAGCCCACCATGGCAGACCAGTCCGGCTCAGCCAATGTGCACCGTGATGCGGAAACAATCGTAGAAACGCCGACCACACCGGCCATCGCTGCTAATACACCCGGCACGCTGCCCCCCGTGGCTGTAACTCCCGTCACCCCGACGCCGACCCGCACCACCACGCCCACAACGCCGACCCGCAGCTCCGCTACTACCAGCAGCGCCACTACTCGTACGAGCAGCTCCACTGCTTCCAGCCGCACCTCCACGAGCCGCAACAACAGAACGGCCTCTAATAACCGTAACAACCGCAACAATCGCAACGCTAACAACCGCACCGGTCGCCGTTACACTGAGCCCACGCTGCTCACCTACCGCGTACGCCCCGGTGATAACCTCAGCGTGATTGCTCGCCGCAGCCGCACCACCGTGGCTCAGATTAAGCGCGACTCCGGCCTGACCAGTGACACCATCTATCCCGGCCAGGTGATTAAGGTGCGTTACATCCCCCGCGATTACCAGCCCGGCAGAGCCAGCAACAACAGCAGCACCCGCGCCCGCTCTCACACTGTGGCCCGCGGTGAGACCATCGCCGGTATCGCTAAGCAGTACGGTGTGCCCTACACGGATATCCTCAAGGCTAACAACATGACCGAGCGTGACGCCATGCGCATGCGCCCCGGCCGCCGCCTGACCATCCCCGGCACAGCTAACTCTCGCAACAACAGAAGAAACCGCCGCTGATAACGGCTCATTCACGGATAAATCCGCACAAGAATGAAACCTACACTTACTCAGCTCTCAACACTCGCTGCTATCAGCGCGGCCCTCTGCTCCTGCGATATCACTCGCCAGAGAATGGACTACAGCTGGTTCAGCGATACGATGACAGCCCCTCAGGAGGATTCCGTGACAGTGGAGGCAGGGTCCGGCATTACTGAAGCCATGGCCCTGCAGCCCGCCACCACCGTAACCACGCCGGAAGTGCTGCCGCCCCCCGTCACCGCGGCAGCACCCGCTCCGGAAGCCACCACCACAGCAATGCCCGCGTACACTCCTGAGCCTCTCACCCAGGAGCCCGCGAGCAAAAGCTCTTGGTGGCCCTTTGGTCAGCAACAAAGTGCTCCGCAGCCCCCGCCCGCTGTCACCACCACCTACACCGTGCAATCCGGTGATACGCTTTCCGTCATCGCCCGCCGCCATGGTGTAAGCCTCAGCAGCGTGATGCAGGCCAACAACATGACCGCTGAGCAGGCTCACCGCCTGAGCATCGGCCAGGTGCTGACCATCCCCACAGGAGCAGCCACCCCCGCTGCGACTGTCCCGCCCGTGGCTACACCCGCCCCCACAGCAACTCCGGTGACGACGGCTGGCACCTATTACACCGTGCGTCAGGGAGACACACTCTCCACCATCGCACGCCGTCATAATACCACTATTGCTAAGATAATGCAGGCTAACAACATGACCGCTGAGCAGGCTCACCGCCTGAGCATCGGCCAGAAGATACTGCTGCCCCGCAACTGATTATGAAAACCGCCATTATCTGCACCGCCCTCATAGGCGGAGCCCTGATGACAAGCTGTGCACCCTCCCCCTATCCGAGGGCCAATGTGCACGACATGCCTCAGGCCGGAACGGCACAGCAACTGCTTGCCTCCGATCCGAGCTACCTCACCTTCAACCCCCTCACTATGCAGGGTAAGGACCAGCCCGGATATGTCAACCCCTTCCCGGCCGGCACCTATGAGCACTTCGTAGCTCAGCCGGATTACCCCAACACCATGAGAGATTACTGTGATGAGCGACTGCTCACACAGCTCACGGCAAATAATTCCAAAATCATCATCTGCCTTCCCCAGCAGCGCGCACGTGTTTATGTGAACGGCAGAGTCGCGATGGACTGGCCCGTTTCCACCGGTACGAACGGTCACGAAACCCCCACCGGCACTTTCCGAATCCTCGAAAAGAAGGTGGATCACAGCTCTAACCGCTATGGCAGATTCGTGAACGCCCAGGGTCGCACCACCAACTCGAACGCTGATGCCAGCCTCGGCATTCCTGAGGGCAACACTTTCCGCCCTGCAGCCATGCCTTACTGGCACCGCCTCACGCTGGACGGCGTAGGCCTTCACGTAGGCAAGGTGGTACCCGGCCGCCGCCTCTCGCACGGCTGCATCCGCTCCCCGCAGGGCCCCATCAGGAAGTTCTATGAATACAGCGTAGTGGGCATGCCCGCCTACATCTCCCGCGCTGTGGAAGATTACCCGCGCGGCGGCGCCGTGCGTTCCATTGATGTGATGTACCGCCCCGGTGGCGACCACACCGATATGCCCATTAGCAACAACTAAAACACGGCTCCGCACAGAAGAGCCCTAAAATCTCTCTGCGGCGGGGGCAATTCCCCGCCGCAGCTTTTTACCCCCCCGCCTCATCCCCTGCCTCTCATGCTCACACGCACTATTCGCCCGGCTAATGCCTTGATGTATGCCAGCTCCGTGTTGCTAATCATCGCTGCCACCATCTACTGCGCCATATACAAGGAACTGCCTGCATGGCAGCTTTGGGGCGCTGTAGTACTGAGCGCAGCTGCGACAGTATGGGGATTGTATTACGTAACACTCTGCTACCACATCAGCGCGGAAGCCATCTCACGCCGCGTTTACTTCCGCCGCACACACTCTCTCCCCATTGCGGACATTACCCAAGCCACCTTGGATGAGACGGACGCAAACGGCATCGCCTCCTGCCAAATCACCCTCAATACCTCAGCGGGAACCACTCTGCGCCTCAGTAGCGACGTGCTGAATGTGGATGACGTTCAGGAACTGGCGGAGGATTTACGCGCCCTTGGCCTTCTTCCTCCGGCTGAAAAGAATGAGAAGTCAGAGGATAATTCCCAAGAAGAAAAGAAAGAAGAGTAAGGCGTATTTTCCTACTTTCCACCCTAAAATGACGCATTAAGACAGAAAAATGCGGCATTTCACAACATTTTACCCGCAAAAAGTGATTGAAAATCGGTAAATGTTAAAAAAAATACAAAAAAAGTCTTTTCAAAAAGAAAGTTTTTTGCTATAGTCCGCGCGTCTGACCGCCAAGAGCAGACAAAAAGCCTGCAAGAGCGGAACCCAGACGTACCACATTCATATGTCTGACTATACAACACGAGTGCTGGAGCAGGTGCGCGCTAAAAACGCCGCCGAGCCCGAGTTCCTGCAGGCAGTGCAGGAGGTATTCTCCACCATTACCCCCGTACTTGCAGCGAATAAAAAATACGAGGATAATTGCATTCTCGAGCGTATCGTAGAGCCTGAGCGCACCATCATCTTCCGAGTGCCCTGGGCAGATGACAACGGCAAGATTCACGTGAACCGTGGCTACCGCGTGGAGTACAACAGCGCCATTGGCCCGTACAAGGGCGGTCTGCGCTTCCACCCCTCCGTAAATCTGGGTATCCTCAAGTTCCTCGGTTTCGAGCAGATTTTCAAGAACTCCCTCACCACCCTGCCCATGGGCGGTGGCAAGGGCGGTGCTGACTTTGACCCCAAGGGTAAGAGCAACGCTGAAGTAATGCGCTTCTGCCAGAGCTTCATGACGGAGCTGCAGCGCCACATCGGCCCGGATACGGACGTACCCGCCGGCGACATCGGCGTGGGTGCCCGTGAAATCGGTTACATGTTTGGCCAGTACAAGCGCCTGCGCAATGAGTTCACGGGCGTGCTCACCGGCAAGTCCCTGAACTGGGGCGGTTCCCTCATCCGTCCGGAAGCCACCGGCTACGGCACCGTATACTTCGCTCAGAACATGCTCGCCACCAAGGGTGACGACCTGCAGGGCAAGGTATGCGTGGTATCCGGCAGCGGCAACGTGGCCCAGTACCTCGTGAAGAAGCTCAATGAGCTCGGCGCCAAGCCCGTCACCATGAGTGACTCCAATGGCTACGTATTTGACCCCGAGGGTATCACCCTTGAGAAGCTTGAGTGGATTCAGGAGCTCAAGAACGTACGCCGTGGCCGCATCAAGGAATATGCTGACGCTTTCCCGAGCGCCCAGTACTTCGAGGGTCAGCGTCCCTGGAGCGTGCCCTGTGACTGTGCCTTCCCCTGCGCTACGCAGAACGAAATCAACGGCGCTGAGGCTGCCACCCTTATCAAGAACGGCTGCAAGCTCGTGGCCGAAGGTGCTAACATGCCCACCGATCTGGACGGCATCAACGCCTACCTTCAGGCCAAGATTCTCTACGGTCCGGCTAAGGCTGCTAACGCAGGTGGCGTAGCTACCTCCGGTCTGGAAATGAGCCAGAACAGCATGCGCCTCAAGTGGTCCGCTGAGGAGGTGGACGAGAAGCTCTTCGGCATCATGAAGAACATTCACGAGAACGCCTACAACCACGCCCGCGAGTACTCCCCGGACTCCACCGGCGACTTCACTAACTATGTGGCTGGCGCCAACATCGCTGGCTTCGTGAAGGTGGCTGACTCCATGATTGATCAGGGCCTCGTCTAAAAAAACGCCCTGGTTATCACCAAACCTTACTTCCGGCCGCTGCGCTCACCGCGCAGCGGCTTTTTTTATGCCAAAAACGGCCTTCCTACACGCGTAGAAAAGCCCTGTGGCGGTACAGCGCCCACAGCAGCAGCCAGAGCAAAATCAGCCCCAGCAGGGCATGCACAAAATCCCCGCCAGCCCCGGCTCGCTCAGAAAGCCCATAGAGGAGAGGGTGAGTAGCAGCCCACCACAGGCTGTTACCGCACGGCCCGTGAATTTCCGTGAGAAGATAGGCCAGCAGAGCATTACACCCCACCACCTGCAACGGATAAGCCACACGGGAGAAAATACTTCCACAGCAGTCAAAAAGCAGGTGAAAAAGAGCCATCAGCAGCACACAAAAACCACCTGCCCACAAAACACAGGTGGTGGTATAAATATGCTTAATGAGCGGAGTATCATACTGCAGCAAACAGGCAGAAACCAAACAGAATAACCCGCCGCTCGTCATCCACAAAACAGCACGTCGCCCACGATATTCAGCCATGAGCTGCCCGCATGCGCACCCCATCAGCGTAAGAGCACCGAATGAAAAAGCCGTCAGAATCCAGCTGTACGGCGTACCATCCTGCCAGCTTCCCTGCAAAAGACAATCCACATATATAGCCAAATTATTCTCTGGCTCAAATAACCCGCCCGGCTGCCCCGAATATGGCACAAAGCGCAGCAGTGCCCAATACAGCACCATGCACACTACACACACCAAAAGCTTAATTCGAAGCCTCATGCTGCACATCAACACCAGCGCCGCTATGAAGTACCCCTCAGCGATAGCCTGAAGAGTGTTGCAGAATAAACTCATCCGCTCCGGGCTTGCGCTCGCCAGCCGCCCCTGCACCAGCATACCCAGCACAAAGAGGACTGCCACACGCCTCAGCACTCGCCACCACACCTTGCGCCGCCAGTGCTCACCACCCTTCTGGCGGTACTTAGCAAAAGCACAGGGCATGCTAGCACCGGTGATGAAAATGAACAATGGCATCACCAAATCCCAGCAAGTAAAAGCGCCACCCCACTCCGCATGCATAAACTGTCCTTCCAACCACCCAGGTAACTCACCCCCGCTCTGCCACTGCAAAAACTTCAAAATAACAGCCGCGCCACCGCACAGTAATAACATATCAACCCCTCGCAGCACATCTATGCTCACTATCCGCTCCGCCGATGATTTCACGCCTTGTCTCTCATTCATTGCACTTCTTTCTGTGCTTCAGTTTAACAGACTCAGTACTGTGTGTCGAGCATATTCCGGGGCTTTCGCGCTCGCGCTCGCGACTCTTTTACGCGCATGCGCGAAGCTTTTTCCTTATTTCACTTGCCTAATTGATAGAATTGTGATACAATCCTCTTGTACCGTTTTAGCTCACATATGAGACATTTATCAGCACTACTGCTTTCTGTAATGCTGCTTATGCTGTGCGGGTGTTCACAGCAGCAGATGCAACAGAACGCATATACGCCGCGCTACCAGTACCGTGCAGGGTACACAGCGTACGTGCTGCGTAATGGTAGGGCCGTTGCACCCCGACATGCCCCGGCGCGCATCAAGCGCGTTATTGCCGCAGGTAACAGAATCGTCAACAAACCGTATCGCCGCGGTGGCGGACACGGTCGTCACATCGACTCCGCGTATGATTGCTCCGGCGCCACAGCCTTCGTGCTGCGCGAAGCCGGACTTCTCCACCGTGGTACTCATCCCACAAGCCACACATTCCTCCACTGGGGCCGCCCCGGCAGAGGCAAATGGCTGACACTCTACACGAAACGAGGACACGTCTTCCTCATGGTGGCAGGCATACGCTTTGACACCTCCGGCAGCGGCCGCGGAGTTGGCCCGCGCTGGTACACCACCCCGCGCCGGTGCGGCGGCTTCTATGTACGCCACATTCCCGGTTATTAACCTCCTTCCGGTGCCGCAGCTCTTCCGAGTGGCGGCACCGCCACATTAAACAAACCAATCCTTAAAGATGAACGAAGAAAACGAACGCAATCACGGCACTCAGCGCATTGACAGCATCATGCTGGCCTGGGGGCTGGAAAATCATGATTTGGTCACTGTCTCTCTGGAGCAGCTTACTCATAAACAAGTGCAGAAAGCACGCCAAGGCCGCCAGCTCACCCTGAAAATGATGCAGAAGGTAGCCCGCGCTCTGAACGTGGCCATATGGGAGCGACTGGAAGAAGAACAGCGTGAGCTGTACTACGAGTACATCCATCGTGACCTCTTCTCCTACGCTAAGGGCTATGACCCCGAGTGGCAGGACCCGAACTCCGCCCTTGTACCCCGGGACTAACCTCCACCCCATGCCCCTGAGCGTCTCAGAGCTGGTGACTCGCCTGAAATACGCCGTCGAAGGCCAGGTGGGAGAACAGCGAGTAGTGGGAGAAATCGGCTCCTGCAAGGCCGCCGGCAGTGGTCACATATACTTCACCCTGAAGGACGCCACCGCGCAGCTGCAGTGCGTTCTGTACCGCTACCAGGCTGCATACTGCCGAGTACGCCTGCGCGATGGTCTTCAGGTGGAGCTGAATGGCCGCGCCACCGTGTGGGAAGGCCGCGGCTCGCTGCAATTCATTGTAAGCAGCGTGAAGGAAGCAGGGCTGGGAAACCTGCGCCGCCAGTTTGACGAGCTGAAACTCCGACTGGAAGCGGAAGGGCTCTTCTCCCCTGAACGCAAAAAGCCCATACCAGCATTCCCGCAGAGCGTGGGGCTCATTACTTCCGCCTCCGGAGCTGTCATACAGGATATGCGCCACCGGTTGGAAGACCGTGCACCATGGCTGAAAGCCTATTTACTGCCCGTGCAAGTACAAGGCAAAGAAGCTGAGCGAGGACTGGCTGAGGCCATACGCCGCTGGAACGAGCCGGAGCTCCACGGGCTGCCGGCGGTGGATTATCTCATCATTGCGAGAGGTGGAGGCTCATTGGAGGACCTATGGTGTTTCAATGAAGAAGAGCTCGCACGTGCCATAGCAGCCAGCCGCCTCCCCATCGTCAGCGCCGTGGGGCATGAGACGGATTTCACCATTGCCGACTTCGTGGCAGATTTGCGCGCGCCCACCCCCACCGCCGCCATCGAACTAACCACACCGGATGGCCCAGCCCTCCGGCAGCGCCTGCAGCAGCTGAACAACACCCTGCAGCACAGTCTCAGCCGTGCCCTGCAGACCGCCCGCCTGCGCCTGCGCCTCATCACGCAAGGGCCGCTCGGCACACCTCTGCTCACGCTGGCCCCCTTCGCCCAGCATCTGGATGATTTAGAAAACTGCCTGTATACCGCCACGGCTGAGAAAACCACCGCCGCACGTTCCCGGCTGGAAGTACTCTCCGCGCAAATCTCAACCCACACACTCCGTGCACGCCTCTCCGCTGCTCATGCCACACTCACCGCAGCGCAGCAGCACATCACAAACTCAGGCGCCACTCGCATCTCCACCGCGCAAGCTGCCCTTCAGGTATACAGCGCACGGCTGGATGCCGCCAGCCCGCAAAAGGCGCTGGAGCGAGGCTTCGCCCTCGTCCACACGCCTTCAGGCCGCCTTGCGCGCAGTACAGCTGAGCTCCCACCCGGCAGCACGGCCACCCTGCAGCTGGCTGATGGCAGCGTGCAAATTCAGCGGATACCGGCGAACAAGAACATAAAGCAATAAATTGGGACATTGAATCCCCCTTGTTACACACAACATAACCTCACAACAGCAGCCTTGCCCCCACGCTTTCTTACAGCTCTGGCTCCGATGCAGGATGTAACTGACTTAGCCTTCATGCGCACACTGGCACGCATAGGCTCACTACCGGATTTATTTGTAACGGCATACTTCCGCAGCACACCCACCACCTGTGCTATAGCAGAGGCTAATCTACGGTGCATCCAAGAGAATGAAACCGGCGTCCCCATTCTGGCCCAGCTGGCCGGTAGTGAATCCACTCCGCTGATGAGGGATGCGGAGCGACTGCTTCAGCTGCCCGTGGCTGGCATTAACCTGAATGCCGGTTGTCCCTCCCCACTGGTTAACCGCCATGGTGCCGGAGCTGAACTTCTAAGGAATCTCACCGCTCTGCAAGACTGCCTGCAAGGGCTGCGCCGTGTGGTACCGGAAGGGAAATTCAGCGTGAAGTGCCGCACTGGCTGGGCAGACTCCGCGGAATTCCCGGCCATTCTAAGCGAGATTTCAGCCGCATCACCGGATATGGTGATGGTGCACGGGCGCACCCGCAAGGCCCTGTATACCACCGGCAGCGTGGATACCGAGCCCGTGCGAATGGCCGTGCAGCACCTGAATTGCCCCGTACTGGGAAATGGTGATATCTGCACAGTAGCCCAGGCTCAGGAATGGATGAGCACCACCACCCCAGCCGGCGTGATGATAGGCAGAGGCGCTGTAAGAAACCCCTACATCTTCCGCAGCCTGCGTGGTGGAGCCCCGCCTTCCGCTGAGGAAATGCGCTTTTACTTCCAAGTACTCATCGAAGAAACCAACCGCATATTACATACAAAAAGAACTCCGGCAGGCCACTGCAATCGCATGAAAAAATATCTCGCGTTTTGTTATGAGGATTTCACCCCGGAACAAGAATACGCTCTGCGCCGCTGCACGGACATATCTAATATGCAACGCATACTCTCCGGAGCCGGTACCCCGCTGACTTAATTTTACTTAATTTTACTTAAAAAATCTTGACAATCGTGCTGTTTGTGTGCATAAAGAAATGAAAGCACATACAAACGATACCGGAACTACGGCAATAGATACTGATGAAGAAAAAACTGACCATAACCACTACAGCAGCAATCGTTCTGAGCGCATGTTCCACTCAGAATGACCTGACAGCCATGGCCTCGGGCGGCTATGCTTTCCGCCCCGAACGTATCAAGATTGACCCCCTCACAGCAGTGGCCCACGGCCACTGGGATCGCCCCGCTGGCTTGGAAGGCGAGCACCTGATTGTTATTGACACGCAGCTTCAACAAGCCAAATACTACATTGCAAACCAGTATGTAGGCAGCAGCACCATATCCTCAGGACGCGCCGGTCACGGCACTCCCGCCGGTACATTCCGAATTCTCAGCAAGGATGAAGACCACACATCCTCCACGTACGGCAGCGTAGTAGACGCTCAGGGCAACACCCTCATTGCAGACTACACCGCCGGTCAGCCCATGCCCGCAGGCGGTATTTATAAAGGCGCCCCCATGAACTTCGGCATGCAGATTACCAACACCGGCATCTGGATGCATGAAGGATATGTCACCTCCGCACCGGAAAGCCATGGTTGCATTCGACTTCCGCGTGAAATGGCACGAATTTTCTTTGAAAACACCCCCGTTGGAACTCGAGTCATTATTAAATAAATCCGCTACTCTCTTACTCTCACACGTATGAACACCATCGGAAAAACTCTTGCTTGCCTGGCCGGGCTTATTGCTCTGGGCGTTTGCAGCTCCTGCAGCCAGCAAACTCAGGCTCCCGTAGCCCCGGTTGTCCCCCCGAAACCGGATAACTACGAGATTTTCGTACGCTCACACCCGAATTATCCGAAAATCATGGCTATATACAGGGATCGGGAGTTGATGCAACAGGCCACACCGCTTAGCCCGATTTACATATGCCTTTCTGAACAGCGTGGCCGACTGTACGTCAATGGCCGCGTGGCAGCAGATTGGCCTGTCTCCACTGGCACTGCAGGTCACCCCACTCCCACGGGCACATTCCGCGTGCTTGAGAAAAAGCGTGAATACAGCTCCCGTACCTGGGGCCGTATGCTGGATGCAAATGGCCGCTGCGTGGACGCCAATGCCCATTCCTCTAATACACCTGTCCCCGAAGGAGGCCGCTTCGTTGGCTCCCCCATGCCCAACTGGCAGCGCCTCACCGGCAACGGCATCGGCATGCACACCGGCAAAGTACGTGCCGGCCGCAGACTTTCCCACGGATGCATCCGCACTCCCGACCTCATGGCGAGAGAGCTTTTCGACATCACCGCCACAGGGCGCACCCGTGTGACAGTGTGTGATGAGCGTGAAAGCTGCTATCCCACCTTCGTGGGAACAGGCCCCATTACAAACGGAAATAACCTCACGGCAGCTCCCGCAGCTCCGGCTGTTTCCGCTGCCCAGCAGCAGCCCACTCCTGAAGCTCAGCAGGCAGCTCCCGCAGCCCCGGCTGTTTCCGCAGCCCAGCAGCAGCCCACTCCTGAAGCTCAGCAGGCTGCTCCCGCAGCCCCGGCTGTTTCCACAGCCCAGCAGCAGCCCACTCCTGAAGCTCAGCAGGCGGCTCCCACAGCTCCGGCTGTTTCCGCAGCCCAGCAACAGCCTGCACCCGAAGCTCAGCAGGCGGCAAACTCTGCTGCCTCATCAACCCCCATTCCCGTATCATCCTTGTCATCTCAGCTGCAGCCGCTTCCCGCCGCAGAATAAAGGAAATTAGAAAGCATTTATCACACGCAGCCCCGGCTCCGGGGCTGCTTTTTTTTGCGCTTGCCAACAGATTTTTTACATGATATACTGGCGGCTCACCTGTTTTAAGAGATATGAACGCAATTCCTAACGTACTTGCAGGGCGCTATGCCTCTGATGCCATGAAGGCCATCTGGTCCGCTGAGGGCCGAATCGTACTCGAGCGTGAGTTCTGGATCGCCGTCATGAAGGCGCAGAAAGACCTTGGACTGGACATTCCGCAAGAGGCCATTGACGCCTACGAGAGCGTGAAAGGCAGCGTAAATATCGAATCCATCAACAACCGCGAGCGCATCACCCGCCATGATGTAAAAGCCCGCATTGAAGAGTTCTGCGATCTCGCCGGCCACCAGCACATCCACAAGGGCATGACCAGCCGTGACCTCACGGAAAATGTGGAGCAGCTACAGATTTGGCGCGGCATGCAGATAATCCGTGATAAGGCCGTGGCTGTGCTGGACCGCATGAGCAAGCATGCCTCCGCATGGCGCGATGTCGTGTTCGCCGCACGCACCCACAATGTAGCCGCACAGGCCAGCACCATGGGCAAGCGCGTAGCCATGTTCGGTGAGGAGCTCGTACACTGGACATGGGCTTGGGTGAGCATGATGGAGCGTTACCGTGTGCGTGGCCTGAAAGGTGCTGTTGGCACCCAGCTGGATCAGCTCTCCCTCTTCGCCAAGAACCCTGAGACCGTTCGCGAGCTTGAGAGCCGCATTTGCGCCCACCTCGGCATCTCCACTAAGTGGATGAACGTGGGTCAGGTATACCCCCGCTCACTGGACTTTGAAATCATCTCCGGCCTTGTGGGCCTCTCCTGCGCCCCCAGCAGCTTCTGCAAAACCTGGCGCCTCATGGTGGGCCACGAGCTCTGCACAGAAGGCTTCGCCAAGGGCCAGACCGGCTCCAGCGCCATGCCCCACAAGCAGAACCCCCGCTCCTGCGAACGCGTAAACGGCTTCCATGCCATTCTGAAAGGTCATCTGAGCATGATTGGCGGCATTGTGGGTGATCAGTGGAACGAAGGTGACGTTTCCTGCTCCGTAGTGCGCCGCTGCGTGCTGCCGGATGCCTTCATGGCAGCAGACGGCCTGTTTGAAACCTTCCTGACCGTGATGGACCAGATGGACATCTACCGCCCGGTCATCACCACCGAGCTGAACCGCTACCTGCCCTTCCTCATGACCACCACCATCATGATGGCCGCCGTGAAGCGCGGCGTGGGCCGAGAAGAAGCTCACGAAGTCATCAAAGAGCACGCCGTTGCCGTGTCCGACGACCTGCGCAAGGGCAGCATCGCCACGAATGACCTGCTGGACCGTCTGGGTGCCGATGGCCGCCTGAAGCTTACCCGCGAGGAAATTCAGGAGATTTATGATGCTAACGCCGGTGACACCGGCATGGCCGCAGATCAGGTGGACGCCTTCTGCGACATGGTGACAGAACTCGCCACTAAGTATCCCGCCGGTGTAGGTTACACCCCCGGTGCTATTCTGTAAAACACCAGCCGACCTCCATGCCGGAACCGAAAGAACAGGTACTGTTTGAAAACGCAGCCTATCGTCTCACCGAGAAAGGCCTGCTGCAGCACAATGGACTTTCGGCCCGGCTGGAAGGGCCGGCCAAACTCATCATCTCCCGCGAGGGACAACCCGCGCGGGAAATCACCATACCTCCCCTGCCCGCCGGCAGCACCGGCATGCGAAGCAGCATCCCCGTCCTCACGGCCATGTACAATCTCGCTGTGTACGAGCTCATGGCTAATGTACAGCAGGACGGCACCATGCTCGCCGGAGCCAACTGGAGCACCGTATGGACTCGGGATATCGCCTTCACGGCAGCCCTTGGCGCCACTCTCGCCGCACCACAGGAGGTGCTTACCAGCCTAAAATCCCGCGTGAAAGATGGCGTCATCATGCAGGATACCGGCACCGGTGGAGGATGGCCTATATCTACAGACCGCGTCTCTTGGGCCCTCGGTGCATGGAACCTGTACCTCTCATTAGGAGACCGCGAATGGCTGAAAGAAAGCTGTAATATTCTGCGCGCCACCCTTGCTCAGGATGATGCCATTCTGCCTAAGCATACGCCTCTTCGCCCGGGTGAAACATCCTTTTTAGACTGGCGTGAACAAAGCTACCCGGACTGGATGACTCCGGCAGACATCGGCTCCTCTTATGCATTCAGCACTAATGTGCTGTATTACATGGCTCTGAATATCGCCTCCCGCATGCTTTCCGAGCTGGAACAGGAAGATGAAGCCGCCACCTACCGCATGAGGGCACAGGAGCTCGGCAAAACCATCAATCAGGCATTCTGGAACCGAGCCAATAATCAGTACAGCATGCTGCTCACACCGGATGGCTGCTTAGATGAACATACTGATGCTCTGGCCAATGCTCTGGCCGTCATCAGCGGTCTAGCCGGAGAACACGCCGAACACTCCATGAGTGCGCTGCCCCGCAGCCCTTGGGGAACCCCGGCCTTCGCTCCGTACAAGCCCGGCAGCGCGAAGGCGTACCATAACCGCGCCATCTGGCCCTTCCAAGAGGCCTTCGTACTGCGTGCCCACGCCGAAATGAGAGATACCGCAGGTGCGGCCTTCAGTATGGCCTCCATTCTGCGCGCCGCCCTCGCTTTCGGCTCAAACAAGGAAAACTTCCACGCCGAAACCGGCGAAGCCTCCGACACCATCCAGAACTCTGACCGCCAGCTCTGGAGCGTAGCCGGCATGCTCGGACTCTTCTACTACGCCCTCTTCGGCATCAACTATGAGCATGACTCCATCGTGTTCACCCCCTGCGTACCAAAAGCCTTTGCAGGCAGTCACTGGCTCACGAATCTGCGCATACGTGACATGGTGCTGAACGTACGCATCAATGGTTACGGCACGGATATTTGTTCCGTTCTCATCAACGGAAAGCCAGCCACTCCCATACTCCCGCTGGATACCGTCGGCAATCTTCAGATAGAAATCGAGCTTATGCCCGAGGATTCTGAAGAACCGGACAGACACTTACCGGAGGCATACGAGAACCTCCCTGAGCCTGAGTGGGATTCCCCCACACTCACCCACCTTCGCTGGCTGCCCGTGGAGGGAGCCACCAGCTACTACGTCTTTGCCAACGGAAAGGCCCTTGGTGCCACACCCGAGTGCAGCTTCCCCATTTCACGCCCGGCCCCCTTCCGGAATGTGTACCGCGTTCAGGCTATCGGCCATGGCAACAGCAGCCGCCTGAGCTGCCCCGCTGTATTCCACGCAGAGGGAGCCCTGCACGAGCTCAATCCTCAGAGCATAGGCGAAAACGCAGAATACCCCGTTGAGAACCATCAGGCATGGTTGGACACAAAACCCTGCACCGCCCTGCTGAACTACGGCACCATAGCCCTTGCCGCCGGCACCTACGAGCTGAGCTTACAGTACTGCAACGCCACAGCCTCACTGAGGGATGGCGACAGCTGTGCTCTGCGTGAGCTGCTCATAGACGGTGAGCCTGCAGGCATTATCCCCCTGCCACACAACACCGAGCCCGGCAACTGGGAGCATTACTCACACTCTGCCCCCATCACCATCCCCCTCACCAGTGGACGGCACCACTTCTCACTGCGCTATAATCCCGCAAACTGCAAAAACACAAATGGTGAGCTGAACCAGTGCATGGTACGCACGCTCACCATCTCACGCATCAGCTGATTTTCCACCGCACGCGCTCGGCACAGAATATTCACCATGGACATCCTCCACATCAAACGCATTCTCATTAGAGGAACAGTCCTCGGCGCCGCCCTGTTGGCTGCCGGCTGCTACCCGCCCCCCGTGCAGTACCCCTACACCCCCACCATCACCACGCGGCGCAGCACTCTTAGTGAGAATCTTCTCGCCCTGCTCCCCGAGCAGCAGCGCAATCTCCCTACCGCTCGGGCGGAGGCTGAATGGCTCGCGGATACCGCATATAAGGCCTCTGCTGCCATTGCGCGCGTGAATGACTCAAACTTCCCCGGTTGGGCCGGAAACGCTCTTGTAAATGCACACATTCAGGACCGAGGCCTTTGCTGGCACTACCAGCATGATATGTACCGCGAACTGCGCCGCCGCAAGCTCTCCTACTTCCGCATCGGCTGCTGCGTGCGTGACCACAGAGAGCTCACCGAGCACAACTGCGTCTACATCGCCGCGGCTGAAGGCGACTGGCCAAATGCCTGGGTGCTGGATGCGTGGATGTGGAATGGCCGCTTAAAGGTGAACCATGCCGCCACTCTGGATGAGGATGATTGGAATGACCTCCCCGAAATATGCACCATGCTCAGCATCACATATACTGAGGAGCATACATACCCCATTGAACATTGGTTTAGTGTGCGTTGCGATGATGGCCGCTACCTCATTTCTTCCTCCAATCAGGCCAGAACATCAAATCAGTACCGCCGTATGTACGAAAACATACAGCAGGGCAGTAGCGAACATCCGAACAGCCCTACATCCTACTGACGCAACACGCAGGAAAAACTGCCATACTTTCCGCTTGTATTCTCCCTAACTTTGTGACAGAATGCCGCCACTACACATGGCTCGTATTCTCTCCTACAATTTAGAATCTCACATTACAGCAGCTCTCGCGACAATAAGCATCGCCTTTGCGGCTGCCGTGATGCTGCCTTCCTGCCAGCGGGCACCCATGCCTGACTACGCTGAAACAGCCCCCGTGCTACAACAGCGCAGTGAATTGGCTGCCGACCTTCTCGCGCTGTTGCCTGCCGAGCAGCGCACACTGCCTAATGCAATTGCCGAAGCTAAATGGATTGCAGATACCTCGTACAAGGCCTCAGTCAGCATCTCCCGCATCAATAATCCCCTCCTCTGGCCTGCATGGATGAATAATCGCCTCGTAAACGCCCCCGGCAACATCCGTGAGCGAGGCCTCTGCTGGCACTACCAGCATGACCTTTACCGCGAACTCCGCCGCAGAAAGCTTACGTACTTCCGCCTCGGTTGCAACGTACGAGATGCCGGCGAAGGCTCCGAGCACAACTGCGTCTACATCTGCGCAGCTGGCTCCGCATGGCCAGATGCCGTTACACTGGACGCTTGGCGCCGCAATGGCAGGCTCTCCACCTACACCCGCGAAGATTTGGAGGGTGAAAACTGGGAAGACCGCCCCTCCACAACTGACCTCCTGAACTGGATTTACCCGGTGGGTCATACTTACCCGGTAGAACACTGGGCACTTGTTAAAAGCGGCAAAAGATGGAACGACTACGTTCCCAGTTGGATAGATTCCGGTCGTAATACACGCCAAGGCCGTATCATGTACAACAACATGTATACAGGTCTTCAGCAGCGTGGCGGCAAACCCACGGACTACTAACCGTAAAAAATCACATTTACCTTAACTCAAAAGTCGCGGCCCTGTCACTCAGGGCTGCAGGCGCTCGATACTCCAAGAGCCATCCTCCTGCAGAGTATACATGAAGCGGTCATGCACTCGGCCAGGCCCACCCTGCCAGAACTCCATGTGATGAGGCACGATACGGTACCCACCCCAGAAATCCGGCAGCGGCACCTGTCCCTCCGAGAACTTACGCTTAAGCTCCTGAAGTTTCATCATGAGGAGCTTGCGGGTAGAAATCACCTGACTCTGGTGTGACACCCATGCCCCAAGCTGGCTTTCCCGCGGGCGGGAAAGGAAGTACTTAAGCGTCTCCGCGCGGGAGATTTTTTCAGCGCGACCATACACGATAATCTGGCGTTCCAGCGTCACCCACGGCAGGAGCATGCAGATTTCCGGGTTACTGTCCAGCTCACTTGCCTTGCGGCTGGTGTAGTTCGTAAAGAAAACGTAACCGCGGTCATCATAATACTTCAGGAGCACCGTACGCAGCGAAGGACGACCATCCGGTGTAGAAGTAGCGATGCTGACGGCATTCGGCTCCGGCACCTCAGCCTCCAGAGCCTGCTTGAACCATACGTCAAACTGCTTGAAAGGCGAATCCGCCAAATCCCCACGATGCAGGGTATCCTTCAGGTACTCCTCACGAAACGCTGATAAATCCATGCGCACACTATAGCACCTGCCCTAGCCCGTGGCAAGTCTATTCTGCGCTGCTAGAACACAGCCCCCCTGCAATTCACAACAACAACCCAACGTAGCCCACATTTACCGCTACACAAAAAAAGCTCCAAGGCTTTCACCTCGGAGCTTTTTCTTCACATCCCCACGCGGATTCGAACCGCGGTTCTATGACTGAGAATCATATGTCCTAACCCCTAGACGATGGGGACTTTCAGATGTGGTGTTGCGTGGCAACGAGGGAATACTACCACACTTCCCCCAATTGTCAAGAGAAATTCATAAAAAAAATTAAAAAAAGCAAAAAAAAATGAGAAAATTGGGTAGGAAGGCATGATTGCAGTTTGCAGAGTGAAGGTATATATGCTAGAATGACGGGCATGTTAAGCAGATGGACACTATGTGCGAGCGCGGCTCTGAGCCTAGCATGGGCAGAGCCACCGGCAACCCCGGCAGGTGGCACCTCCGCGCAGCCTGTCACCTCAACAGCGCGCAGAAGTGCAGTCACCATACCCGGAGAGGAAGATGAGCACGTGGTGTCGCAATCCCGCATGTTCTCCGTGAGCGGTGGTGATTCCCTGCGCATGGGCGCTATTGCCACGAAGGCTGATGAAGTTCGCGGCGCTGTATGCCGCCTGCTTGGTGTGGATACCACATGGAAATACGGCATATCCATCCGCCTCATCGGCCGCTCTACCGACCCCGCTGAGCCAAACCCCATCCGCACGCGCATCCGTATCATTGGCAACGAGCCTAACTTCCAGATCCGCATCTTCCCCGGTGGCGGCATTGATGTGGACCGCCTCACAAACGCCATCATCACCATGACCCTCTTCGAGCGCGCGCTGGCCCCTGAGCGCATCGAAGCCTTGCCGGAAAGCGTGAACATCCCTCAGTGGCTTATCACCGGCATCCAGCAGGCAGTACTCTGGCGCAGCGGAAAAGCGGACCGCCGCCTGTACCGCAGCCTCTTTGAACGCGCGCACGTCCTCACCCCGGAGGAAATCGTCTCCGCCGAAAACGTGCATCGGCTGGATGCCACCTCACGGCAGGTATATGAGGTATCCTGCGGTGTGCTCATCATGTGCCTCGTGAATCAGGCAGGTGGTCCGGCGCAGCTTCGCGAGCTCATCTCAGAGTCCGCGCTGGCGGATGGCTCACCGCGTGAAATCATCACAGCGCACTTCCATGAACTGGGCATCAATGCCAACATGCTGAACCGCTGGTGGGCACTGGAGCTTGCCTCACTTTCCATTGCTCCGGCCACAGAAAGGCTCACACCCATGGAAACGGAGGAACAGCTGGCAGAAGCTCTGAATATACTGCTGTACGACCCAGAAACCCTCATACCCCGCACCATCAGCGCAGATGATGCCTACGCTCTCACCGCCCTGCCTGACTGGCGCACAAAGATTCGTCCTTGCGTGGAACGCCTCATGCAGCTGAACCTACAAGCTTTTCCCGGTTACCGCCCCATCATTGAAGAATATTGCCATGCCTTTAATGAGCTGATGCAAGGCAAAGGCCCTGATGAAGTACAGAATATCCTCGGTCCGCTGCGTGAACTGCGAACAGCTTACATCACCACCGCTCTGCGTGGCCGTGATTACTTGGACTGGTACGAAATTACTCACTTGGGACAAGGTCGCCACCGCGAAGGTTTTCAGGCCTACTTGGAAACCATGCAACTCCTGCGTGAAGAGAAACCGGGGCCGGACACTCCCATCAGCCAGTATCTGCAAGACATCGAAGACCTCTACAACCTCCCCTCCGGTGGAGAGTTCCCCGAGAGCCTCCGCCGCCGTGTGCAGGAAGCCAGCCGAGCCGCACGCGAAGCCCGCAGGCTCGAAACTGAAAACCACGACACCCCTCCTGCTCAACAGCCATGAGATCAAAACAGGTATTTACCCTCCCGGATGCACCGGATATGAGCGCAGAGGCCGCAGCTTACGCGGAAGGGCGCACCCGCGTGTGCGGCATAGATGAGGCCGGTAGAGGTCCACTGGCAGGCCCGGTAGTGGCTGCGGCTGTAGTACTGCCCATGGGCTACGAGCTCCCCGGGCTGAATGACTCTAAAAAACTCACAGCTAAGCGCCGAGAAGCCCTATTTGAAGAGCTCATGGCAGATGAGAGAGTTCTGAAATGCATCGCCACAGCAAGTGTGCAGGAAATTGATGAGCTAAACATCCTGCGTGCCACACATCTGGCCATGGCTCGCGCGGCACAAGGGCTGCCGCAAGCTGCGGATTTCTGCCTTATTGACGGGCTGGCCGTCCCCAACTTTCCCTTGCCCTCTGCCAACCTTGTGAAAGGTGACGCCCGCTGCCTGAGCATAGCCGCAGCTAGTGTGCTGGCAAAGGTCACGCGAGACCGCTACATGATTCAGCTCGGTGCCGAATACCCGCAGTACGGCTTCGAGCGCCATGCCGGTTACGGCACGAAAGCCCACCTTCAGGCCATCCGTGAATATGGAATTACTCCGCACCATCGCCGCTCGTTTGCACCTGTTGCACAAATGGAGCTGCCCCTGGGCTTCTGATACTCCGCCGGAGCGCGCCTACCTAGGCGCCTATGGTGAGTATGTGGCCGCCTCATACCTGCGCTCTCTGGGCTACAAGGTACTCATGCAGAATTTCCGCTATGGTGGCAGTGGCGAGATAGACATCATGTGCCGCGATAGGGACACCCTCGTGGCCTGCGAGGTAAAAAGCACGGCGTCCCCGGATAGCGGTGCCCCCATGAGAGCAGTAGACCGCGCCAAACGCCGCCTACTGCGGCGCGGCATGGCCCGCTGGCTTCACCTGCTCAAGCGGGATGATGTCCCCACACGTTTTGATATTGTAGAGGTGTGCCTCATCGGCGGGCAGAAACCCACCATCCGCCACCACCAAGCTGCCTTCGGCATGCACGAAGGCACCCGCAGATGGTAAAACAGGCCGGAACCGGGGCTGTGTCATATTAACAAGCACACCCGGCACCTGCATTCAGGTGGCTTGACTTAGCTTTGCTTATATGGTACAACAGGTAGCCCGCACAGGGTAGCGTATCAATGAATAACACGGCACTTTTCAGGGAATTGGAACATCGTCTGCAGCGTGAGCCCGGCTTCTGCACTAGTGAAGGCATACTCATCCGTAATGCCATAGCCGAGGCCGCCATGGAGCTGCGCCCTGAACTCCTGCGCCTGCTGCTTGGGCATGAAGAGCTACGCGCCTTCTTCTTTGCTGAGGTGGAAGGCGTCATGGTATTTGACAAAGTAAAGTTCCTGCGCTTCGTTTCCAACAAGAACTTCCTGCCGGACAGCTTCACGGCATACCGGAACCGCATCGGCCTAGCAGACGGCACGGGAGACATGCTTGCAGAGCGGCGGCAGGTGGTGCTCAGCTGGCCGTACAAAGACTGCCTGCTGGAAGGCGGCCAAACCCGTGAGGAAGCCCGCAGGGAAGAAATCTTCTGGAACGAAACACTCGCGCCGGATGAAATCAACCGCCTGACTGAGCCAAAAGCGCTCAGCCACTTCCACAGAGTCACCGCAGAAGGAGAACACCCCGTCACCCACCTGAATGGAGAGGAGGACTACATCATCCGCGGCAATAATCTGCTGGCACTCTACAGCCTCCGCAAGCGCTATGCCGGAAAGGTGCGCATGATTTATATAGACCCTCCCTATAACACCGGCGGTGATAGCTTCGGCTATAATGATACATTCAATCACAGCACATGGCTCACCTTCATGCGCAACCGCTTGGAAGTGGCGCGTGACCTCCTCACCCCGGATGGCAGCATCTACGTGCAGCTGGACTGGAATGAGGCGCATTATTGCAAGGTGCTCATGGATGAAATTTTCGGGCGTGACTGCTTCCGCAATGAAATCATCTGGTGCTACACTGGCCCCGGTTCCCCGGGCATGAAGCAACTGAACCGTAAACATGATACCATCCTCTGGTACTCCAGAAGCCCCTCCGAGTGGGTATTCAACGGCAATGATATCCGCCTGAAGTCCGAGGTACACGCCGGCGGCTTCAAGGGTGAGATGAACGCGGATATGAGCAGCGGTTACGCAGAAAAAGGTAAGATTCCCGAAGACTGGTGGGAGCTCTTCCACACTCCCGAGGATTTGGCTGATGAACTGCGCCGCCTCAGCCAGGAGCAGAAAAACATCAACTGTGATGATTGGTTCAAGGCAGCCGTGGCCGCACGCATTCGCGTGGATGGCGTGCAACGCACCGGTTACCTCACAGAAAAACCGTACAAACTCATGGAGCGCCTCATCCGTCAGGCCACGAAGGAAGGCGATCTCGTGCTGGATTTCTTTGCCGGCAGCGGTACCACCGGTTATGTAGCGGGTTACCTGAAGCGCCGTTACATTCTCGTGGAGCAGCTGGAAGACACCGTGGCCATTATGCACCGCCGCTTCAGGGATAACTCTCCTGTGTACTGCGACCTTGCCGCTGCCAACAGCCGTTTTTTGGATGCTATCGGTGCCGCGGCCACAGCAGAAGAGCTAGCAGATATTCTCACGCAGATGACCACCCGTGGCCACCTGAACTGGAGAGCAGACGTGGACACCCTAAGTGCTACCGCCACAGATTTCACCGCCCTTACCCTCGAGCAACAGAAAGACATCCTTCGCGAGTGTCTGGACAAGAACATGCTTTACGTCCCCCTCAGCGAGCTCAACAGCAACGAGTTCCCCCTTAGTGAGACAGACCGCCGCCTTAACCGCGACTTCTACGAGTGTAAATGAGCAGCCCCCTCACAGAGCCTGAGCCCCTGCCCGCCACCATCACCGCGGGACTGAACCCAGTACTGCAGCTGCGACCGTACCAGCAGGATTCCTTCCGCACCTATCTGAAGTACTGGGAACGCTATGGAAAAAATCCCAGCGCTCTGCACCACCTACTCTTTCACATGGCCACAGGAAGCGGCAAAACGCTCATCATGGCCGGACTCATACTGCACCTTTATTCACAAGGTTACAGGAACTTTCTCTTCTTTGTAAACTCCACGAACATTATCGAGAAAACCCGAGAAAACTTCCTGAATCCGGCCTCAGCCAAATACCTCTTCGCCCCAGCCATCACCCAAAACGGCAAACAGATACCCATCCGCGCTGTAAACCATTTCCGAGATGCTCAACCGGACGCTATCAACCTTTGCCTTACCACCATCCAAAAGCTGCATGGTGATCTGAGTACCGTCCGCGAAGGTGCCCTGAGTTATGATGATTTCTCGGGGCAGAGTATCGTCTTCATATCGGATGAAGCGCACCACATGAATGCTGCCACCCGGAAGAACCGAAACCTGCACGGACTCTCCATGCGACAGCTGGAACTCGCCTTTGAAGCACCGGATTTTGAGCCTAGTTATGAGAACACCGCACTGCGCCTCTTCAATACCGGCACCGGCTCAGAACTTCCGAACGTGTTGCTGGAGTTTTCCGCCACAGTGGATTTTGATGATGAAAACATCGCGGAAAAATACAGGAACAAAATACTCTTCGATTATTCCCTGCGCCGCTTCCGTCAGGATGGCTACTCCAAGAACATTAGCGTGCAGCAAAGCGTCCAGCCAGCGATGGACCGAGCACTACTAGCCACCCTTCTCAGCCAGTACAAGCGCAAGCTCTTCGCTTCCATCGGCTTGGAGTGCAAGCCCGTCATCCTCTTCAAATCCCGTCTCATCAAGGATAACGCCTCGTTCCATCGAGAGTTCATCAGCTGCATCCGCAGTCTGAACCCGGAAGACCTCGAGCGACTGCGCCGCGAAGCTGAAGGTGATACAGCTGCTATTTTCTCACACCTGGAAGCCACCGGCTACTCCACAGAAAACCTCATCAACGAACTGAAAGAAGACTTCTCCGAGGAAAAACTTCTGCTGGTGGATAATACCGAAATATCGCCTGAAAAGCAACTTCTGCTCAACAGCTTGGAAGCCCCGGAAAACAAGATTCGCGCTATCTTTGCCGTTGATATGCTGAACGAAGGCTGGGACGTGCTGAACCTCTGCGACATCGTGCGCCTGTACGACACCCGCGCCACTGCTGGCGGAAAAATCGGCCACAAAACCGTGGCTGAAGCTCAGCTTATCGGCCGCGGTGCCCGTTACTACCCCTTCACGGATTGCAATAATCCGGAAGCACCTCAAGCCCGCCGCAAGTATGACCGCGATGCAGCCAACCCTCTGCGCCTGCTCGAAACCCTGCACTACCACAGCCCCTCCAACAGTCGCTATATACAAGAGCTTAACTCCGCTATGGTACAGAGCGGCCTCGTGGCAAAAAGCAGTATCACAGTGCAGTTGCAGCTGAAAGAAAGCTTCCGTAAAAGCGACATCTTCACCACCGGGCGCCTGTATTTCAACCGCCGCGAGGAACTCCCGACCGCTGAGGAATGCCCGCTTGCTGAGCGTCTCCACACGCCGCTTTCCGCCTCCCTTCGACTTCGCAAAGGTAACTGCCGCCTGCCACTTTCCACACTTGGAGTTCATACCTTGCGAGCCGCTCTGAACCGCTTTGAATGCTACAAGCTGGACCACCTCCAGCGCATTTTCCCCACCCTGAGCTCCATACGTGAGTTCATCGAAAGCCCCTTATTCCTCGGCGGACTCAGCGTGCAGGTGGAAGGCTGCACAACCAAAACCCCGCTCGCCCCACAGCAAAAGCTGCACATCGCCCTGAGTGGCTTGCAGCAGCTGGAGCCACAGCTCCCTCGCCCCGGCGCACGTTACTGCGGCAGGCAGCTACTCTCCTCACGTCCCGTTGCCGAGCTGCTGCATGATATAAGCCTCCGTCTGGATTACGATGATGAAACCAGCGAGGATGGTTCAAGCTTCACCGCTGAAGAGTGGTACACACACAGCGCCTGCTACCCCACACCGGAAGAAACAACCTTCCTCCGCGCTCTTCACGAAGCAGCCCCACAGTTGCACAAGAAGTACCGCAGCGTGTGGCTTATCCCGAATCACGGCACCGTACGCTTGCATGATTTTGCCACCGGCACCCCCTTTTCCCCAAGCTTCATCCTCTGCCTTACCCCAGCGGCGTCACAGCCAGCGCAGCAAATTTTTGTGGACTGCCGCCCGGAGCATCTCCGAGAGCTCTACCGCCACCGCGTCCACACGCTGAACGCCCTTCAGGCAGCAGCAGAGACTACCTTTGCAGGCTCCCTCTTTACACGCCCCGTCATTGCAGGCCGAGCCCTGTTCTGTGAGGATGACGCCCGCCAATTCATCCGCGAACTGCTAGAGCACTGACCACACTCCAGCAGTTATCAAACGCTGCACAAACAGCAAATGTCTCACTGAACAACCATGAGACATATCATCCCAACCGCCATGATGGCTGCCACGGCATTTACGGCCGCCGCGCAGCAAGATTCCCCCTATCTGGACACAGCCTTCGGCCGCCGCCCCTATCAGATGGAGCACCGCCACACCGGTAGTCTGCGCCATGTCCTCCCTGCCCACGAGCAGCAGCCCACACGCCACCCGGGTATCTATACCCTGCCGGAAGTACTGGAGCGCTCCATCTCCCGTGCTGAAAAAGAGTTCGTCAGCGGATGGGAGTTCTTCCCCTCCACCCCACCGCATTTTGCACCTTACCTGGACTCCCTTTTCGTGCCGGGTAACACCTGCATCCAGCCGAGCGATATCGTCATGCAGGACCCGCTCTCCACCACGGCCCAACTCATTAAAACACGACTGTCCCGCATCGGCATCCAGTACAATCTGACTCTGAGCGCGAATTACACCGGAATACACCCCCGCTCCCGCGGTGGCAGGAATGATTTTACTTCCACGAATAATTCATTCTCCGGAACCTGGTTCCTACTGAGGAAAAGGGATGGAAGCCAAGGGCTCTTCATGAGTATGGAGGCTGACTGGGGACACGGTTTCAATTTCAATGAAAACCGTAGCAGTGCCCAATCCACCATCGGCAGCCTCAGTAACCCACAAGGCAGCCTTCGCGGTGGCAACGGAGTATACATCCCCCACCTCGCACTTGGCTACAGCGCGTTTGACGGTAAATGGGTAGGCATGATTGGCACCATTGATACTTCCTCCTATCTGGATCAGAACATCTATTCTGCAAGCTGGAACGGCAACCTTACTAACTCCGCCTTCGGCTCCAACCCCTGCCTGCCGCTGGAATGGGCGAACTGGGGATACCTGACGGCCTGGCAACCCTGTAAGAACTTTTACGCCATCTATGCTACCACCGGCTGCAACAACGAAATCAACCATAATCCCTTCAAAAAAATATCCAGTAACGCCTGGGTACACCTCGCTGAAATAGGTTACATCTCGGATGACTTTCTCGGCCTCGGCGAAGGCACTTACCGCTTCCAATACACCATCACCCGCAACGAAGGTGAAACAGGCTGCGGTGCCGCAATCAATATCCAACAGCAGCTTGGCCATGGTTCTCCGCTGGGATTCTTCACCCGCTGCGGCGTAATGGATACGGATGCAGCCACCGTTAGCTCTGTACGAGCTGCAGCTACTGCCGGCCTCGTATTGCAAGCACCTTTCAGCAGCAGCGGCTGGGGAAGTCACGCTAATAATGATCAGGTTGCTCTAGGGTTCCTCTGGGAACGAGCAGCCCTTTCCCCGCATCAGCACAAAGATGAATACGGACTGGAGCTCAGCGCCGTGGTGCAGATTACGCCCACCTTCTTCCTTCAGCCGGATGTGCAGTACATCATCAACCCCGTCCACAAAACTGACCGCAACGGCGAGTTCATCTTTCAGCTGCAAGGTGTGCTTCACTTCTGATACAATCCATTATCTTTTTTTCAGCCAGCCACGCAGCCAGCAGACTGCGTGGCTGAACTGTGTTTCACAAGCATAAATGAGGCAGTTTCCGGCGTATACGTTATTACACGTCTTTGACTTGACAGCAAGGCGGCCTACAGGCAAAATGTGATGCATAAGCAAAATACAATCTGAGGGATTCATCCCGTTCAGATTATAACAGTTTCACAGGTCTCATCACCATGTCCGCCTCTACTCAACCAGCCGTTCGCCTTTCAGAAAGCAAGCCCGGACTTCTGCTAGGCATCATCCTGACCATTGTTTGGATTGCTTCCATGTCCGCAGCAGATGTGAATGCGTGCACAATCACCCCCTTCCTCTGGATACTCATGGGAGTTCTTCTCATAACTGTTTTCTGTATTCTAAAAGGCTATAAGACAGTGCAGTTACCTCTGCTGGTATGGTTCACCCTTCTGGCCGGAGCCTACTATCTAGTGCGCGCCTTCACCGGTTTTTCACTCACGGACAACTGGCTAGATCTCGGACTCATTCTCTGCGCCTTTGTCTTTTATCTGGCCGGTGTCTTCACTGCCCAACAGCAAAGCACGAGAGGCTGCTCAATCGCCCTATCTACAGCACTCCTGCTGAATATTATTTACTTTTTCCTAATGCAGAATGATGACATCAGCCTGCATTGGCTAGGGCGTGCAAACACCGGACTACTGGGCCCCAACACGCGCAACACGACACTTTTCGTGTATAAAAACTTTGCAGGGTTATTCCTCTCGCTAAGCGGGAGCCTCCTCATCTGGCGTGCAATCTGGATACAAGAACGCAAGATGAGTGACTGGATTTCAATTCTCATCGGCATAGCGGGGGTAGTCATATCATTCTATTGTGACACACGCACACCATGGTTCATTATGCCCCTCATACTGGCAGGTGGCTGGATTCTGTGGTTCACCTTATGCCTCTTTACTGAAAAAAAACCGGGCTGGTTCATCATCTGCGGAGGAATACTTATCTTTGTAGCTGGAGTGATTGCTGTATATGATTTCATTTTCGGCAATACTGTGACAGCAGCCATAATAAATATTGACTCCCATCTGCGATACATGATGTGGGAAAACATCAACAATGCAGCTATAGATGCCCCCCTCTGGGGATATGGTCCAGCTGGTTCGGTCTGGACAATTGTAACAACGTATAACGAATGGAATTTACCAAACTTTGCTCACAATGAGTATATGCAGCTCTGGGCAGATTACGGAATCATCGGGCTTACACTTGCCGCAGTAATACTAATTCTCCACATAGTAAATGGCTTCTTGTGCCTAGCAGAAGACGGCGTATCACATAGCCGCCGTATCAGAGCAGCGTTAGCGCTGCTCTGTTTGGCCGGGCTCTGCGGCGACGCTATCGCTGATTATACTTGGCACAGCCAGGGCCTCATCATCATGACGGCATTTGCCTGTGGCACTCTTGCAAGTCCCTACCCCAAGCGAACCTCCGGGCTTTTCAAGCGGAAAAATTGGGCTCCGGGCCATGCCCCCTCACTTCGCCCCCTGAAAGCAGAAGGCCTCTGTGGCAGAGTGATTATCAGTGCTCTTGCTCTCGCCTTAGCTACTGCAATGGGAAAGCTCAGCAACACCTTAGCTCCCACATGGTTTAGGCAATGGGAATTTGACTCCATGGTTTCCCGACATGCCACCGCAGATGAACAACGCAGATTTCTGGAAGACACAATCACGGCTTATCCCCACTCACGTATTGCTGACTATTACATGGCTCTTGCACCTGACGTCCAACCAGACTGGATTGCCTACGAAAAATTAACACGCGCCGTACTTGGAGCAAATCCCCGTCAATTATTCATGGTAACTTTACTCACCCAAATTCTGGGCAAACAAGAGCGTTACAGAGAAGCTGAAGAACTATTCCGTCAATACTACCCGGGGGACGGCCCTAATAACTCTATGCTTTCATGCTGGGCTACCTTCTACGCAGCAAATCTACAGAAATGGGCTCAGCAGGAACTCGAACACAACAATCTCGGCCGAGCCCTTTCCATGCATAACTATGCTGCCCGCATCGCACGCAGATATGGCTCTATCCCCGGAGCGCTTTACCGAAACGGAGTAAAAACTTGGACACAGGGAGGAACCCCCGAACAAAAAGCCTTCCAAAGAGCTTGCCGTTCAGATTTAGCCCTCCTTAGAGCCATTAATCCACCACAAGACCATTCATGGAAGTGCCCCCTCACGCCAGGAGGAAAACCGGCTCTCTATTTACACCTCCAGCCTTCACAACAATAACTTTTCACCACCGCAATCGTAGAAATTACAAAAAAATGCAACATCTCTGCGTTTTCAGCTTGCAATAATAAAAAAAAAGTGCATTATAAAGGAAGTCCGCAATGCGGTTTAGACTTTACTGACTGATATGAGCACACCTCCTCCGCCCCCTTCACCTGTCCGCCCGGTTCCTCCCACCGCGCCGGTTCCGCCTACTGTGGCCCGTCCCGCTGCCCCCGCTGTGGGAGCTACACGCCCCCTTCCGCCGAGACCCGCCAGTGCTCCTGTGGCTCCTGTGCCCCCCTCACGCCCTGTAGCTAACACGGTTCCTCTGAGTGCTCCCGTGCCGCCTACTCGCCCCGGCGTTCCCGTACCTCCCACTGTTGTACCCGGCCGTCCCGCTGCACCCGTACCCCCCACGGCTCCG
>JAZRTR010000022.1:0-40620 GCA_045652085.1 Akkermansia sp.
CTTCCACCGAAAAATGAAATTAATTCAACGCCGGGCCTATGGCTATCGCAACTTTCAGAACTATCGGTTAAGAGTGTTAATTGAATGTGGGCACATCGTGATATGAAAATTCAAATTCCACAATGTTTGGGCTTGACCCAAGATTTCGCAGTAACAGCATAATGGCAGGTATCATGCCTGTCAGATACAGCAGGCAGAACACTAACGTTCCCGTGGTGTTCTGCCGCGTTGTTTGTACAAAGGCGGGTATAAGCGGGAGTGCTGTTGCAAGGGTGATAACCGGGGGTAGCCACGCATTGTCATGACAGCTGCAAATGGCGCTCCAGCTGAGTGCGGTAGGGTACCACATGAACACACCTGCTACTAGGATGATGTAGGCGCTCGCTTTTTTGACGCCGATAGAAAGCGCGGCGATGCTCATGACCGCCCACAGGGGGTAATGCAGTTGTAACGCCGGGACACGCTCTACGCCACAACCATTAAGAGACACGAGCGAAAGAATGCAGGCGCTCAGAATAAGTTGGATAACAGCGTAAAGAATGAGGAAGAATTTCATGCCGCTATACTAACACAGCATTGCTGAGGAGGGCAAGTTTTTTATCGTCTTGCCATGTCGGGGAAATTATGATAGACTCCCCGCACATCATGAAAACGGGCTTAGTTTTAGAGGGTGGTGCTATGCGCGGTATGTTCACAGCGGGCATACTTGATGTATTCATGGAGAAGGGGATAAGCTTTGATGCCACCATCGGTGTATCCGCTGGCGCAGCATTCGGTGTGAACTATAAGACTGGCCAGATAGGCCGCGCTATCCGGTACAATATGCGTTTTTGCCGGGATAAGCGTTATTGCGGATTATGGGCTTTGCTGAAGGATGGTAATATCTATAGCACTGATTTCTGTTATGGGGAAGTGCCGCTGAAGCATGATATCTTTGATTTTGATGCTTACAGCAGGAACCCCATGCCTTTTTATTTGGTGTGTACGGATGTGGAAACTGGTGAGCCCGTGTACCACGAGTACGGCGGCTATGACGACCATATGTTCGACTGGATTCGTGCCTCCTCCTCCATGCCCTTGGTGTCCCAGATGGTGGAGATTAACGGACGAAAACTCTTGGATGGTGGAATCTCGGATTCCATTCCGCTCCAGTACTTTGAGCGCATTGGTTACAAGCGCAATGTCGTGATTCTCACCCAGCCGCCCATGTTTGAAAAGAAGGAGAATGGCCTGCTGTTTTTCGTGCGCATGATGTACCGCAAATATCCGCACCTTGTGCGCGCCATGGAGCAGCGCCATGTGGTTTACAATGAGACGCTGCGTTATATAGAAGAGCGCGAGAAATCCGGTGATGTGCTGGTGATTCGTCCGGATGCCCCGCTGCCGGTAAGCCGCGTGGAAAAGAAGCCCGAGCGCCTGAAGGCGGCATATGAAATAGGCCGGGCTATGGCAATGAAGCGCTTGGAGGAGGTGCGGACGTTTCTGGAATCTGCTTCGAGTTGATTGAAAGGCATCGCAATGCCTTAAAATCCATAATGCGAGCTGCAGCCCGCGGCTGAAAGTATACCAGCGGACTGCAGCGCAAAGTGGATGAGGTTAAAGCAGTTTATTGGGCTGCATTCAGGAAGCTGTTAAGTTGACCGTGGATGGTGTCGGCATAGCCTTTCGGGTCACGCCACCAGTCCAGAGCCCATATGTGGCAGAGCTTCCATCCGAGAGATTGCAGGACGCTTTCTCTCAGTACGTCGCGGTCACGCGCCGTGGCGGCTCCCGCATAACCGGGGCCATCCAGCACGATGCCGGCCAGCATGTTGCCGGGCTGGTGAGGATGGGCGATGGCGATATCCACACGGAACCCGGATACACCGAGATTGCTTACACACTTCCAGCCGCGCTGCGCAAGGGCGGTGCAGATGGCGCGCTGCAGTCCGCTTTCTGCAGCTTTTGCTGAAGTTGTGTTGTTGTTGAAGTAAGCATTGGCGCCCATGCGTGCACACTCGAGGAATCCGCGCAAGTCCTTAGCGCCGCGTGCGCGGGTGCGGTTCAAATCAATATCCTCGGGTTTCATGGAGCTGAACACGCGCATGCCGGTACGGGCACGGGTGATGGCCACGTTCAGGCGGCGCTCACCGCCCGTCTGGTTCAGCGGGCCGAAGTTCATGGAGATATTGCCTTTTTCATCCGGGCCGTAGGTGGTGGAGAAGTAGATGACACCGCGCTCGTCACCCTGAACATTTTCCAGATTCTTCACGAAAATAGCCTCAGGATTCTCTTCATCAAAGAAGGGCTCGAGGGAGTCATCCTCAGAGCGAGCCTTTTCAAAGAGGTCGAGTATGAGAGCCTGCTGCTGAGTGTTGAAGGTTACGATGCCGATGCTCGTCATCTCATTGTACTCAAAGCCCGGGCTGCGAAGCACGGAGAGCACGTTTTCCACTAGGGCTTCTGCTTCCTTCTTGTTGTACCGCTTGCTGCCACCGCGTTCGTAAGTACCCTCCACATAATGGTACTGCAGGGCGGTATCCTTTGCCACAGGGGCAGGGAATGTGACGAGCTTATTTTCGTAGTAATTCCTGTTAGAGTACGCGATAAGGCTTTCAGATTTACTGCGGTAGTGCCAAGTGAGGTTCATCTGGGGGATGCCGCAGGCGAGGCATTCATCCAGAATACTTTCCAAATCCACCTCCACTCCATCCTCTTCATCTTCACCTTCTCCGGTCTTGCCGCGGGAGAAGAAGCTGGTGGGCGGCATCTGGCGAGGATCACCCACAATGACAGCACTCTTACCACGGGCAATGGCGCCAATGGCATCCCATACGGGAATCTGCGAGGCTTCGTCAAAAATGACTACGTCAAATGGTTGGTCCTCGGGAGTGAGATACTGGGCCACGGAGAGCGGGCTCATGAGCATACAAGGCTTCAGCATGCGGCTGACATTCGGTGTGAGCGACAACAGTTTACGTATGGCCTTGTGTGCGCGCTGCTTGCCGATTTCGTGCTGCAGCTCAGCGAGTTCTTTTGCGTAGTGTGTATGGCCTAATGCCTGATTGCGCAGCAAGTGCTGCAGGTGTTGGCTGGCGGAGGTGAGGAGTTTTTCATCCTTCTTCCTGAAGTCCGTAATTTGCTGCTCGTGTGTGGGCGCGCTGAAGCGGGTGAGGGTGTTGCTTGCGTCCACGGCGGCGCGAAGTCTGCTACGCGAGAAGTTAATGCTGACGGCATCTTCCGCGTTGTCCGGTGTCAACTCTCGGCTCTTCAGTTTTTCCACGACTGCCTTTGTTGTGGGATTGGCAGCTTTTGCCGCGCATTCGTTCCACAGCACCACCTGTCGCCATTCTCGGCGGATGCTCAGTAGCTCATTTGCTTTCTGTGCAGCGTTCGCGTTGCCTTCAAAGTGGCTGATGGAGCACCCCAGAAGTATGGTCAGCTCTGCGGACAGCTTATCGTACTCTTCGGCGCATGCTTTCAGCGTGGAAATCAGGCTGGCAGCTGTTGAGCCGGGCGCAAAGGGATTAGCCTCTGCCGTAAGGTACTGATGGCAGAGCTGTTGAATATCAGGAATCGTGCTGAGTTCATCTGCAATAGCCTGTGCTGCATCCACATCGCCTTGTTGTGTTTTTGTGCCTTTACGGAAGTGAGATAGTGAGGTGTCCTTCATCTCACTGGTTTCCTTGAGTCGGCGCATTGTCATGAGCCGCTCTAAATCAGTTCCGACATCGGGCGTTTTACGGCTGAAAGCGAGTATCTGCAGCGCTTTGCGTATGCGGCGATTGGTAAAGAATCTGCTGATGAAGTTTGAGAATTGAGCCTCTCTCCACTCGGTATATAGGCGGGGAATATCGGGCTCTTCCTCTAAGTTCTCCGGGTAAGGCAATGAGAGGTTTTGGCGGCAGAGCCGGTATTCAGTGGCTTGCCGTACTAGCTCCTGCAGGCTATTAATGGCACCAGCTGCTGTAGAAGGAAGCAGCGGTGTGTTATTCTGCCCGTATGTGCGGGCGGCAAGAAGGAAGAGGCGTATCAGCTGTGCTTGCTTGCCGGCAACCTCATGCGCTGACAGATTGAGCTCATTCATGAGCGCTCTCATGGCGGCCTCTCTGCGCTCCGCTGCACGGCTGAAGCGGGGCAGTAGCTCCGCTAAATCATCCTCCCACTGCATGGAATAGCGAGGGGTGCGGATGACGTCTGCCACACCGGGGAAGAGGTGTGACACCGGGGCAAAGTGATTGCACAGTTCGTACGTGAGGTCTGCCGTGGCAGTCTTTTCTTCTGCGCTGATGGTAAGTATGTTGTCAGAAGGCGGAGGAAGCAGAGGTACCTCGGGCGCTTCCGCTAGCAGGCAGATGTCTTCATACAGGCTAGTACCGTCCGGATAGAGATGGTGCAGCTCCCAAGGCATGAGATTGAGGCCGAAACGTACCTGCAGCATGCTGCTGACGCTACGTGCCCATGCTGATTTTTTCTCAGGCTGCTCCAGCGCGTCCAGCGATGCTTTGAACTGGGCAATGACGTCTTTCTTGACGGCCTTGTTGGAGTGCAACTCCAGGCAGAAGTCTCCGAGCCCAATGCGCTTCAGGCGGTTGTACACCACGGTGAGAGCCGCTGCTTTTTCTGCCACGAAGAGCACCGTTTTGCCATGCCCGAGGCAGTGGGCTATCATGTTCGCGATGGTTTGACTCTTGCCTGTACCGGGAGGGCCGATAAGCACGAAGTTTTTCCCGCGTCCTGCTGCCAGAATGGCGGAAAGCTGGGAGGAATCTGAGGAGAGGGGAGTGTATACCTCTGCCGCGTTTGCCTCATTATCCAGCGTGGATGGCTGCGGGAAGCCTACCTGAACCGGGAAGGGGGCTCGTTCATCCGCCGCAAGATGGCTTACAATCGGATTTGCTTTCAGCTCAGCCTCGCGGTCGCACATGTCCTTCCACATCAGATATTTGGCAAAGGAGAAGATGCCCAGCGTGCAGAGGTCGCTGACTTCCCAGCCATCAAAATCCTTGATAGCGCGGCGCACGATGTTGAAGATGCCCGGAACGTCCAACCCGGAGGCGTCCGTGGGTAGTTCGCCTTCCAGCTCCGGTATGCGGATATTGTATTCTGTTTTGAGTAGCTCCAGCAGGGTGAGGTTGATGCGCGGGTCCTCGTCCGTGGTCTGCAGGCGGAATCCGCTCTTCACTGTCTTGCGCGTCAGGCGTACAGGAATGAGAAGAAGGGGGGCCATCAGCGTCTGTTTTCCTTTGTCCCTGCGTACCCACTTCAGGAAACCGCAGGCTATGTAGAGCGTGTTATAGCCGCTTTCTTCCATATCCTTACGGGCTGCGAGGTAGAGCTTGTAAATCTTTTTCTCTAAATCATTGCCGTCAATGTTATTATTGTGGGGCAGTGCTATAAGTGTGCCTTTATTGTAGGCCGATGTAACCTGCTCATGAATAATCCGATTAATTTCTTTCTGATTATCCTGTTTGATAGCCTCTTTAAGCGGCATGATTGGCTCTATGCCTTTAAGATGGAAGCTTTTGCCGTGAGCAAGCTCATCTTCCAACTTTGCAGGATTGTCCAGTATAAGTTTCAGCTGAGCTTTGTCTGTTTTGCTGTTCAGCAGGTTATTCCTCATGGATAAATCCAGCAGCTTCAGCTGCCAGTTCTCCATGCGTGTACGTTTGCGAGCTGTGACGAGAGATTGCTCTTCTTCTAATTCTTCAGCCGTTTTTTCCGGCAGAAACTCTGGTTTTTGAGGCTCAGCCGTCTGGTCATCAATGGCCGGGGGCATATCCTCCTGCTCTGTAGGCTGGTACAGAGATCTAATTCCCATATGCCAAATCTGCCTGATGTCCAAAGCATAGTGCAACGACATTCCCTTGAGATTGTTTTTGCCAATTTCGCAAGTTTCTTCAAAGCTTATATCCTTGCCACGTGTGAGAGCCGTTGTTTCCAGCAGAATAAGTTTATTATGTTCGGCGAGATATTGAAGCTCAGAAATACTGCGGGTAACGGGCTTGGTCAGTGTATCTTTTTCACGCATGACGCCGATGAAGGCGTGCCCTTCAACGAGGATGACAATGGGATTGAAGCGGGCTTGTCCCATGATGGCAGCCATCAGCATGGTGGAATCCAGGCATGTGGCGCAGCCTCCATGAATAATCTGATCTGGAGTGCGGATTTTCTGCCTAATTCCATTTTCTAAATCGACATGACCTTGGGGGGGTAAGGCATAATTGATGTTATAACTTTTCAGGACAGCCCAAATAGCTTTCAGCTTGTTAATTATATCGTTGCCGTCGTTTATATACCCGGACCAAGAGGGATTTTTGCCTCCTTCTTGTAGCAATTTACCGGCATTGTGCAGAACTCGGTCTACTGCGGGATCGTTCGGTTGAACGAGGGCGGCTAGTAGCTCCGGGTGTGCACAGTTCTTATCCATAGCCCAAGCATTACTCGGCAGCCAGATGAAGTTGAAGCTTTGTTTGTGCAGTATTTCACCGTTGCAGGTGAGGGTAAATGTCATTTGCCCCGGTTCCTCCTCTGCAATATCCATTATGCGAGAGAGGTCATACTTCGGTTTGTTGGAGTGGAGGCAGACGGGCTCTGCCGGGGTGAGTTCCGAAATCGGAAATTCCTGCGGCTCTACGTAATCCGGAAAATAGCTTACGGTAAGCTTGAGGTTTTCAAGCTTCGTATCGCTTTGAAGAAGAACAGCATCAAAAAGAGGCTTGTTGTGGTGCAGGTAGACAACGGAGGTATAGGCGCTGAATGTGGGTAGAAGGGAGAGAGCCATGAGATGAAGAGTAGATTAGCGTGCGTTCAGGTATTCCACGACACCGCGGCCGATTGCCTGCGCGAACCTAACGGCGTTCTCGTGGGAAGAAAGGTAGCGAGCGTGCTCCGGGTTGGAGAGGAACGCCACTTCGGTGATGACGGCGGGGACGAAAGATTCATTGCATGCGTTCAGCCAGTCACCGCCGCCGCGGCGGCCATCCGTGCGCAGCACTACGCCGCAGGGAACGCCGTGATTCGGCATGCCGTTATTCGGGTTATCCAGAATATCCCGGCTCATGACCTGCGCCATGGTCTGTGCCAAGCGAACGCCTCTTTCATTGCAGTAGAAGGCGCCTTTATTGAACACCCGCCATGTTTCAGAGTTGCTGTTATGATGGAGATAAACAACGGCCCCCGGCTGCTGATCCAGCGCATAGTTTGTGCTGAGCATACCCACAGCAATGCGGTGTGGGTGGTGTGTGGAGCGATAGATAGCCGTGGGCTGAGGGCTCTTCACGTGATGTACTCCGGCGCGGCGAGCGGCTTCCGCGAGACGGGGATTGCGGGGCATATCACCGCGGTTGCAGATGAGGCAGGTATAACCAGCGGCCTCGATTGTTTTCTTGACCTCACCTGCATAGCGATACCAGAACTCAGTTTCCTCGATGATGCCGCCATGGCGGGCGTCCGGTGTTCGGGCGCCCTGACCGCCCCGGGTGGGCTCGAAGTAGTGGCCGATATCCAGCACGACCACTTTGGAGTTATAGGCGATCTGCTGCATTTGCTGCTGTACGCAGGAGCTGCAGAGCAGGGTGATGCCGCCGAGAACGGCAAGAAAAAGATGCTTCATATTCATGGTAAGGTAAAGGTGGATTAAAGGGGGAGCTCACCCTGTGCGCGGGTGGGCGTGGCACCAATTTTAGCGTAGGCTGCAGGCAGTGCCTCACGGCCGCGGGGCGTGCGTTTGATGTAACCCTGCATGATGAGGAAAGGCTCGTGGACGTCTTCGATGGTGCTTTCGTCTTCACCCACGGCTACCGCAAGAGAAGCCAAGCCCACAGGTCCTCCGCTGAACTTGTAAATCATCGTTTCGAGCAGGCGCTTGTCCATCTCATCCAGCCCATCTTCATCAATATCAATCATGCCAAGTGCAGCTTCCGCCACGGCATCCGTGATGCAGCCATCACTCTTCACTTGTGCGTAGTCTCGCACCCAGCGCAGCAGGGCATTCGCCACACGAGGTGTGCCGCGGGAACGCCGCGCGATGGAAAGTGCGCCACCTTGTTTCAAATCAATGTCCAGCAGGCCGGCTGAGCGGTGGAGAATCTGGCACAGCTCATCAGCGGAGTAGTAATCCAAGCGGTTAATGAGGCCGAAGCGCGAGCGCAACGGGCCGGTGAGCATGCCGGCGCGTGTGGTGGCACCCACGAGGGTAAACTTGGGAAGATTCAGTTGGATGGAGCGGGCATTCGGCCCTTGGTCAATGATGATATCCAGCCGGAAATCCTCCATGGCAGGATAAAGATATTCCTCAATGGCGGGGTGAAGGCGGTGAATCTCATCAATGAAGAGCACGTCACCTTTCTCCACATTCGTGAGGATGCCGGCGAGGTCTCCGGCCTTGTCTATCTGTGGGCCGGATGTGGTATGCAGGCGGCGCCCCACGGCATTCGCGATGATGTTGGCCAGCGTGGTCTTGCCCAGTCCGGGCGGGCCACTGAGCAGGACATGGTCCAGCACATCGCCACGCATACGAGCGGCCTCCACCATGAGAAGCAGACGCTCTTTCACTTTATCCTGACCGCAGAACTCACTGAATGCCGGCGGGCGCAGCGATACATCATAGCTGCCCGTTGTTTCTGCCATGCGGCTGTATACGGAATCTGCCATGGCTTATCTATCTGCCGGAACTTCGGTGGATTCCTGCTGCATGGGCGGCAAAGGGACACCCGACAATGTTGGCCGTTGCTGCTGTTGTTGCTGCTGGCAGGAGGCTACAGCCGCTGCGGCCGCAGTCACAACGGCAGCAGCCAGAATTCTCGGGTACTTCGCCTCTTGTTTATTTTCCGGTGAAATGTTCATTCGTCGTCTTCGTTATTTTCGGGTACGTAAGGAACGTCTCCACCCAGCTGAAGCGGCTCTTCTTCAGGGCTAAGCGCATCGGTTCTCTCCGGGGGGACTTCACCGGCCGTAGCCTGTGGCGGTCGTTCCGGTTCTGAGGGAGGTAGCGGTGCACCGGGCAGCGTGGTCACTGAGCGCGCATGCCGAGCATTTTCTTGTGGCACTGAGGGAGGTAGCGGTTCACCGGGCAGTGAGGTCTCCGTTTCATTCTGTCTGGTCACCTGCTGGTTTTCTATAAGGCCACCAAGCTGGCGCTTGCGCTCTGCCTTATCACAGGACACCAGCGAAACCGCTGCGGCTGCGAGTCCTAGCGCCTTCATTAGCACCGGATATGAAGGGATGCCTTTCTTAGATGGGGAGATTTTCATGCTGCCGTTATTTTATCATATACCAATCCTGAATGTCAATGCTGCTGCGTTTTCTATTCCTTATCGTAGAGCTGTTTTTTTTCTGATAATTGGCATATGTGACCGATAAAAAAATCCCGGAAGCTCAGCTGAGTTTCCGGGATTGATATGAAAAAATGCTTAATCTAGTGTATAGGGCAAATCCGTACCTAACTGCACGGGCAATGTACCTTCCTCATCACTCTGAATAATCCTTCCGGGAGAGGATAAATCCGGGGCGGTCATAAAACCCTCCAGCGTGAGGGGCCTCTGGCCGGCAGATGGCGACGTGGCAGGCGTTACAACGGGCGGTGTTATGGTCCGAGCTTCTGTCTTCGGCTCTGTTGTTTGGGTAACTTCAGCGGGGGCTTGCTGTTCGTCTGCCTTTTTTTCACAGGCCGAGAGGGTTAGCACTGCAGCTGCCAGCCCTAACATGTAATGAGCGGAGAAGGGTTTATGAAAAGTGATGTTCTTCATGCTGCCAATGATTCTATCAATATCATTCGGGAATGTCAATTCTGTAGCGTTTTAGCCTTTCAATAATGCGCTTCCATTTATGAGCGTGTTGTATTTGTTCTTCATTTGTGGAGGAAAGCGGTGGCGCTAGCTCTTCTTGTGCTTTTTTGAGGCCATTTTTCAGAATGCTATGCACAATAAGAACTTCACTCACTTTCAATCCTTTCAGGACCTTGTACAGGGGGCTGTAGCCATCGAAGTCAATGTTATATTCTTGGAGTTTATCATAGATTCTGCGGTAATCTTCCAGAAACTCCTGTCGCTCATTTGGTTCCTGAGGCGTAACGGGGGCAAGGCGTGTCACAATTTCTGTCCACTCTATGTCCTGTATGGCTTTTGCGATTGGGAGGTCATTTTTAGTAAAGACATGTTCAGGCAGGAAGCATAACTCATCCTGTGAGAGTCGGATAGGATAGAGTTCTGGCGATTCCTTCCCGGCTAGATGTATACAATTCCAAAATCTAAAAAGGTGCGCTTTTTCATTCTCTGTTAGCGTGTGGCGGAATAGTGACTTCCGGCCGGCTAGTGGGAACTCTTTCGTGGTCTGGGGGGGAAACGGATCAATGATGACACCTCCAAGTTTGAAGGCATCCTCGCATCTGATGGGCGTTTCTTGCCGACGGGGTAGTGAAGTCGGCTGGGAGTGGTCCGGGTTTGTTTCAGGGGTAATGGTCATAGTGACACGTTAACATATGCAGTAGTAATGTCAAGAGGCAGTGTGATGGTTTTTATGAAAAAATTACTGTCATGCTTGTTTTTTGTGATTGACGTCCATAATGGCTGTGATAGGCTCAGAGTCACGCAAGGGGTGACGCCCTGCGTAAATGTATCATTTGTAAACCCTGTGGAAGTAAATTGGAGGTAATGAATGACAGTCTCATTCTGTCGGGAGACAGAACACAGAAAACAACATAACTACTATAATATCATGAATCTAAAAGTATACACCGATGAGGTGGATGAACTGGCGCGTAAACAGATTTCGCGCTTGTTGGCGCAACCTGCATTTGCAGACGCTAAGGTGCGTATTATGCCGGATGTTCATGCCGGTAAAGGCTGCGTGATTGGATTTACCGCGGATTTGGGAGACAAAGTTATCCCGAACATCGTGGGCGTGGATATCGGTTGCGGTATGCTCACCGTTAATCTGGGTAAGCAGAAGCCGGATTTTGCAGCTCTGGATGACATCATGCACCGTGATATTCCGAGCGGTATGGATGTGCACCGAGAAGCCGTGGAGCCGTTTGAACCCTTTGATGCATTGCGATGCCGGGAAGCGCTTTCACATCATGAGCGCCTTCTGCGTTCTCTGGGCTCCCTTGGTGGTGGTAACCACTTCGTGGAGGTGGATGCGGATACGCAGGGAAACTACTATCTCATCATCCATTCCGGTTCCCGTAATCTCGGTAAGCAGGTGTGCGATATTTATCAGCAAGTGGCGATTGACCGGCGCTCCGGTATCGGAGACCGTGACCAGCTGGAGGCCTCTCTCATTGCTGAGCTGAAGGAGCAGGGGCGCCAGCGTGAGATTCAGGCTGCCATTAAAGACTTACGTAAGAATTGGAGCGAGCTGGAGCCTGATACTCCTGCTGACCTTTGCTACCTGGAGGGCGCAGACCGCGAAAATTATCTGCATGATATGAAAATCTGCCAGCTCTTTGCCTTGCGAAACCGTGAGGTGATGGCGGATATCATTATCCGTGGTCTCGGTTTGGATGTGCAGGATATGTTCCATACCACGCATAACTATATTGACCACGAGAGCAATATCGTACGAAAGGGCGCCATCTCTGCCCGCGCCGGAGAGAAACTGCTCATCCCCATCAACATGCGTGATGGCTGCATTTTCGGAACCGGCAAGGGAAATGATGACTGGAACCAGTCAGCGCCTCACGGGGCTGGCCGAATCCTGAGCCGTACTCAGGCTCTTAAGCAGCTTTCTCTCCCGGAATTTCAGGAGCAGATGAAGGGCATCTACACCACGTCCGTGACTCAGCGTACGCTGGACGAGTCACCCATGGCTTACAAGGGGATGGATGCCATCCTGAAGCATATCGGGCCTACGGTAGACGTGGCGGATATTTTCAAACCGCTCTATAACTTCAAAGCTGAGGAGGCTGAGCCTCATTTTAAGAAGAAGCGTTAATGTACATACAAGCGGCTCTGGATGCGGAGCCGCTTGTTTTTCATCATCGTAGAGCTGATGTAAACGCGCTTTTCCTGTCAGCTGGCGGAGATTGTGCTTGCGTGCGCGCGGGCACAGTAGTAAAATCACCGCGCTATGTTCTACATTACTACAGCAATTGATTATACGAATGGTTCACCCCACATTGGGCATGCTTATGAGAAGGTCCTTGCGGACGTATTGGCTCGTTGGCACCGAATGTGTGGCGAGGAGACCTTCCTGCTGACAGGTGTAGACCAGCATGGTCAGAAGGTGCAGCAGAAGGCTGAGGAAGCCGGCATCTCTCCGCAGGAGTATGCCGATACTGTGACCAAGCGTTTCATCGCTCTTTGGGAGCGCCTTGGCATCAGCTATGATGGCTGGGCTGCCACAACGGACGCTCGCCACAAGGCCTGCGTGCAGAAAATCCTTACGAACCTGAAAGAGAAGGGCTGCCTGTACAAGAAGGCTTACAAGGGTTTCTACTCTGTGCGTCAGGAGCAGTTCCTTACGGACAAGGAGCGCGGCGAGGATGGCAACTTCGGCCCCGAGTGGGGGCAGGTGATTGAGCTGGAGGAGGAGAACTGGTACTTCAACCTCACGGCACACACCGCTTGGCTGCGTGAGTTCGTTACCACGCACCCCGAGTGCGTTACCCCGGATTTCCGCCGTCAGGACCTCCTGCAGGCTATTGACCGCGCCACGAATGACCTCTGCATTTCCCGCCCGAAGGACCGCCTCAGCTGGGGTATTCCGCTTCCCTTTGACCCGGATTTTGTGACCTATGTGTGGTTTGATGCTCTCATCAACTACATTTCCTTCGCTGGCTATCTGTCCGATGGTAATCCCACGCTGCCGGACTTTGCTAAGCTGTGGCCTGCCGCTTGTGAGGTGATTGGTAAGGATATTCTTGTGCCTGCTCACGGTATCTACTGGTTCTGCATGCTGCACGCCATGGGCTTCTCAGATGATGAGATGCCGCGCCTGCTGGTGCACGGCTGGCTGAACATCAAAGGCGAGAAGATGTCCAAGTCCCTCGGCAATATCGTGGACCCGAACGACCTCTGTGACGTATTCGGCCCCGAGGCTGTGCGCTACTACTTGGTGCGTGACACCAAGACCGGTTATGACAGCGACTACGATGCTGAGCGCATGAAGATGATTTACAACACCGAGCTTGCTAACGACCTCGGTAACCTCTGCAACCGCTCACTTAACATGTGCACCCGCTATCTGGGTGGTACTGTGACCATACCCGCCGAGCTCACCGCTGATGAGCTTTCCGTTGCTCTCCGCCAGAGTATGGCTGATACTGTTACCCGCTTTACGGAGTGCATGAACGCTTATAACACCTCTGAGGCTCTTGCCGCGCTGAATGCTCATGTGGGACAGTGTAATTCCTTCATTGAGAAGACTCAGCCCTTCATGCTTGCCAAGGATGAAACACGCGTAGCTGAGCTGCAGAGCGTGCTCGCTCACTTGCTTGAGAGCTGTGTGCAGGTTGGTTACCTCATCGGCTGTGTGCTGCCGGATGCCTCTGCCCGCATCCTCAGCCAGCTGCAGGTGGATGGTACTAAGCTCACGCCGCAGACGCTGAGCTGGGGCATCCTGAAGGATGGCCATCAGGTACAGGCTCCCAGCCCTGTCTTCCCGCGTATTCTCTCTGAAGAGGAGAAGCAGAAGATGGCTGAGAAGGCTGCCAAGGCCGCTGCTAAGGCTGCTCGTAAGGCCGCTGAACAGCAGAAGTAAGCCTCCTTCCTTATAATCATAAATCCCCGCTCCGATATGAATCGGAGCGGGGATTTTTTTGACCTACGCTATAAGCGGAGGGAGAGGGGGGCGAATGCCCCCTTATAGGTTAACGAAGTTCTCGTACACTCTTGGCACCGGCTTCACGCAGGATGTTCACGCACTCTGTGTGGCCGTTTTCCGTGGCCCAGTCCAGTGCAGTTTTGTTATCACTGTCAATGAAGTTAATGTCGATACCGGGTACAGCCATCAGCATGCGCAGATTTTCGACATCGCCGCGAATCGCGACAAAGATGATGGCGGTGTCACCGGTGGTGTTCGGCTTATTCACCTCAATACCGGGAGCTGCCAGCAGAAGGCCCAGGCCTTCAGTATTGCTACGTACGCACACATTTGTGAGCGGAGTGTAACCATCCATATCAGAGAAGGCATTTACATCAGCTCCGGCGGCAATAAGCAGGCGGATGAGATCGTTTCTGCTATTATCCGCAGCGTTGCAGAGAGCCTGATCGTAACGGCTGGGGGTAATTCCCATTTCTCTCAGCTGCTGCTGGGCTTCGCTGTCTCCATTTGCGGGAGCAGGTGTATCATCCTCCGGAATGGCGATTCCTGCTTCAAACAGAAGGCGTAAGCATTCTGTAGAACCTTTTTGTGTGGCAATCTCAAGCGCAGTCCGGCCACCACGATTAGGCTTGTTGACCTCAATGCCGGGAGCGGCCAGCAGGAGGCGCAGGCCTTCCGGGTTGTCACACAGGCAGACGTTGGTGAGCGGAGTCCAGCCATCCGCGCCGTAGCAGTTTACATCAGCTCCGGCTGCAACAAGCAGGCGGATAAGTTCGTTTCTGTCATTATCCGTGGCGTTGCAGAGGGCTCGGTTGTAATGGGAGGGGGTAATTCCCATTTCTCTCAGCTGCTGCTGGGCTTCGGGGTCACCATTAGCGGGGGCAGGTGTGTTATCCTCAGGGATGGAAGCACCGGCCGCACGCAGGAGGCGTACGCACTCAGTATTGCCTTTCTCCGTAGCAACCTGCAGCGGAGTATTGCCGCTACGGTTCGGCTTGTTGATGTCAATGCCGGGAGCTGCCAGCAAGAGGCTCAGACCCTCAGCATTGCCATACAGGCAGCAGTTGGTGAGCGGAGTCCAGCCATCGTTACCTTGATGGTTTACATCAGCTCCAGCGGCGATGAGAAGCTGAATCCTCTCATTGTCTCTATTGTCGGTGGCGTCGCAAAGAGCCTGATTGTAACGGCTGGGAGTAATTCCAATTTCACTCAGTTGTTGCTGAGCCTCGGGATTACCATTAGCGGGCAGAGGCGTGTTATCTGTTGGAAGAGTAGCCCCGGCTTCACGCAGGAGACGCACGCACTCGTAACTGCCTTTGTCCGTAGCAACCTGAACCGGAGTCAGCCCGCGTTGGTTAGGCTTATTGACATCAATGCCGGGAGCTGCCAGAAGGATGCGCACACCTTCCGGGTTGTTACTCAGGCAGCAGTTAGTGAGCGGGGTCCAGCCATCAGAGCCATTGCAGTTTACATCAGCTCCTGCCGCAACGAGGAGGCGGATGAGGTTGTTTCTACGATTATCTGTGGCATTGCAGAGAGTCATATTGTAATGGGACGGGGTAATTCCCATATCTCTGAGCTGCTGCTGAGCTTCCGCATCACCATTAGCGGGGGCAGGTGTGTTATCCTCAGGAGCGGTGACACCGGCCTCACGCAGAATGCGTACGCATGCCTCATGACCTCTTATCCCGGCAATCTGAAGCGCAGTATTGCCGTTGCGGTTAGTCCTGTTGACGTCAATGCCGGGAACGGCCAGCAGGAGGCGCAGACCTTCCGGATTGTTACTCAGGCAGACGTTAGTGAGCGGAGTCCAGCCATCAGGGCCGTTGCAGTTTACATTCGCTCCGGCTGCAATGAGTAGGCGGATTTTTTCGTTATCATCAGCATCAGTAGCGTCGCAGAGAGCTCGGTTGTAGCGGCCGGGAGTAATTCCCATTTCGCTCAGTCGCTGCTGGGCTTCGGGGTCACCGTTAGCAGGGGCGGGGGTGTTATCCACGCTTTCGGTGATGCCAGCTTGGCGCAGCACACGGAGGCATTCTGTAATATTACGCTCGGAAGCCACGGCAAAGGCGGTATCTCCGTTGCCATTAACCTTATTCACGTCAATGCCGGGAGCGTCCAGCAGCATGCGCAAGCCCTGCACGTTTCGGGTGACACAGCAGTTAGTGAGCGGGGTCCAGCCATCGTTACCCTGGTGGTTTACATCAGCTCCAGCGGCGATGAGTAGACGGATTTTTTCGTTATCAGAGTTGTCTGTGGCATCACAGAGAGCCTGGCCATAAAGGCCGGGTGTAATACCCATATCTCTCAGCTGCTGCTGAGCTTCTGCATCACCATTCTCCGGGGCAGGGGTGTTATCAACGGGCACCTCGTAACCGGCTTCACGCAGAATTTGCATGGCCTGGCCATTCATCTTGCGGACGGCTACCTCATAGGGTGTTTCGCCACCGCGGTTTTCCCTGTTGATATCAATGCCGGGAGCGGCCAGCAGGAGGCGCATACCTTCAAGATTGCCATACAGGCAGCAGTTGGTGAGCGGTGTCCAGCCATCGTTACCTTGGTGGTTTACGTCAGCTCCAGCGGCGATGAGAAGCTGAATCCTCTCATTGTCTCTATTGTCGGTGGCGTCGCAAAGAGCCTGATTGTAACGGCTGGGAGTAATGCCCAGCTCTAACAGCCTCTGCTGAGCGGCCCTATCACCATTCTCCGGTGCAGGAACGCTATCCACGGGCAGATTAGCCCCTGCAGCCTGTAACAGATTCCTAATCTCTTCGTTATTGCAGCGTGCTGCAACTACAAGAGGTACGTTTCCTTCTTGGTTCGGCTTGTTGACATCAATACCGGGGGCAGCCAGCAGGAGGCGCAGGCCTTCGATGTTTTCGTACAAGCATACGTTAGTGAGCGGGGTCCAGCCGTCTTCACCCTGTGCATTTACATCAGCTCCAGCTGTAATGAGCAGGCGGATGAGCTCATTATTGGAGCGGTCCGTGGCGTTACAAAGGGCTTGGTCGAATCTGCTGCGGGGAATACCCATACGCCCAAGCTGGACGGCGGCCTGAGCCTCGGGCGTGGCCGGGTCCGTGTCGCTGGTGGAGCCGTTGCGGACTTCTTCTGCTATGAGTCCACCTGCAGCGCGCAGAAGCTCAACACAGTCTTCGAAGTCATGCTCCAGAGCCCATTCAAAGGCTGTCTTACCATCGCTGTCAATGAAGTTCACATCAATGCCGGGTACCTCCAAGAGGAGTCGCAGGCATTCGACCTCACCTCTTACAGCGGCCCATATAATGGCTGTGTCACCCCTTCGGTTGGCGAGGTTTACATTAATGCCGGGGGCGGCCAGCAGCATGCGCAGACCTTCAGCATTGCCATAGAGGCACACGTTGGTAATCGGGGTGAAGCCATCATCTGCAAAGTGGTTCACGTCGGCTCCGGCGGCAATGAGCAGACGAATCGTCTCATTGTCATTATTGTCAGTGGCGGCGCAGAGCACACGATTATAGGCGTCCGGGGTAATGCCCATCTGCTGAAGCTGAGCTGCAGCTTCTGCATCACCGGTAGGCTGAGTGGCGGGAGTTGTTGTTTCCGGGGTCCCGTTGTTGCGAGCCTGTGCTGCGGTGACACCGCCTGCAGCGCGCAGCAGTTCTACACACTCTTGATGACCATTATGGAGAGCCCATTCGTAGGCTGTTTTGCCATCGCTATCAATGAAGTTTACATCAATGCCGGGCACTGCGAGCAGGAGTTGCAGGCACTCGACCTCACCTTTCACCGTAGCCCAGATGATGGCGTTGTCGCCTTTGGAATTCGGCCTGTTAACGTCAATGCCTGGAGCAGCCAGCAGGAGGCGCAGGCCTTCGGTGTTGCCGTAAAGGCAGACGTTAGTAATGGGGGACCAGCCGTCTTCTGCATCACTGTTCACATTAGCGCCAGCGGTGATGAGCAGACTGATTAGTTCATTCTCACTATTGTCCGTAGCGGAGCAGAGCGCTTCATTATAGGCATCCGGGGTGATTCCCATCTGCTGCAGTCTTTCCGCAGCTTCGGTGCTATTAGCGGCCGGGGTAAAGGGTGTCGTGGCCTCCGGATCTTCGTTGTTGCGAACCTGTTCAGCGGTGACACCGCCGGCGGCGCGCAGCAGTTCTGCACACTCTTGATGACCATTCTGACGGGCCCACTCATAGGCGGTTTTGCCATCACAATCAATGAAGTTCACATCAATGCCGGGTACTGCGAGCAGGAGACGCAGGCATTCGAGCTCACCCTTCACCGCAGCCCAGATGATGGCGTTGTCACCTTTAGAGTTGGGCCTGTTGGCATCAATGCCGGGAGCAGCCAGCAGAAGGCGCAGGCCTTCGACGTTGCCGTAAAGACAGACGTTAGTAATGGGCGACCAGCCGTCCTCTGCATCACAGTTCACATTAGCACCGGCGGCGATGAGCAGTCTGATTTGTTCATTCTCACTATTGTCTGTAGCGGCGCAGAGCGCTTCATCATAGGCGTCCGGGGTAATTCCCATCTGCTGCAGTCTTGCTGCGGCTTCGGAACTATCAATAATCGGAGTTGTGGTCTCTGCCCCCTCGTTGTTACGAGCCTGTGCCGCGGTGACACCACCTGCAGCGCGCAGCAGTTCCGCACACTCTCTATGCCCGTTCTGACGGGCCCACTCATAGGCGGTTTTGCCGTCACTGTCAATGAAGTTTACGTTAATGCCGGGTACTGCGAGCAGGAGACGCAGGCATTCGACTTCACCCTTCACCGCAGCCCAGATGATGGCGTTGTCGCCTTTAGAGTTGGGCCTGTTGACATCAATGCCGGGGGCGGCCAGCAGGAGGCGCAGACCTTCGACGTTGCCGTAAAGGCAGACGTTAGTAATGGGCGACCAGCCGTCCTCTGCATCACAGTTCACATTAGCACCGGCGGCGATGAGCAGGCTGATTTGTTCATTCTCATTATTGTCCGTAGCGGCGCAGAGCGCTTCGTCATAGGCGTCCGGGGTAATTCCCATCTGCTGCAGTCTTGCTGCGGCTTCAGAACTATCAGCGGGCGGAGTGGTGGGCGTTGTGGCCTCCGCTCCCTCGTTGTTACGAGACTGTGCCGCGGTGACACCGCCTGCAGTGCGCAGAATTTCTGCACAGTCACGATGCCCATTTTGCTGTGCCCATTCATAGGCGGTTTTGCCGTCGCTATCAATGAAGTTCACGTTAATGCCGGGTACGGCGAGCAGGAGCTGCAGACATTCGGTCTCACCCTTCACCGCAGCCCAGATGATGGCGTTGTCGCCTTTAGAGTTGGGCCTGTTGACATCAATGCCGGGAGCGGCCAGCAGGAGGCGCAGACCTTCGACGTTGCCGTAAAGGCAGACGTTAGTAATGGGTGACCAGCCGTCCTCTGCATCGCAGTTCACATTAGCGCCGGCAGCGATGAGCAGGCTGATTAGTTCATTCTCACTATTGTCCGTAGCGGAGCAGAGCGCTTCATCATAGGCGTCCGGGGTAATTCCCATCTGCTGCAGTCTTGCTGCGGCTTCGGAACTATCAGTAACCGGAGTAGTGGGAGTTGTGGCTTCCGGAGTCCCGTTGTTACGAGCCTGTGCCGCAGTGACACCGCCCGCAGCGCGCAGCAGTTCCACACACTCTCGATACCCATGACGGCGAGCCCATTCATAAGCGGTTTTGCCGTCACTGTCAATGAAGTTCACGTTAATGCCGGGTACAGCCAGAAGGAGGCGCAGGCATTCGACCTCACCCTTCACCGCAGCCCAGATAATGGCGTTGTCACCTTTAGCGTTGGGCCTGTTGACATCAATGCCGGGAGCAGCCAGCAGGAGGCGCAGGCCTTCAGCGTTGCCGTAAAGGCAGACGTTAGTAATGGGCGACCAGCCGTCCTCTGCATCGCAGTTCACATTAGCGCCGGCAATGATGAGCAAGCGGATTTTTTCGTTATCGGAATCGTCTGTAGCGGCGCAGAGAGCTTCATCGTAGGAGTCCGGGGTGATGCCCATCTGCTGCAGTTTGGCTGCGGCTTCCTCCTGAGTGAGTTCTGCAGAAGTGCTATCAGTTGGCTCGGCGCATATGCTCTGAGCCCCGGCATCACGGAGAACCTGAGCGCATTCCGTGTGGCCTTTGTCTTCTGCCCAGCGGAGAGCAGATTTGCCATCACTATCCACATAATTCAGGTTAATACCATTCACCGCTACGAGGAGGCGAACCAGCTCAGCTGAACCATTGTATGCTGCCCAGATGAGAGCACTGTTGCCTGATTCATCTGTGGCGTTTACATCAGGATTAAGCGTGAGTACGCCTCTGGCCAGGTGGATGTTGTTCTGGCTGGCAGCAAGCACGAGAACTGTGCCGTAAGAACTCTGATCAAACCCCATGGCTTCTAGCTCCTGACGGACAGCGTCAGAATTTTGCTCTGTGCTATTTTCGGGGGCTTGTCTGTTAAATGCAGCCATTACATCTGCCTGGCTGACTGAGGCAGGAAGGAACATATGGCCCATGCCGGGTAAAGACATCGGCCGCTTGTGCCAATCCCAGGAGCTTACTCCTCCGGCTGTGATGATGCCGGTCGAGATTGCTACGATAGGTAAGGTATATTTTTTCATGATTTATTTATTTGTTACTGTTAGAATTGAGAAAACTTACTAGTATTGGAGGTCTGGTTTGGTTTATTGGTTGCGTACCTGTGCCGCTGTTTTGGCTCCTGCTCGGCGCAGAATCTTGGTACATGCAAGGTGTCCATTCTGCTGAGCCCATTCCAGTGCTGTTTTACCATCACTGTCAATGAAATTGATGTCGATTCCCGGCGTGTCTATGAGCATGCGAAGACAGTCAGTATTTCCTCTTACCGCGGCCCAGATGATGGCTGTATCACCCGAACGGTTCGGCTTGTTAACTTGAATGCCGGGAGCGGCTAGCAGGAGGCTCAGACCATCGGTGTTACCATAAAGGCAAACATTAGTAATCGGAGTGAAACCATCGTCCGCTATGCTGTTCACATCAGCTCCGGCAATAATGAGGTAACGGAGTAAGTCATTATCACTGTTATCCGTAGCATTGCAAATGGCAGCGTTGTAAGTGTCCGGGCTGATGCCCAGCAACTGCAGGCGAGATATAGCTTCTTCCCGGGAGATGTCTGCAGAGTCTCCAGGTGTGCGCCTTATGCTGTTAGCTCCCACTCTCCGCAGTATCTCTGCACATTCAGTGTGCCCCCTTCGTTCAGCCCAGCGTAATGCGGAGCACCCGTCATTATCCACGTAATCCAGATTGATATTCTCCGCTGTTACAAGAGTGCGTACAATGTCTGTGTATCCAAAGTACGCTGCCCAGATGAGGGCCGTGTTGCCATTAACATCCGTGGTATTGACGTCAGCGTTAAGGCTGAGCATTATCCTTACGTGCGCGAGATTATTGTTTTTAGCAGAATGAACAAGGTATTGACCGTATGAGTTTTGGTCATAACCCATTTCTGACAATTCTTCTTGGAGTTCTTCAAGCTCCTGAGGTGTCAGATTTTCACTTTCTCTCGTGTTTACCGAAGCCTTGAGAAGTTCACAGCCGGTGGCGGAAGCCGGCAGGAGTATGGTTCCTGAGATTTGTTTACACAGGCTAGGGAAGTGAGTGCTTGCAATGGCAAGTACTCCCATTGATAAGGCAACTATCGGTAATGCGTACTTCTTCATGATTCGACAGCAGTCCGAAATCCGGTTAGAGGAAGCTCAGTAGTACTTTTTTTGATGCGGATAAGCGCTATTATGTTCAAAAAAATATGTTTCTGAGATGAAAATCTTAGGAAGTATATCCCTCTTACCTCCGGTTAACAGAGGTAAGAGGGATGTTTTTATGTTTACGAGGGAATCATTCTATAGTGAGAATGAGGTGTTATCTTCTGCCGCGGTTTCGTACCTGAGCTGCTGTTTTGGCACCGGCTCGGCGCAGCATTCTGGCACACTCATCATGGTCATTCGTCTGAGCCCATTCCAGAGCAGTTTTGCCGTCACTGTCGATAAAGTTGATGTCGATACCCGGAGCATTCATGAGCATGCGGAGGCAATCTTCATTTCCTTTAACTGCGGCCCAAATGATGGCCGTATCACCTGTGTTATTCGGCTTGTTAACCTGAATGCCAGGAGCTGCCAGCAGAAGGCGTACACCTTCCTCGTTTTCGTACAGACAGCAATTGGTGAGCGGTGTCCAACCATCAGAGCCGGTAGCGTTTACATCAGCTCCAGCGGCAATGAGCAGGCGGAGAAGCTCGTTGTCGCTATTGTCTGACGCATTGCAGATTGCGCTGGAGTAGTCGCTCGGATTGATGCCTCTGTTTCTGAGCTGACGCTGAGCTGTTCTGGCACTGCTGCTAGATGCGGAGGAACTACTTGATTCAGCAGCTCTGTTGAGCATGCGAATAATTGCACGATTGGATTTTCTCGTGGCAATCTGAAGCGGGGTGTCACCGCTGCTGTTGGTCATGTTGATATCAATGCCGGGAGCGGCCAGCAGGAGGCGTACACCTTCCTCGTTTTCGTACAAGCAGCAGTTGGTGAGCGGGGTCCAGCCATCATTGCCGGTGGTGTTCACATCTGCGCCGGCGGCGATGAGCTGGCGAATCTGCTCGTTGTTGGACTTGTCACTGGCAATCTGAAGCGGAGTATTGCCGCTATTGTTGGTCTTATTGACATCGATGCCGGGAGCGGCAAGCAGAAGGCGCAGACCTTCTGTGTTGCCATACAAACAGCAGTTGGTGAGCGGAGTCCAACCATCAGAAGCTGTAGCGTTTACATCTGCGCCGGCAGCAATAAGCAGGCTGAGAAGCTCATTATTCCTACTATCAGTTGCGTTACAGATAGCGCGAGAGTAGTCGCTCGGATTGATGCCTCTATCTCTGAGCTGACGCTGAGCAGTTCTGTCACCGCTGGTAGATGCGGATGAGCTATCCGAACCAGCCGCGCTGTTGAGCATGCGAATAATTGCCTGATTAGATTGTCTCGTAGCAATCTGAAGCGGGGTGTCACCGCTGCTATTGGTCATGTTGATATTAATGCCGGGAGCAGACAGCAGGATGCGTACACCTTCCTCGTTTTCGTACAAGCAGCAGTTGGTGAGCGGTGTCCAGCCATCATTACCGGTGGTGTTCACATTCGCGCCGGCGGCAACGAGCTGGCGAATCTGCTCGTTGTTGGACTTGTCACTGGCAATCTGGAGCGGAGTATTTCCGCTATTGTTGGTCTTATTGACATCGATGCCGGGAGCTGCCAGCAGAAGGCGCAGACCTTCAGTGTTGCCATACAAACAGCAGTTGGTGAGCGGGGTCCAGCCATCAGAACCGGTGGCGTTCACATCCGCGCCGGCGGCGATGAGCAGACTGAGCGTTTCATTATTCTGTTGGTCAGTGGCGTTACAGATGGCCTGATTGTAATCATCAGGTGTAATCCCCATGTCTTGAAGTTCAGCCTGGGCAGAACTACTATTCTGAGCCGTGCTGGTGGAACCGCTGCCAGATTGGCTAGCTTGGCGCAGCATGCTGATGATTCCATTGTTTCGCTTGGTGGTTGCAATCTGAAGCGGGGTGTCACCATCTGCGTTCGGGAAGTTGATGTCGATGCCGGGTGCTGCAAGCAGCAAGCGTATACCCTCCATGTTTTCATAGAGGCAGCAGTTAGTGAGCGGCGTCCAGCCATCACGGCCACGTACATTCACATCAGCTCCCGCGGCAATGAGCTGTCCAATCAGTTCATTATTCTGGTTATCTGTGGCATCACAGAGAGCCTGCGTGTACATATCCGGCGTGATGCCGTTCTCTCTCAGAGTTGCTGCAGCATCGGACGTAGTGGCGCCGGATGTAGTAGCTGCTCCTTCTTCTTCAGAGTTTTTTGCCTTACTTAACGTAATGGTGCTGGACGTTGTCGCTGCTGCTACAGGCTTGGATGCCAGAACATTTTCCAAGGTCTGGCCGTGGCAGATAGCAGTACTTCCTGCAGCAAGAAAGCCTGCTGAGAACAGTATGGTAGGTATAGTGTGTTTTTTCATATTATTAGTAATAATTGTTGGTTAGAGAAGATTTAGTTATCGGCCACCGGCTTCACGGATGAGGCGGGCACAATCTGTGTTCCCCTTGTGGGTGGCCCAGAAGAGTGGTGTTTTGCCTTCAGCGGTAATTTGGTTCACATTGATATCAGGATGCCCCAGTAGGAGGCGTACTACTTCTGTGTGTCCACCACCGGCGGCAATACTCAGTGGGGTGTCTCGACTTGTAGCCTGATAGTTGACATCAATGCCGGGTGCTGCGAGCAGCAGCTGTACGACTTCAGCGTGTCCTTTAGAGGCGGCTGCGTATAGCGGACTAACATTTTCCAATGAAGGTCTGTTAACGTCTATACCCGGTACAGCCAGCAGCATACGCACACTTTCAGGCTTGTTGTTACTTGCCGCGCCGAACAGGGGGGTGCGGGATGAATCTGATAGCTTGTTAACGTCTACACCTGGTGCCTCCAGTAGAAGGGCCAGGCATTCCTCATGTCCGAAAAATGCCGCGTTGAAAACAGGGGTATAATCATCAAATGTAGCGTTTACATCCGCTCCGGCGGCGATAATCAGGCTGATGAGGTCCGGTTGGTTTTGGTCTGCGGCGTCACAGAGTACCTGATGATAATTTTCCGGCTTGATACCCATTTCTCGCAGCTGGCGTCTGGCTGCCTCAGCTGAGGGGCTCTCTATTATATTCGCGCAGGCTATATGGTTTGCCTCGCGTGCAAGCTGTACAGCTGTAGCTCCGTTCTGATCAGTCAGGGAGAGATTAATTCCTTGCTGTGCGAGCAGCAGTCGAACGCCGTCCGTGCTGCCGGCTGCGGCCGCGGCCATGAGCGGAGTTCTGCCATTATTGGTGGTTATATTTACATCTATGCCGTCTGCTTCCAGAAGCAGTCGCATGGTGTCTGTATGCTTTGCTTCTGCAGCCAGATAGAGTGCGCTGTTGCCATCATTATCTCGGGCGTTTACTTGGAGCTGCGGCATGCTAAGCAGCATCCTCAGGCAGCTGTTATGGGCATTTTCTGCGGTAATGCTCAGCGGTGTATCACCATTGGCATTTGCTTTGTTAACATTTATCTCATCTGCTGCCAGCAGCATACGTACGCAATCTTCGTGATTATTGAGGCATGACTGGTACAGAGGCGTGGCTCCGGAGTTATTGCCGGGAAGGTTCGGGTCAATCCCTTGTGCTTCCAGCAGCAGCTGTACGCATGCAGTCTGATTGGCCTGACATGCCAAGAAAAGCGGCGTGCCGCCATCTTGCTGCGCCCGGTTTACGTCAATCCCCTGAGCCTGCAGTAGAATTTGAAGACTGGTCGTATAACCATTCTCCGCTGCATGAATGAGCGGCGTTGCTCCGGTGGCGCCATCCCCTCCGTTCACATCAATACCGGGGGCTGTCAGCAGAAGATGCAGGCAATCAGCGTCCTGTTGTTCGGTTGCATAGTGAAGGGGAGTGCGGTTTGCTGAACTTAGGGTGTTTACATCAGCTCCAGCTGCTATGAGCAGGCGTAATATGCCATATTGACGATTGGTGGCAGCGGTGCAGATGGCTGAGTTATATTCGGTATGGAGTATTCTCAGCTCGTTAAGGCGGGTGCGAGCCTCAGTAGGTGTAGGCAGCGGGGCTCCTGCAGAAAATGCTTGGCGCAGCAGTTCCGCGCATTCCGGCCGCCCATTAGCCATAGCGCATTCCATGGCGGTTTTGCCGTCATTATCCACTCGGTTGATATCTACGCCTTCTGTATTCAGCAACAGGCGCAGGGTTTCAAGGTGGCCGTTGCAGGCGGCTCGAATGAGAGGCGTGTCTCCGCTGTCACTTACAGGGTTGAGATTAATGCCGTTTGCTGCTACGAGATGCTGCAAGCATTCTGTGTGACCACTCTGGGCCGCAATGTACATGGGGGTCACATTGCCGCTTCTTGCCAGGTTCACATCTATTCTCGGCGTCGCCAATAGTACGCGCACGCATTCAGCATGCCCGGCCTGAGTGGCAATGAAAAGCGGAGTGGCTCCATTCACATTCGGTTGGTTTACATTAACTCCAGGAGCTGAGAGTAAGTAGCGCAGGCTTTCGGCATTACCGGTTTCTGCTGCAGCATAGACGGATGTGCAGGCGTTCGAATCCGTTTTATTTATCTCAATAGCTGGGGCGGAAATGAGCCTGTGAATCATTTCTGTATCACCCTGAGTGGCTGCTATATGGAGAAGGGGGGTGCCTTGTTCGTTTGTCTGATTGACGTTGGCTCCTGCTGCTATGAGAAGTGCGGCTCTGTGGGTGTTCTTTTCCTGAACAGCACGGAGTAATTCTGCATCATAGTTCTCGCGGCTGATACCATCCGCCTGCAGTTGGGAGACAGCTGTTTCTGCTGGAATAATGGGCAGGGGGGGCAGAACGGAAACCGCCTCTGATGTTACGGATTGGTGCGGGGAAGGGTTTAAGTAATGATATGTCCCCAAGGCTATAGCGGCACAGCCCAGCAGGCACACACTACCGGCTAGAAGTCGTGTGCTGATATTCTTATGTTCAGGCTCAGTCAGGGCTTTCAGCCATTCGTTTGCACTCTGCCAGCGGTGTGTCGGGTCAACACTAAGGGCTTTATCAATGCTCCTGAGCATTCGCTGGGAGTAACGAGATGTCAGATAGGGGATTGTGGTTAGTGGCTGGTATGAGTCATCGTCACCCACTCGGCTGACACTGTCAGGGGGAGCCTGCCCAGTAATCAGAGCATAGCAGGTGGCTGCCAGAGCGTATATGTCAGACCACGGTCCCAGTTTTCCTGATGACGTAACCTGTTCAATGGGGGTATATCCCTCTGTTCCCATGCGGGTTGCGGAGCGCTCGCTGATGAATGAACGGGCTGCGCCGAAATCAATCAGTATAGGCGTGGAGTCATTCCTCAGAATGATGTTTGCCGGTTTAATATCCCTGTGCAATATATTGCAAGAATGCACATATGAAAGTGCTTGCAGCAGGCTTTGAAGTATCGGCAGTAGCCAGCTTTCTGACATTTGTTCCGGGGATGGCGCGGCATACTGAAGTTCTGTCCCTTCAATGAGGGGCATCACGTAGTATGCTGTCCCCAGTGCCCGGAAGGCTTTCTCAATTTTTACGATATTCGGGTGCTGAAGGTTGGAGATAGTCTGAGTTTCATCAATGAAGCGTTCAAGCGCCCAATTGAAGTTTTTCTCTATTTCTCCGCTGCCAGCAGGTATGACGTGGTAATTGCTGCTGTTTCTGACCGCAAAACACGTGGGCATGTTCTCCTTTATGACGACGTCACGACGGCTTTCTTTGTCGTACGCCAGATAGGTGATGCCGAACCCGCCTTGGCCCAGCTGTCTTATGATGACATATGAGCCAAGTTGTGTATCCGGCGCGAGGGCCGCTCCATTAGCTGTACTATGGACTGAATCTCGCATTTTACGTGTTTTCTATGAAATTGGTATCGTCGAAAGTTTTTTGTTTACAGCTGGTTAGCTCTTTTTGCACCTGCTGCGCGAAGGAGTCTGGCGCATTCGTTGTGGTCGTTCATTACAGCCCAATCTAGTGCGGTATAACCGGATCTGTCCACATGATTGATGTTTATCCCTGGGGCCGCCAGTAGCATGCGTACGCAGTCCGTGTGTCCTTTCTGGGTTGCAATCAGAAGAGCATGACTACCATTACTATTTAATTTGTTAACATCAATTCCGGGTGTGCTGAGAAGAATGCGCATGCTTTCCTCATGGCCAAAGAAGGCCACGTTTGTGAGGGGTGACCACCCATCGGCAGCGTCACAGTTTACATCAGCTCCGGCAGCGATGGCTTGTCGAATCTGGTTATTGTTACCGTTATCAGTAGCATTGCAGAGCAGGGTATTGGCGGCAGCATTATTTGTAGCTCGGCCCGTTTTCCCTCCGCCGCGTACTTGGTCTGCTGTACGAGCTCCTGCGTTGAAGAGCAGTTCGGCACACTCGGTATTATTATTTTCTAAAGCCCAGTCATATGCAGTTTTGCCGTCACCGTCGATAATATTCAGTTCGATACCGGGCACTCTCATCAGTGCTTTCAGGATTTCAGTATGTCCTTTTGCTGCAGCCCATACGATAGCCGTGTCTCCGTCACGGTTCCTGCTGTTGACGTCAATTCCAGGAGTAGCCAGCAGCAAGCGAACGCAGTCCAAATGACCAAAGGCGACGGCTTGTATGAGCGGCAGGTTTCCGTTATTGTCGTAATCGTTGATGCGGATGGAGTTGTGTGAGAGCAGCAGGCGCATACAGCCCAAATGTCCTTTGGCTGCCGCTAGAGCTAGAGCATTATTGCCTTTGCCATCCGAGGCATTTACTTCAAGATCATTTGCCCTCAGAATAAGACGGAGGCCTTCCTGATTATCGTAGTGGCAAAGGTTGGTCAGCGGTATCCATTCGTCCTCTGCTCTGCTGTTAACGTCAGCTCCGGCAGTAATGAGTAAGGCTAATTTCTCGTTGTCGCTTCTATCAGTAGCGTCACAAATGGCTTCACTATACTGGCTCGGAGAAATTCCTTGGTTCTGTAGTGCTCTTTGGGCTTCTTCTCTGGCATTATTATTGTTCGACCGTCCTCCTGCTTCACGGAGAAGTTCGGCGCATTCCTCATGGTTGTTTTCACGGGCCCAGTCATAGGCGGTCTTATTATCACCGTCAATGAAGTTCACGTTAATGCCCGGAACTGCTAGCAGCAAGCGAAGACATTCTGTATTTCCTCTTACTGCTGCCCAGATAATGGCTGTGTCGCCACGCCTATTCGGTTGGTTGACATTGATGTCCGGTGCTGCCAGCAGCATGCGGAGACCTTCAGCGTTGCCTCTCAGGCATACGTTCGTAATAGGTGTGAAGTCGTCTTCTGCGTAACAGTTTACATCAGCACCAGCTTCTATAAGAAGTTGGATTTTTTCGTTGTCTGAGGTGTCTGTAGCCTGACAGAGCTCGGCGCAGTAATCGATTTCAGAAATACCCGCTTCCTGTAATCTGGCTTTAGCCGCATCGGCCGCGGTCAGCCCATTGCCGCCCCGGATTTCGTCTGCAGTCCTGCCGCCATTGTTACGGATGAGCTGAGCACATTCTGTATGCCCATTCGTCACGGCCCAATCATAGGCAGTCTTTCCGTCGCCATCAATGAAGTTTACATTGATGCCGGGCGCAGCCAGCAGAAGGCGCACTCCTTCGAGCTGCCCTTTAACCGCAGCCCATATGATGGCGGTATCTCCACGTCTGTTCTGCTTGTTTACATCAATTCCTGGTGCTGCCAGAAGTAATTGCAGGCCGCGAAGATTTTGGTTTAAACAGACTGTCGTCAGGGGCGTCCAGTCATCAGCCATGTCAAAGTTTACGTCCGCTCCCGCTGCTATCAGTAACCCTATTCTTTCGTTGTCATTGTTATCAGTAGCAGCCCCGAGTTGGGTATTATAATCCTCTTCACGTATACCAAGCTCTGCAAGACTTTCTCGGGCGGAAGTTTTAGCCAGTTCTTCAGCTGCGGCTTGGGTGGGGGGGGGTGCTACCGGCACGCTGGCCTGCGTTTCCGTTTCGCTGGGGATTTGGGTATTTGACGAGTAGTAGTACCATGCGCTGCCTCCTGCCGTGGCAAGCAGAGCAACAGTCGCAGCCATCGCAGCAACGGCGCCTCCTGAAGAGCCCTTTTTCATACGAGCCGGCGAGAGCGCGGCTAACCACTCATCCGCAGTCTGCCACCGTTTGCTAATATCCATGCGCAGAGCCTTGTCAATGGTCTTGAGCAGTTCGCGAGGATAACGCTTGCAGAGGGAGGAATCCGAGCTGAGCGGTACGTACGGATCAGTATTATACACGCGGCTTAAAGCGTCCGGTGCTGTTTCTTCTTTGATGAGTCTGTAGCAGGTCGCACCAAGAGCGTACAAATCCGTCCAAGGACCACAATTTCCACTAGGCGTTACCTGTTCGATAGGGCTGTAGCCCGGAGTTCCCACAAGCGTGGCAGAGCGCTCGCTGATGTAGGAGCGAGCTGCGCCGAAATCTATGAGAATAGGCGTTATTCCGTCCTTTATCAGGATGTTCGCCGGCTTTATGTCGCGATGCATTACGCCCTGAGAGTGCAGGTACGAAAGTGCGGAAAGTATCGGCTTAAGAATGGCTAGAAGCCATTCGCCTGTAATCAGTGCCGGGGTTTTGAGAACTCCGGAAAGTGACTCGCCCTTTACGTATGGCATTACATAGTAGGCTGTTCCCAGCGCTTTGAAGGCTCTGAGGACTCTTACGATGTTGGGGTGCGAGAGTTTGTTGATGGTTTGAGCCTCATCACAGAAGCGCTGAAGTGCCCAGCGGTAATTGTCCTCTAGTTCTCCATCGCTGTGAGGGCGAACACTCAGGCAGGTGTCTGAGCGGAATGCAAAGACTGAGGGGAGATTCTCTTTGATGACTACATCGCAGTTATTGATGGTGTCATGTGCAAGGTAGGTTATGCCGAAGCCTCCCTGTCCGAGCTTGCGGATAATGGTATACTCGCCCAGCTCTGTACCCGGAGGCAGAGCCATACTGTTGGACATTTCTGCGGCACTTTTATTCATGATGATATATGCTTTAAATAATTTGGAGAAACGAGATAATGATTAATCTGCTTGTTATCTGTTAACATGCTGTCGAAGAAGGGCTGCGCACTCTTCACTTTCGATAGACTCGGCCCAGAAAAGCGCGTTTTTGCCTCTTTCTGATTCAGCGTTGATATCTATACCCGGTGCTGCCAGTAGTAATTCTAGAGCTTCCTTATGCCCGATGCTGGCTGCCAAAATGAGAGGTGTGTCATTGTTAGACGACCTGTAGTTGACATCCACGCAGTCTGCATTCAGGAGAACCTGTAGACAATCCAGTTGGTTTGCCTGAATGGCAGAGATGACAGCTTCACCACATGTCTCGCTGCTTAATCCGCTAAATGTGAGGAGGTATGCGAGAGTTTCCGGCTTTTGATGACAAATGGCCACATTGAGGAGGCTTTGCCCATTTGGGCCCTGTGTGTTGATATCAACTCCCGCTGTGATGAAGAGCTTAATCATGTCATTTTCGCCGTGCTGAATGCTGTAAATGAGGCTTTCAACGTACGAGGATTCCTGATACCCCATCTCTTCTAGAGCGGCTCGGGCTTGCTCTCTGTTTGTGGCGGAATTAGCATTCATGCCAGAGGCAGACGCTGCATTCGAACCGGTGTCAGAATCAGCATGTGTGCCAGAACTTTCAGGCGTAGTGGGATTTTCTGCTGTATCAGGAGAGGGAGAAGACGGCTGCTTCCATGTATGGTAATACCAGTATCCTGCACCCAGCAGAGCAAGTGCACTGATTGAGACTGCTGCGGTCGCCATAAAGCGGCCGCCGGTGTAGTCTCCAGCAGTTTTTCCTTTATTCAGGGCTGATAGCCACTCTTCTGCGCTTTGCCAGCGGAGTTTTTCTTTTTTGTTTAACCCCTTGTCGATGCACTTAAGAAAACGGACAGAGAAACGCTTGCGCAGTTCTCGCATGGAGGCGAGAGGCACGTATGGGTCATTCTTCTGTATTCGGTTCAGGGAGTCCGGCGGAGGATTTCCCGTGATAAGCTTGTAACACGTGGCGGCAAGAGCATAGATGTCCGTCCATGGGCCGATTTTTCCCTGCGTGGCTGACTGCTCAATGGGGGAGTAACCGGGTGTGCCTACCCGGGTGCATGACTGCTCGCTTACAAATGAACGAGCCGCGCCGAAGTCTATAAGAATAGGAGTTTTATCTCTTTGCAGGAGAATGTTTTGTGGCTTGATGTCACGATGGAGTATTTTTCTGTTGTGCAGGTGTGTCAGAGCATCCAGCAGCTCTCGCAGCACAGGAAGCAGCCACACCTCTGTCAGCTTATCCGGTATAGGGCAGGCCTTGTGCAGCGGGGCTCCTTCAATTTCCGGCATCACGTAGTAGGCTGTTCCCAAGGCTTTGAAGGCTTTAATTACCTTCACAATGTTCGGGTGCGATAATGAGGATATCGTTTTCGCCTCCTCAATAAAGCTATCCAGAGCCCAGTTATAGTTTTGAGAAGCTTCGCCGCTGTCGTTAGGTTCTATCTTCATACTGGCGTCTTTGCGATGAGCAAAGGCGCAGGGGAGATTCTCCTTTATGACTACAACCTGATTATTCTCCGGGTCATGAGCGCGGTATGTGATGCCAAACCCTCCTTGGCCCAGCTTATGTATAATACGATACGCCCCTATTTCCATTCCAATCGGAAGGGATATGCCATTGTTTATAGCTGGAGCGATGTTGTTCATTGACGAGATGGCTTGCGTGTCAGTCTATTGTGTCGTAGGAAGAGCCTTTTTATGTTAGTGCGTAATTCTTTATTGTACAGTTTATAACTTGTAAAATATACGATAGACTTTGTTTTGCTTGGAGAAGATGACGAGCTTTGCGTGAAGAGATTATCTCTGACCTCCGTTAGATTATCACATTTCTGAGCCGCTGTAAAGCTTTTTGATAGATGAGAAGCCCGCATATCTCAGGGGGAAACGTCATCATATTTAATGACGTTATATCTACCTGTTTTGTTGAAAGTGAATATAAAAAAATCCTCCTTTGCGTCATGAGTCGGCAAAGGAGGATTTTGGCTTGTTTGTTTTTCTTAGTTTGAGCCGTAGCATGCAGACGCACCGAGCTGTTCTTCGATGCGCAGCAGCTGGTTGTATTTGGCTAGACGGTCAGCACGAGAGAGAGAGCCCGTCTTAATTTGCCCGGCATTCGTAGCCACCGCGAGATCTGCAATGAAGGAATCCTCCGTCTCACCACTGCGGTGGGAGATGACTGCGGTGTACGCATGCGTCATGGCAAGGCGCACAGCCTCAAAGGTTTCGCTAAGGCTTCCAATTTGATTCAGCTTCACAAGGATGGAGTTTGCCACGCCCTTATGAATGCCCTTGCGAAGGAAGTCCGTATTCGTTACGAATAAGTCATCACCTACCAGCTGGCAGCGGTCGCCTATGCTGTTTGTGAGTAGTTTCCAGCCCTCCCAGTCATTTTCGGCGCAGCCATCTTCGATGGAGACTATGGGGTAGCGCGTGATGAGACCCTTGTAGTATTCCGTCAGGTCAGCGGCGCTCAGGCGCTCACCGCTGCTCTTTTTGAAGACGTATAGGCCACTTTCTGCGTCGTAGAACTCGGAGCTTGCCACGTCCAGTGCAAGGCTTACCTCCTCGCCGGGCTTGTAGCCGGCATTCTCGATGGCTGTCATTATGACATCCAACGCTTCATTGGCACTCTTCAGGTTCGGCGCGTAGCCTCCTTCGTCACCCACGGCTGTGCTCAGTCCTTTCTTCCGAAGTACGGCGGCCAGAGCGTGGAATACCTCTGCGCCGCAGCGCAGCGCCTCGCGGAAGCTCGGTAGTCCGCGCGGTACTATCATGAACTCCTGAAAATCAATGGGGGCGTCAGAGTGGGCTCCGGCGTTCAACACATTCATCATCGGTACGGGCAGAATGTGCGCATTCGGGCCGCCCAGATAACGGTATAGCGGCTGCCCCGTAGCCTGCGCCGCCGCTCTTGCTGTGGCTAACGAGATAGCCAGCACGGCATTGGCTCCCATGCGAGATTTATTCGGCGTTCCGTCCACCTCTCGCATTACTCTGTCCACTGTTATCTGCTCTCTTGCATCTAGGCCGATAAGGGCTGGGGCCAAATCCTTGTTCGCGTGCGTCACTGCCTGCTGCACGCCCTTGCCGCGGTAACGGCCTTTGTCGCCATCACGCAGTTCGCAGGCCTCGTGTTCTCCTGTGGATGCCCCGCTCGGTACGGAGGCCAACCCTACGATGCCGCTGCTCAGCTGCACCTCTGCTTCCACTGTCGGATTCCCGCGGGAGTCCAGTATCTCCCGCGCCGTGATTTTAGCGATGCTTGCGTTCATTGCTTTCTTCCTTTCTTTTTATTGAGTTAGTAAGGGCTAATTTTGATGCCCGGAGTTTAGCACGTGTTCTGATAAAAAGCAAGTCAAAAAGTAAGAAAAGACTAACTTTTTGTAAAAATAATCGATAAATGAAGGGTTATCAATCATCAAGAAGAGCGCGGAAAGACGCGATGGCATCCTCACATTGGTCTTCAGTAAGAGGGGTTTTCATGAGTTTATCATAGTCCACGAACTCATAAAGATGCTGGGGAATTTCACCGATGAAGCAGGAAGGCTGGCAGCGCTCCTGCTGGCCGTAGCGGGTGCGGTGGGCGCAGTAGGTCATGGTGAGGCGCTCACGGGCGCGGGTGATGCCCACGTAGAAGAGGCGTCGCTCTTCGTCCAGATTACCTTCATCCACGGAGCGGGTGTGGGGGAGGAGCCCTTCCTCCACGCCAACGATGTATACCTGCGGGAACTCCAGCCCCTTGGCTGCGTGCATGGTGATGAGGCATACGCCGCTCTTGGCTTCGATATCATCATCATCACGCTCATTATCAAGGTTTATTTTGGAGAGGAAGTCCGTGAGCTTAGCTCCGGGGAGCCAGAACTGGCGCAGCGCGCTCTTGATGTCATCAATGGCGGATTGCCGGCGGTTCTTTTCCTCCTCGGTCTTGCAGTTTTTGGAGATGTATTCCTCGTACTGGGTCTCCTTGAGGAAATCGGAAAGGATGTCCACGAAGGGGCGCTCACTCAGCGAGAACTCCGTACCATAGCGGGTGACGAGTTCGGTGAATGCCTCTATGCTGTTCTGGGAGCGGGTGGAACATTCGGCAAGGAAAGAGATATCTAGCAGGGTAGCCCAGATGCTTTTCTTGTTATCACGGCTCCAGTCAATGGCAAAGGAAGCGGTGTTAGCGCTGATGCCACGGGGCGGCGTGTTCAGCACGCGCAGGAGGTGGAGGTCCGCATCCGGGTTATCCATCATTTGCAGGTAGCTGATGAGGTCTTTCACCTCTCGCCTATCAAAGAAGCTCTTGGTGCCGACCATACGGTAGGGGATGTGGCGCTCACGCAGGGCCATTTCCAGTGCTCGGCTCTGGGCATTGGCGCGGAAGAGTACGGCAAAGGATTCCCAAGGTAAGCGTTCACGCAGGTGAATCTGCTCAATCTCATCCGCCATGAACTCGGATTCCTCTTCCGGGCCGGGCATGGCGAGCAGGCGTACCGGGTATTGGCCCACTTTGTTCGTACGCAGCGTTTTGTCTCTGCGGCCGGCATTATTGCGGATGAGGATGTTGGCGCAGTCCAGCACCTGCTTGGTACAGCGGTAGTTTTCTTCCAGCTTAATGACGGTGGGGTTCGGGAAGAAACTCTCGAAATCCAGAATGTTGGAAATCTGTGCGCCGCGCCAGCCGTAGATGGATTGATCATCATCACCCACCACGCACACGTTGTGCTCTGGGCCAACGAGCTGGCGCAGAAGACTCATTTGCAGGGAATTCGTGTCCTGAAACTCATCCACGGTGATGTATGAGAAGCGCTTGTTCCATTTATCATGCACATCCGGGTAGCAGCGCAGTAGGCGCTCTGTGAGGATGAGCAGGTCATCAAAGTCCACGGCGTTTTGAGCTTTGAGCTCGCGTTGATAGGCTCCGGCCACAGCGGAAATGAGGGTGTCTTCTATCGCTGTGTAATCCAGCCCCAGATTGCGTACCCGAGAGTATTCCGTGATGACCTGAGCCGGCTCCAACTTTTCGCGCCGGGCGCCATATTCCATAATGAGGCGCTTAAGCAGGCCGCTCTGGTCACTGCCGGTGTAGATGGAGAAGTTTTCTTTATAGCCAAGCCTGCCGATGTCCTGGCGTAGGATTCTCACGCAGAGTGAGTGGAAGGTGCACACGGTCATCTTGCGTGCAGCCTTACGATCCACTAGGCCGGCCACACGGTCGGCCATTTCGTTAGCCGCCTTGTTTGTGAAGGTGAGAGCAAGGATGCCGGCGGGGTTCACGCCTTTATCTATCATATTGGCTATGCGGCAGGTAACGGTACGCGTTTTTCCCGTGCCGGCTCCTGCAAGGATGAGCACGGGGCCATTCAGCGTTTGCACAGCCTGACGCTGCGCTGCATTTAAGCTGTTGATATCAAACTTTTCTGCCATAATTGTACCATTTTGCTGCCATGAAGCGGCTGGTTATGCTAGCATATTTCCTCCATAACGGCAAGAACAAAAAACCTCAGCTCTTTCGAGCTGAGGTTTCGGAGTTGCGGGAGTAGGATTTGAACCTACGGCCTTCAGGTTATGAGCCTGACGAGCTACCAGACTGCTCCATCCCGCGATTTTTTTATCGCTTGCTCCCTGTATGGGTGCGCCGCAATATTAGCTTATTTTGCTGCGGATGTCAAGCGATTTTTTGAAAAAAATGTGATTTTTTTATAAATTTACTTCGTTGCCGGGGGCTTGATGGGTGATAGCAGGCATGCCGAGGATAGCGCGTGCTCGGGGATGCCCGAGTTCGGCCGCGTTGACAAGCCAGCCGCGCGCTAGTGCCGGCTGAGTCGGTACTCCGGTGCCTTCTGCAAAGCAGCGGGAGAGGCGGTAAGCTGCTTCAGCGGAGCCTTGCATGGCAGCGTAGCGGATGTAGGTGACGGCCTCACGAGCGTCCCTGGGGGATTTGTTCAGGTAATGCTCACCGAGCTCCAGCTGGGCGTGCATATGGCCGGCTTCTGCCGCTTTTCTGTACCATTTTCGGGCGTTTCTTGCATCTGTCCGAGTGCCGAGCCCATTTGCATAGCAGGCGCCTACGGCGGCAGCGGCTCGTACATCACCTTTTTCCGCAGCCAGAAGGAGCCAGTTAAATGCCGCCCTGTGGTTTCGCGCCGCATCTCTGCCAAGCAGGAGGCGTACGCCGTATTCGTAGCAGGACTTAGCATCCCCGGCGTTGGCTAGTGTAGCCAGCTCTTCCGTGCTTTTGCGACTGCTGCAGCCGCAAAACACCCCGGCAATACCACAGGCCACTAGGGCGAACAGAAAAAGTTTTCTCGTGATGTTCATGTGAAGTAGCGGCGCTGTTTTTCTGTGATATTCATGGCCAGTTTTTCCATGATGGCGAGCATGTCCTCCCATACGGAGCGTCTGGCTGTGATGGTATCATTCCTCAGGAGATAGCTGGGGTGGTACGTCACTCGGGTGGGGATGCCCTGACAGTCAAACCAGCGCCCGCGCTGGCTTGCTACGCTGGAGGCATTTCCCAGCAAACCTCTCGCGGCCGTTCCTCCCAGGCACAGAATGACAGCCGGACGAATGGCGCGGATTTCAGCCTGAATGATGGGCAGACACGCGGAGATTTCCTCATCGCTCGGCGCTCGGTTGGCTGTGTGCTGCTGCGGACCGAGGGAAGGGCGGAACTTGCAGATATTGGAGATGTAGACCTCTGAGCGGCTGAGGCCCATGGCCCGGAGAATCTGGGTGAGTTTTTGGCCGGCAGGGCCCACGAAGGGCTCCTGCTGCAGCTCTTCTTCATAGCCGGGAGCTTCACCCACGAGCATGAGTTTGGCATGGGGTGAGCCGGTGGCGAATACCATAGTGTCACGCAGGGTTCCGAGGGCACGTGCGGCGCGCCAGGAGAGGGCCCGCTCCTTCAGCCAAGCTAATTTTTCTTCCACAGTTTGCAGCGATGGTGCCGCTGCTGAGGAAGGTGCGGCAGCTGATGACGTCTCCGTGGATTCTTGGACTGGCTGAGAGGGTGTACCTGTGCGCGCGGCCATCATCCAGCTGCGCAGGATGGCGCGGGCATTCTCATCCACCGCGATGGTGGTCTGCCCGTGCTCGGGCAGGTGGCTGAGGGCCTCGGTGGCCAGCTGGCGTAATGTCGGCATGCTGTTAGCTTACTGATAAAGTTTTGTGGCGGGCATATAATATGCCCGGCCGGGGCTGATAGCAAGCAGTTGGCGTGTCAGTCTGCGCCTATTTTTGTGGCATATTTGAGGCCTACATAAAGCTGTATGCGTCAATATCCAGCGTGATGGTGATATCCTCTCCCGCATTCAAAGCCGCAATTTCTCGGGAGACGATATCCGCCACGGTGCGGGCGCTGAGCGCATTCAGGGTGCACTGATAGCGGAATTGACCATGTGCTTTAGCGATAGGGGCTGGTGCCGGTTCCGTAATTTCCACCCCTTGCGGCAGTACTGTCAGCAGGCGTTTGTGCAGGGTGCGCAGGGAAAAATCTGCCAGCTCTTCCTGTTGTGAGCGTACGGTGAGTACAGCGAGGTGGCGGAAGGGCGGGAAGTTGAATTGCTGGCGCAGTCCTAGCTCGTTTTCCGCAAAGCCGTCCGTGTCATGCCTTCTGGCATATTGTATGGCGGCGGCGTGCGGGGTGAAGGTCTGAATGATGACTTCGCCATCGATATCACCGCGACCAGCTCGTCCCGCCACTTGTGTGAGCAGCTGGAAAGTACGCTCAGCGGCGCGGGGATCAGGTATGCAGAGGCCGAGGTCCGCATTAAGTACACCCACAAGAGTGACGCCGGGGAAATCCAGCCCCTTGGAAATCATCTGTGTTCCTAAGAGAATATCAATCCGATGAGCTCGGAAATCTGCCAGAATATCACGCAGGGCATTCTTTCTTGCGGCTACATCCGCGTCCACTCGTTGCAAGCGGGCTTTGGGAAAACAATTGCGCAGCACGCGTTCCACCTTTTGAGTGCCGTAGCCTTCCAGCAGAATGTTGTTTTCTCTGCATTCGGGGCAGCGGCGTGGCACCATGGCCCGGAAACCACAGAGGTGGCAGATGAGGCGGTTCTCTGTAGCGTGGTAGGTGAGGGGGAGGGCACAGTGCTCACAGGTAACAACGTGGCCGCAATCCGGGCATTGCAGGGCACGGGCAAAGCCGCGGCGGTTCAGTAGAAGTATGGTCTGTTCACCCTTGTGCAGGCGGTCCTCGATGGCCATTCTCAGGCGCTCGGAGAGTATGCCGAGATTACGCTTGTCCTTGGGTTCGGTGCGCATGTCCAGTACACGGGTGAGCGGCAGGCGCTGCCCGTCTGCGCGTTTGTCCATACGCAGCATTTTATACTTGCCGCAGTTGACATTGTGCAGGCTTTCCAGTGACGGTGTGGCGGAGCCCAGCACCACGGCAGCTCCTTCCATGTGAGCTCGCAGTACCGCGAGGTCTCGTCCGTGATAGCGGGGGGCATTTTCTTGTTTGTAGGAGGAATCATGCTCCTCATCCACGATGATGAGTCCGAGATTCTGCACGGGCGCAAAGAGGGCAGAGCGGGGGCCAATGGCAATTCTGGCTTTTCCTCGGTGGATGGCGTGCCACTCATCAAAGCGCTCCCCATCACTCATGGCGCTGTGCAAAATGGCCACTGCTCCCGGCGTGTCCGCAAAGCGGCTCTTAAAGCGTGCCATGGTTTGAGGTGTGAGGGAGATTTCCGGCACAAGAATCAGCACGCCCCTGCCGCTTTTCATCACATGGGCTGCCGCCTGCAGGTATACCTCCGTTTTACCGGAGCCGGTTACTCCCTGCAGCAGGAGTGGCTTGCTATGCTCACTATCACAGGCTGAAATAATGTCAGCAAGAGCAGCTTCTTGTTCCTCATTCAGATTAAGCGGGGAAGATTGGACAAACTCTTCATTGCCCGCTGGGTCTCGGTGCACGGCTTCTTCCTCGATGCGGACGTACCCTTTTTTTTCCAGTGTGCGGCAGGCGTTCAGAGCGGCTGTGCCTCCGAGGTCTGCTAAGGGCTCGCGCTTGCTCTCGCCATCATGCAGGTAACGGAGAATGGAGGCCTGACGTGGGGCACGGGCGTTGATTTTGTTCAGCGTATCGTCATCCGGCCATTGAAGCAGTACTACAACTTTTCGTGTCTTTTCCTCATGGCGCTCGCGGCGCACGGGTTCGGGCACGATGCAGCGTATCATCTGCTCTACGGGTACAGCGTAATAGCGCGCAGCCCATTCCGCGAGGTCCATCAGTACAGGGCTTACAGCCGGAGTGTCGTCTATGAGGCGGGTAAGGGGTTTCAGTCGGTGGCTCCACTCAGCATCCGGTTGAGTCAGATTAATGACTGTACCTGTGGTGGAACGGCTTCTCAGCGGTACTTCAACTCGGCTGCCGCGCGTTACCCCCTGCATGCTTTCCGGTATGGCGTAGTCAAGCACCATATCATTCATGCCGTCCACCAGCACTCGGGCGGCCGGGCGCATGCTATCATCTTGAAAGAGGGCCTGCTGCATGGCCTATCGAGTATCTGGGAAAATCAGCTCTCTTCTTCCAGTTCTTCTGAAGAGAGTATGTGCACGATAACCTTCGCCCCCGCTTTCTCTCCGGCGGCTTTGGCCAGCGAACGAATGGCGGAGGCTGTCATGCCATTACGACCGATGATGCGGGCTATGTCACCGGGTTCCAGCACCAAACGGAATCTCAGCAGCTTTTCATCCTCGTTGGCGGCTACGCGCAGCTGTGCCTGCTCCGGGTACTTGATTAGCGGGCTGACAACGGCGAGAAGATATTTGCTGATGGATTCGGTAAGCTTCTGCATGAATGGTGCTCGGTGTTAACTCGTACCGATGATATGCCAAAATTTACCTGTTGTCAAGTGCCCTCTGTGTGTGTCAATTTTCCGCTGGATTTTAGAAAAAGTCGGTTCTGTGTCATGCTGGCAAAAAAAACTTGCGCATTCTGGAGCTCTGCTGTAGCATATGGACACGCACATTCTGTGTGCCATCATCAGGGATGGGTGGCAGAGTGGTTTAATGCAGCGGTCTTGAAAACCGCCGGCGGCTAATACCCGTCCAAGGGTTCGAATCCCTTCCCCACCGCCAACTTTATTTTTGTGAAAGGAGAAGATTTATGGCGATTACATCTGCAACTTTAAAAGTTTCAAGCAATGAAAGTGTAAGTTTAACATAGGCTACTGTTACCTATAGCGCTTCTGGCACTTTACCAGATGACCTTGAGAGAA
>JAZRTR010000023.1:0-37271 GCA_045652085.1 Akkermansia sp.
AGTACTTCAAGAACACAACACTGGGCATGGTAGGAGTTTTCTCCTCCATGCTCAATGTTTTTCTGCTTTTTACTAATACTTTTCTCCGGCTTCTCTTCTTCCTTGCGGGGCTCATTCCACAATTATTGCAGAAGAGCCAATAAATACATAAAAAAAGCCGCAGTCATATAGACAGCGGCTTAAAAATTCCATGTAAATATGATTAGTTCAAACGGAATGTGATGCGAGCCTTACTCATATCGTAAGGAGAAACCTCAATCTTAACGCGGTCACCAACGACAAGGCGAATAAAGCGCTTGCGCATCTTACCGGAGATATGAGCTAAGAATTCATGACCGCTGGCCACCTTCACGCGGAACATCGTACCGGCGAGCACTGCAGAAACGACGCCCTCCATCTCGATTTCACCCTCGCTATCATCTTCCACGACTTTCTTCTGCTTAACGGGAGCGGAGTTCACGGGGCGGGCGCCACCGCGGGCATTGCTGCCGCCGCGGGGGGCGTTATTGTTACGCTGCTGCGGCTTGGCACCGCGATTACTGGGGGGATTTGCCATTATAATAAGTATTGGTTAAGTAGCACGACGCAAATCACCTGCGCGGTGCGCGGGTAGTTTATAGCGGAGACGCGCACTTTGCAAGCGTTTTTTGCAGATTTGGGGTAAAAAATTGAAAAAAAATGCCTGAAATCAGAAAAAGCGATTGACAAAAAGCCATAAAAAGTGTAGAGTAGCCGCCCCGAACTAAGAGGTTCGTTGGCGAAAGCCTAAACAGGAAAAAAAGAAATCATCATGAAAACCTTCTCTGCCAAAGCCCAGGATATTGAGCGCAAGTGGTATGTGATCGACGCCGCCGACAAGGTGCTCGGTCAGCTCGCTGTTGAGGCAGCAAATCTGCTGCGCGGTAAGAACAAGACCATCTTCACCCCCCACGTGGATTGCGGTGACTATGTAATCGTTGTGAACGCTGACAAGGTGGTGCTCACCGGTAACAAGGAGCGCGCCAAGATCTACACCCGCTACACCGGCTACGTTGGCAATCAGGTTGTAACCACCCCCGCCAAGCTGCGCAAGACTCACCCCGAGCAGATCGTGGAGCACGCCATCCTCGGCATGGTTCCCCACACCCGTCAGGGCCGCGCTCAGGCTGTACGTCTGAAGGTGTATGCCGGCGCTGAGCACCCCCACGCCGCTCAGACCCCCACCGTTGTTACAATCGCCTAACCCAGTTTCCTAAATCATGAGCTCTACAACTCCGTTCAACGCTACCGGCCGCCGCAAGGAGGCTATCGCTCATGCCTGGCTCACCCCCGTTGAGGAAGGCAAGTCCGGCAAGATTACGATTAACCGCCGCGGTTTCGAGGAGTACCTCCCCACCGACGCTCTGCAGAACGTTGTCCTGCAGCCCTTCTACGCCACCAACACCATGAAGAAGTATGATGTTCGCATCGTTTCTAAGGGTGGTGGCATTCACGGTCAGACCGGCGCTATGAGCCTGGCTATCGCTCGTTCCCTCGTCATGATCAACGAGGAGTACCGCGCCCAGCTCCGCGAGCAGGGTCTCCTTACCCGTGACTCCCGCATGAAGGAGCGCAAGAAGGCCGGTCGTCCCGGCGCTCGCAAGCGCTTCCAGTTCAGCAAGCGCTAATTGCGCCCCGGCTTTCAGCCACCCCTCTTTTTTCAAATCACCACGCGGCTTCGGTCGCGTGGTGCTTTTTTCTGTCCCCTTCCCCCCTGTTACCGGGCTACATTTACGCGCATACGGAATAGCAATGTGCTGAGTACATGATTAATGCTTGACATGGCGTATACGCGTGGTAGTATGGGCATACTTATGACGGAAGAAGCCCTTCTCAAGATATTGGAAACGGACGCCCGCCTGAGCGACCAGCAGATTGCCGACCGCTTAGGTGTGAGCGTTGCTGAAGTTGCAGCCGAGCGAGCTACTCTGGAACAAGAGGGGCGCATCGTAGGCTATCAAACAATTGTGAACGATGATAATGAAGGCGTAAGTGCCTTCATTGAGGTGAAGTGCACACCGGAACGCGGCGGCGGCTTCGACCGACTGGCCGAACGTCTTTCTCGCTTTGACGAAGTGCGCAGCTGCTACCTGATGAGTGGCGGCTTTGACCTGCTGGTACAGGTGGACGCTCAGGACTTGCTCTCCGTAGCACGCTTTGTAAGTGAAAAGCTGGCCAGTTTGCCGGGCGTGCTTTCCACCGCCACACATTTCCGACTGAAGACATACAAGCTCAACGGCTTGCACTTTACAGAAGAACCTAGCCACCAGCGCATTAGCGTGGCTCCTTAATCACAATTCTCACCATTTTCTCACTTATATCATGGACTGGAACCGTACTCTTGCCAAACAGGTGGTGGACCTGCCCCGCTCAGGCATCCGCGAATTCTTCGACCTTGTCACCGGCAGTAAAGACATCATTTCCTTGGGCGTGGGTGAGCCTGATTTCGTCACCCCGTGGAACATCCGAGAGGCTGCTATCACCTCTCTGGAAAAAGGCCATACCACATACACCAGTAACTACGGTCTGGAAAGCCTGCGCCGAGCCATTGCAAAGTACGTGGAGGGCTTCTTCCACATATCATACAATCCGATAGGCGAGATTCTGCCCACAGTTGGCGTGAGCGAAGCCATTGATTTAGCGCTGCGCTGTCTCATTAACCCGGGAGATGAAGTGCTGTACCACGAGCCCTGCTATGTGAGCTATGCACCCTCCGTGCTGCTGGCCTACGGCACTCCCAAGCCTGTGGAAACGAGCATTGATGACCTCTTCGCTCTGAACCCGGCCAAACTGGAAGCGGCTATCACCCCGCGCACTAAAGTGCTCATGCTGAACTTCCCCACGAACCCGACGGGCTCCATCGCCCCGCTGGAAACCCTGCAGGAGATTGCGAGAATTTGCATTAAGCATGACTTGTTCGTCCTCACGGATGAGATTTACTCCGAGCTGCGCTATGATGGAGTACCGCACACGAGTATAGCCTCCCTGCCCGGCATGAAAGAGCGCACCCTGCTCCTGCACGGCTTCTCCAAGGCCTTTGCCATGACCGGCTTCCGCCTGGGCTATGCCTGCGGCCCCTCCGAGCTCATCGAGCAGATGATGAAGATTCACTCCTACACCATGATTTGCCCCACAATCACCAGTCAGGAGGCCGCCATTGAGGCCCTGCAGAACGGCACCCCCGCCATGCAGGAAATGCGTGATAGCTACCACATGCGCCGCGACTACATCGTGAAGCGTTTCAATGATATGGGGCTGGATTGCCACCTGCCTGGTGGTGCTTTCTACACCTTCCCCAGCATCAAGCGCTTCGGCCTCTCCTCCAAGGATTTCGCCATGCGTCTGCTCAAGGAGCAGAAAGTGGCCGCCGTACCCGGCACCGCCTTCGGCCCCTGCGGCGAGGGCTACCTGCGCTGCTGCTACGCCACCGCCTTTACACTGCTGGAAGCAGCATGTGATAAGATGGAAAAGTTCTGCGATTCTCTCAGGTAATCCTTCAGGTAAAACGCACTGCTTTCTCCACAGCAGAGGGCCCTTCACTCTGCACACACCGCCTCGGACTCAGCTCTCATTAGATTGTAAATGAAGATTGAGCATGAAATCTGATGCTACACTCTATCGTACCTGCGTCTATCCGCTTGCCATTTTCATGGCGTTCAGCATATTGCTGGGCGTGGGAGGAAGCTTAGTCGAATGGGACCACCCAGATGCTCCTTGGTGGCGAAGGGCCCCCGAGATGCTGGTATATCCGGTACAGACTCTGGTGGTTGGCTGGTGGCTATGGTACGTGAGGCGTGAAGTGGAGTGGGACTGGAATCTGCGAGCATGTCTACTGGGTGCAGCGTTCGGCGTGGTGGGTATCGGCATCTGGCTGGTACCCTACTTTGCCGGGTGGATTCCGGACACAGGTAGCGGTTTCCGCCCGGAGCGCATCTTCGGCGAAGATTCCGCTGCCACTTACGCAGAATACATCCTGCGTTTCCTGCGAGCAGCCGTCATCGTCGCGCTGGCAGAAGAACTTTTCTGGCGTGGATTCCTCATGCGCTGGTGCGTGAACCGGGATTTTCCCCAAGATGTCTCGATTGGCACCCACAGCTGGCTGGGATACGTGGTAACCACAGCAGCCTTTGTTTTCATTCACAGCCCTGCAGACTACGCAGGAGCCTTCTGCTACGGCACTCTTACATACATACTGGTAATTCTCACAAAGCGAATCACTCCGGCCATTATCATGCACGCCGTGGCAAACGCCATCATGGGCGCATGTGCCATAGGATTCAATATGCCCCAACTCTGGTAATTTCCTTCTCTCAATCTAACTCCAAAACTTATGAACATAGACTATATTCAAATAGGCATTGCCTTATGCGTAGGCATATCTCTCTCAGCATCCTGCGGATTCCGAGTATTCATTCCCCTACTAGTCATGGCATTGGGTGTACGCTTCTGCGGACTCAGTATTGATGAAAACCTCGCTTGGGTCGGTAGCGATGCCGCTCTCATCTGCTTAGGGGCTGCCACTATCGTCGAGATTCTGGCCTACTACATACCTGTGGTAGATAACTTCTTGGACACCATCGTCGGCCCTGCTGCCCTAGTGGCCGGTGCTCTGGTAACAGGCGGCATGCTGGGAGACCTGCCGGACTGGCTGCAATGGGGTGTAGGCATCGTGGCCGGAGCCGGCACGGCTGGCACCGTGCAGCTTGGCACCAGCGCCGTACGCGCCGCCAGCACAGCCACCTCTGCCGGCATGGGAAATCCCATAGTCAGCACGGCGGAAAACGGCTTATCCATCGTGGGCGCAATCATGGCAGTCTTGGCACCGCTGCTGGCCATTGTTGGCGCTGCCCTGTTCATATTTCTCACCATCCTCTTCCTGCGCAAGGTGCGTGCATTCCTCGCCGCTAAGAAAGCTAAGAAAGCTCAGAAAGCGGCCGCTGCAGCAGCCGCTTAACCTACATTTATAAATCATCATGCAGGCATTTATCCTAGGCGCCGGATTGGGCACCCGCTTGGCGCCACTCTCTCATATCCTCCCCAAACCCCTAATGCCGGTTTTTGATAAACCGCTCATCCAGCATACCATGGACCGCTTCATGGCTGCCGGTGTGACGGAGTTTATCATTAATACTTCCTGCTTGGAGTTCGCCTGGGATAAAGCCTTTCCCTGCCCTGATCCGCAGTACCGCGGCTGCCCCGTGACATTCAGCCACGAAGAAGAGCCACTGGACTCCGGCGGCGGCGTAAAAAAGATTCTTCCCCTGTGGAAAGAAGGCCCCATCATCGTCCACAATGGTGACATTCTCACGGATATCCCCTTGGCAGACCTGCTCGCTGAGCACCACCGCAGTGGCAACCTCATCACGATGGCTCTCCGCAGCGTGGACGGCAAGCGCAATGTAGGCTTTGATGAAGCCTCCGGACGCATCACTGACATCCGTCATGCGCTTGGCATCTGCCCCGGCACCCATCAGTTTGCCGGCACCTACATCATGGAACAGGAAGTGGCAAGCATGTTCCCGGATGAAGAAAAATTCTCCATCTTCCCCATCTGGCTGGAGCTCGTTCGCCAAGGAAAAGCTGGCGGCATCTCCTTTGACTGGGCCAACTGGTATGAAATCGGCTCCCCGGAAGGCTACCTGAACGCCATTCTGGATATGCCCAACAGCAAGCGCATTCACCCATCTGCTACCATCTCATCCCTCGCGGATATTAGTGAAGACTGCATGGTGGGTCAGGATGCCCACATACCAGCCGGCTGCGAAATCACAGATTGCATCGTCTGGCCTCGCACCCACGTGGCGCCCGGTCACTATAACCGCGCCATCATCACCCCGCGCATCACCGTGCAGCTGTAAGTGCCGCAAATAGCCAAACCTTCCACAAAAATAATCCATTTTTACCCCTCAGGTGCAACTGCCGGAGGGGTATTTTGCGCAAAATATAGAGCACACTCAAACTTTTTCGCATTTTTTAGGATAAAAAGCGCGGAATTTGCTTTTCATGGGGCGATAAGCGTGGTAGAATGTGGCAGCGTGGAATGGGCGCGAGGGTAGAGCTGTATACCTCTCAGTGAGCGCCACACGACGCAACACGCACAACACTAAAAACATATGGCTATAGATCCCAAATTACTGGAAGACCTTGAAGCCCGCAGGCGCAAGATTAAGTACGCTGCGACGCCGGAAAAGTATGAAGCCCGCCATGCAAAGGGGGACTGGACGGCACGCGAGCGCATGGCCTGTCTTTTCGACACTGGCTCCTTTACCGAAATCGGCATGCACACGAAGCACCATTGCAGTAACTTCGGCATGCTGAACAAAGAAATTCCCGGAGACGGCATTGTAACAGGTTTCGGCCTTGTAAACGGCCGCCCGGTAGCAGCCTCCGCTGCAGATTTCCTGGCACAGGGTGGCTCCCTTGGCTACATGCACGCCCAGAAGATTTGTGATGCACAGCAGTACGCCATGAAGGGCGGCATGCCCATTATCCAGATTAATGATTCCGGCGGCGCTCGCCTGCAGGAAGGTGTGGAATCCCTCACCGGCTTTGCTAACGTATTCTACAACAATGTAGCAGCCAGCGGTGTTGTACCGCAGATTTCCCTTATTCTGGGTCCCTGCGCCGGTGGTGCAGCCTATTCCCCGGCCCTGACGGATTTCATCATCATCCGCCGCGGTGGTGCAGCCGGCATGTACATTACCGGCCCGAAAGTTATCGAGCAGGTGACCTACGAGAAGTGCACCATGGAGGAAATCGGCGGTGCTGATGTGCACGCCGGTGTGAGTGGCAATGCCCATTTCGTGGCTAACACGGATGAGGAGGCCATCACCATTGCTAAGCAGCTGCTCAGCTACCTGCCCTCCAATAACACGCAGGATCCGCCCCACGATTTGAGCTGCCCGCTGGATATCGCGGATGACGAAGGCATGAACGACATCATCCCCGAAAGCAACAACACCCCGCTGGACGTGAAGAAAGTCATCTCCCGCCTTGTGGACGAAGGCAGCTTCATGGAAGTGCATGCAGCATTCGCCGGCAACGTGGTGGTAGGCTTCGGCCGCATCTGCGGCGTGGTGGTGGGTATCATTGCGAACCAGCCTGCCGTGAAGGCCGGCTGCTTGGATATCGACGCCTCAGATAAGGCAGCCCGCTTCATCCGCTGCTGCGATTCCTTCAACATCCCGCTTGTGAACTTGGTGGACGTTCCCGGCTTCCTGCCCGGCAAGCAGCAGGAGCGCGGCGGTATCATCCGCCACGGCGCTAAGATGATTTTCGCATACTCCTCCGCCACCGTGCCGAAGGTAACCATGATTCTGCGCAAGGCCTACGGCGGCGCCTACATCGCCATGTGCTGCAAGGGCCTGGGTGCTGATGCCGTGTACGCGTGGCCGACGGCTGAGATTGCCGTGATGGGCGCTCAGGGTGCTGTGCCGATTCTCTATGGCCGTGAGCTGAAGGGCATCGAGGACGATGCCGCCCGTGAAACCCGCAGACAGGAGCTGCTGGCCGAGTACACTGAGGCCTTCTACAACCCGTACGCTGCAGCCGCCAGCGATCAGGTAACCGAGGTTATCAATCCCAAGGAAACTCGCGCTAAGATTGCGCTCACTCTCCGCACCATGCTCAGCAAGCGAGAAGTGCGCCCCGCTAAGAAGCACGGCAACATGCCGCTGTAACCCCTTCTCACTATAACAACACATATGAACATAACCCAGACACTAGCCATAACATGGCCCGAGTTCATGGACGCGCTGACGTACCAGATCACGGGCATGCTGGTGGTGTTCTGCTGTCTTGGTCTGCTCTGCGTGATTCTCTCCATCTCCGGCGCCATCGCCGTACGTCTGGAAGAGAAGAAGAAAGCGCAGGCAGAAGCCGCCAAGGCCGCCATGGCAGCAGCCGCTCCCGCTCCGGTAGCAGCTGCTCCCGTGCTTGGCCCCGAGCCTACCCCGGCTCAGGTGGCAGCCATCGCTGCAGGCATCTATGATGCAGCAGCCAGCAGCATCACCCCTGAGGTCATTGCCGCCATCGCTGCGGCAGTGAAGGTAACCGTCGGCAGCGAGGCCAAAATCCTCGACATCAAGCCGGTCGACACGTCCTACGGCCAGAGCGGCCGTACCTCTATCATGAACTCTCACACCATCAACCGCGGCTGATAAAGCTGCACCAAAAAAACTTAACAATCAAACCAAACATATCACACAATGAAACAGCTCCGTATTACCGTTGCCGGTCAGACCTTTGACGTTACCGTAGAAACCCTTGGTGGCAGCAATGCCGCTCCCGCACCCGCTCCTGTGGCTGCTCCCGCTCCCGTGGCCGCTCCCGTAGTAGCCGCAGCTCCCGTAGCAGCTCCTGCTCCCGCTCCTGCAGCTGCCGGCGCCGGCACCCCCATCCAGAGCCCCCTGGCTGGTAAGGTTGTATCCCTCGATGTGAAGCCCGGCACCGCCGTGAAGGAAGGTGATCAGGTGCTCACTCTGGAGGCCATGAAGATGAACACCGTCATCTACGCTCCCGCTGATGGTACTGTGACCAGCTTCTGCGTGGCTCCCGGCGACACCGTGGCTGAGAACCAGCCTCTGGCCTACCTCGGTTAAGCCCGCGTTGGCTTACAGGCCCTGCACTTACTATGTGCAGGGGGTGTAACAATCAGTAAATTTCCCATTGCAATATGCAAGAACTCATTAATTCCTTCTCGGAGTTCATCTCCGGCATCGGATTATTCCAGATGACGTGGCAGATGTACGCCATGTGGGGTATCGTGGCCGTTCTGCTGTATCTGGGTGTAGCGAAACAGTTTGAGCCCCTGCTCATGGTGCCGATTGCTTTCGGCGCTCTCATCGCTAACATCCCGGACAACGGCATGGTCATCACCCAGGCCCTGCGAGAAGTAGTAGCCCTCAAGGACGGGCAGGTGGATCGCTCCACTATCGATGATGTGGGCTTCATCTCACTCACCCTTGCCCCGTACGAAGAACCCGGCGTAAGCATGCAGAGTACTGAAGGTCTCTCCGATGAGGTGAGACAGGAGTACGAAACAGCCATGGCTGAGCCCATGGTGGCTCATGAAAACGGCAAAGGTCGCGTACGCGTCACAGGCCAGACTCCTCGGAAGTACCTCGTGGTAAAGCCTGAGGGCGGCCTCTTTGACTGGCTCGGCCTCGGCATTAAGTGCGAGATTTTCCCCGCGCTCATTTTCATGGGTGTAGGCGCACTTACGGACTTCGGCCCGCTGCTTGCCTCTCCCAAGGCCCTGCTTCTGGGTGCAGCTGCTCAGGGTGGCGTGGCATTCACATTCCTCTCCGCTGTGTGCTTGGGCTTCACCAAGGGTCAGGCCAGCGCCATCGGTATTATCGGCGGTGCAGACGGCCCCACCTCTATCTTCCTGGCCAGTAAGCTGGCTCCGGAGCTTCTGGGTGCCATCGCTGTGGCTGCTTATACATACATGGCTCTCGTGCCGCTCATTCAGCCGCCCTTCATGCGCCTGTGCACCACGGAGAAGCAGCGTAAGATTAAGATGAAGAGTCTGCGCATGGTTTCCAAGGGTGAGAAGATGTTCTTCTGCTTCACCGTAACCATCCTGACCATTCTGCTCTGCCCGGATGCCGCTCCCCTGCTCGGCATGCTCATGTTCGGTAACTTCCTGCGTGAGTGTAAGGTGACGGAGCGTCTCGTAACCTGCGCTCAGAATGAGCTCATGAACATCACCACCATCCTCCTGGGTGTATCCGTAGGCCTTACCATGCAGGGCGTACGCTTCCTGAAGGGTGAAACCCTGCTCATCATCATGCTGGGTGTGGTGGCTTTCGCCGTGGCTACCTGCTGCGGTCTCATCTGCGCTCAGATTATGAACCTCATTCCCGGCTGGCGCAAGACCCCCATTAACCCGCTCATCGGTTCCGCCGGTGTGTCCGCCGTTCCCATGGCTGCCCGTGTGTCTCACAACGAGGGCCAGAAGGCTGACCGCACCAACTTCCTGCTCATGCACGCCATGGGCCCGAACGTTGCCGGTGTGATTGGTACCGCCGTTATCGCCGGTTACTACATCACCACTCTGAACTGATAACAGGATAACGCAAGCTTATCTTTCAGCCGCCGCTCCTTCAGGGAACGGCGGCTGTTTTTTATTTACCAGAATGAGGAAAGATTACAAATGGCCTACAAGGCCTTTGTATGTGGAGAACATGTGAATGACAATCTCGCGCCATAATGGGGCTCTGAGGGCGATTTTACAGGCTTTACTGGCCCACCTGCACCACTCACTCTCTGGCATCAAAAAGAACAGGCGAAACGCACCCCACACAATCAAAAAAAACGCCACCGAGGCAGGCCCGGCAGATAAGGTCTGAATACCGCTGCTACCTCTCGGTCCTGACGGGGTTTTCCAGCCATACCTCCGGGGGCCCCGGTGGCAGGGAGAGTTTGCCACAGTCTACAGCTGGAGTCAAGACATTATTCACACTCTTGGCATGTATGGCACAAAAAAAGCGGGGCAATCCGTTAAGATTGCCCCGCGTATGAGGATAAATCCTTTATCAGGTTGCTATGCCGAAGTGGCGCTGAATGTCCGCAAAGATGCGATCGCGCAGAGTGCGAGCCTTCTTAATATCCCTGGTACGCAGGGAGAAGCGGAGACGCTCTGCTGTGGCATCCGGCTTATGAACCGTAACGTGGCACCACCATACACCGCGGTTATTCCACAGGTGGTGGTTAAGGTTGTCATCGTTAATACGAAGCGCGATTTTAGTCTGTTGGGGTGTCATTTGAAATTTCGAAATGCTTAGTCTGTTTATTCAGTAGGAAGCCTTGCGAAGTACCCGCGTTCGTTCTGAGAACAGCCCCGCGGCACTTGGGAATCTTCTGATTCGAAAAGATAGACTCTCTAAAGTGCCGCCCCGTTCAAAAAAAGTGACGTTTTTCTGAGGGGGGGATTAATAGAGAATCCCGGCCTTCTTGAGAACGTTGTAGGCACCGTTCTTGGAGATAGTGCGAAGAGCCTTGCAGGAAAGCTTCATGCGGATGTAACCACCACGGCCGCCGTTGAGCTCAGGCACCCAGATACGCTTCTCCTGAAGGTTCGGGTAGACCGTACGGTTGACAGTCTTGGTGACGTGACGACCGATACCGCCCTTCTTCTTGGCAAGACCGGAGCGATGGATGCGGCGGCCCTTATGCGGCATGGCAAACGTGATATTGCAGATTCTGGACATAAGATTTTCTACGGTTAAAAAGATTAGCGGAGCGGTATTTTACACTATTTCTGGCATACGTCAAGGCGAATTTGTAATTTTCGGCAAAAATCTTGAAAAACTGAGCTCCAGAGCATAAATATAAGAGAAGGGAGAAGAATCCGACAGAGCTAAGCTGTGTCATAGCCATGCAAGACGTGGAACATGCTTGAAAGAGGGGCCGAGACGTGATAATTTAAATAAACGAGCGAACAATGAATACTGAGCAATTCAACGAAGAGATAGCGCAGAGCTCCGCCTGGGTGAGCGTAGTGAAAATGGAGATGGCGCGAGTGGTGGTAGGCCAGCAAGAGCTGATAAACCGCCTGATATTGAGCCTGCTCTGCAAGGGTCACGTACTTCTGGAAGGCGTCCCCGGACTGGCAAAAACCCTATCGATAAAAGCTCTGGCCGGCACGCTACAGGCCGGTTTCTCGCGCATCCAGTTCACACCGGATTTGTTACCGGCTGACCTGCTGGGCACCATGGTATATAATCCTGATGAGCACCGCTTTAGTGCAAAAAAGGGCCCCATTTTCTCCAATCTGATTTTGGCAGACGAAATCAACCGCGCACCGGCCAAGGTGCAGAGTGCCCTTCTGGAAGCCATGCAGGAGCGCCAAGTAACGCTGGGCGAGACAAGTTACGCCCTGCCGAATCCCTTCCTTGTGCTGGCCACTCAGAACCCCATAGAACAAGAAGGAACCTACCAGCTCCCGGAAGCCCAGCTGGACCGCTTCCTCTTCAAGGTGCTTGTAGATTACCCCACGAGGGATGAGGAGCTGCGCGTGCTGGAACTCATGAGCAAAACCTCCGGCACCCCCACCACAAACCCGGTGGTCACGGAGGCAGAAATTGAGCACTCCCGCTCCCTCATGAATCAAATCTTTACGGATCCCGCCGTGGAGCGCTACATTGTGGACCTTGTTCGCGCTACCCGCGCCCCGGGCAAGCTGGACAGGAGTCTGGATGGTCTGGTACGAGCCGGTGCTTCCCCCCGAGCCACCATCAACATAGCTCTGGCAGCAAAAGCGCTCGCCTTCACACGCCAGCGCGGATACGTAACTCCGCAGGATGTAAAGGATTTGGCACATGATATTCTGCGCCACCGCATTCTGCTCTCCTATGAAGCAGAGGCCGCGAATGTGACCAGTGACAACATCATAGACCACATCCTCTCGAAGGTTCCCGTGCCGTAAGCTCCGCATCCAGCCCTCCGCTCATGGATAAGACACAGGAAATCATGCAGCAGGTGCGCCGCATTGAAATGCAGGCGCGCAGGCTTGTTACCGCCACCTTCGCCGGGCAGTACCGCTCCGGCTTCCGTGGTCAGGGGCTGGATTTTGATGATTTCCGTGAATACATGCCGGGAGATGAGCCCCGCTTCATAGACTGGAAAGTGACGGCGCGCACCGGTACACCGTATGTGAGAAAGTTCCACGAGGAGCGAGAACAAGCGCTGCTGCTGGCGGTGGATACGAGTGCCAGCATGCGCTACGCCGGTGGTGGCTCGGCTGACAGCAAGCTGGAATACGCAGCACGCATTGCGGCTGTGCTGGCCTTCAGTGCTGTGCAGAATGGTGATAAAATTAGCCTGCTGCTTTTCGGCTGCCGCCCTCATTTATATCTGCCCCCGGCAAAAGGCATGAAGCAGTGCCTGCGCGTGGTGCGAGAGATTCTTTCTGCCCCGCTCGGTGGTGAGGATGACAGCATGGAAGACATCGCAACGGAAATTATCCTTACGCAGCGCAAACCTGCCATGTGTTTCCTGATGAGCGATTTCCTCATGCAACCGGATAAAAAGGCTGTTGGCAAGCTCAACTTCGCTCACGAGCTCATCCCCCTGCGTATTAATGACCCGCTGGAACTGGAGCTACCGGACGTAGAAAGATTCTACGTTCAGGACCCCGAAAGCGGAGAGCAATTCATCGCCACCCCCGGAGATGAAGACATGCGCACCGCACACAATAAAGCCATGAAAGCTCACATGCTCAGCTGGGAACGCACATTCACCCGGCAGGGAATAGATTATCTGAGCCTGCTCACCCACTTGGATTTCATGCCGGAGCTTCGTAAACTCTTCGCACGGCGCAGCCGCCTTTTTGCCCGCTAACCTCTGCCCTGCACCACCACGATGAATGAACACATTTTACAAGCCATCCCGGAACTGGAAGGAAATGTACCCCCTGAGACATTCATGGCGTCCGATTTCCGGGTGCCTATCATCTGTGGCATCGTGGCGGCGCTTGTGCTCGCATGGCTCGGAATCCGCATGCTGCGCCGCCACAAAGCTAAAAAGCAGCAAACATCCGTACTTACGCCGCAGCAGCAAGCTGAGCGTGAGCTGGATGAACTGGCAGAGCAGCTTCCACCCTTGCGCGAGTGCAGCCTGAAGCTTTCCATGGTTATCCGCCGTTTTCTGACTGCTCAGGTGAATGATTCAGCCATGTATGAAACGCACGAGGAGTTCTGTAACCGCATGGATACACTTTCCACCTTACCGATTGCCTGCCGGTACAATACCCGCTTCCTGCTGGAAAGACTGGCAGATATGAAGTACTGTGGCATTACTCAGCAAAATCCGCAGCAGGCACGCGTTCTTATAGAAGAAACCCGCGGCCTCATTACCCTCATCACCAAATCTCAGGAGGAAGAAGCCGCCGCAGCCGAAGCCATAGCAAAAGTGCAGAAACTATGAGTCTTTTCTCCAGCATATCATTAGCTACCGCGGAAACTGTGGTGCCTGAAGCAACGCGAGAGTTCGTGCTGCAGGAGCCGGGCTGGCTGTGGGCGCTGCTCCTACTACCGCCACTACTTCTGCTGCGCCGCTTCACAGGCACAGCAACAGGCATCAGCCATCCCACCATCCACTTCATATCAGAGCAACTGCGGCGCCCGGCACGACTGGCCGGAAAAATAGGCCCCATCTGCCTGAGCTTAGCCGTGGCAGCGCTTCTGGTTGCGCTTGCCCGCCCTTGCTGGTGCAATAGTTACCAAGAGCAGAAGGTAAGCGGCATCGATATCATGCTTTGCTGTGACCTTTCAGGCTCCATGGCTGAAAGAGATATGGTGTTCACCACGCGCGATGAGCAGAACCGCCGCAGACGCATAACCGTGGACCGCCTCACCGCATCCCAGCGCGTGATTAAAGAGTTCATTGATGCCCGCCCGAATGACCGCATCGGGCTTGTAGCCTTCGCCGGCAAAGCTAGGCTCTGCAGTCCTCTCACACTAGACCACAGCATGGTAAATGATGTAATTGACCAGTTCTACGTAATCCCGGAGCCCCGCAATAACCAAGAGAATGCTGCTACACGCCCCGGCTACATCGCTCAGGACGGCACAGCCATAGGCTCTGCTATCGCCTCCGCCGCAACCCGCCTTAACGAACGCCGTGAAACAAAATCCAAGATCATCATCCTCGTGACGGATGGAGTGAATAACAGCGGTACCATTTCCCCGACCGACGCAGCCCGCCTGGCAGCTGAACTCGGCATCAAAATTTTCACCATAGCCATAGGACGAGATAGACAACTCTCTGATTACACAGCGCAAGTGGATTTATACGATGAACCCACTCTAAAAGAAATTGCCCGACTGACGGATGGAGAATTTTACCGTGCGAGTTCAGGCTCCGGGCTATTACAAGCCTTTTCCTGCATTGATAATCTAGAGAAGACTGAGGCGACCCGCCGCACCTTCCAGAGCAATGATGAGCTATTCCCTTGGCCTCTGGGGATTGCCTGCGCCCTGCTTACGCTGGGCTGCCTGCTGCACTTCACACGCCCCCGCCCTGCTCCCTGACCCGCGATTATAATACGCCAATGAGTTTCTTATACCCCTACGTTCTGCTTGCCCTGCTGCTGCCCATTCTGCTGGCAGTAGTGGCCATACTTACCCGGCGGCGCTCACAGCAGGCATGGCAGATGCTGATATCCCCTGCACACCGTGATGAACTGGTGACCCGCGCTCCATTCCACCGCACCGTGCTTCCGGCCATACTGGGACTGCTGGCACTCACTTTCACCATTCTGGCGGCGGCTCGCCCCATCAACGGCTACACGGAAGCTGGCGCTACCACCAACTCACGAAACATCCTCATCGCCATGGATATCTCCCGCTCCATGGAAACGCAGGATGTAAAGCCCTCCCGTCTGGAGCAAGCCCGCTCCGCTGCATATGAACTTATCAAAGCTCTGCCTGAGGATAAAATCGGGCTCATCATCTTTTCCGGTGAAGCTAACATGGTGGTACCTCTCACCTATGACCACGCCTCACTGAGCGAGACTCTTCAGCACATAGACCGCAGCTGGGTGGCAACTGGCGGCACAAACTTCGGGCAGGTTCTGAATCACACCATGGAGAATTTTAAGCGCTCTGCACCGGATGGAACTAATGCACTCATCATTCTCAGTGATGGTGAAGACACGGTGCGCACTTCATCAGAGGCTGCGGAAGAAGCTCGTGAGAACAATCTTCTCGTTATCACCGTAGGTATAGGTACTGAAGCCGGGGGTACCATTCCTGACGCCTCCGCAGAAAACGGGCTCTGGCGAGATGACTCCGGCCGCCACATCGTAAGCAAGCTGAATGTACGTCTTCTGCAGGACTTTGCCGCTACCACAGGCGGAGCCTTTTACCATATGAACTCCGGCACGAACCTGTCAGCTTTCGTGCGAGAGGCCGTAGCGCGACTGGAACGCCATGAGGAAGCCTTCTCCATAAACAAATGCCCGAACGATCTTTTCATATGGTTTGCCGTTACCGCCCTTGTGCTGCTGTTGAGCTCCATTCTGCTGAGCACAGAATGGCGTAAAAGAGCCCATGCAGCCCTACTACTTCCATTAGGCATCCTGCTGCTCAGCCAGCCGGCAGAGGCAGCCCCCAGCAACGAAAGCGCTGAGGCTTATGCAGAGGGCATTGAACTGGCCGCCCAGCAGCTCCATCAAGCCGCTCAGGAAGCGTATTCCCGAGCTCTGCTGGATGATGACCCCGCCATGCAAACTGCGGCGCTGCACGCGCTAGGAAATCTGACCTCATCCATTACCTTTGACAAACTCAGAATCATTTACGATGAGCTCGCCTCCATGCCCCCCCTGCCGGGTGGCTCATCCCCTCAACCCGCCCCAGAACAATTACAAAGCATCGTGGACGAACTCAGGCAAAATCTCGTGCTCTACCATGACGCCTTAAAGATTTCACCGGATTTCGTGCCGGCCCGCAACAATATCACCGGAATTAACAGACTCATCGCAGAGCTGGAAAAGGAGATTGAACGCCTCCGCCAGGAAGCTCCGCCACAGAGCACGACCACCCCGGAGAATGGCAATCCGCAGGACAATCCACCCAACGAACAACCACAGGACACCCCCAACCAGCAGGATAATCCTGACCAGCAGGACAATCCAGACCAACAGGACAATCCAGACCAGCAGGATAATCCCAATCAACAGGACAATCCAGACCAACCGAACAATCAGCCTCAAAGCAATGCTCCTCAGAATGGAGCGCCTCCGCAACAAGATTCCCCCGAGCCGGAGAACAACAACCAGAGAGATGAAGAAAAAGCACGCCAGCGTGCTGAAAGCCTTCTGCGCATGCATATGGATGAAGAAGTGGCCTCGCCCATCCCCCCGCAACACACCGCAATTCTCCCCGAAAAAGATTACTAAAACACGCCTATCATGAAGAAGTTCATCACAACCCTCTGCGCTCTGTTCACCTTCCTGAGCAGCCAGATGCACGCCGAGATTCAACCCGTGTGGTCCACCGGGGTGGCCGTGCCGGGAGAAGCGGTTATTCTGTACCTGATAGAAACTCAGGAAGACCCCATGAACGAGCCTGAGTTTTTTACGACGGCCTATCCGGTCCTTTCCAATGCTCAGGTGCGCATGATGGAGTGGCAGACAAAGCCAAACCCGCTGGATCCTGAGCGCCGTATGATTGCAGTACAGCCCATCATGATAAAAGCGGACTCAGCGGGGCAGATAGCCCCCGCCCCCATCGAGGTGAGTTATAGTTCCGGGCGCAAAGTCACGGTAGCCGTCCCCCCGTTACCGGTAGTACCCACCAGCGAAATTAAGTGGTACAATTTCGGCTCCACCACATATGGCGTACTCTGGTACACCGAAGAGGAGAACAGTTACGTATACCAGACTATTCGCTCCGCGCTGAAAATCTTCATGCCCTCACACTGCACTACGCCGTACCTACCACTGCTTAACTCTGAAAGTGTGCATGTGAGTGACCTGTGCTCTGCTACGGATGGTGTTCTGGGTCTGTTCCACAGCCAGGTAATGAGTCAGCAAGCTACTGCTTACGCTAAGGGGCAGTATTGGAACACAGCTGATTTCTATTGTAGCTTCACCCCCACACACGAAGGAAGAAACTCCATCTCAGGCAAACTTCCCATCTGCCTAGCCGGTGAAAACAACAGCATGGATGTGCCCATTCACACCCCGGAAATCAGCGCCATGCCCCTTCCTGACCGCGCTCCGGCAGATTTTACTAACGCCGTGGGCCAATACTCCATAAGGGCCACAACTACAGCGGATAATCTAGCCATGAATGAAGCCGCGGTAGTGGAAATCACCGTAATGGGCACCGGCAATCTCAGGCAGCTGGAATGCCCGAAACTGCAGGATGAGCAAAACTGGCTACTTATCCCGCCGACGCGCAAGCCTATTCCGGATATCAACGGGCGCACCATCGGCATGGTTTACACCTTACACATGCACCCGAAGGCTGAAGTAGGCTGCATTCCCTCCTTTTCCTTCACCTACTTTTCCCCCGAGGAACTGACCTATAAAACAGCCTCCACAGCCCCCATTCCCCTGCTCTGGAGAGAAACTGAGGCAACAGGCAGCGGCATCATCACGGCAGCAGCGGAGCCTCCGCCCGCCGGCACGGTACCTGTGGCAGAACTCACGGATATCTACCACTTCCTTCCCGGGGAAGCCGCTGGCGGCAATGGTCCGGAGCTGCGACTGCCGCGCTGGCTGTGGTACCTGCTGTACCTGCCTGGACTGAGCATTCTGGGATGGCTGCTGCTGAGAAAGCTGCAGGGTGCTATTGCTGAGGGTGCGGCGAGCCGTGCCAGAGAGAAAGAACTTTCAGCCGTTGCAGCACAAAAGGACAGCCTGAGCTTCCTGAAAGGTATTGGCGCCTTTATTGAATGCCGTATTCCTACCGCTGAGCATACAGAAGCGATCCGAAACATTCTGACCCGGAGAGATACTGAAGCCTTCGCCCCGGGCGCCGCACCTGATGTAAGCCCGTCCGAGCGCGCGCGCATGCTGCGGGCTGTACGAAAAGTTCTGGCCAAATTAGGTGCACTTCTCCTGCTACTGCCCAGCCTTCTTCCCCAAGCGCAGGCTGCAGGGGACGCCGCGCTGGAAGCATACACAGCCGGGCAGTTCAGCCGCGCACTAGAGCTCTTACAAGCTGAGCAGCAGAGTACCACACCGACACGCAACAGTGCAGAACTGCTCTACAATATGGGCAACTGCTACTACCGCCTCGGCAAGAACGGACACGCCGCCCTCTACTACATGCGAGCCCTGCATACGGATGCAAACCTGCCTGAAGCGCGCGCCAATCTTGACTTCATCCGCCGCAAAGAAGGCGCAGTACTGCCTTCTGCCGGCCTTACGGACGATATTTTCACGCTGCTGAGCATCGGACAGCTCTGGATTCTCACCCACGTATGTGCAGCCTCACTACTGCTCTGTATCGCCCTGATGCTGCTTTGGCGCAAGCAGCGCAAGCCGCTGCTGCAGACCAGCACTGCTGCCACGGCCATCCTCTGCATGCTGTGCGCCGCTGACTGGCTATACTACGCCACCCGAGAAGTTCCGGATATGGACAGCCTTGCTCCGGCGGATTTAGCCTGTGTCACTGACACTACCACAGCTCACAGCGCTGCTACAGATGCCGCCCCTGCCGTCATAGAGCTTCCCGCATCCACTCCCCTTCACCTACTGGCCGTGCGCGGCACCTTCAGCTATGTAGAAACATTTACAGGCGTACGCGGCTGGGTACACACCTCTGATATTTCTCCGCTGGCGGAAGGTGGGGCTCCTCCGGATCGCCCCCTCATCATCCGCTTCGATTAAGCGATATGAAAAAAATTAATCCAAAAATAATAAAGAAAACTTTAATATACACTTGGTGCGGAGTCAAGTGGCTCATTCTGGCGCTATGTCTTCTGTGGGCGTTGGGACTGTGGATATACCAGCCGTTCTGCCTGCTTCTCCCCGTAGCAGTAGCAGGCTTCTACCTACTACTGAAAAGAAAACGCGTGGAAGAAGCTTTGTGGGCAGCATTTCTACTCAGTGCCGTGTGTTACACGTTCATTCCCGGACCGCAGCCTAAGCAATGGCAGACACCTTGGGCACATGCTCCGGAGTTTGAAATGAATGGGGATATCCTCACCATCAGGAACGTGAGAGACTTCCGTTACCGCTCTGAACATGACTATGACCCCGTCTGGCGAACAGAAAGCTATAATCTCTCCACCATCACCGGAGCTGATTTCGCAGAATGCCACTGGGACGGCATGGAGGCGATATGCCACACCATGATAAGCTTCAACTTCGCAGATGGAAAACACCTCGTTGTTTCCGCAGAAACACGCCTGCCCGAAGGCGTGGAGCAAAATGCCATAGGCGGGCTCTACAAAAAATACGGTCTGATATACCTCTTCGGCACGGAAGAAGACATCTATGCTCTGCGCACGAATCACCGCCATGAAGACCTCCTCATCATGCCAATGAAAGTAAAACCGGAGGGTGCTAGGGCCATGCTTATGCACTTTGTGCAACTGGCTCAGGAGGCGGAAGAAAACCACACCGCTTATAACACCGCGGCTAATAACTGCTCCAGCGGCGTAATGTCCACCTTCCGCCACATGGCGCCGGATATGCCCGCATACTATGATTTAGCACCCATTCACAACGGCTCCATCTCACGCCTCCTTTACAGGCATGGAGCTCTTATCACGCGCCCGGGAGAATCATATGACGCTCTGCGTGAGCGCTGCTACCTACGCTATGATATCAGCCCGGACTCACCGGAAAGATATTCCACAGCCATCAGAGAAATCATTAACCGCTAAGCCCCTTCCCTTCAAATAAAAATACCGCTGATTCTTTTCCGAATCAGCGGCATTTTTTATAAAACACTCTTTACTTTTCTTAAAGTCGGGAGATAGCAGAAAGAATAGCGGCAGGGTAAAGAATGTGCTCCTGCACCTGAATGCGGGCATGAAGAGACTCCGCTGTATCATCAGGCACAACCGGAACATATGCCTGCATGAGAATCTCTCCGGTATCCATACCGGCGTCCACATAGTGCACCGTACATCCGGCCTGAGTAGCACCGGCCTCCAGCGCCTGACGCCAAGCTTCCACACCGGGGAAAGCAGGAAGGAGAGCAGGATGAATATTGAGAATACGGCGGGGGAAAGCCTCCAGAAGCGGAGCCTTCACCAGACGCATGAACCCGGCAAGGCAAATCATATCCACATTCAGGGCCTTGAGCTTCTCGGCCACAGCCGCCTGCACTTCCAGCGGGAACTTATTCTTATAACCGCCACAATCCATCACTTCTGCAGGCACGCCATGCTGACGAGCACGCTCAAGGATGTAGGCATCAGGATTATCAGAGAGAACGATAACGACCTCTGCATCCAGACGGCCATCCTTAATGGCATTGAAAATAGACTGGCAATTACTGCCCGAGCCGGAACCAAGTACAGCTAAACGTAACATAACAACGCCACTCTACAATACTTCCACCGGATTTGCAAGCTAAATCAGAACAAATGAAAAAAGCGCCGTGCTGATTAACAGCACGGCGCCGGGGAACAGGATAATTTTATCTGAGCGATTAGCTGGCCATTATTACTGCGCCGATGAGCACGAAAATGGCAATGATAACCCAGAGGATAACGATACCCTTGCCCTCAGCGGCAGCACCGGTACCCTGCAGGTGGTTGTACTTACCGCGGATACGGCCCTTCTTCATGAATCCATCATAGTTCTTCTGCAGAAGAGTGGCCTCAATCTGGCGCATCATGTCCAGCAGCACACCCACAAGAATCAGCAGGGAAGTACCACCGAAGAACTGGGTTACAAGCATGGGAAGGCTGCCCCACACGGAAAGAAGGCTCGGCAGGAAGTAGATGAGCGTCAGGAACAGAGAACCGGCGAAGGTAAGGCGGCTCATGGTCTGATCCAGGAAAGTGGCGGTGGGAGGACCGGGGCGTACACCGGGGATGTAGCTACCGCTGCGCTTCATATCTTCAGCAATCTGCTGGGGACGGAACATGGTGGCCACCCAGAAGTAGGAGAAGAAGAAAATCATGATAGCGGAGATGATGTAGTAGCCGATGTCAGAGGGGGACATAAGCACGTTCACCACAGTCACCACGGCGCTGTCAGCGGAGAAAATCTGCTGCACCAGAAGGGTGGGAAGAGCCAGAATAGCAGTGGCGAAGATAACGGGCATCACGCCGGAGTAATTCAACTTCAGGGGCAGGTACTGAGTGCTGCCGTTCATCACCTTACCGCGGCCAATCATGCGCTTAGCCTGCTGCACGGGGATACGGCGCTGAGCCTGAGTGATGGTAACCACAAGAGCTACAACAAGTACCATGAAGAGGATGAGGGCCACCATCTTCAGAGAGCCCAGAGGATTGATAGTCACACCGTCACCAGCCATCACGCAGGTCTTCCAAGCGATGGAGAACGCACCGGGCAGAGCGTGAATGATGTTCACGGAAATGATGAGGGAGATACCATTACCCACACCGCGCTCCGTAATCTGGTCACCAATCCACATGAGGAACATGGTGCCGGTCACAATAATGAAAATCGTGGTGATGGTGAAGATGAAGCCGGGGTTCATCACGAGGTCACCCAGACCAGTCAGGCCGATGTTGGCAGGATTACGCAGGGAGGTAGTGAGCAGATAACCCTGCACCACTGCGATGATGATGGCCAGAATACGTGTGTACTTGGTCATCTTCTGGCGGCCGCCTTCCTCCTGCAGCATCTTCTGCCAGCTCGGAATAACGGCACCCATCAGCTGGGTCATAATGGAAGCGGAGATGTAGGGCATGATACCCAGTGCAAAAATACCGCACTGCTGCAGACCACCACCGGAGAAAATAGTCAGAATAGCACCGAGGGCGCCCCAGGGGCTGTCACCTTCAGCAGCAGTTCTGGCCAAGTAATCATTCAGGGCCTGTACGTCCACGCCGGGCAGCGGCAGGTGCACACCCAAACGCACGATGACAATCATCGCGAGCGTGAAGAGGATGCGGCTGCGGAGCTCCGGCACCTTCATGGTATTAGCGAATGCGGATATCATGATACCTGTTCAGTTTGTGAGATTAAAGAAGTGTGTTTGCAGCGGTTGGCAGGGATATGGGCTGTGCAGTGTGGCGGGGCACTCTGCCGGGGCACGCCAATAATAGATTCTGCCGTTTTTTCGGGTAAAAAAGGTGCTCGGAGCACCTTCCCTTCCCCACACGTATGCCGGGTGGCGCTGCGCCACCCGGCCTCGTGTAATCTTCAGTGTATGGTTTTCAGTGACTTAGCACTGTTACCATTACTGGGCGCTCAGCACCGTAAGGGTACCACCGGCGGCGGTGATCTTCTCAGCCACAGAAGCGCTGGCGAAGTCAACCGTCACGTTGAGAGCCTTGGAGAGGTTGCCATTGCCGAGAAGCTTCACGGCGTCGCAGCAGCCCTTCACCAGACCGGTAGCGCGGAGGCTGTTCTCGTCAACAGTAGCACCGGCTTCAAAGAAAGCCTCGAGCTGGCACAGGTTAACGATGGCGATGTTGGACTGGAAGCGGGCGTTGTTGAAGCCCTTCTTCGGCAGACGGCGGTGAAGGGGCATCTGGCCACCTTCAAAGCCGGGGCGGATGGAGCCGCCACTACGGGCCTTCTGACCCTTGTTGCCCTTGCCGCAGGTCTTGCCCAGGCCGGAGCTCTCGCCGCAACCGAGGCGCTTCTTGCGATGCTTGGCACCGGGGTTGGGCTGAAGTGTTTGAAGTGTCAACATGATGGTAAAATCAATGGTTGAATGTTAATTTCAGATAGCGGCTTCCTTCTTCTTCTTACCGCGAGCGGAAAGCACCTGGTCAGCAGTGCGCATGGACTGCATGGCCTTCATGGTAGCCTTCACCACGTTAGCGGCGTTGGAGGAGCCCAGGGACTTAGCGATGATGTTCGTCACACCAGCGGCCTCAAGCACGGCACGCACCTTGGCACCGGCCACAAGACCCGTACCGGCAGTGGCGGGCTTCAGCACAATCTTGGCGCCACCGAACTCGGTGTACACCTCGTGCGGGATCGTCTCGTTCACCACGACTACGTTCTTCATGGCGCGCTTGGCGGCGTCGGTACCCTTGCGGATAGCGTCGGACACCTCATTGGCCTTGCCGAAACCGTAGCCTACCTTGCCCTTCTGATCACCCACTACTACGAGGGCGGAGAAGGAGAAGCGGCGGCCACCCTTGACCACCTTGGCGCAGCGGTTCACGTACACGACCTTCTCCATCAGCTGCGGACCCTCCTCTACGGGAGCCTCGCTGCGGCGACCACCTTCACGGCGGGGGCCACGGCCACCACGGCCACCTTCACGACGGGGACCACGGCCACGCTGGGGCTGGGGAGCGGCGCTCTGCTCTGTTGCGGGAGCCTTTGTTTCTTCAGTCATTGTCTTAAACCTTTCTGTTTAGAATTTGAGACCGGCCTCACGAGCGGCGTCGGCCAGGGACTTCACCTTCCCGTGGTAGAGGAAACCACCGCGGTCAAACACAACCTCAGTGATACCGGCTTCCAGGGCCTTCTTGGCAATGAGCTCGCCCACCTTAGCGGCGGACTCGACATTGGCCTTCTTCATCTCCAGGTTCTTGGTGCAAGCGGCGCAGAGGGTAACACCCTTCACGTCGTCAATCACCTGAGCATAAACGTGCTGATTGGAGAAATTAACTGCCAGACGGGGGCGCTCAGGCGTACCGGCAAGCTTCTTGCGAATACGCGTATGAACGCGGGCGCGGATGGCTTTGCGATTGATAGTGCTCATATTCTTGTAAACTTTTTAATAAGTGTTTGAGATGATTACTTGCCAACGCTCTTGCCTTCCTTGCGGCGGATGTACTCACCAACATAGTGAACACCCTTGCCCTTGTAGGGCTCCGGCGGATAGTAGCCGCGCACCTCAGCCGCGAACTGACCGACAACCTGCTTGTCAATACCCTCAACCTTCACCTTGGTGTTATCCGTCACGGTGACAGTTACGCCAGCGGGGATGGGGTGAAGAATTGGGTGAGACTTACCCAGAGCGAGGTCCAGAGCCTGGCCCTTAACGGCGGCCTTGAAGCCCACGCCCACGATTTCAAGCTGCTTCACGAAGCCCTTGCTCACGCCCTCAACCATGTTGGAGAGGAGGGAGCGGTTCGTGCCATGAAGGGCACGCAGCTTGCGAGACTCATCAGCACGGCTCACAACGAGCTCAGTACCCTCAACGGCGGCGGTGATACCCTCAGGAAGGGTCCAGCTCAGCTCGCCCTTAGCACCCTTCACGGATACAGCCTGACCATTGATGGTCACGGTTACACCGGCGGGAACAGTGATAACTTTCTTACCTACTCGAGACATAATATTCTATTACGGTCAGGGGTTATATGTTACCAAATGATAGCGATGAGCTCACCACCGATCTGAAGCTTGCGGGCCTTGGCGCCCGTCATCATGCCAGAAGAGGTGGAAACGATGGAGATACCCAGACCGTTCATCACGGTGGGGATGTCAGCGGAGCAGACGTACTGACGGCGGCCCGGCTTGGAGCAGCGCTTCACGTCTGTGATGATGGACTTACCCTCCTTGGTGAACTTGCTCTTCACCTTGATGGCCTTGTCCTTACCCTCACCAACGATCTCGTAGGACCAGATGTAGCCCTCCTCCTGAAGGATGCGGGCGATCTCGGCCTTGATGGAGGAGTACGCAACGGTGAAGCCCTCAGTGCGGGCGATACCGGCGTTCTTCACGCGGGTGAGAAAATCTGCGATAGGATCACTTAATACTGCCATGGTCGTTTATGTGTTAGGCGTTCTCTTCAGTCTTCTTAGTGGGCTTGCGGAAGGGGATACCCAGCTCGGCAAGCAGGTCACGACCCTCATCGTTCGTCTCAGCGGACGTTACGAAGATGATATCGAAACCGATATTACGCTTAATCTGGTCAAGCTCAATTTCAGGGAAAATGGACTGATCAGGGATACCGATGGCGTAGTTACCGCGGCCGTCAAAGGACTTGGTGGGCAGACCACGGAAGTCACGGATGTTGGGGGCGGTAATGTTGATGAAGCGATCAAGGAACTCCCACATACGAGTGGAGCGCAGCGTCACACGGGCGCCGAGGACTTCACCCTCGCGGAGTTTGAAGTTAGCAACGCTCTTGCGAGCGTAGGTCATGGAAGGCTTCTGGCCGGTAATCTTGGCGATTTCAGCAACAGCATCCTCAACAGCCTGCTTGCGGTCGGGGTGCTTGCCCATGCATGTGGTCACCACAATCTTCTCGAGACGGGGGATCTGATGCACGTTGGTGTACTGATGCTTCGCCTGGAGGGCCGGTACGACCTTCTCCTTATAGTATGTAAGCAATGTAGGGGTGCTCATAATTTTAGCGGGTCAGCTCTTGTTGTTAATAAGTTTAGGTTATGATGGCTTAAGCGCGGAGATTCAGCCTTTCGGCATCAGCTCTCTTTCTTCACATTGGAGATGTGGATGGGGCCGTCAATGTCCTTAATGCCGCCTTCAGGATCAGCCTCGGAGGGCTTGGTGGCCTTCTTGAGAGTGCGTGCACCCTCAACGATGACCGTCTGCTTAGCAGCGTTTACGGACAGAACGACACCACGCTTGCCCTTGTTCTTGCCGGCGATAACGAGTACGTTGTCACCTTTCTTCACGTGGGTCTTCATCGTGTGTGTGTTTGTGGTTTATGAGTTCGCGCCACACTACACCTGTAGTATGGGGTCACGGAGTTTACACTTTTACCATGCATCCGTCAAGCATAATCTCAGAATTTTGTTGAATTTCTGAAAAAATCACTCAGGAGTGAGCGCGAAAAAGCCTCCTACGGGTATAAAGGAAGCGGCTGGTAAGAATAATAGCCGTAAGAGTAAGGGCCACGATGAAACTCACCCAAGCACCGGGTGCCCCCATAGCGGGCACGATGTAATCCGTGCGGATAAGGAGGTAAGCCAGCGGCAAGCCCACACCCCAATAGCAGGCGAGATTTGCCCACGTAATGATAGCCGTATCATGACAGCCGCGCAGCAGGCCGCTCATCACCGCCTGCGTGGCGTCTGAAATCTGATACACGGCGCAATAAATAATCAGCACGGATGCCAGCTCTACTATCTGCTCGGACTCCGTGTACAGCCCCACGATGTCGCGGCGCAACAGAATAGTAATAAGCATGAAGAAAATCACGAGCGCGTAGGTAACAATCAGCAGCGTGCGCAGCATGGCCTGAAAATCCTCTGCTCGCTGGGCACCCACATGGTACGCCGCGCGAATGGACGCAGCAATACTCAGGCTGAGAGGTAGCATGAAAATAACACCGCTCACATTAATAGCCACCTGCTGGGCACTTACGATAATCTCACCGAGCGGCGCCATGATAAGCGTCACCATACTAAAAAAGCTCATCTCACACAGGGAGGCCACCCCCACAGGAAGCCCCAGGCGGAGAATGTGGCGCACGCTGCGCCAATCCGGGCGGCGCAGCGCAAGCATCTGCCCTGCCCTTTGTCGGTGCTGACGGCTGCCAAACATCATAGATAAAAGGCAGAGCCACATGCACCAGTTAATAATAGCCGTAGCCAAACCGCAGCCGGCACCGCCCAGCGCAGGAATGATACCCCAGCCGAAAACAAATGCAAAGTTCAGTGGTATATTCAGCAGCACACCGCAGAGGGAAACGAACATGGCAGGGCGAGTCTGGCCATAGCCTTCAAAATTCGCCATAATAACTCGCATGAGCAAGTTTGCAGGCACACCGGCCAGCGTGAACCACACGTACATCTGCGCGCGTGAGGCCAGCTCAGTATTATCCGTCACATAAAAGAAGGCATAGGAGCCCAGCACCATGATAAACACCTCCACCACACTGAGGCAAAGCGCTAGCACTTTACCATTATTCAGTATATGGCCAGCTTTATGAGCCATCCCTGCGCCGCGGAGTCTAGAGATAATAGCACTAAGAATCGTCAGCACAGCGCCACCGGCTATCATGACCGTACCGGAGATGGAAAAGCCCATAGCAATGGAAGCCAAATCCAGCTCACTGCTCCACCCGGCCACCACGGTATCCGTCACACCCATCCCCATATGCAGGATATTACCTATATAGAGCGGAAGCATCAGAGCCATGAGCCGCTTGAGCTCATGAGGGTCTATCCATTTTCTGGTACGCACTCTCTCCATTCCCTTCTCTGGCACATGGGTGAAAAAAAGCTCCATCTTGCGATGGAGCTTTTCATGAAGCATCTGGAACGGGATTCGAACCCGTGTTGCCCGCGTGAAAGGCGGGTGTCCTAGGCCGACTAGACGATCCAGACACTAGGCTCACAGCTTTTTCAGCCGTGCGCAGGCAATTTAGCACATTCTTCTGCGCTTGGCAAGCTTTATTTTATTTTTTTTGCTATTTTTTTACATTTTTTGCCTATTTGAACGGAAAACCCGCCTCTGCAAGCAGCAGAGGCGGGTCAGAATTACCAGTGAACCGGTTCCGGATTAGGGATTGGCAAGGCCTTCATCCGGGAAGAGGCTCGGAGCAGAGGAGCCTGCTGTGGGATTGTCACCGGTGCCTACGTCGCGGAGACGGGTGGGCTTGCCGGTCGGGTCAATCTTCTCAGCGGTCACGAAAATCATCAGGTTCTTACGAACGTGGGATTCAGCGTTGCTGCGGAAGAAGCGGCCGATGAGGGGCAGGTCACCGAATACGGGCACCTTATCTTCCACCTTCTGCACGTTATCCTCAATCATACCACCGATGGCGATGGTGTGACCATCATAGATGCAGGGGTTAGAGTTGATGTAACGGCGGCTGAAGATGGGCATATCAATACGGTTCTCCGTAAGAGTGATGTGCTCGATGGTCGTGTCATTGGCCACACCGGCGGTAATAGGAGAGCCGTAGTTCACGAAGCCTTCGAAGTTCACCACCTTAATTTCGAAGTGATTGAACTTGATGATGTCGTTGCCCTCGAGCTCGTCCACCTTAAAGCGCATCACGATACCGACTTCTTCCACTGCCCACTCAGAGGGGTTAGCCGGGGAAGCAATCGGCATGGAGGTATTGTTGTTATTGTTATTCCAGTTGTTGTTGTTACCACCAGCGCTGCCGATTTCAGGAGCATCGTAAGCGGAGGGGTAGATGAAGCGGCGAATCACCTCAATCTTGGCGCAGCCGTTGTCACCACCCTGATCACTTGCGAGGGGATCGGGCTCGGGAGTGTACTCAAGCTCGCCGGGACGGGCCACAAGGCTGGGAGCGGACATGATATCCACGCCCTTCTTCTGGGAGAGACCGCGCATGATCATCTGGAAGGAACCCTCGTCATAAATACCGGAGAGGGAAAGGATGCCGGGAGCAGCGCTGCGAGCAGTGTTAGCAGCAGCGGAGCCGGAGGCTACCAGAGAATCCATGGAGCTACCGGTAAGAGCGCCGGTACCGGAGCGGAGACCGCCGGTCATAAGGCCGTTACGGATAGCAGAGTTAGCGTCAGTCAGGCCGGAGTTGTTGTAGATGGGCCATGTGCCGCTGTTGCTGTGGTTGTTAGCATAAGCAGAGCCACCGCTGGTCACGAAGTCATTCATGGTGCGGAGGGGATCAGAGCCCTGACCGCTCACACCACCGAGGTAGGTGCTGCCGTTGTTGGAAACGGAGAAGGGATTCACCACCCAGTCGAAGCTGAGCTCTTCCTCGTTCGTCTGAGAAACCTCCACGAACTTGGCGGTCACCTTAATCATCTGGGGCATCTGGCGGCGGTACTCGTTCACAGCCTCTTCCACAGCGTCCAGGTTGTTAGCCGTGTTTTCCACGGTCAGCATACCGGTACGGGAGGAGTACTGAGCAGTTGCACCACGGGGGAAGGACACACCAGCTGCACGAAGAGCAGCCACGGCATCAATGCGGGGAGCACGGGCGCTGGAGGAAGACTCATCACCGAAACCACCATCATCATCATAGCTCTCCTCGCCACCTTCCTCGCTCACGAAGAAGTCGCGGGATACCTTCCACTGGCGCTTGAACATGCGCTCCACGCCGGCACCTGTCTGGTACACCACGATGGCGTTGTCCTCCACGCGGTACTGGCAGCCGGCCTGCGTGCAAATCATCTGCAGCAGTTCCTTAGCATTCACGCCCTGCACCTTCAGGCCAGGCACCACAGCCTCCTGCTGGGGAGCAGCCACAGCCACGGGCTGATCGGATTCCTCGCCCTCTTCATCCATACCGGCATCAGCGGAAGCGGTGGGAGTCTCCTGTCGCGGACGCTCAAAGATGAAGTTAATCTGGATACCATTCTTACGAGCTTCACCACGGAGGAAATCAAGAGCCTCTTCAATGGGGGTATTCTCAAAGTTTACAGAGGAAATCTGCATTCTGGAGAGGTTCTGATCGTTGGTGATCTGGCTCTCCGTTACCTGTGCTGCGGCGTCGCCACTACCCACTTCGATATCGGGCAGGTCCTGGGGCTCATGCTCTTCCCAGAGGGCGTCCACTTCAGCCAGAGCTCTGGCGCGGAAGGAGTTACGAGCACTACGGTAGTAGTTCATACGGCGCTCGGACACAGCCTCCTGACCCTGACGGGCGGCTCTGTTGTAGGGGTCAATCTGAATAACCTGAGCAAAGGTGGCGTATGCGTCATCAAACTTGCCAAGGTCATAGTAACCATAAGCGAGGGCAAGGAGACGAGTTACTTCTTCAACGTCGCGAACGTGCTGAGGAGTGAGAGCGGGGTTGTTACGCACGGGGTCGCGCAGCTGGGAAAGGTCACGGCGAGCGCGTTCGTTGTTCGGGTTACGGGAAAGAACATCCAGCAGAAGCTGCTCAGCGTCATCATAACGGCCTACGCGGGCGTACTCACCGGCCACAGCGATGGAGGCATCACCGATAACATCGATAATGTGCTGCTGAAGCACCTGGGTGGCGGGGGCTTTGGGAACGCGGCTCCAAGCGGCTCTGAACTTTTCAAGAGCCTCGGAATAGCGACCAGCCTGATAGGCGGTGCGGCCTTCCTGCAGGAGCTGCTGAGCTTCCTGCTCCATGGCGCGACGGCGTGCAGTTTCACGGGCATTAATGCTGCTCTGACCGGCGTAAACGGCGGTGGGGCCAACTTCGCTGGTACCGGCGGCTGTTGAAGTGCTCAGGTATCCGGCCGTTTCAGCCTGCACAAAGGGGCAGGTCATGGCCATAGCCGCGAGCATCATCGTATACTTTGAGGTAATGAGAGGTGCGTGGTTCATGGTAATGTCTAAACTATGACAGAAAACTGTTCACTTGTAAAGTCTACAATTCAAAAAAGTGCAATTTATTTGTAATTTCGGGTGAAATTAAGCTCATTTTTCGGGTTAATTAGCGGCTTTGGGCACCGATACGGGGCTTTCTGCACCATTCGGGCGCACATTTACGCTACCAGCTTCATCCACGGTTTCGAGCACGCAGGTAATATCCGTGCCCGGCACAGTGAAGGAGCCGTTAAGCTGAGCGGAAACTGTACCCTCAGGAGTACCGGCTGCAGGACCGGCTGTCACACGAAGCGTAACAGTAGTATCCTGAATGCTGTGGCCCTTGGCGTTAGCTGTGCCGTGGTCACGAGTACCAGGGCGGGTCGGACTGCCGGAGCGAATGTAGAATTCCTTCTCAGGACCGGCTGTCACGTTATCACGCACAACTACGACAGTTTCAGGAGAACCATCGAACTCCATCTGCTCGAAGCGCAGTACCGTGAAGCGGGTCTTATCCGTATTGCTGAGGCCGAAGGTATCGCCCACCTTCAGGTTAGTGAAGCGAGCCACGGGTGTTCTCGTATCCGTAGCAGAGGCGAAAATCTTCACGCCCATGCTGGTGGGAGCACTATCGAAGGCGAGGGTGGAGTCCACGGCGATAACGGCACTGGCATTTGTGATGCTCACCACTTCCAGCTTGGGCACCTCACCCACACGAATAAGCGCAGGGTGACTGGCGGGATCGCTGGGGTTCGTATCAGCAGCCTTTTCTTCACCATTGGAGAAACCGTCCGAATCACTGTCCATCGTGAGGCCATCAGCGCGGCCAAGAGCATCAGCGATGCCATTTGTGATGAACCAATGGTTCGGCACGTCAGCGTGCACGGGGCGAGTGGTGGGCTCATAAATATCCACCACGGAGTTAGCACCCTCAGCATCATTCGTCACCTGCCAGAGTTCAGGAGAGAAGAAGATGGGAGTATAACGAGCCCTATCAGCGATGACTGCCCCCTCAGGAGCGACATCAGCAATTGTGCAATCGCGCTGGCGAAGGGCATTTGTGGTAGCAGCGAGTTCGGAAAGCTCCTTGGCTGCGTTCACACCATCATTGGAAAGCTCAGTCTGCGCAGCAGGCACCTTTCCGCCGGAGAGAGTGTAAATGCCAAAGGCACCGGATGCCACACCGAGGAGAATACCGGTAATGAGGGCATTCTTGCCGAAGTTTGTCTGTTCAGCCATAATAATGATTATTGAAAGAGGTTAAAGAGAGAATTACCTTCTGCTTCTGCCGGCATTGGGGTTGAAGTAAAGAACCTGCAGGTTGAGGTGCACGCGCACGGTCTCGTCAGGAGAGCCGGTCTTACGCACAGCAATCTGGCGAACTTCGGGCTGCTGAGCACCACCGGCAGTATCCGTGATGCTGTCACCCACATTCGGGTCACCACCGGGTGCAGAATAGGGATCCACAGCGGGGAGACTATCCTCCGTGCTGTTCACCCACATACCGGTAATCATGATGAAGTAATCCTTATCCGTGGAAAGAGCATTCAGCACCTGAGGAAGCACGCTCACGGGATTCTCAGTCACCTCGCTGCGCTTGGCATTGAAAGCCACCTCGATATTCAGCGGGAAGAACTCAGAGCGGGTACGCTCCCTACCCTCAGGAAGCGGAGCGCAGTACACCTTGTCCAGCAGGGGAGCACCACTCTGCACAATGATGTCTGCCACACGGCGGGCAGCACGCATCTGGAAGTGCAGGTAAGGCACATCCTCAGCCGTGGGAGCGGAGTTCTCATATGCACCCATGCCAAGGTTAGCAGCGGCAGGGGAGAGAGTGCAACCGGCCTCCTGAGCATTGCGACCGAGCTCGGCCACGGAATCACGCAGGAGGTTCTGGAAATCCACAGCGGAGATAGTTTCACCATTACCCACACAGCTCTGGCGGTACTTTTCAAAGTCCTCCTTCAGAGCGGCGAGCGCATCACTCACGCCGCGCACGGATTCCCTCAGAGCGGCAAGAGTCTGGCGGGTGGGAGGAAGAGCTGCAGCATCATGGTCCTCCACCTGCTGTCCATAACCCTCCAGCTGCACACGGGCAGCGGAGCCATCAGCCGTGCGCCCGAAACCATAGTACACCAGCCCAGCGAAAGCCAGAGCAAAAACGCTGGAAAGGCAAAGCACACGCTTATTTTCAAGAATGTTCATGTGTATTGAGAAGTGAGATGATTAACGGTTCGACGGTCTAGCGGGAGCAAGCTCAGGAATAGCGATGGGATTCTTGAGCGGCATAATCATGGTGAAACGCTCCACATAGTCGGGGATGGTCATGCGGTTATTGCGCACGTTACCGGCACCGACAAAGCGGCAGTAGCGGTTCAAATCACGCTGCAGCTCACCACTCTGGAAGCTGAACAGAGAATCAGCACTACGCTCATCAAAGTTATTAGAGATGAGGTCAATCACAGCCTGACGATGACTGCGGTCATCTCCCGGACGCTTGACGGTGTAGCCGGTCACGGCAATGGCGGTCACGCGCGGAGCCTGATTACGGCGGCGCACGTCCACAGCCTCAGGAGCCTGATTAATGGCGCTGGTGTTACCGGCATTAGCACTACGGGCGGGGTCAATAAGGCGGGTACCCTTCACCTCAAGCTGATCACCGAGGGTCTCCTTATTAGCATCATAATTGATGAGAGGAGCGAACTCCGTGAACCAGTAACGCACGGAGGCAGTACGCTGAGAAAGCTGCTGAACAATTTCAGGATAAGCCGTACGCATGGTATAATACTGCATGAGCTGCTCAATCTCGCGCTTAGCGCGGTCATACTTACCCTTCTCAGCGGCAATGGCGCCGCTCACGTTTTCAATGCGCTCCACAGCGGGGCGAGCCTTAGCAAGAGCCCTCTCCGCATCACTTGCCGTGCTGTCAGCAGCCCAAGCAAAGATAGCAGCACCGGCCACGGCAATCAGACCACCCGTGATAACCTTGGGCAGCATCTCCAGCTCAGCACGCTCCTTACCCACGCTCGTGGGCACAAGGTCCACACTGAAAGCGCCCACCTTAGCAGCGCTCACAGCAGCACCGGCCACAGAGCCCAAGCAGAGGGCATCCATTGCCAGAGCCTCTTCATCCACCTTGTTGCCAATCTTAAAGGCATTAAGCGGGTTGAGGTACTCCACAGGGATATTCAGCGTGCTCTGGAGGAACTCCACAGCGTAGGGCATACGAGCACCGCCACCGCAGATGTAAGCCTTCACAGGGGCACTGCCCTGGTACTGAGCGCGGTAGTGGTTAATAGTACGCTGCACCTCAGAGCTGAGGCGGTTCATGGCATTGCGGATAGTGGTAGCGAGGGCTGCCTCCTGCTCCGAAAGGTTATCAGTGAAACCATTACCCAGGGAAACCATCCCCTGCTCTACCTTCAATCTTTCAGCCTCACAGAAGCCCACGTTGAACTCACGGGCGATGCTGTTGGTGATGAAGGAACCGGCGGCGGTCACGGAACGAGTGAAGAAGCGGCCTGCCTCAGTGAAGATGATATCAGTGGTCTTGGCACCGATATCCAGAATCATCACAGGCTCCTCCTCCTCGGGATAGCTCACACGGAAGGCGTTGTAAAGTGAAGTGATGGAGCAATCCACAGCCACAGTCTTAAGGCCGTTACCCTCCACCTGGCTGTTCAGGCCATCCAGCTCATCCTTCTTGATAGCCACGAGGAGCACCTCTGTATCACCCTCCTCGCGGGAGGGCAGCACCTGGTAATCCAGCTGCATTTCATCCAGAGACATGGGGATGTGCTGCTGAGCCTCATAGCGCACCTGCTCATCCAAATCAGCGTCCTCCAGAGCAATAAGCTTCAGGAAGCGCATGAACACTTTCTGACCGGAGACGACGTTGCGCACCTCGCTCCCCTTCACTTTAAGTTCCGTCACGAGCTCAGCGATGGCGTTACTGATGTAATCCATGCGCATGCCGTCCTCGATAGGATCGAGAACAATCTCCTTGCGGGCATAGCGCGAGAGCGCATATCCCTTACCGGAGGGAGTAAACACGCCCATGGTAACGCTTTGCGCGCCAATCTCAAGAGCGACGGTTGTTTTATATTCAGCCATAGATGTAAGTAATAAGTTGAAAAATCAATTAGCGATTACGCCGGGTCCGACGGTTATTGCGGCCGTTATTGCGGCCGCGGCGACCGGAAGTGCTCTCATCAGCAGAATCGGAATCAGGAGTAGCAGAGTCACCACCGGTAGGAGTACTGCCGGTATCAGTAGTACCCGTGGAATCAGCACCCGTGGGAGTAGTAGTAGTGGTAGTAGCAGGAGCTGCGGGAGCACTCGGAGCGGATGTTGCGTCCGTGGTCACCCAGGGCAAGGAATCAGCCATTGCATAGGCATACGGAGTCTCATTAAGAGCATAGAGCACAGCACCATTGGAGTTCACGCCACTTGCTTCCCACCAGCGGCGGGGCAGCTCAGAGCGGTCAAATACCACATTGGAGGATTCCTCTCTGTTCATGCAGGAGGTACCATTCAGAGAGGCTTCCATAGCCACGGCCACCACCTTAACTTCCGTGGAGTGAGCATTCGGGCCGTTGCTGCTCACAAGCATTGCATTGCGGGGAGAAAGGAAAAGGTCCACTGTCATTTCCACCTTGCTGTTGCTGTTAGCGCCGGAACCGCGGCTGAGAGCAATCTCGTGATAGGTGAGGGTCTTGCTCACGCGGGCATAGGAATCACCACCGTTCTGGTTCTTTGTTTTGAAAAGCACGTGCACCGTCACGGTAAGCCCCTCAATGTAGTCAGGAGTAGCGGCATCATTACCGGAGCGCCTGCAGCGGCCTTCAATCTGCACAGGAATGCCGATACGCTGCCAGTTGGCACTACGGCTGCGACCACGGGACTCCGTAAAGGACATCGTGGCAGGCTTTCCTTCTACTGCCTGCACCAGCCTACCGGCAAGCCCGGGAGTATCCCCGCGCAGAGTAACCTGTGCGAAATCAGCATCAACAGCGGAAGCTGTCATGGCAGTGCATGCAGCCAAAACAAGTTTGAACCAAAGGCTATTTTTCATGATAAAAATTCTGATGTACGTTATATTTATACACAATCCCCCTCCCTTTGGCGAGAACAAACTTCCTTCTGACGCGTTTTTTTTGATAATTTCACTCACCAAACATTACATATCTCATTTTCTGAGGCATAATCAGGTATTTAGCTTGAGACCCTCTGACGCTTGTGATATAAGCCCTTCAGTAATCATGAATCTGCTGGCCACATACTTTCATAATCTGGATCCCATCATCCTGAATATTCCTGACACCCCACTGGCCGTACGCTGGTACGGTTTAGCATATATAGCCGGGTTCATCCTCGGTTATCTTGTACTGCTCTGGCTCTCCAAGCGTAAACTGTACTGCGTGGAGCCGGATAAGCTGGGTGATTTCATCACATGGGTCTGCATCTTCGGCGTGCTGGCCGGTGGCCGCCTCGGTGAGTTCTTCTTCTATTGGCTGCCGGAGCACGGCTTCTCCGGCCTCATGGCTGACCCCTCCTGGGTATGCCGAGTCTGGGAAGGCGGCATGGCTTCGCACGGCGGCATCCTCGGCGTGCTACTCGTTGCCATCTGGTACACCCGTAAGAATAAGCTCTCCCTCCCCGCTGTGGCGGATGGCCTCGCCATCGTCTGCACCATCGGCCTCTTCTTTGGCCGTGTGGCGAACTTCATCAATGGTGAATTGTACGGGCGCGCGTGTGCAGCCACGCACGCGCTCGCATGTAAATTCCCTCAGGAGTTCTTCTCACTGCCGGATATTCAGCAGATTCAGGCCCGCGTAGCCATAGAGCACACCCTCGGCGCCCCCTTGGCCAATTTCGCCATGCGTGATGCCGCAGGCAATTATACCGAGGGTTACGCAGACCTTCTCCTGCGCCTCTGCCGTGAGAATCCCGCCGTTTGCGAGGCTCTCGCCCCCTTCCTCACCCCGCGTTATCCCTCACAGCTTTTCGAAGCCCTCGGCGAAGGCCTCATCATCTTCATCATCCTCATGGCCGTACGTCTCAAGTGGAAAAACGCCCCCGCAGGCATCTTCTCCGCCCTCTTCTGCTTCCTGTATGCCGCTGCACGCATTACCTGTGAATGCTTTAAGGAACCGGACGCCAACGTGTGGTACGGCATCACTCAGGGCCAGCTCCTCTCCTTCGGTGTGGTCGCCCTCGGTATTTGCTTCCTCTTCCCGGCGTACAAAAACTACAAAAAATCAAAAAAATTGCAGATTTCTTAAAAAAAAGCTTGCAATGCACGTCAAAATCGTGTAAACTCTCGTCGCACGCTACTGAATAAGTAGCCTGCAAATGGGTAGGTTCCCGAGCGGTCAAAGGGGGCAGACTGTAAATCTGCTATCGTACGATTTCGATGGTTCGAATCCATCCCTGCCCATTGCTCCCATGCGGAGGTAGCTCAGTTGGTAGAGCAACACCTTGACATGGTGGA
>JAZRTR010000024.1:0-45546 GCA_045652085.1 Akkermansia sp.
TCAAGTACTTCAAGAACACAACACTGGGCATGGTAGGAGTTTTCTCCTCCATGCTCAATGTTTTTCTGCTTTTTACTAATACTTTTCTCCGGCTTCTCTTCTTCCTTGCGGGGCTCATTCCACAATTATTGCAGAAGAGCCCTCTAATCCCACTTAATCCATTGGATTTGATAAAATGGCGAATTCGCATACCAGACAAAACATATATGGTATTATATTTTGCATAAATATGTTATTTTGTGATACTTTTTGCTGTACATTTGTATATTCGCGAGCTAAGATGGTCGCGCGGCGCGCAAAAATTCCCGCTAATTCATTTTTCTCCAAAAATAAAATCACTATGAAGTTACATCTACCAAAGGTACTCATGACAGCCGTAATTGGCTGCATGGCCTGCACTGCTGTATATGCTGCCCCTGTAACCCCGAACGCCAATGAAATTGTTACCACAGGAGAGGCGTTTCTGAATGCCACTACGGCAAACATCTTCTTTGATGGTAATGGCACATCAGAAGTAACAGAAAACATCTCCCAACCTGCGGGACTGTACGTCCGCGATGGTGAGCTTAAATTTACTACTGCAGAAGGCTCCTCCACCCCGAACGTCAGGCTCGGCAACTTCGTCGTATCCGGCAACAATGCCGTTATGACATTTGATAACGCCAATTACTCCAGCAATGCAGCCCTCAACCACGTCGGTGGCGTGGATGGCAACGGCACATTGAATATTACGAACTCCGAGTTTAACAGCGACGCCGAGGTATTCACCATTGGTGTCAATGGCAATCAGGCGGGTAATGGTTCTGACGGCTCTAGTTATGGTGATGGTGCTTATGCGGGTAATGGATATGGAAGCGGCACGGTGAATATCACTGATTCCACAGCCAAGCTTACTTACCGCCACCTGCAGATAGGTGAAGGCACTCTCAATATCAACAATTCTACTGTCACCGTAGGTAATTATAACAGTAGTAACGATTATTACAAAGGCTTTAAGACCTCTCTGGGTGTAGGGGAGAACTCTAACTCCACCATCAATGTGTCCAATGGCGGCGAACTTGTGATTTGCGCAGCACCATACACAAACGATGAAGGAACAAGATATTACGGCGGCCTTTCCACTAACTACAGCGATGGCTCCACTTCCAACATCATCGTTGATGGTGGTACGTTGACTGTGAAGAACCCGGAAAATGCTAATTCTGCAAAATATCCTGAGGGCATTGGTGGCACTGCTTACATCGGCTACAGTTTTAACGGCGAAACCGAAAATGCAACTGCCAACATCGTCATTTCAAATGGCGGTACTGTCAATTTTGATAATCATACTACCAATTTGGGGTATGAGAACATGGACGCAGCAGGGACAAAAGTCAATGTAACAGTTGCCGATTCTTCCTCCTCCCTCAATATCAGCTCACATGATTTCCACATGCACGATGGTGCTACTCTGAACAATAGTGGTACTGTTGTCATTGACACCAATTATGTGGTGAACATCATGGCGAATGGTGAGCCTGCCAAGGCTGCTAATCCCACGGAGATCGAGGGCGGTCAAATTATCAACAACGCCGGGGGTAAAATAGAGGTTGTTAACGCACTGGAGCTGCAAAACAACTCCTCCGTGACCAACAATGGCACCATTAGTGCATCTGAAATTACACTGAATGGTGAAGCCACTCTGACCAACAGTGGCACCATCAAGTCAGACATATGGTTCAACCTTGAGGATGCTGCCCAGGCAACCAATAGCGGTACTATTGATTCTCGCATCTGGATGGAGGACAACTCCAGCCTGACACTCGAGACAGGTAGTGAAACCTTGAAACTGCTGTATGTGGGGTACGAATCCACGCTGAATATCGATGGCGATGTCAGCATGAAGGGCGGTTTAAATACGGCTTACGCTACAGCAGCTGAAATCGTATTTACACTTGGCAGCAGCATTGATTTGGGAGGTAATGCATTAACATTGGACCCTGACATCACACTGGTGCTGGTTGTGGATGGTACTGTGGACGAGAACACTACCGTCACTGCACAGAGCCTCTTCACGAATTACGATGAGGATAACTCTACTATCTCCGATAGCATGGTAGTGTACCTTCGTGGTTCCGATGGCAGTCAGGTAACAACCACTCTGGGCGCAATCACCGTTCCCGAGCCCACCACAGCTACACTGAGCCTGCTGGCTCTGGCTGCTCTGGCTGCTCGCCGCCGCAGAAAGTAAAAGCAATTTCTTTATAGAAATCCACAGCCGCCGCTCACCACGAGCGGCGGCTTTTTTTTCTGCAATATGAATGACATTTTCCGAAAAATCCTCACATTTATCAGCTTTACACCTGCCCGGCAGCGTGTTATACTCACAACTGAAGGAATTCCGGCGTTTTTTATTATGCAAAAAGCTTCAACAAATGTCGCTGGAAAAGAGTCTCACACGATAACGCATAGCTTCTAACAGCCGAACAGGTATGAACACCCACAGAACAGCCGAGCCAGCCATGCTGCATTTCATGGTGATTTTCCGGCTGCCATGTGACGCATACACAACTCAGCAGCACTAATTCCTGTCGGCCCTCAGTTTTCATCGCCTCATTTTTATGCATCAGGATAATCAATCTGACATCGGCAACACGCAGTTGTACATACGCCCGAACAGGGAACAGGACGGTACATCAGCCCGCCCCGGCTGCATTCCCCCCACCGTGCCTCCCCCCACGGATACAGATGGCACAAAAGCAGAGCTGAAGCCGAGCGCCGCCAAAAACATTATCCCTCTTACTGTACCTCCGGCAACGACGGGCACTACCACGAAGATTACTCCCCCACCCGCAGAAGAAGGCATAAGAAAAATCGACATACACCGCATCAGCGAGAATAAGGCACCCGTGTGTAGCACCACACCCATCACCATACCTATCAGCCCGGCTGGGGGAGCCACAGGAGTTTTCCGCAAGCCAGAGGGAACACCCGTTGCCATACCCTCTACTGTGCCGGTAAGCGTACCCACAAGCAACGAAGAGCATACCGGACTGATTTCACGTAAGCCCGGCGCCTCCACGGGCATGCCTGCCACAGTACCGGTCAACGTGCCGGATAGCGGCATTGAACCTACCAGACTCATCACACGTAAGACCGACGTCTCCACGGGCATGCCTGCCACGGTACCGGTCAGCGTACCGGATAGCGGCATTGAACCTACCAGACTCATCACACGTAAGACCGACGCCTCCACGGGCATGCCTGCCACGGTACCGGTCAACGTACCGGATAGCGGCATCGAGCCTACCAGACTGATTTCACGCAAGCCCGGCACCTCCACGGGCATGCCTGCTACTGTGCCGATCGTTCCCTCCGGTCAGGAAACATCTTCCGGAGAAAAAACGAGACTTATTACTAAAACCACCGGAAAAGTGGTACCGATTAACGTGGACTATGAGGCTCAGCCTCACACGAAATATACAGAGCGTGCCGCTGCGGAAACGATGACAGTACCGGTCATCGGCATCGACCCCATCCCCACAAGCCAAGCCCCCCACATTGGAACTACGGCAAAACCTGCGGACCGTCCGCGAAGAGGTGGCTGCATGCTTCCATTCCTGATGCTCCTGCTACTTCTGGTAGCCGGCGCAGGGCTGTGGTATTATGGTCCTGTACTGGTGGCGCCCTGCATCAGCAAGGGGTACACAAACGGAGCCCGCCTGCTGACAGCCATTCCGGGACTGAATCCCAATATCCCCGGTGAGAACGGTCAGCCGCCACTCACAATGGCCATACAAGCCGGAAACATGGAAGCCGTGCGAGTACTACTGGCCGCCCCGGGAATAGACATCAACTACTGTGATAGTCAGGGCCATCCGCCCATCTACTATGCGGCGGCCCTGGGTAATATGGAATGCGTGCGTCACCTGCTGGCCATGCCGGGCATCACAGTTCCTGCAAATGCAGTGGATATAGCAGAGCAGAACAAGCACCATGAAATAGCTGCGCTCCTGCGGGCCGGCAAGGATTACGCGATGAATACGCTGAGCGCTCAGGGCATCACGCCGGATACCTACTCCATAGCCCTTCTGGCTGCTGCCACAGCAGGAGATACTGCACGCCTGCAGCTGCTGCTCACAGCCGGAGCCACCGCCGAGACGCTGGATTCTAACGGCCGCAGCGCCCTCTTTCTCGCTGTGGACAAAAACCACGTGGACTGTGTGCGCCTCCTGCTTACAGCCCCCGGTACGGATGTCAACACGCCTAATGTAAATAACATCACCCCTCTCTGGGTATCTGCCATCTCCGGCCACACGGAATGCATGCGCTTGCTGCTCACAGTACCGGAAATTAATGTGAACCATGCGGATGAAGATGGCGAGACCGCCCTCTACTGGGCAGCTCAGCAAGGCCACAAGGACTGCGTTCGCATGCTGCTGGCCGTGCCGGGCATCAATGTGAACTGCGCTACCAACAGCGGTGCTACGCCTTTGCAACGCGCCACAGCAAATGGCCACCGCGAATGCGCTAATATGCTCCGCGCCGCAGGTGCACAATAACCTCACCCCTCCCCTGAGATATGGCTACACAAAACAGATTTAGAAAATGCGCCTTAAAATCCTGTCTCCGGAACACAGCTAGCCGGTTGGCAGGCCTGCTCCCCCGCTGCAAATACCTCCCTTGGGTGCTGGTCAGCACAGCAGCCGTCATCGGCATCAGCGGCGGGTACTACTACCAGTATACCCTTCTCCAAGAGGCCGAGCAGCAAACCGCTGCACTCTCACAACAACTGGAAACCACCCGGAGCCAACTCACCGCCGCAGAACAATCCGCCACGCAGGCCGCTGAGCAAGCACGAACCGCCGAGCGGCACGCTGCTGAGGCCATCTCACGCGCGGAAGCTGCTGAACTGATGGCTGAGCAAGCTGAGCTCTGCGCTGAAGCATCCGCTCAGGAACTGTCAGCAGTCCTTGCTGAGCAGGAGCAGCTGGCAGAGCTCATCAACGACCTCCGCGAGAGAAGTGACACCATGCAGCGGAATGCACGCACATACCGCCGCCGCGCACAGCAGGCAAACGCCCGTGCCGCACATGCAGAGCAGCGCCTGCGGCATATCTCAGCCAGACTGGACGCTCTGAACCGGGAAAATCAAGCCGCCCAGCGCCAGGCTCAGGCCGCCACCGCCGCCGCTGCTGAGGCAGAAGCACGAGCAGCTGCTGCCGAGAACAGACTCCGCGCGCGCCAAAAACAGGAGGAAATATCTTTCCCAATCCCCTCCTGACAGCAAAAAAATCTCCCTCCCTCTTCTTTCGCCCGGCCTTACCCGCCGGGCGTTTTTTTCAACATAACAAATCACAGTAAATGTAATTTTTAACTTGCAAACAAACATAGGTTAGAGTAACATGACTTTAACCCGAAAAACGGGTTTTATCACCATGAAAACAGGAGCCTTTATCTCACCTGTACTAGCTCTCGCCCTCACCGGCGGAACAGTATATTCATTAACCCCGGACTTCTCTCAGGAAAGTCTGCCCACGCTGGCCCCTCCAGCAAGCGGTGCAGCAAGGAATGCCCCCGGAAGAACTCAATCCGCCTCTCATCTGCCATACACTATCAGGCAGGCCGTCACTTCCGGTGATTATGACCGCGTGCTGGAACTCACTACCACCGAGCTAAAGCGCCGTACCATCACCCCGGATAACGCAGCTGTGCTGGAAATGTCCATGCTGCTGGAACTCATCCGCACCACGGATGCCGCAGTCATGACGGAGTTCGCCTCCCGCAGTGAGTTTCACAAGGCCTTCCTCGCCCTTTTTGTGCAGGACCCCGAATGGCTGGAGCTCTACTTAGGCTGCGGCCTCGTGCCGTATAAGACGGACGTGGGTCTGGACGTTCTCTTCCGCATCTGGCAGGATAGAAGAGCCCGCGTAGAAAACAAGCCTCTGGCTGTGGCTCTCGCCTCCGCTTGGGGCGGCGGTGAAACGGACCCCTCCCCCCGCTCCAGAACGCAGGATCCGAACCGCTATAACCCTGTTTGGCGTTACAACTTCTTCGTCACTAATGCTGCCCGCGGCGTACTTCACCCGAACTTCCCGAATCTCCGCCCCTGGGAGCTGCGCTTCGTCACCGGCAACCCTTGGCAGGACTGGGATGACCGCTCCTTTGAATGGGCACTGGAAAACATTAACATGCCTTGGGATAAATACGGTGCAGCCTGCTGGGCAGCCACGTACACCGGCACCTCCAAGTTCGGTGACAGCGTACAGGGCGGTATGTACAACCTGCCCTTCTCCGCACTGAGCCAAGCTGAAACCTGCCAGTTGAACGGCGGCGTGTGCGGCGCTATGTCGCACCTGGGCTGTGTGGCAGCACAGGCACACGGCATACCGGCCTACACAGTAGGACAGCCGGGACACTGCGCTTACGCCGTGCGCACAAGGCGCGGCGAATGGGTGGGCGGCTTCGGCGGCCCTGATGGCGGCATGCATAACCGCATTTTCGGCAATCAGGCACCCACCTCATACATGCTGATGGAAGCCGTGTTTGCTGATGATGCCACCATTGACCGCGCCTACCGCTACAGCTTCTGCGCCCGTGCGCTGGAAGCCACTGGCAACATGAACGGCGCCATCGAGATGTGGCAGAAAGCGCTGGAGATTTCACCTCTGCACCCCTTCTTCCGCTCCGCTCTGCACACGCTCATGAAGGAACAGGGGCTCACCCCCACCGCTGCCTTCGAGTACCTCAAAAAGACCATCCCCCTTTACAACGGCCACGGCTTTGCAGCCATTAACATGGCAGCAGACCTCGAAGAACAGGTGAAAGGCATGACGGATGCTCAGAAAATCGAGCTTTACTCCCTCATGCACAGGATGATTGCCACCACCCCCTCCTCTTGGGCTATCAAGACGGAGGACTTCATCACCCGACAGGCTAATAACCTGAGCACGTCCGCCGCCCGTGAGCGCTTCCTTGGCGAGGCTCTGGCCATCCATATGAACGCCGCGGATCCCACCACCTTCGGCCAGCTGCTGGAGTGGGCCATTAAGACCTACGTGGAAGGAGGACAGGCTGAAGTATTCAGCCGCGCCTTCACGCATGCCGCCACCATAGCCGCAGGCGCGACCCCGAGTGCTGAGGATAATAGCCCCGAGCGCCTCAAGAAGCTGATTGCCGCGTATAACAAGGCCATCATCGCCGCTGAGCAGGCCCGCTCCGCCCCGGCCTTCCGCGCCATCACGGAAGCTATGGCAGCTGTGTGTGGCCCCTGCCCGGCAAACACCGCCCTGCGCAGCACCGTGCCCGGTAATCCCCTGCCCGCAGCCATGTTCCGCATATCCAGCACCAGCAACTGGGATAACCCAGGCTGGCACCTGAATATCACCACCCCCACCGGCGGCAGATGCCACACCGGCAAGGAAGCCGCTCCTCACATGATTGTGGAACTCACCGAGCGCCGCTTCATCTCCGGCTGCATCATCCGCAAGACGGATGGCAACGAAGGCCGCATGAGACGAGCTACTGTCTACACCAGCGAAGACGGCGCCACTTGGATACCCCGTGAAAGCACGGATAACATGCCCAAGGAATGGGCTATCACCTTCCCGGAAGGCACCCCTGCCCGTTGGGTCAAAGTGGAGTTCGATAACAGCGCAGGTAATGACTACGCCCATATCTCCCACTTCGTGATTTATGGCAACTAATAACCCGTTTTTTTCACAATCATGAAACGCATTTTACTTTCTGCTCTCCTGCTGTCAGCCACCCTGCTGCCGGCCACAGCTGCCACCCTGAACCTGCCGGATGTACCCACAGCCCGTCAGCAGGCCGCCGCAGCTAAGAAACCCATCATCATCATCTGGTACGGCTCTGACTGGCAGCCCGGCGTGGATGCCTTCGTTCGCGAATGGCAGGCAGTTGCCACCCGCCACAGCGGCAGTTACGTGTTCGGCCAGTTTAATGACTGCCTCGGCTTGGAGGGTGACACGAGAAATAAGGTGCTCCCCATCGAGCACTACAATCTCCCGGCGGTCGTCCTTCTCGCTCCGGATGGCTCCTTCATGTCCGTACTCAGCGGTGAGAACCTGCCTTCTTCAGCTGAAGACGCCATAGAGAAACTCGCGCCGCTGGCAGCTCGGGCCGCTGATTTTGCAGCGCTGGTAGAGAAAGCCCGCACCACCACCGGTACGGAGGCTGCTCTGGCTGCTGCTCAGGCCTTGGGCATGCTCCCCATATCCGACGCCCTGCGCCAGCAGGACCTTAAAAACATCATCAACCGCCAGGACCCTCAGAACACCACCGGCTACCGCGCCCAGTTCTGCATGGACCACCTCAGCATGTATGATGAAATCAACGCCATCCTGAAGGGTGGCCGGGAAGGCACGCTCCGCGGCAAAGACCGCCGCTTTGATGAGGCTGAGGCATACGTGCGCAGCATACTGGAAAGCCCCCAGCTGAGCGCTGATGAGCGCCGCCAGCAGTGGCTCTCCGGCCTCTCCTATGTCATCCGCGAGCGGATTCTCTCCACCACCACCCCGGAAAATCGTAACGTGGAGCCTCTCTTGGCCGTATTCCGCGAAATCATCGCCATCAATCCGGATAACCAGTACGGCAAGGGCGCCGCAGCCTTCCTGCACTACTGGGATCCCACCACCTTCAATACCATCACGAATGGCTATTACACCCGCGGGCATCAGACCCTCAACTTCGAGAAGGACTGGCACGTGGATGTAACAAGCTCCATAAACGGCCCGGGCACCTACGTGTTCTCTCTGGTACCGGTGGAAAACGGCCGCTTTATCACCCGGAACTTCCGCCTCGCCGTGAATGGCAGAGTGGTGGCCACTGCCGCCATACCGCCCACGCAGGATACCAAGAGCGTGGAGCTGGAAGTACCCGCCATTCCCCAGGGTGCCACCGTGGAAGTATGGCTTACCGCCAAATGCACGGACGGCTGGATGGAAGCCTCCGGATTCATCCGCATGGAGAAAAAATAACAGCTGTTAACCCAACAGCGCGCGCAGGGGAATGTCCCCTGCGCGTTTTTTTTGCTTGCAGCCTCGAAATATAATAGGTAAACTATACGTACTTCCCATGCAGGGAAAAGACTCACTTTAATATATGAAAGCAGGAACCATAGTAAAAACGGCACTGGTCCTACTGATTGCAGCAGGCGCCACCTATGCCATTAAACCCGACCTTTTTGAAGGTCTGCTCGGCTCTCAGAGCAGCAGCAACAAGCCCGCAACCGCAAGGCGCGCCCCCATCGGTATCATCCGCGGTGCTGAGTGGGTGGATTGCGCTGCCGTGCGTGATAAAGTAGCCGCTGAAATCATGACTCGCGTCGGCAACATGTCTGACGCTGCCGTAGCTGAGTTCATCAGCAAGCCTGAAAACCGTCTGCTGCTGGCCCAGTGGGTCGTGGCTGATGCTGAGCTGAGAGGCTTGGAAGATGAAGCTAAAGCCGCCGAAAAGCGTAACGCTGACCTCGAGAAGCTCAGAAATGAGCTGACTGCCGTCCGCGCCACCCTGCCTGAGGGAGTAGAACCGCCCGCAGCTGTAGCCTATCAGATTTCTCAGCTCGAAACCAAGATTTCCCGCCTTGAGGCTGAAATTGCCGCTGACCACCTGTTCAGCCAGAGCGCTGCCGGCCGCGGTGGCAGCAGACTCATGGAACGTATCGGTGATGACCCTGAATGGCTCTGCGAGTTCGCCTTCAGTGGTGAGTGTGTACGCCCCGGCATGGCTCTGGCCATCCTCAAGCTGATTTCCAGGGATAATCCGGACATGGTGCGTGACCCCATGGTGCGCAGTATCGCCACAGCTACAGCGCTGGAGTACGCCAAATCCAGCTGGAACATGGCAGACGCCGTAGAACGCGCTAACTTCTACATCCAGTCCTGGAAAGAAGGCCGCCTTAACACCGTGTTCGATACTCTTCCCATGTGGCAGCGCCGTATGGTGTGCGGCTGCAAGGGTGATAACCCCTACGGCAGCATCTCCAGCCTCTCCTGGGCTCAGGAGAACATGAGCCTGCCCGCAGACCGATACAGCGGCTGCTGCTGGCGCTGCTCCTACCGCCTGAATAACATCTATGGTGATTCCATCCACGGCCCCCTGTACTACGCTCCCTTTGAGGGCGCTCTCGGTAACAACCGTGAGGCCATGACCTTCCACATCGGCGGTGTGTGCGGCAGTCTTTCCCACTTCGGCGCCTTCGCAGCCCTTGCTAACGGTGTACCGGCCATGACCATGGGTGAGCCCGGCCACTGCGCCTACCTCGTGCTGGTGGGTGACAAGTGGACTCCCGCCTACTCCCTGAGCTGGGACCGCGGCCTGCACTGGCAGGTATTCCGCAGTGTGCACTCCTTCTCCTCCCTGCATTCCGCCACAGAGCTTTACTCTGAGGCCCAGCAGGAGCAGACCACCCTTTCCAACGCTTGGCGCGTGCTTGCCGGCATCAAGATGGACGCCGGTGATCTCACCGCCGCCATCAGCTGCTATGAGCGCTCCCTGCGCACTCAGCCGCGTAACTGGATGGCCTGGCGTGAATGGATGGAAGCCCTTACCGAAAGCAACGCCTCCGCCGATTGCTGGGAACAGCTGAACACAGCTGTCTGCACTCACCTCGTTCCCCTGTACCCGGAAATGGCCTTCGAAATCATGCAGAAGGGCATCATAGAGGGCATGGCCAAAGCTATGGCTGATTCCCCCGAGCGCCTGCGCAAGGCTTTCCTGCTCTTCTGGCAGAGCATTGACACCATGGGCCCGGACCGCTGGCACATCGAGCGTCTGGCCAATAAGCAGATTGAGGCCCTCGGCCTGAAGCCTGCTGAGCCGGAGGCCCTCTGCGCCTATTACTCGGAGGTACTCGGCACCCTCATCGGCAATTCCAAGTACGCTCCCGCCATCCTGAACTGGGGTAACACCCTCGCCGACCGCATGAATAGCCGCGGCAAGGGCCTTCTTACTCAGGCCATGGTTTCCGCCATCGGCAGGAACGAAAATATGAGCGCTGAGGATCGCATCGCCCTGCTCTCCCCGGCCATTCTTGCCGCTGAGAAAAACCGTGACCTCACCTCCTTCCAGGCCATTGGCCGCATGATTGAGGACATGGGTCATGTGAACACCGGTGTGAATATGCCCTCCTTCGAGCCCTTCCCCGGCAGACTTGCCTCTGAAGGTGGTCTCACATGGATGAGCTCCACTTCCCGCTGGGATAAGCCGCATGAGCACCCGGGCCTCCTCCTGCCCCACGGTGGTACCTTCCACACCTCTAAGGATAGGGATGCCTACGTCGTGGTCCAGCTGCCCCGTCAGGTAAATGTAACCGGCGTTGTCCTCGTTCTTAATCCCGGCAATATCCACCGCTGCAACAACATGGTCATTCAGGTATCCGAAAACGGCACCGATTGGACAGACGTGAAGGAAGTCGGCAACTGCCGCGGCAGAGTCATGCGTGTGGACCTCGGTGATGTACTCCCGCTGGCCAAGTATGTGCGAATCCTTCGCAGAGGTGGCCCCGAGTTCTTCCACCTCAACGGTATCTACATTTACGGCAACCAGGCAGCCTGATTCCTAACCCCATTTTACATAACATGAAACTTACCAATCGTTTCTTCGCCCTCGCCCTGGCTCTGGCTCCGCTTACCGCAGGCGCCTACCAGACCGCTGAGACAGTAGAGCAGGCCGCTCCCATCCTCACGGATGACGGCTATGCCATCGTCATGTACGCTACGGACTGGGACCGCACCAGCAAGAGCACGGCTGACGCCATGCTGGCAGACCCCGGCGTTACTGCCGCTCTCGGGAATGCCGTTGTCATGACCTTGGGCGTACCGAATGTTACCTCCAGGGAGGAGCATGATGCTAATAAAGCCCGCTTCGGAAATCTGGATCTCAGCTTCCCGAATGTATACCCGGCCATCATCCTCTACAGCAAGAGTGGCCAGCGCCTTACTGATATCTGCATCCGCCGCTCGGAGCGCAATAACCCCGCTGCTGTGGCCACCAGAATCCGTGAGGCCATGAGCGCCGCAGCCCGCCAGCGTGAGCTGATGGCTAGGGCTGAAGGAGCACAGGGCGTGGAACGCGCCCGCCTGCTGGGGCAGGCAGCTACTGTGCCCGGCATCAACCGCCCGAATAACATCGCACGCCTTATCGAGCAGGCAGACCCGAATGATTCCTCCGGTATGCGCCGTATCGCAACCCTGAACCTCTTTGATACCGCCATCCAAAGCGCCGGCACCCAGAATTGGGAAGCCACTCTGGCGGAAATGAAAGAGCTACTGGAAAACCCGCTGCTCACCACGGACCAGAAGCAGCAGGTATGCTGCATCTGCATCGGCCTCCTGCACCGCCATGGCGGCGTCAAACGTCAGACCGAACTCCGTGAAATGATTACCCGCCTCCGCGAGCTGAACCCTGAAAGTATTCTTGGTCAGTCCGCCACGGATGCCGAGCGTCTCTGGGTGAGCGAGCTGAACCTCATTCAGGGCTGGAGCCCCGGCGTACTGCCGGATGACGCCACCCCCATGCAGGTGCATGGCGATATCCCCATCAGCGCCGCCGGTACATACAGGGTGAACTTCACCTATACCAGAGGCTCTGAAGCCCTGAGAATTGCAGCAGTGCAGCTCTATGATGGTGACCGCCTCGTGGTGGAAGACCGCCACGCCGGCTCCACCGGCCACCGCCATAGTAACAACAATTACACTCTGGAGGTGCCTGCCAACGTGAGAAACCCCAAGCTCTATGTCATCTTCAACATGGGCAGCAAGAGGGATTCCTACGGCAATATTACCATCGAGAGGCAGTAACTTTCAGCCGCTCCAGCTAAACTAAAAACCATGTTTAACCAGCCCCCACACAAAGCCCCTGCGCTTGTGTGGGGGCTTCTCATAACGGCTCTGCTGGCAGGCATTCTCCTGTACCGCTATGCATACTGCAGCCGCCCGCACGAGCCCATTCAGCCCCTACCCTTCACCCACAGCAGTCACACAGCAGCGGAGAAAGCTAACATGGATTGCCGAGCCTGCCATACCGCCGCGCACCGCGCTGCCGGAGCCGGCCTACCGGCTGCGAGTACCTGCTTGGACTGCCACCGCCACATCCTCGCGACGGATTCCCGCTTGCTCCCCCTGCACGCTTCTGCTAATCCTGACCACCCCGCTCACACCGGAGAACCCCTGCGCTGGGTTCGCCATGCCCCGCTGCCGGATACCATCTCATTCCACCATGGCCAGCACACCGCCGCCGGCCATACCTGCAGCGAATGTCACCCGGACCCTGATAAACAGCTTCCCCACACCATGCAAAGCTGCCTGAACTGCCACCGCTCACGTGGGGTTCCCACTCACTGCGACCGCTGCCACAGATAACCCACGCGCAGAACAACATTTTAAACATTCCCCGCAGTCACGCCTCCCGCATTTACTGCACACAAAAAAAGAAGAACGCCCCGGTGCTCATGGCACGGGGCGCTGTTCTGTATACTTTTTAGTAAGTCCGTGAGGAAAAACTCAGGCTCAGAAGTTCCAGCCCAAATCCACACCCACGGTGAAGATGAAGTGATCCACGGCACCAATGGGGTAATCGCGGTCAATCTTACCGGAGTTACTGCCGGACCAGGAGGCCTGAATCCACGGCACAAGCTGAGCACGGGCATCACGCCCCAGAGTTCCGCTGTGCGTAAAGAGAGGCAGAGCGGCGCGCAGGCGGTAGGCATCAACGCCGTCAGCACCGGAGGCCCAGTAGGAGAAGGAGGGTGCCATGCCGGCAGAAAGCTCCAAATCAGCCCCGAGCACTGCGCCGTTAAGCACGTTAGTGAAGCGGTAGCCAAGCTCGATATCACCGTAAATGCCATTCAGCCCCTTGAAGGCCCAGCCCCAAGTCATGCTGCCGAAGAAACCACGCTGGTGGTCATTGAAGCTCAGCGTCAGGTTCAAATCTTGAGAAAGGCGATGAGCAGCACCATCATTATTCTTAGCCATGAAGCCCTCAAAACCGCCGTAACGCAGGGAGTATCCCACCTCCACCGTGCAGTTCGGGAAAATTTCCTTACCGATGGCATAGTTGAAGTTCGCCACATTCGTATCACCCAAGTAGTCCCCTGCACCCCAGATGATGCCGTAGGAACCGCTCAGGCGCTGATAGATGCCGCGGTTAAACATATCACGATTCGGCAGAATGTAGCTGCCGGACACGCTGGAATAACCATAATTCGTCAGGTCATTCGTAAAGCCCAAGCCGCGCACGTTGTAATTGCTCGTGTAGGCATTCAGGCGCACATACCCGTTATTTCCGCTGTTTACGGAAGGAGTCATGGGAGCAGCCGCAGGCATGCTATAAATGCTATCATCCTGCATTCCCGCAGCCGGTGCGGTGACGCCGGGCTCTTGCGCCCAAGACTGAGAAGGAGTGGGTGCCTCATACGTTACGGACTCGTACGTCACAGGACCATCCGGTATCATGGGAGGCATCTCAATGGCAAGCACCGGCAGCGTAAGGCTCAGTGCTGTAAGTGTGCTTTTCATCATACGAGGATATCTTAACTTTCCTAAGAAAAATTGCAAGTCTAAAGACGTAAATAACACGGTAAGACATATATTTTTAAGGAAAAAGGCGTTGACGGGCGTACCAATAGCGGTTAAAATAAAGCCATGAAGACATATCGCATACTGGCAGCTATCTGCATGATGATGAGCCTCTGCCCGGGAGAAGAAACAACCGCTCCTGCCCCTCAGCAAGCAAGCCCCGTGGTGGATTTGATGACAATGGTGCAGGATGCCCGCTGCGGTCAAGTGGTGGTTACCTGCCTCGTGGATGGCCAGCCTATGCGAATGATGCTTGATACAGGCGCTACTCACACCGTGCTGCATGAAGAAAGCGTCGCCCGCCTGCAGAATGTAAGGTGGATAGATACCAGCCGAATGCAGTTCCGTGGTAACTCCAGCCAAAGGCCCAAACTCATTCAGGCATCCCTGCGCGTAGGGCCCGGCATCGCGCCGCAGCACGTAGCGATGGTCGTGAACTTGGGTGCCGTTCGCAGCATGATGGCGGAACCGATAGACGGCATAGTGGGCATGGATATTCTGGGCTCACTGCCGTTCACCTTTGATTTACGTGCCGGCAGAATGTACTGGGGCAGCCCTGAGGGAGCCACTCTGGTGCCGCTGCATGGCAGCCGTGATGATAACGGCCGCATGATGATACAAGTAAGCTGCGAAGGGCACAGCATGGAGCTGCTGCTTGATACAGGCAGCAGCATCACCCGCGTGTACCGGAATGACTGGAAACCCGGTACAGACCGTGAAATGGAGGCTCAGCTGGGGGATGTAGACAGCGCCACACGCTCACGAGTCATGCGCGGCAAGGCAGCAGATCTCGAGCTGGTACCCGGCATCATCTCCCCGCAGGTATCTCCCATCATCTGCCCGGATGATGACCGCTCCATGCTGGGTATGGATGCTCTGCAGAACCAGATTCTCGTGCACCTGCCCGGTAGAAATACCTTCTTCGGCTCCTTCTTCCTCGTACGCTGATTCTGCCACACACCATGCGCATAGCCCTCACAGTACTGCTGCTTATCATCAGCAATATCGTCATGACTTACGCCTGGTACGGCTCACTCCGCAGGCCGGGCGAGGCCGTGGATCATGGCAACTGGTGGAAGCTGATACTCTTCAGCTGGGGAGTGGCATTCTTTGAATATTGCTTCCTCGTGCCCGGAAACCATATAGGCCGCTCGGCAGGGCTGAGCTTGGCTCAGCTGAAAATCATGCAGGAAGTCATCACACTCTCCGTGTTTGTTCCCTTCATGCTCTTTTTCATGGGAGAGCACTGGAAGTGGGATTACCTGTGGGCCTTTCTCTGCGTGCTCGGAGCCGTGTTCTTCGTAAACCGTGAAGCCCTTATGGCATCATGACGCCATACAGACTTGCTAATTTATAAATCAAACTCATATAATACCACATATGAAACCCGTCGTACTTCTGGCAGCCGGAGCGCTGCTTCTGAGCTCATGCAGCCTCTTCGAAAAGGGAGAATATACCCCCCTGTACCTGACTGAACCCTCCCCCCTGGATCCTCCGGGAACAGATGAAGCCCGCGCCGCTATGCGTGCCCAGCGCGTGAAGGAAGGTACTTTCAAAGCTGGGGATACCCCGGAAGTACAGCAGGGAAGAGCCTACCTCCTCTACCGTAACCCGGATTACGATAACCAGACTTCCGGTCGCATGGTGGAAACCGCTAGGGTTAAGGTTATCTCCTGTGAAGGTACATACTACTTCGTGGAAACGGATGACGGAAAGCGCGGTTTCCTGCGTGAGTCCGACATGGTGAACCCTGATATCGTCACCCTCGTCGGCACTTCGGATCTCGTGCCGATGCCCGTGGGTGAAGGCCTCCTGCCCGGTGAGGATGGTGTGCTGCCCTTCGAGCAGGCTCCCCTCTCCCCGAACGCTGAAGGCGGACAGGTACGTACGGATAACCGCGGTCGTAACGTCGTCATCGTAGGCCGCAGGTCCAACTCTCAGGAGTTCGAGGCCCGCCGCCGCGCTCTGGAAAGCGGCCGCTCCATGGATGGTACTGAAACCGCAGCCCCCGCCACCACGACTCCTTCACCCGCTGCTCCCTCCCCTGTAACTGAAGAGGACGATTGGGAAGAGCTGCCTGAACCCTCCGGCTCCGGCAACTGATAAATTAAGCTATACATAAGCCAGCCCCGCCTTGCTGCACAACCGGTCATGAATTACGGAGCGCTCACAGAGCAGTTCCTGCTGTACCTGGCAGCCGAGCGCGGGCTGAGTGTTAACTACCGGGAAGGGGTGCGCCGCAGCCTTTCCCGGTTTGCTCATTGGTGCACCGAGCGTTCTTTGAAGCCGGCAGATATCACGGAATCGCTACTGGCGGAATACCGCCTGGACTTGCACAACAGCGGCCTCATGCCCTCCAGCTGCCGCATAGCCATGGTGCACCTGCGCCGCTTCTTCCGCTACTTGTGCAGCAGCCAAATCATCCCTTCAAACCCCGCTGAACTTTTGGAGGGTGGCCGCCCCGGCATGAAAGTGCCAGAAACCCTCGCCGCCGCTCAAGTGAACAGCCTGCTGGAAAGCATAGACCCGCAGGAAATCCCCCTCGGCGCACGTGACCGCGCCATGCTGGAAATGCTTTACAGCAGCGGCCTGCGCGTCAGTGAGCTCATCAGTCTGCGCCCCGAGCAGGTGGACTGGGATGAAATGTTCCTGCGCGTGCTGGGCAAGGGGCAAAAGACCCGCTATGTACCCCTCGGCGGCATGGCTGCCACCGCCCTCCGGCACTACATGCAGCACGCCCGCAGCAAGCTGGTACGCTCCGGGCGGCGCGCCACCACACTCTTTCTCTCCGTGCGCGGTACCGCCCTCACCCGCGAGCGCATACGCCAGATTATCAAGGATCGCGCACGCGCCATCGGACTGCCTGAGAACGTGTATCCGCACATCATGCGCCACTCTTTTGCCACGCACCTGCTGGAGAACGGGGCGGACCTGCGCGTCATTCAGGATATGCTAGGCCATGCTGACCTTGCCACCACGCAAATTTACACCCACGTGGAGAAAAAGCGTCTCATCTCCCTGCACCGCCACTTCCACCCCCGCGGTAAAATCACTTCCTCCCAGCAGGAGCCGCCTCAGGAAAGCTGAGCATAATACTGGGCAAAGGCGCTCACCCCCACCAACAGCAAAAAAAGCACCACGCCGGCAGGCAATGCCAGCAGTTGCAGCAGCAACCAGCTGCACCACCACGGGGTCTGCTTCTGCTGCGGATTCATGCGGTATGTGTTCACACGGAAGGCATAAAGCCCCAGTGCGATGAGAACATTCCCGCCACAGGCTGCCAACATCCCCAATAAATACGCAGCATGAGCACCGCGCGTAGCAAAGATGCCAGTAACCAACAGCATATAGCCACCACCAGCCATCACAGCGCCGCCATAGCGCAACACCGCAGCCGTAAGCCGCTCCCTAAATGTCACCTCCGGTAATATCTGCAACCCCATGGCTGCATTATACTCCAACGAATGCTACTAATCAAGCCCATTAAAAGAACACCCCCGCGGCACCAGAAGGTACACGCGGGGGATTCGTATGATGAAAAGCTAAGGAAAGAGCCTATCAGCCCTGCTCCTTTTCTTTGCGGGATATGTTACCCAGAGAGAAGACGCCGTCGTACAAATCCAACAGCCAAGAAATCAGGCTATAAATAAGCCAGATGGCAAGCGGTGTAAACACAGCAACACAGAGAGTAATATCAGCCATCTGTCTCAGAGGACGGAGGGCACTAAAAGCCAGCCAACCATACTGGAGATTTTCAAGCTCAGACTCCTTAATAGCAATCTGAATCTGGAAGATAAGATTCGAGATTGAGGCTATAATCATAATAACCGGTGCAAGCAAGAACTGAACCGTGGCCCAGCAGCGCAGAAGGAACTTCAGCAGGTTGTTGAAATCACGGCCGGGATTGCTTTCCTTAGGCTTCACGTCCACGATGAGCTTGTCAGCATTGAAGCATACATACGCCGTTACCACACTTACACCCATCAAACCGAGGGCTGCAAGAATAGCGCCATATAACTCCAGATACACCATATATCCTGATGCAATCAAATAAGCGACTGCAGACAGCACGGCTAAATACCCCACAAGTCTCGGAGCAGCCATGGAGGAAAGCACCACGCGTGGTCCCTTCAGCAGAGCGGCAAGCATGCTGCAAATCAAATATACAACATACTGAATCAGAGCACCACCAAACAAGGCAATAAGAATCGCCACTGCATCCATCATGCCGATGGCGCACAGCACAAGAACTATCCAGCTGACAAAAGCCGTGATGGATGCCACGAGATTAATCTTCTCATGAAGAGCCTCTTCAGTATCACCAAACCAACGCGGAAGCTTGAAGATGCGAGAAAGTAAACCATCTACCCACTTGTTATAACTCACAAACTTCAAGAAACCGCCATTAGATGAAGCAGGTGCTGCATACTGAGGAGCATACTGCGGCATCGGCCAAGGTGCAGGCTGGGTTGCAGGCTGAGGAGTGGGCCAAGGTGCAGGCTGCGGTGCGGGCTGGGCAACAGGCTGCGGTGTAGGCTGAGCAACAGGCTGCGGTGCAGGCTGAGCAACAGTCTGAGTTACGGGCTCTGCAGCAGACTCAGCAGCGGCGGGCTCCTCCTTAACTTCAGCTTCAGCGGGTTTATTAGCTACGGGAGCAGGCTGAGCAGCAGCCACAGGCTCCGCGGCAGCAAGCTCGTGGTAACGCACCCATGAGGCGCTACCCTTCTTGTACACGTGAGACTGTACGGTAATCGTGCCGTCTGCCACCAGAGCATCCAGCTCTGCCCTTGTCATGGGCCCTACGGGCTGTCCACCTTTAGAATAGTAATATTTCATATGCGTTTATTGGAAGATTAGAATAGAAGAAGACTCTGTGCGGCTCCATTACGAGGAACTACAAAAACAAATCTTTCGTCTTGGGAATATACCACAAATAAGCGTGATGTCAATCTTCCATTAACACCTTATCACAGATTACCCCTGATTTCACAGACGAATATCCTTGATACAGCGTTTCGTATATGCTAGAATGCCTTCCTGAATTATGGCAGGGGAAATATCTGAGCAGAAGAAGCGGAGTAAAGTAAGCGTATACCTGAAGCAGCATGAGCAAATGAGTGCTTGGCTGTTTTTCACCATCATGGCCACGCTGGTAATGTACTGCTCCGGATACCGCGGAGTGGCACTGCTGCACACACCACTGCTGGGTATCATGCTTCTCTACATACTGAAACTGGCTTCCCTGTACATACGCCGCAGCACGGCTTGGGCGGTGAGCTGTGCCTTTTTTGCGCTCACGCCCTTCTGCTCAGCACACCCTGCAGAACTGAGCATGTGCCTGCAGTTTGTGGTACTGTACCATGTGCTGGGCTGGGCACGTGGCAAACGAGCCGAGTTTCGCCCGCGTCACTTCTTCGTGCTGGGCATGGCGGCGGGAGTAGCGCTGCTTTCACGCTGCGGAGCGGAAATCTTCTATATACCGGTGGGTCTGCTCATGCTGTGGATTAACCGCCGCCACTTGCTGATAGCTCTGGCCATGAGCATAGCAGGTGCTGCCCTACCCGCTGCAGCACTGGCAGCAGCCACGCTCAGCGGAGTAGAACTCCCACACACCGAGGGTGAATACACAGCCAGTCTGCCCGTACTTCTCGGCGTGCTCGTGCTCTTCCCGGCCGCGGCTGTCACTATCTCTCGCAGCCACCCGGAGCGCCGTGGATTCACGATGATAATGCTGGGGTTCGCCTTTGCCGGAGGTGCCATCCTGTACGGCATGGGAAAGATGGATTTTACCTCCGCCATCTGCTACTTCTGCTCTCTGGCTGTGCCGGCACTGGTGGGCGTAGCACTGCTGCTGCACCACCGCATGAGCAGCTGGCGCGGGCTCTACATACTGCGTGCCCTCTGCCTGCTCATTCCCTTTGTCACCCTCTGTGCCGTGCTCATCATCCCCGTGTACCGCACCGCCACCGCACAGGCCGCTGCCGCACCTCAGCCTGAGCAAAACAACTAATCCCCTTCCCCTCACTTCACTAAAAAGGGAGCAGCCCTTCTTCAGAGCTGCTCCCGGTAAATATTCCGTAGTAAAATATCCTTAGGGAAGAGCGATATACTTAGCCTGAGGCATGCCGCAGAGCGGGCACTTCTCCGGAGCTGTCTCCACAGGGAAGGTATCACCGCAGAGCGGGCAGATGACATAACCCTTCGGCAGGTTAAGCGGCTCGCCGCTCTCCAGCTGACGAATAGCCTCAGCATACATGGCTGCATGCACCTTCTCAGCCTCCAGGGCCCAGTTAAAGCTGCGCAGAGCATCCTTGGCGCCCTCGGCCTCAGCCTGTGCCACCATGGGAGGATACATCTCGGTGTACTCGTAAGTCTCACCCTTCATAGCCTCCTTCAGGTTCTCCAGAGTGGTGCCCACATGCCAGCTCATATCGTACTCGATGGGCTGCTCACCCATCTTCACCAGAGCCTTGGTGTGATTAGCAGCGTGAATTCTCTCCGTAGCAGAAGTAGCCTCAAAAAGCTTAGCAATCTGCGGATAACCCTCCTGCAGCGCCTTGCTGGCAAAGGAGGCATACATGGCGCAGGCGGTGCTCTCGCCCACGATAGCCGTCTTCAGATTCTCAATGGTTGTAGCCATGCCCTCACTATACACCTACCCCCATTTCCCTTCAAGCACAAAATCTACCCGCTGATACAGAAAATCTATTTTTCATCCCACTGCCGAGCAAGCGAATATCTCCTTTTCCGCACGAAGAATGACTTGACAACCACCTGATTAGCTGTACAATCTAACGAAGCGGTGCGCCCCCCTCTTCATCTCTGGAATCCAACCTCATATTACCCAACTCTCGGTGGCTTGTGCACCTTCATCCGTCATTTCACTTATTTTCTCACGCTGTGCCTAAATTATGATATCTATATCCATTCTCTTGTTTGTAGTAGGTAGCGCTTTGGGTTATGCCCTTTGCCTCTTATTCTCCTCCCGCAAACAGCAAGCCATTTTGTTAGAAGTTGAACGAATCAAAACAGAGCATAGCCTATTGCAACAGCAAAAAAATGAGGCTGAGCAACAAGTAAAAATCCTTCAGGACAAACAAGATGAACTGAGAGAGGAACTCGCGAACTCTCGTACTGAGGCCGGCAGCCTGAAAACGGAGCTAACCAAGGAACAAGAGCAGCGCGGGACGGACACCGCCCGTTATACCAAACTCCAAAACGAGTATGAAACAACTCGTAATGAGCTGACCTCTACCCTGGCAGAATTGGCCCGCTATAAAACTGAGCTCGAAAAAGAGCAAGAACAGCGCAAGACGGAGGCCGGTAAAATCCAGGAGATGCAAGAGAAACACTTCGCGCAGTTCCGTAACTTGGCAGGTGAAATTCTGGAGCAAAATGCCGGTAAACTTAAAGACACGAACAAGGATAGCATGGATAGTCTCCTGAAGCCGCTGCGCGTGCAGCTGGAAAGCCTCGGAAAAGCTGTGACGGCTACTAACGAAACCGCCGCCGGTAACAAAGCCTCGCTGGAAGCCGCCATCAAAGCCATGATGGAGAAAACGGAAAGCTTGGGTAAAGACGCCGAGAACCTCACCCTTGCCCTGCGCGGTAATACCAAAAAGCAAGGTGACTGGGGTGAAATGATACTGGAGCGCATGCTGGAGGAATCCGGATTGCGCAAGGGGGAGGAGTATTACGTGCAGGAGAATCACAAAGACGAGAACGGCAAGGACTTCCGCCCGGATGTGGTGATTCGCTTCCCGGAGAATCGTTGTGTGATTATTGACTCTAAAGTCTCCCTTACGGCATACACCATGTATTCAGCTGCGGAGAATGATACAGAGCGCGGTAATTACCTTGATGCGCACGTTGCCTCAGTGCGCAAGCATATTGATGAGCTGGCAGCTAAGGATTACAAAGGTATGGTGGAAGGCACCATCAGCTACGTGCTCATGTTCATGCCGAACGAGGCCTCCTACATGGCAGCCGTGCAAGCGGCACCCTCATTGCCTCAGGATGCCTACCGTAAGAAGATTGTGCTCATCAGCCCCACTAACCTGATTATGGCCCTGCAACTGGCATATAATCTGTGGCAAAAAGAGCGCCAAACCCAAAATGTGGAGAACATCATTGACCGCGCCACCAAGCTTTACGATAAACTTGCCACCGTGCAGGAAAGCTTGGAGAAAGTGGGCAAGGGTATAGACCAAGCGCAAAACGCCTACCAGCAGGCCATCAGCCAAATGTTCAATGGCCGTGGCAACTATGCCAAACAGCTTGATGACCTGCGCACAATGGGCATTTCCCCGAACAAACGTCTTAAATTAAACGGTGATTAAAATGATGAAAAGACTTAAAATACTCGCACCTCTGCCGGTGCTGCTGGCCGTTTCCTCCTGCGTGTGCCAAGTGCAAACCTCTGAGGCGATTCGCCTGCACGGGCAAGAGTGTGAAGGTGTCATTCTCAAGGGCTGTGGCAGCGGTAATGCTGAGTTATACCATGTCGGTAACACGGTCTATGTGAAAGGCATACAAACACGCTTGGAGCGTGTGAATTGTGAACTCGCTTATTACCAGTGCCCCTCATACCGGAATGCCTATGCCCCCGTACCCGGAGCCCCGCAGCAGGAGGTATATGTGCGTCTCAACTCAAACGAAACACCGCGGCACACGGAACTCACCTTACCGGCCGGGGCAATGCGAGGAGGCACCCCAATAACGCCGTTCCGCTACTACGATTATTGTGCATCTGACACCGAGAAAAATACTTCCCCGGATCCCGTAGTCGCCCTTACCCCCATGCAAAATAATGACCGCGCATGGTATACAGCGCCTCTTTCCGTCATCGCATTTACTTTGGTGGACATTCCCGGTACGGTTCTAGGCTCAGTCGGTGGAGCGCTTTACACGCTGTGCTCGCCGGATGAATCATTCAGCATGGAGTATGATGACTGGGGCTTTCTGGCTATGTAATGACGCCATCAGAATAATGCATCTGCCTGATTACCATATACCCCGGCCCTTCATGCCGCAGCTTTTCTGATGATGTACAGAAAAAACTCATTTTTTCTGTAGATTCTCGCGGCGGAGTGCGTTCTCCCCAGTGTAAAGGTTCTAAAAACTGAACTGTTTTATAACATTAACATATCAAAGAATCATCAATATGAAAAAGCTCATCCTCATCGCAGCATTAGCACTGTTACCGGCAGTAGCGCAGGCAGGTCCGCAAGACGCCTCCCCGCGCCCTCACCGCCCAACAGCGCATCATCACCACGGCCACTGCCACACGCCCCCGGCACCACGCCGCCACCGTCCGGCCCGGCCGCACCACCATCACCACGGGCACCATCACTGCCCACCTCCGGCACCGCGTCCGCATGGGCACCACTGCTGCCCTCCGGCACCGGCTCCGAGACCGTGCCCGCCTCCGCCCCCTGCAAGGCGCACCAGCGTGAACGTCTCGATTAATCTTTAATTCATAGAGACACAATGAGGAGAACAGGCAACCACCTGTTCTCCTCATTTTATATTTCCTGCGTGAAACTGTAAGGAAAAGCTGCGCGAGCGGAGCATTCGATAAGCCGCACTCTTACACGCCATACTTATTCGGCATCTTCTGGCCCGGTATGCACCCCGGTAAAATTATCAGAGACAGCATACCCACAAAGGCCTCTGCATCTTCTTCACCACTCTCTGAGAGAGCAGCTATCACCACGCATGACAACAGAACATACGGAATAGTCCACCAACCGCTATGCCCTAAATCATTGCAGCGTCTCACCATCGCGCAAAGGTACAATACTAACGCCAATATTACCAGTATGCCGCTCGCATCATGCTCCATTGCCCCACCAATCAGAAAGAGAACAAAGACAATCAGCATATGCAACCACCACATTCCGAGCCCGCAACGCCCCCTAAAGAAGCTCCGCTTCTTCAAACTGGCATAAGGTGCAGGCATATTCACAACCGGCGACTGAGGATATGCACCGACAGAAACAGGTGGTATATTCACAACTAGTGGCTGAGGATAAGCTCCGGCAGAAACAGGCGGCATATTCACAACCGCTGGCTGAGGATAAGCTCCGCCTGAGACAGGGAAAGGCCTCTGAGCAGTCACCGGCGGCAATGAAGGCGGTAAGTAAGGCGAGGGCGGAGGCGCCAGCGGCAAGGGCTCAATTTCCGGCACAGAGAAAGCAACGCCATTCATTCCTTTCAGCCACTCCTGAGTATCCTGCCAGCGATTACGCGCCTGCACGGCAAGTGCCTTATCCACGCTCTGCAGGAATCCCCTGCTGAAACGCGGCATCAAGCTACGATCCTCCGCCAGTTTACGGCAGGAATCATCAGAAAGACGGTCAATACTGCGGGGCGGATTTTCCCCGGTAATCACGCGGTACATGGTACAGCCGAGAGCGTAAATATCCGTCCAAGCACCTCTTTTTGCCCTGGATTGCAGCTGTTCAAGGGGAGTATAACCGGCGCTCTCCACCATCGTGGCCGTTCGTTCGCTCACCAGCTCACGTGCGGTGCCAAAATCAATGAGCACAGGGTGGCAATTCTCATCCACCAAGATATTGTTCGGCTTAATATCGCGGTGCAGAAGATTCTGAGAGTGCACATAATGAAGTGCCTTAAGAATCTCCTCCAATACAGGGCGTAACCAAGCCTCAGTAATCTGGCCGGGAGGAGGAGCAGCCTCATGCAGCTCACGCCCCTTAATACAATCCATCACATAATAAGCCGTGCCCAAAGCTTTGAAAGCCGTTTTCACCCGAACGATATTCGGGTGCTGCAGCTTGGAAAGTGTGCGGGCCTCCTGTAGGAAGCGATCCAGAGCCCATTCAAAGGTAGAAACCATTTCCGTCCCAGTAGGAGTCACTTTGTAAGTGCGCTCGTCACGCCGGGAAAAGGAGGCGGGCATATTCTCCTTAATCACATATTCTTTCTTAGTATCCACATGCTCGGCCAGATAGGTGATACCGAAACCACCTTGGCCTATAGCACGCAAAATACGATATTCACCCAATTTCAATCCTTTAGGCAAAGCGATACTGATATCTTCCTCCACTGCTCCAAGTGTACTCATATGTGACCTATCCTTGACGTTCAGTATCATATCACGAACCCTATATGATGTAAACAGCAAAAACGGGCATTAACCTATAAAACTCAGTTATGAAAATTCTTTCACGCCTTTTTTTCAACGAACCAGCAATTTCTTCCGTCACTTATAACATAGCACTCACCGGATGTATAACATTCGCGGAACGCCCAAACAAAACCGGAAGATTCATTTCCGGCTTTTCAACGGGGAAAAAAATGATAGAATATCCATAGTCATACCAAACATATACTGAAATTATGCCGGAGTTCCATACAGAATCCTCCCCTGCTGCAAATGGCCAAGAGGCACCATTTTCCTTTTTTCTACCTGCCGGGCTCCAACTGGGCAAATATGAAATTGTGAACGCGATAGGTCAGGGAGGCTTCGGTATCACATACCTCGCCATAAATACTGAAACCAAAAAACAGGTGGTTATCAAGGAAAATTTCTCTACTGTGTTTTCCTACCGCCATATGCAGAACCTCAGCGTGAGCCCCCTAACTCCGGGCATGCAGGAGACATATGCAAAGGTACTCCGGCGCTTCATGGAAGAAGCCCAGCTGCTAGCCCGCCTGCACCACCCGAACATCGTCCCGGTCACAACAGCCTTCAAAGCTCTGGGTACGGCCTATTACGTGATGCCGCACATCAACGGTAAAGACCTCAAACAATCAGCCCCTCCCCCATCAGACATCACGGCCAAATGGCTGATACCCGTACTGAATAAAATCCTCCTTGCGCTGAAATATCTGCATGGAGAAGGTCTTGTCCACCGAGACATCAAACCGGAGAACATCCTGATGCAGCCGAATGGTGAGCCCATGCTCATCGATTTCGGCACAGCCCGCAATCAGCAGTGTACCCATACCATGACGCGGATGAGCACTCCGGGGTACACCCCCTTCGAACAAATTACCCTCAAAGGCAACGTAGGCCCTTGGACGGATTTCTATGCGCTGGGTGCCACCTGTTACCGCCTCATCACCGGGGAATGCCCGGATGAATCCATGGCTCGCATGCTGGGAGATTCCTACACTCCCCTTGCAAAGCGACCGGAGCTCCAGCACCGCTTCCCTGTTCACGTGCTCAAAAGCATAGATAAAGCACTGGCTCTGCACCCGAAACAACGCTGGCAGCGAGCAGATGAATGGATAAATGCTCTGTCAACCGATATCGTACCCCTCACCCTACCACCCGCTGAGGAGCAATCCATACACTACATCCCTACCGCTACCTCTCTTAAGCCTAAAAAAGCACCTGCGAAAGGCGGCTGGAGTAAGTTCAGAATAATTATCACCATCATCTTCACTCTGAGCTGCCTTTCCGCTGCCGGTTACTTTATACGCACATCCCATGAACATTCATCACTCACCTTGGAACAGGAACAAGCCCTGCCGCCCTCGGAAGTAAACAAAGAAAATACCCCCGCCCCTTCTGCTGACGCTCAGCCCACCGGCACCCAGGAGGCACAGAGCGCACCGGAAACAAGCAGCTCAGAGCTAACTCAGGAAGCTGCGGCACAAAAGCTTCGGGAAATGGGAATCCTGCCTTTTGAATATGCTCAGGCACTCTGCTCCGCTGCCGAGAACGGAAATCTAGAGCAGCTGCAGTACCTCATCACCGCCGGAGCAGATGTTAACACCAACATCCAAAATTCAAACACACCTCTTCACATCGCAGTTCTCAAAGGAAATCACGAATGCGTGCGAGCCCTGCTGGCCGCAGAAAATATCCAGCCTGATATAACCAACTGTGAAGGTAAAACCCCTCTCATGATAGCTTGCTGCAATGGTGATGCTGTAAGTACAGAACTCCTGCTGGCTACTGGAAAAGTAAATCCGAATGCCGTGGACTACCAAGGAGACTACCTACTGCCCATGACCGCCTACCATGGCCACGCTCAGTGCGTGCAACAACTTATCAACATTCCCGGTGTAGATGTAAATATCTGCGCCGCCAGTGGTGAAACCGCCCTTTTTAAGGCCGTATCCCAAGCTCATGCTGACGTCGTCCAAGTTCTGCTCTCCGTTCCCGGTGTGGACGTGAACCGAAGCGATGAAACAAATAACAACACACCCATCTTAATCGCCTCTGCCTCCGGAAATATTGAATGCATGCGCTACTTGCTTGCATGCCCACAGGTGGATGTCAACAAGGCAAATGTTAATGGTTTGTCTCCTGTGATAGCCACATGTATCGCCGGGCATCAGGAAGCACTGCGTCTCCTGTTAGAAAGACAGGAAACCAATGTTAATGCCCACATGAATAACGGCTTGTCAGCACTCATGGCGTCCGTCGGCTCCGGCCGTATTGAGTGTTTAAATCTCCTCCTCAGCAGAGAGGACATTGAGGTGAATGACGTCGCATCCCAAGGAATATCACCCTTGCTAGTCGCTGCCGCTATGGGCAAGACTGAGTGCTTACAGGTACTGCTGCAAGTGCCCGGCATTAATGTGAATATCAGGCATAACGATGGCTTAACTGCTCTCCATGGTGCTGTATCAGCAAATCAGAATGAATCCCTGAAAATCCTGCTGGAACACCCCAATATTGACGCCAATGCAACGGGAGAAAATGGACAGACTGCTCTTCACATAGCCGTGTTCAAAGGCTACACAGACTGTGTGCGCACCCTACTGGAGCACCGCGGCATCAACATCAATGCTCAGCTCGATAATGGCTTGACACCCCTCCGCTTGGCAGAACAGATCGGACAAAGCGAGTGCGCCCGCCTCGTCAGAGAAGCAGGAGGTAGATAACAATCCCCACCCTTTCGGCACGTCGGTAGCATGGCATCATTTATCCTTGCCATACTACCGACAATTGATATAATGAGCCCCCCAAAGAATGAAGAACCTGATTATAAGCACAGCATATATACTCTGCTCCGCACTGGCAGCCGCTCAGACACCAGCCCCAGGCGCACTGGATATGCCACAAGCCATCGAAAGGCTGCTAAGCTATGGAATCATTAACGAAGAGCCTACAAGCGAGCATGATGATTCCGTAGAAATCCTGCAGCACTTCACCAAATACAGTAATCAGGATGAAGACATAAATGAGTTTCCCTACTGCGTTCGTCTCATTGAGGCCGGCGGTCAGGATAACAAGCTGCCGGTAAGTTGCCTTCGCCCCTTTGTGGAAGCCGGTGCCACCATTCAGGGAAAGGATGGAGACACCTCCCCCCTTCAGGCTGCGGCTGAAGCCGGTAATACGCGCGTGCTGCTGTACCTCATTGAAAAAGGCGCTGACATTCATTATGCGGACGCCGCCATGAATACAGCGCTGGATTATGCGCTCATGGATGAGCTGAGCCCCGAGCACTGTGAAGTAGCGCGCGAGCTCCTTAAGCGCTATGCGCTGCCCACACCTTTCGCCATGAGCCGTGCGGCGCGTTTCCACCCCGCCCTGCTGCAGGAAATGCTCCGCCATGGTGGTACTCCCTCCGGTGAAGTACTGAATGCAGCCGTATGGAATACCGAATCTCTGGAACTGCTGCTGGCAAATGGTGCCAACATTTACGGCTGCTCCGAGAACGGCACTACTGTCACACGTGCCCTGCTCCAGCGTATCAGCACCAGCCGCTGGCAGCTTGATGAACTCACCCGTATCGTTGATATCCTCGTAGCACACCAAGCTGCATTCTACTGCGCTTCCCCACGGGAGGAAATTGAAATCATGCTCCCGGATGACATGCCCCGGGAACTGCGCGAGCGCCTTCTGAGCCTTTACACCACCAAGCCTCAGCCTACCTTCCCCGAAACGGAGGAAAGTGATGTGGAAGAAGTGAATGAGGAAGAATGTGCCCTCCTCATGCAGCAATAAACTACCGGAAGAACTTCAAACTCCTCTCCGCCGGCAATCTGCCCGGAAATAAAACACATTCTGTGTCAATTACGCATATTTTGCTTTCATTAACAAAGGATTCATTGTATACTCACACGCGTGCGCAGTTGCAACCGCTGCGTCCTGTGATAAGAAAATGAAAATCGTTCTTGCATACTCCGGTGGTCTTGACACATCCGTGCTTCTGGTGTGGCTCAAAGAGAAGTACAATGCTGAAATCATTGCCTACTGCGCAGACGTAGGCCAGGCTGAAGAGCTTGATGGCGTGATTGAGAAAGCCCTTGCCACGGGTGCTTCCAAGTGCATCATTGGTGATTTGAAGGCTGACTTTGCCGCCAATTACATTTTCCCGATGTTCCAGGCCAACGCCGTGTACGAAGGCCGTTACCTTCTGGGCACCTCCATTGCCCGCCCCTGCATATCCAAGGCCATGGTGGACGTAGCCATTGCTGAGGGTGCTGATGCCATCGCCCACGGTGCTACCGGTAAAGGTAATGACCAGGTGCGCTTCGAGCTTTCCATCAATGCTCTGGCTCCCAAGCTTCAGGTGATTGCCCCCTGGCGCATGAAGGAGTGGCGTGATCAGTTCCCCGGCCGTGCCGAGATGATTAAGTATGCTGAGGAGCACGGCATTCCGATCCGTCAGAGCATGAAGAAGCCCTACTCCATGGACCGCAACCTGCTGCACATCTCCTACGAGGCCGGTATTCTGGAAGACACTTGGTATGATGCCACGAAGGAGGAAGACCGCGGCATGTACGTGCTCTCCACCGCTCCGGAGGACGCTCCTGATGCTCCCCAGTACCTGCAGTGCCTCTTCGAGAAGGGCAACATCATCGGTCTGCAGACCGAGGGTCTTGCTGAAATCATGGAACAGGTAGGCACCACTGCCACCGGTGAGAAGGACGGTTACACCCTGCTTGACCCGCTCGGCGTCATGCTCGTGCTGAACTACCTCGGTGGCAAGCACGGTATCGGCCGCGTGGACATCATCGAGAACCGCTTCGTAGGCATGAAGAGCCGCGGTATCTATGAGACTCCCGGCGGCACCATCCTGCTGGCCGCTCACCGCGACATCGAGACCATCACCATGGATCGCGAGGCCCAGAAGGTGCGTGACTCCCTCATCCCCGACTACGCCGCTATGGTATACAACGGCTTCTGGTTCGCCCCCGAGCGCGAGGCTATTCAGGCCCTCGTGACCAAGACTCAGGAAACCGTGAACGGCGAGGTACGCCTCAAGCTCTACAAGGGCAATGTGATGTACGCCGGCCGCCGCAGCCCGAACAGCCTCTACAGCTACGCCATGGCCACCATGGAAGCTGACTACACGGAGGAGGATTACAACCAGGATGACGCCAGCGGCTTCATTCACCTCAACGGACTGCGCCTCAAGCAGTTCGCCCGCGTGAATAACAACTAATTCTTCTATACACAGGGCTGTTTCACGATGAGTGAAGCAGCCCTGTTTCTTTTTCTCTCCTCAGTATCATTCCACGCACAAAACCATGCAGGAAGGGTTCACAGATAACACAGATTACAGCACCCATGAGGATGCTGTAACGCTTGCTCTTCCTAGTGGTTATATTCTGAATGACTACAAAATTGAAAGCATTATTGGCCAAGGAAGTTACGGCATCACCTACCTCGCCTTGGACATGGTGGAAGGAAAGCAAGTGGTCATCAAGGAGAACTTCCCGCGTGATTCTTCCCTGAGAAACCAGCGTACTCATACCGTCCGGGCCTCCTCCCCTGATACCCAGGAGTCCTATGACTGGGCGCTGCAACGCTTTCTGGATGAGGCTAAGCTGCTCATTGATTTGAGCCACCCGAACATCGTACCCGTGCTTCATTGCTTTCAGGCGATGGGAACGGCCTATTATGTCATGCCGCACATCGGTGGCCGTGAGCTCCAGCATGCCGCGCCATTTCCCGCTGAAATGACGGAACAATGGTTACGCCCCATTCTGGAGTGCCTGTTGGATGGCCTCGCCTACATGCACGAACAGAACATCCTGCACCGAGATATCAAGCCAAATAATATCCTCGTGCATGAGGATGGCACTCCCATCATCATTGATTTCGGCACGGCTCGCGCCCTTCGGAACACACATACCCACACTAAAATCGGCACCCCCGGCTTCACCCCGCTGGAGCAATACTCAGCCCATGGCAAACGCGGCCCATGGACAGATTTTTATGCACTGGGTGCCACCTGTTATCATCTCATCACCGGTGAACTGCCGCCGGACGTGCATGAACGCGCGGATGAGGACAACTACCTCCCTCTAACTGAGCGAGCTGAGCTGCAGCAGCGCTTCTCACGAGCCATGCTTCACAGCATTGATGTCGCCCTCCGTATGAACCGCCGGGAACGCTGGCAGAACGCCGGAGAGTGGCTTGCTGCCATGAGAGGTATCTATCTGCGCCCCACCGCAGCAGAACAAAATCCCGAGCCCACACCTTCAGCACCCCGCCAAAAATGGAATAAGACCCCATTGTTCATCGGTCTCGCCATCACCGCTTTCAGCATTATCGGCACCTTACTGCTGAACTCATCTCCCGAAGAAGAGCCCCCCCAGCAAGCGCAGGAAGAAGAAGCCCACAGGCTGGCCGAGCAGCAGGCTCAGGAAGAGGAAGCCCGCAGACTGGCCGAGCAGCAGGCTCAGGAAGAGGAAGCCCACAGACTGGCTGAACAGCAAGCACAAGAAGAAGAAGCCCGTAGGCTGGCCGAACAACAGGCTCAGGAAGAAGAGGCCCGCAGACAGGCACGTTGGGAAGTTGCCCGCCAAGAAGTCGCCCGCAGGCACGCTTTGGAAGAAGCCCGTAGGCAAGCTGAACAACAGCTTCGCAGCCAAGCTGTAGAACAGGTTCGCAGACAAGTTGAAGAAGAAGCTCGCAGAGAAGCTGAAGAAGAGGACCGCAGGCATGCCGCTGAACAGGCTCGCAGACAAGCTGCAGAACAGGCTCGCAGGCAAGCTGAAGAAGAAGCCCGCAGAGAAACTGAAGAAGAGGCTCGCAGGCTTAGTAATCCCCAAACCGCTCTTCATGAGGCTGCCTTGAACAATGATGTAGAATTACTTAGGAAAGCTCTCAGAGAAGGAGCTAATGTGAATCATCTGAACTCAGGAAGAACTGCTCTCTTTGTTGCAGCTTCGTCCGGCCATACTGAATGCGTTGCCGCTTTGCTGGAAGTTGAGGGACTGAACTTGAATTACAGATGCTTAGGCGGCAGAACAGCTCTTTTCCAAGCTGCGGAAAATGGACATGACGACTGCGTGAAACTTCTGGTGAACGCTGACGGTATCAATGTGAATGTAACTGATAATAACAGAGAAACTGCCCTGTATACTGCGGCTCGCTATGGACGCACTGACTGTGTACATGAACTACTGCAAGCTCGTAATATTGAGGTAAACTCCCCGAATTTGTCAGGCGCCACTCCTCTCTGCATCGCAGCATACAAAGGGTATTTCAGCTGCGTCTCTGAACTCCTCACCGCGCCGAATATTAATGTCACTCTGAGGCGCCATGGTATGACGCCTCTCGATTACGCCATAGAACAAGGCCATCAAGCATGCGCCCGCCTCATCCGTGATTACATAAACCGCACAAATTCGAGAAATAATGCTGCCGGTTCTACTCACCAACAAGCACCTGAAAGGTGACACGATTCACAGCACGCAAATGCCTAAAAAGTTATTGCGCAGCTGCGTGAGAGGTGCTATAATCCGCGCGCGTTCGGTGAGCAAATGAACAAAGGATATATTCAGGCATTTCTGGCAGCAGTGGTGGCAGCCCTGCTGATGGGTTCTTTGTGCATCTTTGTGCGTGAATCCGCTTGCAGCGCCCAGCTGTGTTCTTTTGCTCGCTTCAGCATCGGACTGCTGCTGATAGGCACAGCGGGCGTGGCGCTGATATGCCGCAAGCAGGGAAACCTGCGCTTCAGCGGAAAGTCCTTCATCTCCGGCATCGGGATAAGCCTGTGCATTCTGTTTTATTTCCTCGCAATTAAGGAGACCTCTGCCGGCATAGCGGCACTACTGCCGGCCACTGGCCCGCTGTTCTCCGCCGTGTGGATTGCACTGCTGCAGCACCACCTTCCCCCGCGGCGTGATGGCATGCTGATTCTGACAGCCGGGCTCGGCATCGTGCTGGTAAGCCTGTTCGCGGGCAACAGCGGCAGCGGCCAGAATGATGCACTGGGCATCATCTACGGCTTGCTCTCCGGCCTGTTCTACTCACTTTACATCATGCTCAACCGCCTCATGTCACCGGAAGTAACGCTGCTGCAGCGCACCTTCTGGCAATCCATGGCCGGTAGCTTGGTGCTGCTGGCACCGCTGCTGACAGGCAGCGACAGCGTGTGGGAGAACCTGAGCAGCGGCTGGGGCTGGCTGGTAGGCATCGGCGTATGCCAAGGCGTGGGCGTGCTGCTGCTGGTGGCGTACGCCATGAGGCGCCTCAGCTCGCTGGAGTTCGGCATCGTATCCTGCTTGGAGCCCACGGAAGCGGCCATCATCGGTTGCATACTGTACGGAGAAAATCTGCAGGCCGGCCAGCTCTGCGGTTTCGTGCTAGTGCTCTGCGCCATTCTTGCTAAGGCTGTCATGTACCGCAAGATTATCGAGCCCACCGGCAAGCTCGTCATCTCCACACCTCCAGCACCGGCTGAAACCACACCGGAAAACATCCCATACTTCGGCGAGGAAGAACAGCACTGATTTCACCCCTTCACTCACCCTACCTTTATGTATACCGAACTTATCCAGACCCTGAACGAGCATGATAACTTCGTGGTTATCTCCCACTTCCGCCCGGATGGGGATGCCATAGGCTCCACACTGGCAATGGGCCTGCTGTTGCAAAGCCTCGGCAAGAAAGTGCAAATGTGGAACACGGATTCCGTGCCGCAGCGCTATGCCTTCCTGAGCGGCGCAGAACTCATCCGCCCCCTGCCTGCCACCATTCCTGCGGAGACTCAGGTGCTCATCTGCGTGGATACCGGTGACCTCAAGCGCCTCGGCAATGAGGCCATGGAGTTATTCTCCCAAGCCCCCTTCACTATCAATATAGACCACCACCACACCAACACGCGCTACGCGCAGCTGAACATCGTGGAAGGTTCCGCCGCTGCCTGTGGCTGCATCATGCACCGGATTATCCGAGCCGCAGGAGTGCCGCTCACCCGCGCCATGGCTGAGGCCCTGTACGCCGCTATCAGCACGGATACCGGCTCCTTCCAGTACAGTTCCACCACGCCGGATGTCATGCGTGCTGCCGCTGAACTCATTGAGGCCGGGGTGGATGTGGGGGACATCAACCGCCGCATCTATCAGGAAGTGCCCCAAGGCTGCTTCATCACTCAGCGTGAAGTGCTTAATAACATGGTGGTGGAAGAAAACGGCACCATCTCGCACTACTCCATGCCCGCCGGCAGAAAGGCCGAGCTCGGCGTGGGCTTGGAAGATACCAAGGACCTCGTGGACATCATCCGCGTGATGCAGGGCGTGAAAGTGGCCGTCATCTTTGAGGACTTGGAGGATGGTAAGGTGCGCGTGTCCCTCCGCTCCAAAGATCCGCAGGTGGACGTCTCCGCCATCGCAGCTATGCACGGTGGTGGTGGCCACTGCATGGCCTCCGGCATTCGCATGCTGGGCCCGCTGGAAGATGCCCGTGAAAAAGTGCTTAACTCCATCCGCGCCGTGGTGCGCAGCCTCTCATGAATACCGCTCCTGAACAGCCCTGTGGCGTGCTCCTTGTGGATAAGGACCCCGGCTTCACCTCCCATAATGCCGTGGCCCTCTGCCGCCGTATCCTGAACACCAAAAAAGTAGGCCACTGCGGCACGCTGGACCCCATGGCCACCGGCATGCTCATCGTCGTCATCGGTAAGGCCACCAAGGTGCAGGATTTGCTCATGTGCGAGGACAAAGTGTACACCGCCACCATGAAGCTCGGCATCGAGACCAACAGTCAGGATGCTGACGGCGAAGTGGTGGCCGAAAAGCCCACCGACGGCATCACGGAAGAAGACATCCGCGCCGCCTTTGAGCACTTCATGGGTGAGTTTGATCAGGTGCCGCCCATGTACTCCGCCGTGAAAATCAATGGCGTGCCCTGCTACAAACTCGCCAGAAAAGGCCAGGAAGTGGAGCGTAAAGCCCGCCATGTGGAAGTGCTCAGCTATGAGATTACCCGCGTGGACCTCGCCGCCGCGGAGGTAGATTTCACCGTACACTGCAGCAAGGGATTCTATGTGCGAACCTATGCGCATGACATCGGCCAGCACCTCGGTTGCGGGGCACACCTCACCGCCCTGCGTCGCATCCGCTCCGGTCATTTTGATATCTCAGAGGCCGTGGACGTACCCACCCTGAAAGCCGCTGGCCGGGAAGAACTCCTCGCCCGCCTCCTCCCCTTGGAGAAAGTTCTGGCGGATAGGAGCTGACACGCCACCCATGCAAGATTATACCTCATCATTCCGGATAAATGATGAGGTATTTTTTTTTGAACAATATATGCTAACCTGGCATCCTAAACACCAGAAAACATTTATTAGCCTTTATTCAGGCTTTCATCACAACCGCAGGTAAAAATTGCCGGAAAATGCTACAAACAGCCTGTTTCCCTTACCTGCGAGCCATTTTCTCACTCCACAGCTTTCATTCATATGCAATCTTCTATAGCAGAAACCCTCACCAAACTCGGCATCACTCCTGAGGAGTACAATTCCGCCCTCTACTCCGCCGCCAAAAATGGCCACGTAGAGCGCGTGAAGCTACTGCTCGCCGCCCCCGGCACGGACGTTAACATGGCTGATAAGTATGGCTGGACTCCTCTCAACTACGCGGCTACCTTTGGCCACGCTGAGTGTGTGAAGCTCCTGCTCAACGCTCCGGGGATTGACGTTAATCTGGCTAAGCGAAATGGCGCAACACCTCTCCACCTGGCCGCTCGGAAGGGCAAAACAGAGTGCGTGAAGCTCCTGCTCAACGCTCCGGGAATTGATGTTAATAAAGCTAACACAAAAGGCTGGACCCCTCTCTTCATGGCAGCTTTCCTTGGCCACACCGAATGTGTGAAGCTCCTGCTCACCATGCCCGACGTGGACGTTAACAAAGTTAATCATAATGGTAGCACGCCTCTCAGCGCCGCTGCTGTGAAAGGCCACACCGAATGTGTAAAGCTTCTGCTCTCCGTGCCGGGAATCGACGCCAACAAGGCTAATAATAACGGCTTAGCTCCTATCAATGCCGCCGCTTACGAAGGTCACGCCGAATGCGTGGAGCTTCTGCTCGCTACTCCCGGTGTTAACATCAACATAGTTGATGAAGATGGCTTTACCGCCCTCAACGCAGCTGCTAACAATGGCCACGCCGAATGCGTGAAGCTCCTGCTCGCTACTCCCGGAATTAACGTCAACATAGCTGATGTAGATGGCTTTACCGCCCTCTACGCAGCTGCTATCAATGGCCATGCCGAGTGCGTGAAGCTCCTGCTCGCCACCCCCGGCGTGGACGTCAATATGGCCAATCAGAATGGCTGGACCCCTCTCAATGCCGCTGCTAGCGATGGCGATTCCGAATGCGTGAAGCTCTTGCTCGCCACCCCCGGCGTGGACGTTAACAAGGCTAATCAGGATGGCTGTACCCCTCTCTACGAGGCTGCTACCTTTGGTTACACCGAGTGCGTGCAACTCCTGCTTGCCGCGCCCGGCATTGACGTCAACATGGCTGATAAGTCTGGCTGGACTCCTCTCATTTCTGCTGCGCAAAGTGGCTACACCGAATGTGTGCGCCTCCTGCTCGCTGCGCCTGGTATTGACGTTAACAAGGCTAATGTGTATAACGAAACTCCCCTCATCAAAGCCACTGCTTTCATAGGCAACACCGAATGTGTGAAGCTACTGCTTGCCGCGCCCGGCATTGACGTCAACAAGGTCAGTCTGTATGGCGACTCTCCCCTCAACTATGCTGCTTACAATGGTGACATTGAATGCCTGGAACTCCTGCTCGCCACCCCCGGCATTGACGTTAACGTGACAGACGAAGAGGGCTGGACTCCTCTCTACTCCGCTGCCTACAATGGCCACACCGAATGCGTGAAGCACCTGCTCGCTACTCCCGGTATTGACGTCAACATGGCTAACAAGAATGGCTGCACTCCCCTCTCCGCCGCTGCTAATGGCAATCACACCGAATGTGCCCAGCTCATCCGAGAGGCCGGTGGACGTTGATAAATAGCCCGAATGTATCTGCCGAAGTCCGGCAGTAAATCAACTCCGGAACGGCTCTGCACGCTTTGCAGAAGATAGCCCTCTTTTCATTTATCCGCTCGCCTCAAGGCAGAGCGGATAAATTGTACCTACAACTCAGAAAAATCAAGATTCTACCCTGCATCACATGTGTCTCAAACATTACAGAAACGGGGCACCAAACGACATATAGTCAGCGTATTCTGCTTTCATTTCTGCGCAGGGGTATCACGAACCTGAGCATCGGCAGTAAGCGTTCACTTATCCAATATCCGGCGTTAGCCGCTCATCCTTAATTCGTAATTCGTAAATCAAAAATCGTAAATACGCGTGTCCCAAATCTTTGGGACACGTATGACCCTGCATTGTTTCTGCTTTACACGCGCGCGTTGAGGGTGTATAATGTGCTCAGACGAAATTTTTCCTATAACACCATCTGACAAAGCGATATGATGACCGCAGCACAGATTCGCCAGAGCTTCCTGGACTTTTTCCACGAGAAGCAGCACGCCGTAGTACCCTCCGCCTCCCTGATGCCGCAGAGCCCCGGCCTGCTGTTCACTAATGCCGGCATGAACCAGTTCGTACCCTATTTCCTGGGTGTATGGACCCCGCCGTGGAAGCCTGCCCGTGCCACGGACACGCAGAAGTGCATCCGCGCCGGCGGTAAGCATAATGACTTGGAGGATGTGGGCCAGGACAGTTACCACCACACCATGTTCGAAATGCTGGGCAACTGGTCCTTCGGTGATTACTTCAAGAAAGAAGCCATCGCATGGGCATGGGAGCTCATCGTGGAGCGCTGGGGCTTCCCCGCAGAGCGCCTGTACGCCACTGTGTACTGCCCGGATAAGAGCAAGGGCAACCCCGGCGAGTTTGACCAGGAGGCCTATGACACTTGGGCACCCCTCTTCGAAAGCAAAGGGCTGGACCCGAAGGTACACATCGTGAACGGCGGTGTGAAGGATAACTTCTGGATGATGGGCGAGACCGGCCCCTGCGGCCCCTGCTCCGAGCTGCACGTGGACCTCACCCCCGAGGGCAACACCCAGGGCAGCCTCGTGAACCAGGACAGCCCGCTCTGCATCGAAATCTGGAACCTCGTGTTCATCCAGTACAATGCCGAGAGTGATGGCACCTTCCGCAACCTTCCCGCTTGCCATGTGGATACCGGCATGGGCTTCGAACGCGCCTGCGCCATGATTCAGTGCACCAACGGCTTCACGGATTTCTCCCGCCGCGTTTCCAACTACAGCACGGACGTCTTCCGCCCCCTGTTCCGCAGAATCGAGGAGATTTCCGGCCGCACGTATGTGGATATCTACCCGCAGGACGCCACGGAGGAGAACGCCGCCACCCTGAAGGAAAGCATCGCCTTCCGCGTGATTGCGGACCACATCCGCACCCTGAGCTTCTCCATTGCTGACGGCATTCTGCCCGGCAACAACGGCCGCAACTATGTGCTGCGCCGCATTCTGCGCCGCGCCGTGCGCTATGGCCGCACCCTGGGACTGGAGAAGCCCTTCCTGAGCGAGCTGGTAGACACTCTGGCCGCTGAAATGGGCCGCGTGTTCCCGGAGATTATCGGCCGTGCCTCCACCATCAAGGAAGTGCTGCTGCGTGAGGAAACCAGCTTCAATGAGACGCTGGACCGCGGCCTTGACCTCTTTGATAAGGAAGTGGCTGCCACCGGCACCGTGAGCGGTGACTTCGCCTTCAAGCTGTATGATACCTATGGCTTCCCCATTGACCTTACCGCCCTTATGGCCCGTGAGCGCGGCCTGACGGTGGACACGGAGCGCTTTGACGTGCTCATGGAGGAGCAGCGCCAGCGCGCTAAGGCCGCCCAGAAGAAGCAGGTGGTGCGCGCTCTGGACCTGAAGACTGAGGCTATCACGGAGTTCACCGGCTACACCGGTGACAGCATCACCGCCACTGTAACGGAGGTGCACGAGGCTGATGACATGCTCTTCATCATCACGGACAAGACCCCCTTCTATGCCGAGATGGGTGGCCAGGTGAGCGATGGCGGCACCCTGCAGGCCGGTGGCGACAGCGCCGCTGTGCTGGGTGTGCAGCAGATTGGCCAGGCCCGCGCCCACCTCATTGCCGTGGCGGATGGCGTACGCCCCGCCGTGGGTGACAGCGTGGAGCTGAGCATTGATACCGAGCGCCGCCGCGCCATTGAAGGCCACCACAGTGCCACTCACCTGCTGCACAAGGCTCTGCGCCTGCTTGTGAGCGATGACATCGCCCAGCAGGGCTCCCTCGTGGATGTGGACCGCCTGCGTTTCGACGTGAACAGCGGCGCCATCTCCAAGGAAGACCTCCGCCGCGTGGAAGAGCTCGTGAACCAGTGGGTGGAGGAGGATCTCCCCATCTTCTGCCGCGAGTACCCCATGACCGAAATCCGCAAGCACCCGGAAGTATGCCAGTTCTTCGGTGATAAGTACGGTGATGTGGTGCGCCTCGTTCAGATGGGCGGTGAGGCCGGCGGTTTCAACGGCGTCTCCATGGAACTTTGCGGCGGTACGCATGCCGCCACCACCGGCAAGGTGGGATTCTTCAAAATCAAGAGCGAAGGCGCTATCGCCAGCGGCGTGCGCCGAATTGAGGCTGCCTCCGGTAAGGCCGGTCTGGATATCGTGAAGGATATCATTCAGGCCCGCATGCCTGAGGGTAAGGAAAGCCTTGAAAAGCTCAGCCTCGCTAACAGTAAGCTCCAGCAGCTCGGCCAGCCCACCATTCCCGTGCCGACCAGTGATGGCCACCCTGCAGAAAAGGCTCTGCAATCACACGATATTCGCGTGGTGAACGCGCTGCTGGATGAGTACAACGCCTACTGCGATAAGCTGAAGGAAGCTGCACTGGAGGCAGACAAGCGTGTGAAGAAAGCAATCTCTGCTGCTGCTGCCGGCATGGCTGATGCCATTCTGGCCGAGCAGCTCACCGGCGGAAACGTCGTCATCAGCACGGAGGGCGGGAATGACCTGCTCACCGAGCTCTTCAACGGGCTGCGCAAGCGGCATTACGCTGCCGCCGCCTTCTTGGTGGCAGATGATGGAACCGGCCTCTCTCTGGGTGCTTATTGCGGTGAAGCCGCACAGGCAGCCGGCCTGAAAGCCGGGGACCTTATCCGCACCCTCGCTCCCATCGTGGGCGGTAAAGGTGGCGGTAAGGCAGATATGGCACGCGGCTCCGGCAAGGAGCTCAGTGCTAAGGATGAACTCCTGGCAAAAGCCACTCAGGCTCTCTCTTAATCTCACCTGAATATCTCACCCCATACTTACACACATATGGCTAAGAACACTCCCCCGGTTTACCCGGACGAACCCAGAATCCCCATTCTGCCGAACATGCTCACAGCAGGCAACCTGCTGTGCGGCTTCTTCGCCATCCTCACCATCTTCAAAGGCATGGCCTTCCAAGATGGCACGCCGGAAGCATTTGACTATTACCAGCAAGCCACCTACCTCATCTTCGCCGCCTGCATCTTTGACCTGCTGGATGGCCGAGTAGCACGCATGTGCAAGGCAGATGGTCCCTTCGGTCGCGAGTTTGACTCCATTGCGGACGTCATCTCCTTCGGCGTGGCACCTGCCATGCTGCTGAGCCGCGCCGTGCTCTTTGACCTGCCGGACGCCTTCGGTATGGGCATCGGCGTGCTGTACCTGCTGTGCGCCTCCCTGCGCCTGGCCCGCTTCAACTGCATGGCTGCAGCTCCCAAGAAGCCCAACCAGAGCATGGACTTCGTGGGCCTTCCCGTGCCCATGGCCGCTGGTGCCGTAGTAAGCACCATGTACCTCGTGATTGATGTCACCACGCACCACAATCTCGTGATTGAGCCCGTGTGGCAGTACATCATGGGTGGCACAATGGCTCTGGTATCCCTGCTCATGATGAGCCGCGTTATTTACCCCAGCTTCAAGCACGTGAACTTCGAGAAGCGCGGTACCATCACCGCAATCCTTCTGGTGGCTGCTGCCATCTGCGCCTTCGTGTGCTTCCCCTGGATTGCTCCCGCCATCATCTTCCTGTGCTACCTCGGCTATGGCCTCATCGTACGCCCCTTCCTCACTCGCCGCATGCGCCGTGCCATTGAGGTGTATGATGAAGAGGACGAGGAGGAAGAAGAGGATTCTGACGAGCCCAAAGCCTGATTCTCATATCACAAGCTTTTTGCACCCCGCATCTTGCCCCACCGGGTAGATGCGGGGCTTTTTATTTTTTGAAATCCTTACTCAGGTCTTTGCGTCACACGCCCTTTTCATCATCCCAGAGCACCACATGAAGGCGCTCACCCAGGCGCACGCGGTGGCTCAGGCACATGGCAGCCACTACCGGGCGGGCAGCATTCAGCTCTGCACGGGTAGCAGCACAGGGCATAAGAATAATTCTCTGCTGCGGCAAGTTCAGCGCCTGAATGGCAGGCCAATCCTCCTCACCGCGTACCACAAATTTAAACCAAGCTCTGCCCGTGGCGAGAAATGCCTCCAGCACCTGCGGACAAAGAGCCGCCGCGGCGTCATTCCCGGAGTGCGTGAGCTTGGGGGATACGTTCCACTGGTTCACACGGGCGGACAGAGCCGGGGTGGGCGGTACAGTGCCATTCGTCTCCACCTCCACGTGCATATCCTCCGGCAGAAGGCTCAGCAGCCGCTCCATGGAGGCCGCCTGCAGCAGGGGCTCACCACCTGTGATAACGAGTGAGCCACAGCCATAGCTGAGCACACGCGCCGCCACATCCGCCTCCGCCAGCTCGCAGCCGGCCAGCCAGCTGTAGCGCGTATCACACCAGCTGCAGTGCAAATTACAACCTGCCAAGCGCAGAAACACAGCGGGGCAGCCCACGCGGACTCCTTCCCCCTGCAGTGAATAAAAAATCTCCGGCTCAGATTTCAGGCGTGCAATATTCATGGCTCCGTGTTATACTCTGCTGTACATAAGGCTTCATACCAGAAGTAAGCCGCCGCGTCAACCGCTTTTTCACCTCACAAGCTGATTTTCACCACCATGAGCTCTCGCACCCCGTACCGCGTCCTCTTCGTCTGCCTCGGTAACATCTGCCGCAGCCCAGCCGCAGAGATTATCTTTAACGCCGTAGCCGCTCAGGAAGGCCTCTCCCACCTCGTGAAAGCGGATTCCTGCGGTACCGCCTCCTACCACACCGGCAGCAAGCCTGACCACCGCATGCTCGCCGCCCTGGAACGCGCCGGGTACAGCTATGGCGGCCACCGTGCCCGCACCTTCCGCCGCGCAGATTTCAGCGAGTTTGACCTCATCATCCCGCAGGATGAGTATAACGAGCAGGACATCCTCTCCCTCGCACGCCATGAGGAGGACCGCTCACGCGTGCACGGCATGTGGCAGTGGTTCGCCCCGGAGGAAACGGAGCGCTCTGTGCCGGATCCCTACTATGGCGGCCCCGCCGGATTTGACGCCGTGGTGGCTCTGCTCACCCGCAGCATGCAGCGCCTCGTGGCTGAACTCAGCGCCAAACTTCAGGCCTGAAGGCTTCCTCAGCCGCTTTTTAAGCGTAAATTTCACCTTGCAAGCCGCTTTTAGCTTGCAAGGGAGAGCATAACGCGCTAGAATGCTCAGCACAGGAAAAATAATGTAATGATGAGGAAAAGCCCGATATATGCACTTCTGATTTCTCTGGCCGGCGGCGTACTTTTAGTAACGTGCGTGCAGCGCTATGGCTCAGTGGCGCAGGAGTCCGTGGCGGAGACCCTCACGTCTGACGCCATCGCCGTCACCCCGCGCATACCCGGTTTCCTGCTGGAGCCTCACCAAATTCACCGCCTGAGCAATGCCGAAATGCAACGCCTGCGCACCATCCTGCGCCGTGGTGAGATGCGCGTGGTATCCGAGGAGCATTACCACGATAACATTCCCGGTGTGCGTGAGGATATGATGAAAGGCGTCTTCTACCTGTATGGCAGCAATTACCAGTGCTTGGGCTGCCGCGTGGAGAATAATCAAATCATCATGGATGACATCGAGCTTGAGGAGGAAGACAGCCGCGAGCTGTATGCCCTGCTGCTGCCGCACCTCATGAAGGCCATCAACTATCGCCCATGAGCCCTGCCTGCCGCCTGATTGCTGCGGGTCTACTGGCCTGCACACTAGGCTGCTGCCAGCAGCAGCCAACTCCTCCCGAAGGCATATACCCCGAGCCTGATACCTCCTTCATCGGCCGCCGCCTTCAAGAACGCCTCACCACGGAGAAGGCGGATGTGGCCGTCATCTTCATCGGCGGATTCACTGAGCAAGTGCTCACCCACCTGCGCAGCGTGTATGAAACCACCCCGCCCATCCCCTGCCCCGGCAAACAGGTGCGCGCCTTCTATGCTTGGGACGGCGGCCGCGGCTGCCTCTTCTGGCACAGCACACGCCTCATTCAGCGTGACCTCCGCGCCTTCCTCACCGCTAACCCCGGCGCAGACCTCATCTTCATTGGCCACAGCTACGGCGGCTCCGCCATCATGGATGTGCTGCGCCACCTGAATACCCCCCACGGGCGCGTTCTCGTCGTCACGCTGGATCCTGTCAGCTGCCGCGAACGTTCCCACCCGCGTGAACGTGCCGAAGGCGTGGACTACTGGGTAAACGCCTACTGCCGCCCCTACCGCCACTTCAAGGATTTAGCAGCCAGCATAGGCGGCCCTTGGCGCGAATGCCCGCAGGCGGATGTCAATATCGTCTTCAGCGGTGATGAGCGTGATGATTCCGGCCGCCGCTACCAGCACGCCCAGCCGGGCCCCCTCTTCCAAGACCGCGCCCCCGGCCAAAACCACTCCGCCCATGAGCTGCTCATCAGCGCGGCCCAACGCCTCATAACCGGTAGTTCCTCACAAAGCACAACCAGTTCCACACCATGAGCACGGATACACCCCCTTGGCAGCGCCTTCAGGAAAACACCGCAGAGCTCTCTGCCCTCACCCCCTCCTGCAAGGGCAGCGTACACCCCCTCGCCGTGGTGGATGGCGTGCTGGAACTCGCAGAAGGCTCTTGCGTGAAAGCAGGCACCGTTATTGAAGGCCATGTGCGCATTGGCAAAAACTGCACCATCGGCCCGAATGCCTTCCTGCGCGGCCACGTCAGCATAGGTGACAACTGCGTCATTGGTAACGCCGTGGAAATCAAAAGCAGCATCATTGGCAACGGCGTCTTCATCTCACACCTCACCTACGTGGGAGACTCCGTCATTGAGGATGATGTGAACGTGGGCGGTGGCTGCATCTTCAGCAACTTCAGGCATGACGCCGCTGAAATCTGCATGCCCTGGCAGGGCGAGCTCTGCCACACCGGCCTGAACAAACTCGGCTGCCACATCGGCCCCCATTCCCGCATCGGCGCCAAATGCGTTATCCTCCCCGGCCGTGTCCTCCCACCTCACTCCCAAACCTACCCCGGCACCGTCTATACCGGTAAGGAGTAATACACACTCCCGCACAAGCTTTCCTATCATAAAATCAGCGGCCGCGTAAGCTATTCACTTACGCGCCCGCCTATTTTTTTATTCTAAAATGAACGGGTAAACCCAACCCGCCCTTATTCTACACATACGCTACAAATTGTCAAAAATAACATCCATCGCCTAGGAAAACTTTTCTGCGCACCAGCTCAACAGAGGTGAGGAGGGGTGATTTAAGGGTGATAACCGTTGAAAACGCGCTCTTTATGATGAGAAAATCACCCATTTCCGGAGTTGAGGCGGCGGCGGTGTAAAACGTGGCAAATTCTCAAAGAGTTGA
>JAZRTR010000025.1:0-184160 GCA_045652085.1 Akkermansia sp.
GAGGTCTTCACGGTGGGCTTGATACCCACGATTTCAACTTCCTCCATCTTGTTGATGATACCACGCTCGATACGACCGGTAGCCACAGTACCACGGCCGGAGATGGAGAACACGTCCTCCACGGGCATCAGGAAGGGCTTCTCAGTGGGACGCTCAGGAGTGGGGATGTACTCGTCCACAGCGTTCATGAGGTCAAGAATCTTGCTGGTGTACTCGGGGTCACCCTCGAGAGCCTTCACAGCGGAACCCATCACGATGGGCAGATCGTCGCCGGGGAACTCGTAGGAGGAAAGAAGCTCACGGATCTCCATCTCCACAAGCTCAGCGAGCTCGGGGTCAGCAAGGTCCATCTTGTTCATGAACACAACGATGTAGGGAACACCCACCTGACGAGCAAGCAGGATGTGCTCACGAGTCTGCGGCATGGGGCCGTCAGCAGCGGAAACCACAAGGATAGCGCCGTCCATCTGGGCAGCACCAGTAATCATGTTCTTCACATAGTCAGCGTGACCGGGGCAGTCCACGTGTGCATAGTGGCGGTTGTCGGTCTCGTACTCTACGTGAGCGGTAGAAATGGTAATACCACGCTCGCGTTCCTCGGGAGCGCCGTCAATCTGGTCATAAGCTTTGAACTCAGCCTTGCCCTGCTCTGCAAGAACCTTGGTAATTGCAGCAGTAAGGGATGTCTTGCCATGGTCAACGTGACCGATCGTACCCACGTTCACGTGGGGCTTGGTGCGCTGGAATGATTCTTTGGCCATAATAGTAAATTAAAGATAATTTGGGGCTGCTTATTCTTGCATGAGCCTAAAAAAAGCTTCTGGCGGGATTTGAACCCGCGACCTCATCCTTACCAAGGATGCGCTCTACCCCTGAGCTACAGAAGCGTTGTTGGCTCTTGTTGTCCCACAAGGGACGTGAAAGCGAGGACATTCTACACCATTCCACCTCGAATGTCAATCACAAAAATGCATTTTTTTTATTTTTTTTGAATTTTCCGTTATATTTCTCTTTTACATTTTTTCTTAAGGCTTTAATATCAGTTACTATATCGGCTAGATTTTTTTCTTGCAAACAAGCAAAGGTAGGGGCAGATTGAAGCCCTATGAAGACAATTGCACTCATCAGCGCAGTTACGCTGGGCAGCATGGCTGCCATCAGCGCCGAAACAACAGAGAACACTACCCCTGCCTCCGATACCACTCCCACCGTGGCCGCATGCGAGGTAACAGAGGAGGGCATCCAGTGCGGCGAGAACTGCTGGGCCAACGTGGAAACCATTACCCTGCTTGCAGCTAATGGTGACCCTATCGCCCAATATGCCATTGCTTGGATTACTGAGAATGGTACCAGTGATACAGAAGCTGACCCCGCCAAAGCCAACGAGATGTATTCCCATGCACTTCCCGGCTTGGAAAAGGCTGCCCGCGAAGGCAACCCCACTGCCTGCCGCATTCTTGCACACATGTACGCTACCGGCAGGGGTGTAGAGAAAGACCCCGCAAAGGCTCAGGAAGTAATGAGCTGGTGCAATAATGGCTGCGGTGAATGCCCCTGTGACACTACATCTCAGCCGCCCACTACCGAGGATTCCACTCCGGCAGCCACCTCCACCACTATGTAAGCACTAAGGGAGGCATCTCCCTTTAATGTTCACGCCTGCTCCGGCAATGTCGGAGCAGGCGTTTTGACATCCTTATTACTGGTAAATAACCTCTTTCAGGTACAAGCCTTCCGGCGGTGCGCAGTGCCTGGTCTTAGTGCCTTCTGGCTGTATCAGCATGTTCCTGAGCTCTACAGGAGTCATCTTACCTACCGCCACTTGGTGAGCAGTACCCACAAGCATTCTAACCATGCGGTACATAAACCCATTCCCATGAAAGCATAATCTGAGAATCCCCCCTCCCTGCTCTTCCTGCACGGAAGCTGCATAAATAGTACGTATGTAATAATCCTCCGGAGGAATAGCAGGCTCATTCCCACGGCGAGCAGCAAAGCGCCTGAAGTCATACTGCCCCACATATACGTTTAACGCCTCACGAAGCTTTTCAACCGGCACCCCCATTGGACGATGCCACACCCTACCAGCTAAGAATGGGCTCAGCACAGGTTCTACACTGATAAGATATTCATATATTTTACCGGCAGCATTAAACCTAGCATGAAAATCCGCCTCCACATACTCAGCCCCGCACACCCGTATGCTGGCAGGCAGATGCGCATTCAACGCAGCCACCCAGTTCTGCGGGCTCATGCGGCAGCTCTCCGGAATATCAGCATGAAAACGCTGCGCCACAGCGTGCACGCCTGCATCCGTACGACCTGAAGCCGCTATTCTCAAAGGTTCTCGGAGAATGGCACCAAAGGCAGTCTCCAGCACATCCTGCACAGTATCACCACCCGCTTGGCTCTGCCAGCCATGCCAGTGAACACCATCGTATGCACATGTGAATAGAATTCGGGGCATATCATCAGAAGATAAGAAAACCGCAAACACCCGGCAGGTGATTGCGGCTTTCGAAAGTCGGACTATATTTCCGCAGCGGGATTATAACGCAATCTTTACAGATCAAAGTCCAGGTCCATGCCACCGTCACTGCTGCCGGAGTCATCGCCACCGTCCATATCCATATCAAGACCGCCGTCATCGCTGCCGGAGTCATCACCGCCGTCCATATCCAAATCCAGGCCGCCGTCATCGCTGCCGGAATCGGAATCATCACCGCCCAAATCTACGCCAAGATCAGAGGAAGAATCACTCTCATCAGCGGAGGGCGTGGTATCAGCAGGCTCATCATCCACAGCAGGCTCACTGCTGTCATCCGTAGAATCCCCTGCGGGCTCATCAGCAGCAGGCTCATCAGCAGGCACTTCCTCTTCCTCAGGAACCTCTACAGGCTCAGGGATAGCGGGCACGTCCTCATCAGAATCCATCTTAGTGAAAGGCACAGCGCTAGCATCAGCGCGGTATGCCAGAGCTTCACGCAGACTGGTGGAACCATAGAACTCAGCAAAATTACCAGGAGTCTCATGAGAGGTGGAAGCGTCACGGATGTAAGCCATGCCGGTTCTCTGGCGCTCAGCAGCAGGGCCGGAGTCACCAGCACCATTAGCAGCACCCACAGCCAGAATGAGGCGCTCGCGGCTCACCTCACCATCATCACCCACGGGCATACTGGCCTGAATACGGCCTACCTCAGCGGCAAGGCTGATGAGAGCTTCGGCATACTCAGTGCCTTCGCTGCCATCGGAATCAGTCATACTGCGGGTAAGAGCAGTCTCATTCAAAGCGAAGGGGCGCACGCCGGCATTCTGCATACGCTGCTGCAGCACGGCCACACGGGGAGCAGCTGCCTCGGCAGTACGATAATCGGTCACTTTCTGAAGCTCTTCCGTCAACTCACGAGTGAGCTCAAGGGCTGTCTTTTCTTCCTTCTGGCAGGAAGTAAGAGAGGTCAGTGCCAGAAAGGCGAACGAAGGGATGAGAAGAAAACGTTTCATGGAGAAATAAGATAAGCTACTTTCTGAAATTAGCAGGATTTTAGTCTTCTGTCAAGGTAAAGTGTACAGAATAAGGAAAAAAATATCAGTTTAATGCTTCTGCTGAGGGATTCGGAAGAATATCAGCATAAATTCCGGGCGATGAGTTCTCTATCGGCGTCGCACCTACACAGCGAGCATAAAAATCAGCAGGCCCCACACCACCGACAATGGCATACCCATAGCCAAGAGTGCGCATATGCTCCAGAGCTGTCACCAGCAGCACTCGGCCTACGCCGCTCCCACGGGCATCCTCACTCACTCCCATAGGGCCGACAAACCCACGGGCTGTAGCATCATAACAAGCGAACCCCAGTATTTTCTGATTACGCGTGGCAATAATGCAACCTGTGGGCTGATGACTCATAGCAATTCGGCATTCGCTTACCCAGCGAGGGCTGAAGTGGCGTGCCACCCAATCTTCCAAAATGTGAGCTTCAAAAGGCATACATGGGCGTATGGTTATGCCCTGCTCTGCGGCGGCGGCACGCAGCGGTGCGCCATCCGGCAGCAGATAAAGCCTCACAAGCATATCTTGCATATGTTGAATGATATTTCTCGTTTGTTAAAAAAAAGGGCGGGAGCGCCCTGCCGGCACTCCCGCCCGTTAAATGGGCATTATTCACCGCGACCGGCCTGAGAGTTGAAGTACAGCTTGGCAGCTGCCTCAACAGTCTCACTGGTACCGCCGAACACGTTCTTAATCATGTATGCCAAGGCCACAGCATCACGGAAGTTAGCCGGAGCACCATTCCACTTGGCGGCATCCATTGCACCGCCACGGGCGGCATACTCCTTCACGCCAGGCATTGCCCACAGCATAGCCTGAGCACGGATCATAGCCTGAATGGGCAGCTCCATGTCACGGCCGTGGGAGGAGAGGCCTGCGCGGCAATATGCATTAATGGCATTATTAGCGGCAGCAAGGTTCGCCTCACTTATGGTGCCGGAGATTTCCTCTGCGGGCACAGCGGAAGCCGTGGCATGAGCGATGGCAAACTGAAGCCAACCATAGCAGGAGCTGTTCAGAGTCTTACCAGGCTCAGATTCCAAAAGCCTATTAACCTCGGCCTCAACCTCAGCCAGAGCAGCACCATTCATAGCCTTAGCAAGAATCTTCGCTGCCATGTAGGTGGCAACCTCCGTGGGACTGAGCCACTCCGGGTGAGAGAAGCTGTTCACAAGCTGGTTCAGACCGGCAAAGTCCAGCTGGCGTACTGCACACTCGATTTCGAGCATAGCAGCACGAGTGGAAGGATTGCGATCCAGACCCACGAAATTCTTGTACTTCTCCTTCACAGCAGCAAGCTGAGTGCGAGCTGCAGCCAAATCACCGGAAGTAAGAGCGCGCTCAGCGGCGGCCAAATCCTCAGGAGTCTGGATGAAGAAGAGCTTCACGCGGCTTACGTTCAGGCTCACGTCCTGCTCCGTGCTACGGTCAAAATACACTACAGTATCCTTACCGTTAGCCCCCTTAATCACCATGCGGCGGGGTCTGTTATCACGGTTTGTCTGAATCAGCGCGGTGAGTCCCTGCTGCTGGCGGGCGGGCTGAGCCTGCTGAGCCGGCTGGGATGCCTGGCGGCCCTGAGAACGGCCGCTACGGCGGGACTGCTGAGCGTCACTGAAACAGGTCAGTGCAGCAAGACCTACTACGAGTACATTGTAAAGTTTCATTTCTGTATTTCTGTGTTACAAATTAGTTCCTGTTGCGACGCACACGAGACTGGAAGTCACGATTATCCTTGTCTTCTCTCTGCACTGCGGGATCAGAGGCATACTGGCCAAGCAAGCTTTCCACCTCATTCCAGCGGTCACGGTCATCCGGGGTCAGCTTATCCACCAGACCGGACTCACGCACACGTCTCACGTATACCTGACCGGTATTCCAAGCGCGCCAGCGGTCAGAACCCTTGAAGTTGCCTTGCATACGATCACCGGTGCTGGGCTGATTACGCTCCCAGAGCAGCCTCATGAGGGCCACGCAGGCAGGAGCCGAGTAACGGATGTTACCCATATCCTGATAAAGGTTCGTGTAGGACACGAGAGCGTTCTCTATGTCACCGGAAGCAGCCAAGGCCTGACCATACAGCAACTGCATATCCTTTCGGCCCACGCGAATGCCGGCGTCATCAAAGCGCTTAGCACAAGCCACAGCCTCAGCAGCATTACCCATATCCATGTGCAGCTGGGTAAGACCAAAGAGAGCGGGACCGGCAATTTCCTGCTTCGGAGAGTTGGAAAGCTCAGTGAAGAGAGCCACAGCATTGGAGCGCTCAGAGGCAATAAGAGCCTGAGCCTGAGCCTTACCAAGTCTAGCCTCATCAAGGTACTCACCACCGCGGGATACGGCCTGCTCAAAGTACCTCAGAGCATTGCGTGCTTCCTCTTCCTTGATGGAGACATCACCCATACGGCTGGCGTACCTGACCTGATAGTTACCCACCTGCACGCAGATGAAGTTCGTGAGGTCCTCGGGACGGAACTCAGCAGTCATACGGCGGAAGGCCTGCGTAATCTTCTCAGCCATTTCATCAGCCTTAGCCTTGTCTCCGGGATCCTGAGAACGGGCGAGCTTAGCCTGAGCCTCGCTCATGGAGGAAAGCATAGCCATGCGCAGAATAGCACGGGTATATTTGTCCTCAGCCACGATACCGGGGAAGTTTGTGAAGTGCTCATTCTTCTGCTCCAAAGTAAGAGCGGAGCCATTGAACCTCTCCCAACCTGTGGAGTAAGAAGCAGCATAGCCATTAATGGTAGCTTCCATATCCGGGTTCACAGAGTTGTTAGCCAGACCATAGTTGGCCTCACGGGCAATAATGCGCTGAGCAAGCTCAACGGCAGCATCAAATGCAGCCTTATCACCACCTTCAGCCAAAGCAAGTGAGCGGCTCACCATCTTCAGAGCGTATTCGCAGCCCTCGTAGTCAGCGTCTCTCCAGTAGCGTTCCACATAACCACGGGCACGGGTAGCCATTGCAGCATCATCCTCGCCTTCCTTCTTAATCTCGCTACCGTAGGAGGAGAGCATGTAAAGCGCATTAGCGGCTACACTTCTACCCTTGTCACCCTGAGCCATGGCGGCGTCAGCAGCACGCTCCAAAATGACGATACCCTCAGGCTTGCGAGCTTCATCCTCACCGTTGATGAAAATGTTACCATGCAGCAGGAGCACATGCGGATACAGGCTATGAGCCTGCTCGCCACCCCAGCGTTCCTCGAAGGTGACACAGTATGCAAGAGCCGCCTCGATATCGCGGGTCTGAGCCTCAGCATCACCATTTCCCTGACGCTCCAGCAGAGTATTGATACCCATGAAGACGACGTTGGGCTGTATAGTGTTCTCATTGGGGAACTTCTTAATGAAATCCTCCACGCAAGCCAGAATTCTATCACGATGAGTCGCATCATGGCGCACAAGCTTGCTGTGAGCATCAATAATGAAGAAGCGGGTCTGCGTCTCATTCGTGACAGCAACATCTTCCTTAAGCTTGCCAGCCTCAAGAGATGCAGTGAAAAGATTCTCACTCAGGAGAGCCTCACCCAGGGTGATAACATCCTCCCACTTCTGAAGCTTGTAGGCAGCAGCCACCTGCACGAAACGGGCAGTCACGTAGTTCTGGTTCGTCCGGTCATTCCCCAAGGCAGTAATCACCTCAGCAGCGGCTGTGGCAGCCTCAGCCCAGTTACCTTCAGAAGTGAAGCGGGCCATCTTGTTCACGAGAAGAGCAGTCTGACCACCCTCACCCATTTCATCCATGTTAATCCTACCTTCGAGAGCTACAGCTACTTCTTCATCACCAGTGGCACGGCAAAGCTGAGAGAGCTGGAAGATGTTGCGATCACGCATGGACTTGGGACCTTCCGGAGTATTCTGAGAAAGATTCGGATAACGGTCCACCAGCAGCTGATAACCAGCGCGAGCCAGACGCATGGAACCATACTGCTGAGCAACGTTCGCAGCTGTCACGATTGCATATGCCTCCAGCTGAGTATTGCCGCGGTGCAGCTTCTGGTAGTTTCTGAAAAGAGTGGCGCAGTTATTAGCATTATAGGAAGTGCCTGCAGCGGGATCCGGCACGCTGGAGCTGTAGTTGCGCAGCTGCTGATGCATGGTACGCAGAGCCTGACAGGTCTCCATCACCTCAGGGACGAGTCCGAGCAGAGCATAGGTGGTCCTAGCACCTTCATTTGCAGCCTCCTGCTCACCACGGCGGAGCGAGCCGCTCACAATCTTGGCACCCTGCAGAGCGGGGTTGAAGAACATAGAGCCATAACGAGCCATGCGAATGGGCCCAAGAGAGAAGCTCTGGGGATTGGAGCGAATAACCTTGTAAATCCAGCCGATGTGCTCCGGGTGCTCAATACCCACACGGATAATCGTATCCAGACCGGACATAGCCATATCATCAGGCAGAGGAGCACGAGCAGAGCGGCTGCGCTCAAGGAACTCACCGGCTTTCTGGAAATCAGGCTCGGGCTTCAGCAGGTATGCCTGCATAAGCATGAAGCACAGCTTGCCGTCCATCTTCTGAGCCTTTTCCATGTCAGACACCTGTCCCCTTTGGTACATCTCCAGGTACTCTTCCATGAGCTGAATGCACTCCTCAAACTTGGAGGGATCACCCGCCACGTTATTGCGAGGATCACCGGCTGCCTGATTAAAGCGGCTGTATGCCATGTAGAAGAGAGAAGCCGTCAGGAAAGGCTCATAGCCATTACCATTATTCATGTTCGGCTCAGCCAGAGCGCGGTCACGCAGTCTGCGCTCCTGGAAGCGAGGATCCGTGCGCAGCACTCTGAATGCCTCATATGCCTGCTCATACTGCTTAGCAGCAAAATAAATATTAGCCTTCTGCCAGTGGAAGAAAGGCTCATAGTGAGCAAACTGTGCGGCGATACGCGAGTTCGTGTTGCTATAGGTGGCAATCATGCGGTCACAGAGGGCGATAGCTTCTGCCGCCTTGTTCTGCGAGATGAGCTGCTGGATTTGGGAGGCCGCGGTGGCAGGGTCCTGCGCATGACACACCATGGGCATGGCGGCGGCAATTGCCAATACGGCTGCTACGGTTGAGTTCTTAATCATAAAACAGAATAGGTGTTTTGTTAAGATGGTTGATTGTGAAGAGAGAAAAAACGACTTGGGGAAAGGGGGCGGTTCACCTTCTGTTGCAGAAAGGCGAACAAGAGAGGGGAGCCGCGGTGACACGCACCGCTCAGCTCCCCCCTCAGGGGTTTTAATTAAAGGTTAAAGCCTTCATCATTCCTGTGCTGTGGTACTCAGACCCACAGAGTGAATGCCGGCTTCGGCCAGAGCGGCCATTACGTCCACGATGCGCTGGTGCGGTGCACGACCGGCACCGGTAAGCATCACTACAGGCTGGGTGTCCACCGCCTCAGCCTGCTCCTTGAGCATTTTGAGGGATTCCACCAGCTGCTCCATGCGGCGCTGCTCCAGATAGGCTGCAGTACCGGGTTCGAGCGTCGGATCATAAGCACCGCCCACCACGAGATCATTATTCCAGGTTACCACACCGGTAGCCGACACGTTGATATTGCCGGGATCCACCTTGGGGCGCTGGGATGATGAGGACTGATCGGCGGGAGGGATGCTGATATCAAGCTTCTTCTCACTAACGAGAGAGGTAGCCACGAGGAAGTAGATGAGCAGCAGGAAACAGCAGTCAATCATCGAAGAGATGTTGGAAGTCATCTCTTCTTCCTCAGGTGCCTGAATTTTCTTATGTCTTGCCATATTCGGAAAAGATGTTAAATGCTGTTCTGATTATTTGGCAGGAAGCGTACCGAACACGATGTTTGTCACACCGGCAGCGGCAGCTGCACGAATGGCACCGGAAGTGCGTTCCCAAGGAGCATCCGCGTCACCACGCAGGTAAAGACGAATCATCTGGGGTTCGATGGTACCTCTTGCCTCCATAGCCTCACGCTGGCGTTTGATGAAGTCCGTGAGCTCCTGTGCCTGATTGCGGTTGTAGCCAATGCTGGCGCCGCTGGCATCCGCCACACCCCAGATAGTACCGGGAGGATAAGTGGAATTGTACTTATCCAGAGCATTCGGATTATTAGCGCCCATCACCTCAGGATCAGCAAACACGTTCACCACGATACAGCCGTTAGCATCCTTCATCTCCGATGCAGATACAGCGTTGGGCATGTTCACGCTCGGATCCTTGGATACCGTAATCTGCGCGGCGTTCACAATGAAGAACATCAGCAGAAGGAAGCAGCAGTCAATCATGGGCGACATGTCCATCTCGCTCTTGACTTCCTCTTGCGGTCTTGCGTTTTTCTTAGCCATTTACAGGATTCGGAAAAATGTTTGTAAGGTTTACGCCTGCCCGGGGCGATAAATCACAGCGGGCAGGCCCGGATGGAACAGGCTCAGGCCTGCTCCTCTTCTGCATACTCAACTTCCTCTTCCATGCCTTCCTCTTCATCACCACCCAGACCTTCGGGGATACGGGCGAGCTGAGCCTCGGCATTGATAACGTTGATGGAGGTGTTCACCATCTCCTGAATAGCGTTCACGCACTCAGCTTCCAGAGCCTGGGCTTTCTTCTTCAGGAAGAAGAAGGCAGGCAGAGCAAGAATGGAGATGATCAGACCCCAGAAGGTGGTGAGCAGAGCCACGGAGATGGAGCCTGCGAGCTGAGCGGGGTCAGCCTGGCCGGTTTCAGCGAGCACGGCGAAGGCGTCAATCATACCCTGCACCGTACCGAACAGACCGATGGAAGGAGCAATGGAACCGCAGAGAGCGAGCACGTCCACATACTTCATCAGGCGCGGACGCTCATTAGCAGTGAAGTCAGCGATAGCGTCCTCAATGCCGTCCTTGCCAAGATCCTCGGGACGATTGGCGTCAATGTTCGGCAGGGCGTAAGCAACCAGACGGCCCAGATAGGTGGGGCTTGTTGTAGCGTGCTGAATGGCAGACTGCACGCGGCACTCAGTCATGAGAGCCACAAGCTGAGCACGCAGCTCTTCAGGGCAGAACTTCTTCTTGGCCAAATCCATGATGCTGAATACCACGAGGAACACCGTGATGGCGAAAAGGATGACGAGCGGAATCATCGTCCAACCACCGGCAATCACCCACTTATCGAGCATATTTGTCTCCTTCACGGCAGCCTCAGCGCCTTCAGCGGCATCCTGAGCCAGAGCCATTGACATAGAGCCCACTGCAACTACTCCGAGAGAGAGTGCACGTACACCGTAGCGTATAATTGTGTCTTTCATAATAGTAAAAATGCTGTTTATGCAGAATTGACGCCTTCTATTTAACCAAATTTTCTCGACTTGTCGAGAAAGTTTTTCCCAAAAGTGGAATTTTCCGCATAAAATCAAGGGATAGCTGCCTTTTCTAAATATTAAAGCCAAGTAAAACAAGTATTTTTTGATACAATTCCGTATTCTCCATTACCCCTGAAAACGCACCGGAACCAGGGCCTACGGCATACAGAGGAACTGCTACACCGGTATGATTTTCCGAACAGAAAACTGCCTTCACTCGTCCACGCTCACGTGAACCGTCCAAAATAATGAGACCGCCCGTCTGATGATCAGCAGTAACAATTAGTAGTGTATCCGGGTGCTGCTGCATCCAATCCATCACCACCCCCACCGTTCGGTCAAAATCCAGCACCTCACGTACGAGTTCCTCCAGATTATTATCATGGGCAGCGGAATCAATGCGAGACCCCTCAATCATAAGGAAAAAGCCATTTTCCGCATTTTCCAGCCGCTCCAGCGCACGCTGCGTGCAGCGCGGCAGCAAATCCCCGCGTCGCGAAGCGGGCGGGCAATCACCGGGAGCAAAAAGTTCCACATCCGCCCCCTGAGCCGTCATAGCCTGCATCTGCTCTTCACTAAAAGCAGCAGCACCGCCACCCAGCACCACATCAAACCCCGCTGTAGTCAGCGCTGCGGCAATGGCAGGCGTATTCCTGCGGCTAGCCACATGTGCGTAGAAAGCAGCCGGGGTAGCATCCGTTATCGCCTTCGTCACCACCAGTCCGGTTCTCATCCCTCGCTCCCTCAGCACGGCAGAGAGAGAATTCAGCGGAGTACCATCAGGCAGCTGACCAAGCATGCCGTTATCCGTCTTCCGCCCGCAAGCGATAGCTGTACCAGCAGCCGCAGAGTCCGTAACCGTGCGATTGGCTGAGGACGTACGCAAGAAAGCGGCTTGGGGCAAGGTCTGAATAAAAAGCTTACCATGGTTACAAAGCCAGGCGGACCAGAGTTGCTCGCTTCCCATTCCGTCCCCTATCATGAGAATCACATTCTTAGGACGGGACGCCTCCGGGGCATCATTCAGATTATATTCCGCCACCTCATGCGTAGGAAGCCCATCCACAGTCTGCGGGTGCTGCTCTGCGGCTGAAAGAAGACCGCACAGCAACATCCCAGCTAATATAAACGTCTTTTTCATCACGCCAGCTATACCAACTTTCTACCCACAGGGCAAGAAAAAAGGTCACTACCCACCGGTAGTGACCCTGAAAAAAAATCTACTGCGGAAGCAATTTACTTACCCTTTACATCCAGCACGCGAACGGGCTCAACGGGCTGCAGCTCGGGCTGAGGTGTGCAGTTCTTGGGCATGGGGTGCAGAGCAGGAGCAGACTGAGTCTGGCAGCAGCAGGAGCTGAAACCTACTGCACAAGCAACGGCAAGCATCAGAGTTGTGAGTTTCATAAGAAAAAAAATGACGTATGAAGTTATCGCTGTACAGTAGAGCACATTTTCTTTCAAAAGTCAACCCCAAAACGGATTTTTATACCCACCAAAAGCCGTTTTTTCTGCTTCTGTGACCCATAATATACTTGCACGCATCTACATGCTGTGCCATAATGCGGCTGTTAACATGGCCAGACGCAAGCGAAAGAAAACAGAGAAAAGCCCAAGAAGGCAGCGCCAACGAAGCCTGTGGCGCAGGCTACTGCCTTGGCTTCTAGTACTTCTGCTCATTATCATCTTGCTGCCGATAATAGGAAGTTACCATCTACTCAGCTGGCTGCAAGGAGACTCATTCAGAGAGCGACTTTCCGATATACTGGCCAACAAAGCGCAGGCTGCGGAAGTGGCTATTCCTGAGAATCTCCGCATTAATGACGAACGTATCAGCCTACCCGCTGCCACCCTCCGCCGCGCTGATGTGCTGCAGCAGGTCACGGCCCGCCGCATCGTAGCGGATATTACCCGCGGCCGCCTCTTCCACCGTGAGCTTCTTATTAATAAGCTGACAGTAGAAGACGCCGCCATACGCTTGGACGCCGCAGCTCTGGGCGCGACCCTGCCTCCTATCAGGGATATTGAAAATGGTCTCTGGAGCCGCTTTATTCCGGAGCGTTATATTCTGAATAATTTCGAATGCACGGATGCAGACATAGAGCTCATAAGCTCTGGCAGCTCGTATAGCCTGACAGGCTGCCAGATAACAGCGGCTCCCACCACGCGAGGAAACATGACAGAGTGGCAAGTCACTCTGGAGAACGGCAGAGTGCACACCCCGCTGAGCTACCTCCAGACCTGCAGCATCAAGAACGCCACCCTCCTTTTCAATCCTCGCGCTATCATCCTTTCCGACTGCAGCTTCATGCTCACACCGGGAGAAATGCGCCTGAAAGGCTCATACCTCATGAGAAACCGCGAATGGTACCAAGAACTGCGCGTCAACAAGGCAAACGTGGAGCGTCTGCTGAATAATGACTGGCGCCGCCACATCTCCGGTGAACTCTTCGGTGAAGCCAAGTTCACCGGAACCGGTGAAAACCTTCATGAAGCCAGCGGCACCCTCTCCCTCCAAAAGGGCGAACTCGAGGAGCTCCCCATCCTTTCCGAGCTCACCATTGCTAACACCCGCCCGTACAGAACAATCACTCTGGATAAGGCTGAGTGCCGCTTCAGTTTCCCTTATTCCAACCCCGCCCATAATATCGACCGCGCATGGCTTTTTGACCGCATTGATATCCGGGCCGCTGAGGACGACATCCGCGTGCGCGGCCATGTCATCATCGGCAGAGACCGCTCTCTGCGCGGCACTCTCACCGTAGGCATCCGCGAGAACACACTTGCTGCAATCTCATCCATACCGCAAAACTTCATCGAGAACCTTTTCACAGCCCAAGGGGAAGCAGGCTACCGCTGGGTGAACATAAACCTCAGCGGCACTACTGATAATCCTCAGGAAGACCTCTCCGCCCGAGTACGTGCTCTATTAATCTCCGCGGTGCCTGAAGCCGCTGAGAATACCGCTGCCGAGGTCACCCGCACAGCCGCCGGCTTACTGGAAACGCTGTTCTCCACCCCCAATCAAGAAAGCGAATCAGAAACAGACTCGGCTCCCACCGAAGAAACACCGGCTGTTCCCCGTCCCTCCGCATCAGGCATCCTTGACATCATATTCTGATATTTTATGAGCGCCCAGACATCCTCATATCCCTCACAGTACGTAGACTGTACATGCACCATTGTGGAACGATTCGCCCCCACAGCATTCCACGCCACCCTGCCAAACGGCAAACCCACGGTAGCTTTCGTGCAGAAGAAAGAAGCTTGGCTGCTGGACGTGCTTCAGCCCGGCGATAAAGTGCGTTGCACCGTGTGCCCGGCAGATTTTGAACGCGCTCGCATACGTGCTCAGGCCTGAATTGAAGCGTCATACAAAAACATTTTTCACTTGAACAAGCTGGGGGCAAATGGTAGAATGACGCCGTGACGCGTACGAAATCCATCATCTCCTGCATTTTGCCTGCTACGGATCTTCTGCTGACGCTCGGCTGCGTTGCAATTGCCCCGGCGTGCACCAATCTCATAGCCCCCTTCCTGAACTGGGAAAGTCATCCCGGTTTCAATGCATTCACCGCCTCTCCCTTTCTTGCCGGAGTGGCCATTGCGGCAGTACCTGTAATTCTTCGCATGGTAGGCTTCTACCACCGCAATAACATGCAGCGCCACTCCACGGCTGTACGCCAGCTGGCCCTGTTCCTGACGTATTACCTTGTCGTTTTCGGATTGTACGAAATTACACGCCCTGACACAGGTTCCGCGTACATGAACCACGTCATTCTGGTTACCCTACTGCTCATCACACCGAGTCTTTACATGCGCTACCTTCTGCTGCGCCTGCTACAGTTCCATACCCCGACCGGCCGAGACCATCTCCGCCAGGTCATATTGGCCGGCAAGGAAGAAGCCATTGCCCACGAATGGGAGCAGCTCTCCCCTTACTGGCGAAACAGCATGAATGTGGTCGGTAAAGTGGTGGAGGGAAAGACCACTCAGGAAGAAGTTCAGCAGCTCATCGAGCACAACCACGTACAGCAGCTCATGCTTTTCGGAGGCTTAGATGCATACCGGGACATGGCACAGACCATCATCCGCTGCGAGCTTCAGGGAATTGACATTTACGTACACCTGAAAGATACCCACCCCGTAAACATGCGCGCGGATGTCTCCGAAATAGGGGATCAGCGTATGCTCATCCTCACCTCCACCCCAGTGTACTCTTGGAGCCGCATGTTCAAAGGTGTTTTTGACCGCGTCATGGCCTTTTTGGGCATCATCGCCACTTCCCCCATCTGGCTCATTGCTGCCATCGGCATCAAAATCAGTGACCCGAATGGAAAAATCTTTTACCGCCAGCAGCGCTCCGGCCTGTATGGCAAACCCTTCGGCATGTGGAAATTCCGTTCCATGTACTCTGATGCTGATAAGAGGCTGAATGAAATCAAGGCCAAGTACGGCAATGAAATGGATGGCCCCATCTTCAAGCTCACAAATGACCCGCGCATCTTCCCCTTCGGTCACTTCATCCGCAAGTACTCCATTGATGAACTTCCCCAACTCATTAATGTGCTCACAGGTGATATGAGCCTCGTAGGCCCGCGCCCCCTGCCCACGTATGAAACCGCGGAGTTCCCGGAGATTTCTCAGCGTCGCCGCATGAGTGTAAAACCCGGCCTCACCTGCTACTGGCAAATTGAGGACCGCAGTGACTGCAAGGACTTTGGCCGCCTCATTGCGAAGGATCTCAAGTACATCGATAACTGGAACCTCCTGACGGATTTGGTGCTCATCCTGCGCACCATCCCCGTGGCCATCTTCGGCAAGGGAGCTAAGTAAAGCCGGGCATGTTCCACATCGTCCTCTTTCACCCCGAAATCCCGCACAACACCGGCGCCGCCGGCCGTTTGGCCGTCGCGACAAACTCCGCACTGCACCTCATTAAACCCCTCGGCTTCAGCTTGGATGAAAAGCATGTGCGCCGTACCGGGCTGGACTACTGGCCTCATGTAAATCTCCACCTCTGGGACTCCCTCGAGCAGCTCGAGGCCGCGGCAGAACCATCAGCCCGCTTCTGGTACCTCTCCACTAAGGCCACACACTCCATCTGGGCACCGGAAATTCCCCTGAAGGATGGTGATTACTTCGTCTTTGGCCCTGAATCCAAAGGATTGCCCGAGCGCTGGATTACAGCCCACCCGGAAACAGCCCTGCGCATTCCCATGCCGGGCGAACACGCCCGCTCACTGAATCTCTCCACCTCCGTGGCCATCATGCTGTATGAAGGCCTCCGCCGCACCCTCCCCGCCCAGCAGTTATGAAAAACATCGTCTACTTCGATTTGGAAACCCGCTTCTCCGCTGCTCAGGTAGGCGGCTGGCACGAGGCCGGTAAAATGGGTATTTCCGTGGCTGTTACCTTCTCCACACGAGATAACGCTTATCACATCTACACTCAGGACCAAGTGCAGGAGCTTATTGAGGAACTCCGCACTGCTGACCTCGTGGTGGGCTATAACCACATAGGCTTCGATTATCAGGTCATCCAGCCGTTCACCTTCTGGACCCTAGCTGATGTTTCCAATAACCTGGATATTTGCACAGACCTCACCTCTCGCATCGGCCACCGCCTTAAGCTGGATTCTGTCGCCTCCGTCACCCTCGGCAACTCCAAAACGGCTGAAGGTCTGGACGCCCTTAAATGGTGGGCCGAATACGAAAAGACCGGTGACCCGCAGAAGATGCTGGACATTGCCCGCTACTGCTGTTTTGACGTAAAAGTCACCATGGAAGTTCACAAGTTCGGAGCCATGAATGGCTATGTGAATTATGTGGACAAAAAGGGAGAAACCGTTCGCGTGGATGTGGACTGGGAGCTTTAACCGCTTCAGGCGCCCAGACCGCCCGGCGTAGTTCAGGAAATCACTCCCAAAACTTCCGCGCGTTCTGCACGCGGGACATGTTCACATAGCGCGTGCGCAGCAGGCTGCTGTCCCGGTGGCCTATTTCATATTGCAGCTCCGTATAACTGCGGAAATGGCGCAAATAATAGCTGGCAAATGTGTGCCGCAGCACATCCGGCACCCATGTGCTGAAACCTGCCAACCGGCGCAGTTCTCGCCAACGGAGTGGCCACTGTGGTGGGCAGATACGACCGGTGGAACAGCACTCCCTCAACAAGCGCCAAAGCGGTGGCCGAATGGTCACCATGCGAGTACCGCCAGTCTTACTGTGACGAGGTAAGATGCTGATAGTACCGCCTGTAAAATCCACCTGTTCCCAGCTTAGGCGAGCCACCTCATGCGGGCGTATCCCGGCATACAGCATCATCCCTACCGCAGCCAAACAACAGCCACCTCGGTACGCCCGTGCCGTGCAGACAAGCCGCTCGATTTCCTCCGGCCACAGTATCTGAATACACTTTTCCACCACCTCGGGTACCTCCACTCGCGCCACAGGGTTCTCACTGCACCAGCCATGCTTCACCGCCGTGCTGAATACCCCGCTGAGCACCAGGCGCGCTTTCTGCCGCTGCCGGGGAGTATCAAATGCCTGCTCTATGTACTGCACGCATTCCTCCGGCATTATCGCACGCACACGCCGCCGAGCCAGACCCCTGCACCTCACCATGAAACGCCGAGTAAAATATCGGAAGTCCCACTGAGTCCGAGCTCTCCGTCCTCTGCGAGCTTCCACAGCAGCCTCCACCGCACGGGCAAAACTCACGGTGCGCTCCTGACGCCGCAAAACCTCCAACCCTTCAGCAATGCAACGCCTCGCACGTCTCACCCTCCCGCGCCCCGCCATGAGAGCTTCCCGCGCGATAAGTGCGGCCTCCATTACATCAACTTGCGTGCACTTCAATATCTCTAATGCAGCCCTTTCCTGTATCGTTATATTTTCCATGTGCTATACCCCTTTCGCAAACCGTATGTCAAGTTTAATTTTGCTATTGTTTCAAAATAATCCGTCAGTTACAATTTCTGATATATGTCAGGCTCAGCTTATTTAAACTCTCTTATTTTTATGGCAAAATATAACATTTCTTACGGTTTGCGAATGGTTAAATTGTCTACGTTCTTTTCCTTAAAGAACCTTACATCTTTCCCTATACTGTCGCAAAACTAACGGCTCCCCTTCTCATCCTGCAGAATCAGACCGCCCGCAACCGGTATATTTGGTAATTTTCATGTAATAACAATTGCATGTGTGGTAGCATCCCCGAGGCCGTCTTTTCAGCCCCGGGGATGCTTTTTTTTCTACCCCATCAAGCAATTCCCTGCCCCGTTAACCCGAGAATCACGAAATATTTTTACAACTTCGCATAATTTTATTTGAACAAAGCAAAAGGATAGTGTATCATAATCACCAAGATGAACAACAACCTGACGACAAAACTGATGGAGGCGCTGCAGGCATCGCAGAAAAATGCTGCGAGTGGAGGCCGCGCCCAGATATACCCTGCGGAGCTGCTTCTGGCTCTTGTGCAGCAGGAGGGCGGCGTGCTCTCCTCCGTACTGAAAAAAGCTGGAGCAGATACGGACGTACTGACACGCGCTCTGCAAGAAGAGTTAGCACGCAAGCCCCGCCAGAGCGGCGCAGTGGCCTCAGCACCGGGTATCGGCCCGGAGCTGGATAAGTGCCTGACCGCCGCCGAAGAGCAGCGCAAGCGCATGAAGGATGATTTCCTGAGCGTGGAGCATGTGGTGCTCGGCATACTGGAAGCAGAGCCGGAGCTCCGTCGCGTACTGGAAAAGTGCGGACTCACTCAGGACCGCTACCTTCAGGCCCTCAAGGAAGTGCGTGGCAACCAGCGTATCACGGATCAGAACCCGGAAGAAAAATACGAAACGCTCGAAAAATACGGCACCGACCTGACTGCTCGCGCCCGTCAGGGAAAGATTGACCCCGTAATCGGCCGCGACAGCGAGATTCGCCGCGTGCTGCAAATCCTCTCACGCCGCACCAAGAATAACCCCGTGCTCATCGGTGAGCCCGGTGTGGGTAAAACTGCCATTGCGGAAGGCCTGGCCCGCCGCATTGTGGATGGTGATGTGCCTGACAGCATGCAGGGCAAGCGCTTGGTGAGCCTAAACATCGGCTCCATGCTGGCCGGTGCCAAGTATCGCGGTGAGTTCGAGGAGCGCCTGAAAGCCTTCATTAAAGAGGTCACTTCCTCCAACGGGGAAATCATCCTCTTCATTGATGAGCTGCACACCCTCGTGGGTGCCGGTGCAGGTGGAGAAGGCAGCATGGACGCCGCCAACCTCCTGAAACCCGCCCTGGCTCGCGGTGAGCTGCGCACTATCGGCGCCACTACGCTGGATGAATATCGTAAGTACATCGAGAAGGATGCTGCGCTGGAGCGCCGCTTCCAGCCCGTATATGTGGCGGAACCGAGCGTGGAGGATACCATCGCCATCCTCCGAGGCCTGAAAGAGCGCTATGAAGTGCACCATGGCGTGCATATCACCGATAGCGCCCTCGTGGCTGCCGCCACCTTGAGCAACCGCTACATCTCGGACCGCTTCCTTCCGGATAAGGCCGTGGACCTCGTGGACGAAGCCGCTGCGCGCCTCAAAATCGAGCTGGACAGCATGCCCGCTGAAATTGATGAGCTGAACCGCACCGCCATGCAGCTGGAAATGGAACGCCAGGCCCTCGCCAAGGAAAAGGACGCAGATTCCAAACAACGCCTCGAGAAAATCACCCACGAGCTGGCTGACACCAAGGAAAAGGTGGACGCCATGATAGCCCAGTGGAAGAGCGAAAAAGAGGTGGTCATCAGCGCCCGAGATGCTCAGCAGAAGATAGACACCCTGCGCACCGAGGCCGAACAAGCCCAGCGCCGGGGCGACCTCGCACGCGCCTCCGAAATTCTCTACGGTGAAATCCCGGCCGTGGAAAAAGCCGCGGCAGAGGCACGCGCCTCCCTGCTCCGCCTGCAGGAGAGCGGCGAAGGTCTGCTGAAGGAAGAAGTCACGGAAAGTGATATCGCTAAAGTAGTTTCCACATGGACCGGCATTCCCGCCGCCCGCCTTGCCGAAGGTGAGCGAGAAAAACTCCTGCACATGGAGGAACGCCTCGGCGCCCGCCTCATCGGCCAGCAGGATGCTGTGAAGGCCGTGGCCGACGCCGTGCGCCGCTCTCGCGCCGGCCTGCAGGATGAAAACCGCCCGCTGGGTTCCTTCATCTTCCTGGGTCCCACCGGTGTGGGCAAAACCGAGCTGGCTAAGGCCTTGGCAGAGTTCCTCTTTGATGATGAAGCAGCCATGGTGCGCATTGACATGTCAGAGTACATGGAAAAGCACAGCGTGTCCCGCCTCATCGGAGCACCTCCCGGATACGTGGGCTATGATGAGGGTGGCCAGCTGACGGAAGCCGTACGCCGCAGACCGTACAGCGTGGTACTTTTCGATGAAATCGAAAAAGCCCACCCAGACGTCTTCAACGTGCTACTGCAAGTGCTGGATGATGGACGAATCACGGATGGTCAGGGGCGCACCGTGGACTTCACGAACACAGTGCTCATCATGACGAGCAACATCGGCTCCCAGTTCATCCTAGCTGAAAGTGATGCTACCGCCCGTAACGAAAAGGCGCTGAACGCCCTCCGCGGCCACTTCCGCCCCGAGTTCCTGAACCGCGTGGACGACATCATCATCTTCGATCGCCTGCAGAAGGAAGACCTCGCCCGCATCGTGGATATCCAGCTGCAGCGCGTCCGCAAGCGCCTTGCCGCACGCGGTCTTAAGCTGGAGCTCACCCCCGCGGCCACGGAGCTTGTGGCTACCCACGGCTATGACCCCGTATACGGCGCCCGCCCGCTCAAGCGAGCCATCCAGCGTGATATTCTGGACCCGCTCAGCCTCGCCATTCTCGGTGGCAAATACCCCGAGGGCAGCACCATCCTTGTGGATGCTGAAGGGGACAGTATCATCATGCGATAACACTCACCCCTCAAAACAACGCCCGGCGATTCTCTCCCCGCAGAGAATCGCCGGCTTTGCTTTACTACCTGACGCAGTCAGAGTTTGACTTCCTGCGGAAGTTCTGGCATAATGCAGGGCGTATATGGCAGAGGCAAGCAGTTTCGTTTTTTTCGGCAGTGATGAAGGCGCCGCAGGCAGTGCGGCGTCCAAATGCGCTGCAGAACTCTCAGCCGGCGGTGACGGCTGGGGTGATGAAACGATAGACGGCGCTGCTGCCACAGCGGATGAAGCCGTGGAGCTCATACGCCGAGCCATCTCCGGCCTGCAGATGATGAACATGTTTGGCGGGCGAAAAGTCATCTGGCTCAAAGGCGTGAACTTCCTGGCCGATACTCCTTCCGGTGCCCGCAGCGAAGCCGTGCAGGAGGCCATGGAAGACCTGCTGAACGTGCTGAGCAATCTGCCCTTTGACACCTACTTCATCCTCAGCAGTGCTGAGATGGATAAACGCCGCTCCTTCTTCAAGAAGCTCGGCACAGTGGCTCAGGTGAAAGAATTCACCAAGATTGACATCTCCAAACCCGGTTGGGAAAGTGAGGTAGCCGCTCTCACCATGCGCATGGCCAAGCCCCTCGGGCTTACCTTTGATAATGATGCGCTGGATTTGTTCGTACACCGCGTAAACGAAAGCACGCGCCAAATTGGTAATGAGCTGGCCAAAATAGATGTCTACCTCGGCCCGGATCGCCGCCGCGTGAGCATGCAGGACGTAGACCTCATGGTGGCCGTGTCACGAAACGGCGTCATCTTCGAGATATCACGCGCCATTGAGCAAAGCGACTGCCGACTGGCCGTGCGCCTTATCAATGAGCAGCTGGAGCATGGCGAAGCCGCTGTTACCATTATGCGTGCCGCCATCGTGCCCACCGTCAGGAACCGCTTCTGTGCCCGCCTCCTCATGGATTCCTTCGGTATCGATGCGAATAACTACCGCAGCTTTGAAACAGCCCTCGGCAAGCTCCTGCCCTCGGACCGCAAAATACTTCCCCTGAAGAAAGACGGCACGCCGAACGCTTACGCTCTTTTCAATGCCGCCCGCACCTGTGGCAAGCTCACCCTGAAAAAAGCCCGCAAGGATTTGCAGGCCTGCGCCACGGCGGACCGCCAGCTCGTCTCCACCCAACTGGATGACCGCGATATTCTTCACAAACTCGTGGTCTCCCTGACAGCCTGAGCATTTTTTCTTCTCTTACCGGGAAAAATATGTTATCTATGCGGCATGAGGAAATACCTAATGCCCGTACTTCTGACAAGTAGCCTTTGTGCTGCTGAGCCGCCCCCTGCCCCGCCCACTTACGTATGCCAGCGAGCAGCGGAGGCCCTCACGATTGATGGCCGTGGTGATGAATCCGCTTGGCAGCAAGCCATGCGCCTCAGCCCGCTCAGAGATATAGAAGGCCCGGCTATTGCGGATGAAACTGAGGTACGCATGCTCTGGGATGACGAGTATCTCTATGTGCTGGCAGACATGAAAGAGCCCCATCTGTGGGCCACATTGCGCGAGCGCGATTCCGTCATTTACCACGACCCGGACTTCGAGGTATTCATTGACCCGGATGGCGATGGGCTGAACTATCTGGAGCTTGAGGTAAACGCCCTGAACACGGTGTGGGACCTCTTCCTCACCGCCCCGTATCGCACGGCTAATCAGGCTCTGCATGACTGGAATATCCCCGGGCTGAAAAGCGCCGTTCGCCTGCGCGGCACCCTGAATAATCCGGCAGATACGGATGAAGGCTGGAGCGTGGAAATCGCCATTCCATGGAGCAGCATCACGGGGCATTCTGCACAGCCTCGCCGCTGTTCACCGCCCACAGCCGGTACCACCCTGCGCATGAATTTCTCTCGCGTGAACTGGCGCGTTCAGGCGGATGCCGCATCCCCCTGCGGCTACAGCAAGCTCACCGCTGAGGACGGCTCCCCCCTGCCGGAAAGCAACCATGTGTGGGCTCCCACAGGCGTCATTAACATCCACTGCCCTGAGTTCTGGGGCTATGTTCGCCTGAGCGAACGACCGGCGGGCAGCGGGTTTGAAAGCATGCCCGTACCGGCCACGGACAATGCTCAGCGCAGTCTTTTCGCCTATTACAACGCCCAGCTGGCTCACCGCGCTGAGCACGGGCACTTCTCTTCCACGTTGAACACTGGCGGAGTCACACCGCTCTTCACCTCTCAGCAGTATTTCGCAGCCACAAGCACGGCAAGCGATGGCACAAAACTCACGCTGGACAGCAGCGCCCACCTCACCCTCACCCCTCCGAATGAAAAACACACTCCGCTTTATCTCTGGGTACAAGGCGGCAAGCATGTGGGGGATACAGCATGGTGGCAGCAGCACTTCGCCAAGCTGGCGGAGGCCGGCATATACGCCGTCATCATCGGCGGCAATACGGAGCAGCTCGCCCACCTCTCCCCCATTGCCCATGCTCAGGGGCTGCAGGTGTACGCCTGGCTCTGGGCACTGAACCGCCCCGGTGATACCACGGCCCTGCAACACCCGGACTGGTACGCTGTGAACCGCCACGGCCTCTCTTGCCACGCCCCGGAAGACCGCCCCTTCGTGGAGTATTACCAGTTCCTCTGCCCTAATAACGCAGAAGCGCTTTCCCACCTGCTCGCTCAGGTGGACGCGCTCGCCGCCATTCCGGGACTCACCGGCATCCAGCTGGATTACCTCCGCATGCCGGATATCATCCTCCCCCGCGGCCTGTGGGAAAAATACGGGCTGGACATGAGCCGGGAACTGCCTGAGTATGACTACTGCTACTGCGAGCGCTGCCGCAATGCCTTCCGCCGCGCTTACGGGCGAGATGTGGCCGAAGCGGCGGATGAGGATGCGGACTGGAGAGAGTTCCGCCTGCAGAGCGTGGCCCATGTGGCGAATGCGCTTTGTGAGCGAATCCGCAGTCATAACCTGCGGGCGGCCTGTGCTGTATTCCCCACCCCACAGATAGCCTCCCAGCTCGTGCGCCAAGACTGGCAGCAGTTCCGGCTGGACCTTGCCCTGCCCATGCTTTACCACTCCTTCTACAATGAGCCCTCAGAGTGGGCCACAGCCTGCGCGGAACAAGCCTCAGCACAAACGCAGCAGCGCATCCCCCTAGCCCCCGGTATTCACCTGCCGGACTCCACCGCTGAGAGTCTCCCGGCCGAGCTGGAGCGCCTGCGCAGCACCTCTCCTGCCGGCATCGGCCTCTTCTGTGATGATGATATCACACCGGCTATGCTGGAACGCCTGAGGCAGTGGCGGAACTAAGCTCCGCGTGTGCAAGCCCCTGAAAAATCAATCTCCCGCCCCGGCTGCTGCCGGAGCGGGAGACGCGTTATGCACATCATCTCACAAATCCCTCCCCGAGACCCGCCGGGGAAGATATTCATTCAAGAGCGCTCAGAGTGGACGCCCGAAAGCGAGGCGGTCATACTGCTCATTAGCGTAGCGGTGGCGAGGGTGTGAGGTACGCATGTAAGGTTCATGAAGGGGATGGGTGGGGTCACTGGCAATGCGGCGCGCTTCCTCTCGGGAATCCATGGGCGCACCGGCATGCAGCGGCGCTTCCTCCAGCATGGAGGCTGCCGCAAGCATGATACGCGCAAAATCCGCATTGGCCCGCAAGGCGGGGTTCGAGACCAGCTCCGCCACATCCACACCGGCACGGGTGCCCAAATGGGTGAGGAAATCCCCCACGGTACGCATGTTGTCCTCATATTGGCGGCCCCAGTCCTGCTGCAACTCGGCATCCGCCTGAGCTATGGCAGCGGCCTCAGCCTCACGCACACCGGCGAGCATACGGCGCCCCTCTGAAGCATATTTCTCACAGAGGGCCCCCATGGCTGTGGCGGGCACACCGTACTCATGCGCCACCTGAGAAAGAGCGGCGGCAAGCTCAGGGTTCCAGAGTTCATCCGGTGTATCTTCGGGGCGAGGAATGGCGTAATCCGCCGCCTGCTCCGGCAGTCCCACCGCAGCACGGAAGGCAGCCATGCGGCGGGTATCCGACACATCCGGGTAGCCCTTCATTCGCTCCAACAGGGCATAGCTCTTGGCCAAGGCCTCCGGGCGGCGGAACTTGCCAAGCGTAGCTGAATAGGGCTGCAGCTCCTCAAATCTGCTGTACCACTCAGGGGTAAAAGCGCCATCAGCATCCATCACCGGCAGCGGCGGCAAAGAAACGCCTTCTGCGGAAGAGACTGAAGAGGGGGTGGTTTCCGGCACTTCAGTACGAAGCTGAGCGCCGACCGTATCATCGTTTATATCAGGCTTATTATGCATCATGTTCGGTATGGTTTGTGGGTGTTGTTTCCCGTGCAGCCAGTGCGAGCTGGTGCCGGATAACAAGGAATACTTCGCGGTGAGCATCACGGCGCATAGCGTCCAGTGGATCATAGCTCCCGCTTTTGCCCTGAAAAACGGGCAACTCTGTCTCGAACCGGGCTTCCAGCTCAGCGAGCACCTGCTGGCCTTCAGGGGTGCCGAATACCGCCAGCAGGCGGCGGCGTGCAGCTCGTGCACGCTCTATACTTTCTTTCGGGGCGGGAAGAATCATAGCGTGGGCAAAGGTTCTTCAGGGGCTGCCCCGGAAAGTGACATAATGGAAGGCGCCGGGCCCGCATCCGCCGAGGGCGCGACCGGAGCTCCCGGCCCGGCCAGCGCGGCTTCTGCAGCCTGCTCACGCTCGCGGCGCAGGCGTGTCACCTCATGCTCCGAGCGCAACACCTGCTCAGGCACGCCATCCAAGCGCGCGGCTAGGCGGAAAGCAATCTCGAGGTCTACGTGGTCAGCCAAGGCAGAATCCATGGTGCCCATGGCCTGCAGCCGAGCGAGTGTTCGCTCCAGCCCTTCCGACTGGATGCGGCGCATAATCATGGCGATTCGCCCCTGATAGACCACATGAGGCTCGGCTATAGTGGCCTCCCCGCGGCGGTCTGTCTGCAAGGCTGAAACAGGCGGCTTCGGGAATCTTCCCATGCGGAAAAGCTGAGCAAACACGCGCTCCATCAGCGGTTGAAAATCACAGGCGAAAAGCGTAAAGGACGGCGAGAAGAGCATCACTCGCTCATTCTCTCGCGCATATACCTCAGCGGCTGTCATCTGCTGCTTGCGCTCACTCCAGAGCTCCAGCATGGGGATAAAGAAGGCGCGGTTAATAGCATCCTGCTTCTGCCTCAAGCGCTCCATGCCCACATCATACCGCCCTTGAGTGGCCCATTCGCGGGGGAAACCAAGGCTGGCACTCTCGGGACTGATAAGCGTACGTCCTCCGGCACGCAGGTCTACCTCGCCCACCTGATTAGCCAGCTCCAGTATACGGGGAAAGGCTGCCACCTCACCCAGCATATCGAGGATGCGGTTGAGAAATTGCGCCTGCTGAATATCCGGAAAGACAAGGCGAGCCGGAGCAAGCCCATATGGACTTTCTCCCCATTTAAGGAAACGAGTGACCATGTAAGGCATTTCGCGGTAGCCGCCTTCCTGCACGGTGCAGTTATCATCCAAGCTGTAATAAATGCTTTGCCACGCCATATTCTTGGCGCTTTGGCGTGAATGATTACGGCGCTCACGGGGGCTGACGGCATGCAGAAAGCGCAGGCAGGGCGTATGTTTATCCGCAGCTTTCTCACAGAGAGTACGTGCCCTCGGCCCCAAAGCGCCCAAGCCGAACTTGGCCTCCGCTTGGTGCGGAGAGAAGCTGAACTCACGCATGTAGGTATCAATGCGCCCCTCATCATTCTCCGCACACACAAACTGCCCGCAAGGAATATGCCGGAACAACAAGCGCCCGCTGCGGCTGCTCCCACAGAACAAGCTACCGGTGCCTAAACCCACACGATCCAGAAAGCACTCATGCAAAGCGGTATAGAAGTTGCTTAGTGCAAGCTCACGGTTCGCGATTTCCGAGCAGCGGTTGTACCAAGCACTCGCCTCATCACCCGCTGCCGGGTCCGGGCTAGTCCACTTAAACCACAGCTCATTGCTGGGTGTCATGTAGCTCATGTGAGCACTGGCCAGCTTCTGGCAGGCCTCCACAGCTGTGGTGTCACTCAGCCGATGTGCATCCCCCGCGGATTCATCCGCCGGCAGCAAGTTCTCCCCCGAGAGCTGACGCGAGGGTAATACATAGCGCCTGAGGCGGTCCCACCAGCTCTCCCATGGAGCCCGCGAGGCTCGCAGCGCATGATAAACGCCAAGTAAGGAATCATGTTCCATATGCGAACTCATCCCAGTGTATCGTTACCTGAAGGGGTGGAGGCGGGTTTCATACCACCCGAATTCTGCGGTCGGCGTGCAGAGAGAATGGTGGAAAGAAGCCCCTTTCGGCGTGAGGCCTTCTGGTCATAATCTGCTGCCGCATCAGAATCAATAACTTCTGACACAATCGCCGGACTGTTATCAACGGCAGGTGCGGAGGGTTTGGCGAATCCCATAGTATCGGTGTTCCTTTCTGTTATATGTTAATGTTGCTTTTGTCTTGGAGAAATCAGGCGCTGCCAGCACAAACGGTGCGGAACAGTACTGCGCAGCCCACGCTGAAAACAGGCCCAGCTCCGCCGCGGTACTTCCGCAGCCAAGCGACGGGCCAATCCCAGCTCACCGGTAAGCAAATGTACATACCACCCATCAGAATCTGCCGGGCTTTCCGACAAGTTCTCCCACTGCTCCGGGTGACGACTATCCGCCGCTTTCATCAGAACCACCAGTCGGGGAGACCATAAAACCACCCCCTGAGGATTCGCGGCCAGAGCCGCCAACTCCGCGGCGCAGTCTCGCCCCGCAGCCCGGTAGTAACGCAATGCTGTTAAACGTGCATCAGTGCTCATGGCCCAAACAATACGCCGGCACGGCCGCTCTTCCAAGCCATTTTCCGCATCGTCGCAGCCGCCCACGGACGGCCTCTTGCGGCGATGAGCTTTCCCCCTTGCACTATCCACCGGACTGTGCCACCCTGTTCCGTACTCGGATTTAGCCTCCATCACTATGAACACCGCACCACCAGATACACAGACCTCGGCTCTCAGCATCTGCAATCTCGCCCTCGCCAAGCTGGGAGAAGCCCCCATTAGCAGTATTTCCCTCAGTGGTTCCCCCGCATCCAGACTCTGCTACCAGCATTACCACCCCGTGCGTAGAGAACTTCTCTGCACAAGTAGATGGTCCTTCGCTACCACTCTCACTACCCTCCGTGCAGACACCGCTACCGACTCTCCGCCCTTCATGCACAGCCTCCCTTCCGATTGCCTCCGCGTGCTGGAAGTCAACAGCCATGACTGGGCCCTCCGCGGGCGGGCCATCTACTGCCCGGAACAAACGATTGAACTGCTTTACATCAAGGATGAAGAAAATCCCCTACTCTTTGATCCCATGTTCACGGAAGCCTTTGCCACACGCCTCGCTTGTAAACTCTGCATCCCCCTGACCAGCAGCACCACCGCTCGTGAAGCACTCACTCAGGAATACCACAGGCTCGCCCTCCCCCAAGCCGCTCATCTCAATGCCGTACAGGCTCATTCGAACGACTCTCACCCGCTTTATAAACTCTGGAGGAAATGTTACTCACAGGGGAATTTTTGTGAATAACTCTGTGTATAACCCTGCGAACAAGCCATTCAACTAACTCATCATAAAACCATTACACAACTTACCAACATTGTGAATAACTCTGTGAACAACTTATCATGAAAGCTATAGATTTTGCATGTAACCTGCTCAAAACGCTGGGCGAAAGCGAACTGAGCGACGCAAACGCGCGCCTGCTATTCTGCCTAGCCGCCGGCCTTCATTACAAGGAGGACATGAACACCTTTCTTAACAACGGCTGCAATAACGGCAATATCGGCAATTCTCTGCGCCGCCTCGAACAGCAGAAACTTATCCACCTTCAGAACAGAGAAACGGATTACTATGTACTCACTGATGATGGAAAGCAGCTTGTCGCTCACCTACTGCGTTTCCTTCCACACCGCCACCACTCATGCGAAAGAAAAGACACCTAACCATCGAAGAAAAACGAGACTGGCTGGCAAGCATCTTCCGCGATGAAAGCGGAGACTTCAGCCAAGCAGATAAGTTCAAGGCTCTGGCAGAAGACACTCGCCTAGCTCAGCTGCAGGAAGAAAAGGAAAGCAGCACCAAAACACCACCCAAAAAAGCGGAAGACGTGCACCACATGCTAGCGGAGCTACTGCCTCCACCCATCACATAACAATAACGCGCCCCCTCTCGTTCTCAAACAGGAGGGGGCGTTAAAATATAAAGTAGCCTGATTATGCTGTCCCAGTTACACTTCCTACCTTTTTAATAAATTGAGGCAATCCTTTTGCTTCGGGCTCCCTTTTCTGAAGGTTAAGATTAATCCCCCGCCTTCACCAGCAAATCTGAAACAGACACGTTACATTCACATGTGTCCCAAAGTTTGGGGGAATATAGCCATTGTGTACTCAAAATCAGCGTGTTTTGCCGAATTCTCCTTGGACGGGTATCATACAGCCCGTACATTGGCACAATTTTTCTTTTATCCCAACATCGGCGTAAGCCGCTTACTTTTAATTCGTAAATCGTAAATTGTAATTCGTAAATCAACGTGTCCCAAATCTTTGGGACACATGTGGGTATTTTTAACATTCGGAACTTTTAGCTTTTTTTTGTGAGATTAATCATGCTATACTGCCGCTAGTTAGAAAAGGCATATGCGCAAACGATTCAAGAGTATCATTAAATGGGGTATTTTATTGGCACTAGCGGCAGGTGGTGTGTACATGTGGAAGTTTTCGCCGGTAGAGGCAGAAAGCAGGCCTGTGAAAAACTCTGAGCTACAGGTAACTGTGTTTGGCACGGGAACGCTGGAGGCCAAAACCCGAGTTTCCATAAGCCCGCATGAAACGGGGCAAATTCAGCAGCTTCATGCCGATCAGGGGGATAGCATTGCGGCAGGAACGCTTCTGGTGGAGATGAATGCTGAGGATATTCTGCAGCAGCTCTCCGTGGCGGAGGCGGATTTAGCCATATCCCACGCGGCACTGCAGCGTTGTGATGCTGAGATTGAGGCAGCTAAGGCCACGCTGGAGTATACGCGGGTTACCTTCGAGCGCATGGAAAAACTGCTGCAGACCAACTCCGTCTCGCAGACGGATTTCGACAAAAGCCGGCAGGCATATCAGGTAGCCCAGGCAAATCTGAACCAAGCTGAAAAGCGCAAGCTGGAGGTAGAGGCCGAGATTGTACTCCACGAAGCGCAGATAAGGTATTATAGGAGCAAACTGGAGGAAACGCAGTTGAAAGCGCCGTTCGATGCGCTTGTCATCCGCCGCAACCGTGAGCAAGGCAGCATCGTTAATCCCGGTGTTTCCATCATGGATATCGTTGATACCTCTCAGATATGGGCCTCCGTGTGGGTGGATGAAACAGCTATTGACAGCATACGCCCCGGAATGAAGGAGGACATCATTTTCCGCGCCCTGCCCCAGCAGAGGTTTACCGGCACCGTGTGCCGCACCTCCCGCGAAACCGACAGGGAAACCCGCGAATACCGCGTGGACATCGCCCCGGATGCCTTGCCGGAGAACTGGGTACTGGGTCAGCGACTGGAGGTGTTCCTGCATGTGGGCCATGTGGAAAGTTGTCTAGCGGTGCCGAATAATCTGATTTGCCGCGAGCAGAACCGCACCTTCATTCTGGTAGAGGAAGATGGCCGGATTGTGGAGCGTGATGTAAAAATCGGGGTGCAAACGCGAGAGCAGACGCAGATTCTCTCCGGCCTGAGCCTGAGCGACCGTGTAATCATGCACCCCCTGAAGCACCGCGAACACATCAACCGCCGCATCGCGCAATGATTAATCTGGCATTCAAGGATATACGCCATAATCTGGGGCGTTTCCTGCTGACCACCGCCGGCATCAGCTTGCTGCTCATTGTCGTGATGGGTATGGGCGGCATCTACCGAGGCCTCATCCAGGAGGCCACGCTCATTATTGACCGCGCCGGAGCTGATATCTGGGTGGTGCAGAAGGACACGAAGGGACCGTTTGCAGAGGTATCCAAACTGCCGCGAAATCTTGAATACCGCATCGAGGCGGTGGCGGGTGTAGCCTCCGCGGAACCCTTCGTCTCACACACGGTGCAGCGCAATAAGGACAATCGCGTGCTGCGCCTTACCATCCAAGGCGTGGCGGATGATGGCTCATGGCTTCCCATTATCCAAGGGCGCGCCCTGCAAGCCGGTCATTATGAAATGCTGGCTGATAAATCCGCCAAGTTGCCGCTGGGCTCCACACTAAAACTGGGCAAGGATGTCTATACCGTGGTCGGCATCACCGGGCGCATGAACTCCCCCTCCGGTGATGCCATGGTCTTCTTGTCGCTGAATGATGCCATGGCGGTGCAATCCGACGTACCCGCAGAAACCATCCGCCTGGAACGCCACGCGCGCCTGCAGCGTTTTGATACCATGCCCCAGGGTAATACCTCGGTGGATCATGCGGATATCCTGATGAGCGAGACGAGCCGCCCTGCGGCCCTGCCCGGCCGGCAGATAAGCGCCGTACTGGTGAAGGTGCTCCCCGGGCACAGCATTGAGGCGGTGCTGGAAAGGCTCCGCTCCATACCGGATGTAACGGCCTATACAGCTGATGAACAGCGCGAGATTATGCTCAGCGGCTTTGTGGCACGCTCCCGCAAGCAGCTGCTGCTCTTCCGCACCATCCTCATCATTGTGTCTACGGTGGTTATGACGCTCATCCTTTACACGCTTACGCTGGATAAGTTGCATGACATCGCCATGCTGAAACTCATCGGCGCGCGTAACGGGGTCATTATCAGCATGATTTTGCAGCAGTCGCTGCTTATCGGCGTGCTGGCCTTTGGTATGGCGCGTTTCTGTGGTGAGTGGGTATATCCCTTCTTCCCGCGCCGAGTGGTGCTGGTCAGTTTTGATTTGTGGGTGTTATTCGGCATCGTTGTCGGCATATCCGTGCTGGCCAGCTGTGCGGGTATCATCAAAGCTATGAGAACAAACGCAGGAGAAATACTCTCATGAAACCTGTTGCCCTTTCTGCAGAAAATCTGTGCAAGACCTATGGCGCCGGTGAAACAGCGGTGCACGCGCTTAACCATGTTTCCTTCTCCATGCATGCCGGGGAAATCGTCGCTTTGCTCGGCCCCTCGGGCGCAGGTAAATCCACCCTGCTGACTGCTCTGGGGCTTATCCAGCCCCCGGATTCAGGGCGCATCACCATCGGCGGTGAGACTGTCTTTGATGATGACTACCGGGTGAATGTGCGTGATTTCCGCCGCAATAACATCGGCTTCGTATTCCAGAAGGCCAATTTGCTCCCCTTCCTTACCGCCCGCGAAAACATCCGCATTGCCTTGGAGGTGAATGACGCCTCCTCAAGGGAATCAAAACAGGCCGCGGATGAGCTCTTGGAGCATTTTGAACTGAGTGCAAGAAAAAGCTTTCTCCCCAGCCAGCTTTCCGGTGGCCAGCAGCAGCGCGTTGCCATAGCCAGAGCCTTGGCAAATAAGCCTAGCCTCCTGCTGGCAGATGAGCCTACAGCTGCGCTGGATAGCCACATGGGACGCAAAGTCATGGAACTACTCAAGAATGTGGCCCATTCACACAACACAGCCGTACTGGTCGTGACCCACGACCACCGCGCCATTGATGTCTTTGACCGCCTTTTCATCATGGAAGACGGCAAACTCCGCGAGAAGTGAACAACATTCGCAGAGTATACCATTTGCATAGCTTTGCGGCATAACATCCCCCAAAAAGCCGAAACACCGCCTGTATGGAAACCAAAAACGCTTCGACTTCGCGCAGCCCACACAAGCTAGAATAATGCGGCTGACTTGCAAAACTGTGTTTTGTGTGGTAGATTTGTTTTATGAGGATTACGTTACACGCCTTACAGGATGGTGATTGGGGCACTTTCAAGCGTGATATGCAGGAGGCTTTTCAAAAAGGGGCGGAAGCGGAGTATGGGCAGATTTCCGAGGAAATTCTCCCTGAGAGCCATATCAACGCATCCCTTTCAAAAGCCGGTGCTGTGGCCTATAAAGCCATGCGAGATGGTGAGATGGTAGGCGGAGCCATTGTACAGATAGACAGAGCAACACAACATAACCATCTGGATTTCCTCTATGCCAAGCACGGAACGCAAGGAGGGGGTATTGGGCAAGCTATATGGGCAGCGATTGAACAATTGCATCCAGATACGCTAGTCTGGGAAACAGGAACGCCTTACTTCGAAAAGCGCAATATCCATTTCTACGTGAATAAATGCGGGTTCCATATTGTCGAGTACTTTAACGAGAAACACCCGGACCCACATCAGGAGGAGACAGACATGCCGAGTACGGATGATACTCCGGGATTTGAGCACGGATTTTTCCGCTTTGAAAAGCGGAAGACCTAGAACACTTCACCGTTGAAACTCACAGGCCAGTCCCCCTGCTCCTTGCGGTGGGCTTGAAAGGAAAACCCCGTGGGTGCGGTGAACACCACGGGGCAGTCTTTTTGAAAAAAGGAAACGCTATCAGAAGGGGTTCAGGGAGAACCAGGGGCGCTTGATGCGGTGCTCATGCACGGTGGTAAAGATGGTGGAGATTTCCTTTACCCATTCATCAATGATGCGCTGGTGGTAGACGTAGGGACGGAAGTCCTTGGTGTCCGCCAAAATCATGCCGGGCACGGAGCGGAGACCGTATTCAAAGTCAGCCGTCTCAGCCACGAGCTGGCCTTGCGGGTTGTAGAAGCGAATACCCATACTCAGGGTGCCTTTATCCTGAGGCCGAGCCACAAGCAAGCTTCCGCCCCTCATGGCAAAGCCGGCGGCAACAGAGGCGACATTGTTAGCGATGCGGGTGGGGGTAGCAGAAAGCAGAGCAATCTCCACGGTGTAGGAATCAGCGGTGGGGGTATTGACCAAGTGGAAGGTATTGGTGGAGGCGTCCTGACGCTGCAGCTCATCCATCAGAGTAGACTGGAAATAGTCCCTCAGGCGGATTACCTCGGGAGAATTGGCATGGAGAGTGGGGCCGGGCTGGAAGTATCTCAGGGTAATGGGTTTTACGAAAACGGCCTGAGACTTATTACGATCACCGCGAACACGTTCATTCCAATCATTATTATCAGAAATATCCCAGTATGAGGCAAAAGGCATGCGTGAGCCATCACTCTCTTCAAAGTGGGTGATGAAGCCATTACGGGGAATCTTTTGGAAAGGTGAACTCTGCATCTGGCAGGAGACAAGCCCACATGCCATCAGCATGGTGATGAGAAGCGTGTAAAAGAGTTGATGCTTTTTCATGTGCACGAGAGAATAACATAATAGCAGCGCCCTGTAAAGCCATAAGATTCACAGCTAAGGCAAATAATGAGGGGGCTTCAGCATGAACGAATGGCAAATCTAGCCAAATCCGTATGCCCTGCTACGGCTCTGCATGCAAGAAGGGCGCCGAAACAATCGGCGCCCTTCGTCTTTCAGCTGTTAGGCAGGTTTATATTCTGCGGCAGGAGGCTCACTTGCGTCTGCGGCGCATAGCCAGAGCAGCCAGTGCTACAAGGCTCAGGGTCGCCGTAGTGGGTTCGGGAACGGTCATAGCGATGCTCAGCTCGCCAAGGCCGTTACCGAGGGAGGTATCGTAAACGAGGAAGTAATTGTCCGAGAGGTTCGTGAAGTAATCCTTCGCCAGCACGCCATCACTCAATGTAATGGAGGTGGCAGCATCCGGAGAGGAGCCCAGATAGAGGGAATCCACGCCGGAGAAGAGAATCACGCGCTCCCCGACATTCAGAGTCAGCACCTCCTCATACAGAGCGCCTCCCAGAGTTATGCCGTTTTCCAGACGCACATCACTACCCATCTGCACCGCGCCCGCCAGGTTGAGAGAAGAACCTGTCTTCATCACAAGGTCAGCGTTCAGCGTGACAGCACTACCGAAGGAGGCAGAGCCGCTCACATTGATACGGGCTTCCTGCTCCGTCTGTTGTGCCTGCTCGCTCAGCTGGCAATAGGCTGAGACGGAGAGACCAGCGGCAACTTTCAGCTCCACCAGATTCAGCTCGGAACCAGCGTACACATTCATGCTACCGCCCGTGGCATATACACCAGAGAGAGTATTCCCTGCGTTATCCACCGTCAGAATACCGCTACCGGCGTTCTCGATGGAGGAGTTCGTGAGCTTGTTGCTGATGGTGGCATCCCCACCGGTGTAGGTCACGTGGGCATCCGTCAGTTCAATATCCGAGGAACCTACGGAGTATGTAGTGGCAGAGCTGGCAGTGGTGGACATGGAGGCCGTTGCGGAACGACCGCTGATTTCCACGGAGCTGCTGCTGATATTCAGGGCAGCGCCTTCTGCCACACGCAGTTCTGCACCATTGGAAAGCTCTACAGCTTTAACGGTATTGCCGCCCTCACCTGTGTAAGCCACGGTAATATCACCGGCATTGGCAGAAATCCTACCGAGCATCACCTGAGAGGAGATGGTTGCTGAACCGGCTCCGCTCTTCACCACATTACCCACCGTAGCGGTTGCACTGTCGGAGTGCATGCGGCCGCTGACATCCAACGAAGCACCCTCGCTTACATTGAAGGTAAGCTGGCGGTTATCGCCACCACGCAAGCGGATGTTAGCCGCGATGCTGTTTGCACCGGAGGTGACGTTGATGGTGGAATTGTTATTGAAGTCCAAAGCTGCGGTATAAGCCGCGCCGTAGCCGCCACCTTCGCCCAGCAGCTGAGCGCCGTTCTTGAGCGTGAGGATCCAGCCGGCAATCGTCTGGCGAGTATTGCCGAAATCAATCGTACCGCCGTCAACGGTTATAGGATTACCGGTATTCCAATCCAAGGTATCAGAGCCGTTACCGATGAAGGTAAGCACGGCGCCGTTATTAACGGTGATAGCGCCCTTCAATACGCATTCACCATTCATTTCAGCAGCAGAGCCGGCAGCCAGCACCAGTGTGGATGTAATCTGCTTGCCATTGTTCACCAGCGTTGTGCCATTGGCCACCTCCAGAGTGCCTTCAGAGACAGAGTTGAGCAAGGTGTAATCACCACCATTGGCAAGAATGAGCTTACCGCCGCTGATGGTGGTGGTGCCTGTGTAGGTATTCTGAGCAGCAAAGGTCAGCGTACCGGCACCGGCCTTGGTGAAGTTGGCATTACCGCTGATGACACCGGCGATGGCACCACTGCACCCGCTGTTAGCGTGGGTGGTGTTATTTGCACCAAGTACGACATCATTATTCAGAACGGTGTCATTACCATTGAATACCAACTGACTATCAGAGGTGGCCAAGTAGATGGTGGAGGCATCATTGAAGGCACTCTGATTCACCTGCAGACGACCGGTAGCCACGGTGATATCACCGGAAATGCCGCTGAGGTCAAAGCCCACGCCATTATCCATAGCCAGATTCAGCACCACATTACCGGTACCGCTTACATTATCAAATGCAGTGGAGCAGTTATTCTGCGCGGTTGTCTTATCCGTCATGGTAAGCGTGGCGCCATCACCCACAACAATGGAGCTGGCGGCTTTCAACTCGCTTTCCGTAAAGCTCAGGGAGGTATCACCGGAGAAGGACCAGCTGAAACCGCTACCCACGGTCAAATCACCATTCACGGTCAGGCTTCCGTCGGTCACAAGGCTCACATTATCAGCAATACGAATGTTGTTAACGATGATATTACCATCCAGCTCCAAGTTAGCATTACTGTTGAACAGCACGTTATCATTGTTCGTGAAACGCGTGTTGAATGTCTCTTCCGTACCCATCATCTCATTCATGCGGGTCGTCTGCCATACCTCGTTGCTGCTCACATCATTCCATGTGCCGGTTTCGCCACCGTTCCAAACAAGGTCCCAGCTATCCTCCAGCGTGTAGGAGAAAGAGCCGCCCATGCCCAGAGTGAGGGTTACACGGCCCATGTCGGACAGGGATGTACCGTTGATGGAGAAGTTATCCGTGGTCAGGGAGACCCAGTTCTCCAGCGTACCGCTAGAGTTATTGAAGAAGTTGTAAACGGTATCAGCCTGCAAATTACCGAGCGCAAGCACGGAATCATCCGTAAAGGTCAGGTTATTAACCGCGATAGCGCCGTTGCTGAAGTCCACGCTGCTGACATCCAGCGTGCCGCCGTTCACTGCCACAGAGGAGGCCGTGCCCAGCATGTTCAGAGCATCACCGGAGAAAGCGAGTGTACCTTCCAGGATTTCAATACTGCCGTTAAAGGCAGCTGAATTACCGGCAAATGTCTGCATGCCCTCACCGGACTTCACGAGATTAAGGTTACCCATCACCTCGCCATAGAAGGTATAGTCACTGCCGGAGGCGGTATCTATGGTGAGGGAGCGCTGAACTGTACCCACAGTGCCGGGAGCATTGGAATCAGAGCCCCACTGCGTAGTCGTTCCGATGGAACCGGAGAACACCTTAGCACGGCCCGACAAAGCGGAGGCGGATTCCAAACCGGCAATAGTGGCAGAAGCCGTATTAATGCCCAAGCCCAAAATAGCGGTATTAGAATCAGCAGCCTTCATGTTGATGGAAGCCCCCGAGGCGACCTGACTGTCACCCAGCACCAGGAACAGAGAGCGCCTGGAATCGCCGCTATCACCGGTCAAGCTGCTGAGAGCGATGCTGCCGCTGAAATTACCTGCCGTAGAGTTCGCATCCCCGAGGTTTACGACCGTGGCATATGTGGACTCAGCCTTCTTAACGATATCAAGCGTAGCAGAAGAAACACCTTCACCCACGGATAAGGAGCTGATGTTGTAATACCCGGAATGGTGCTGGTCCCTCAGTGTGGCAGTCGAGCCGGTCAACTCCAAATTCCCAACAGAAGTACCGGCCGTAACTGCAGCACGATCATTAGTCTGAAGAATGGCGCCGTTACCAAGCTCCACCGCAGCGATATTCTTATCAGCACCGGAAGCAGCAGCGGCATTCCACAATGTCACCGTCTTACCACCGGCCACGGACAAGCTATCCAGCGCTACCGTACCATCCAAAGTCACGGAGCCATCATGCACGCTCAGCCTGTTACCATCCGCCGTGTTAAACGAACCGGAAATCTGGGCCGTGGCATAAGATGTACCATTGGAGTTGCTAGCAGCAATGATGCGAGTATCGGCACCCAGCTTCACTTCACCGCGCAGCGTAGTCTCTGCCATGGAAAGCGAGGAGCCTTCATTTACGGCGATATTGCCGTTGACGGAGGATTGGTTGATATCAGCCTCAGAGTTTGTCAGGGAGATATTGCCGTTAAGCGTAGCGCCGTTGAGAACGACATCCGAATTATTCTCAGCCGTGATATCAGCCGTCAGGCTAGCGCTGGTCACGCGCAGGGTGCCGTCATTCACCAGCACATCTTCCGAGAAGGTGGAATTCACGCCCAACTGCATATCGCCGCCGTCACCGATGACCAACTTGCTTCCGGATACCGAGCCCGTGCCCTCCAAGCCATAGGTGGAGGATACATTCACACGGCCCACCGTAAGGGCCTCGTTCACAGCTATCATCTCGCGGGAATCAGCGGCGGAAAGGCCACTGGCACTCAGCACTACCTCCTGTGAACCGCTGTAGGCCACCGCATTGCCCTGCCCGCCAACCTGCCAGTTGGCAGCGTTCCAATTTTGAGTAGTACCGGCAGCAGAAGACCAGTACAGGCGGTCATCCCCACCCACTACCAGAATCAGCTTACCATTTTCCTGACGATAGCTAAAGCGACCACCCAAGCTTGGATCCAACGCATAAGAGCCCGTCCCCAGATTACCGCTAATAAGGGTATATTCACCGCTGGCAATCTCGTTGAACATGTTCAAATCCAACGCAATCGTGGTAGTGCCGGCGGTAATATCGGTATTCAGAATAGCGTAATCATTCGCTGAAGCCTGACTGAAATCGAAACGCAGCGTCAGAGAGGAGCTCTCCACTGCCTCAGAAGTTCCCACAGAGATTCCGCCCAGAGTATAATCCGATGTACCGCTCAAGCTCAGCGCGAAGGAATCCGTGCCGGTAATGGTGGAAGTTGTTGCCACCGATGTGGGGGATTCTAGGGTAAGGAACGCCCCGGCACCGGCAACGATATTTCCGGTGAAAGAAGCCTCCGTGGCACCATTTGCCGCGCCGAGAATCACCTGCGAACCGGCCCCTAAGTTCAGAGCACCGCTGCCCACCACACCACCGGCCAGATGCAGCACACCGCTGTTGGCCGTAGTCAAGTTCAGGTCACCGGCAGCTGTCACCGTGCCGGTCAGTTTGTTGGTGATGTTGTAGCTCTGAAGCGTGGCACCATTGCCGGCGTTAATGTTGTTGGCATAGGTATACACCACATCGGTCTGATTGGCGGTTCCCGTACCGGCCAAGCGCAGGATAAGGCCGTCATTCAGCGTCACCAGCCCCAAGCCCAGAGCAGTCGAGGTCTGGCTTACGCCCCTACCACCATCAAGGCGCAGAGCGAACTTGTCATCATTGTTACCATTGCTGCTGGCAATCACGAGATTACCGAAGGTGTTGTCGGAATCAGCGGTAATGGTCATGCCTTCATTACCGCCGAAGGTCAGCGTCTTGCCCTCACCCAGAATACGGCCACGAATAATACCGCCGAGGTAATTCCTTACACCATAGGTAGCTCTGCCGGGAGCTGTGGAGTTGTCACCGTATATGTAGGTACCCACGGCAGTGACCACGGCTTGCAGAGTGCCTCTGGAGCTGGAGGCAATCATGGCATCATCAGCCAATGTGATATTGCCATAAACCGTTGATTGGTTATCAATGGACAAAGCGCCGGCAGTCAGAGAGGAGGCATAAATCTTGTCCACCTTCTGACCAGAGTAACCATTGCCGCTGATGATAAAATCAGCGTTTGTACTGATGGCTGAGGTACTGCCAAAGCGGTATGAGTTTGTCACTCTCGCCTGACTACCGGCGTCTACCTGAATGGTTGAACCGGAAAGGGCCTGAAGGTTATTGTAGCCCTCATAACCGAAATTATAGCTCAATTTACCGACGTAAAGTCGGGTATTATCCTGCAGGTGGACAGTTCCATTGAAGGCAGCCGATTGAGTCATGAGAATGGCCTCGCCACCGGAGTTGAGCACCACAGTACCCGTGCCGAGAATAGTCTGGGGTGCAAGAGTTGCGCCAAGCTGACCATTATTCTCACCGGCCGTTCTCGCCATTTGAAGCTGCAGTGTACCCCCTTCCTCAATGGTGATGGAGGCATTACTTGCACCTATACCACCGGAGGCGTTAAGACCACTGGAACCGGTCAACTTCGCCACGACTGTACCCTGAGAAATGGTGAGACCGCCTGCCCAAGAAGCGTTGGTTCCCATGGTCAACGTGCCTGACCCCGTCTTGACAAGATGCAATGCGGACGAATTATTAAGGTCATTGAGCACGCCATCAGCAATTGATGCGTTCGCTCCCTCACTTACCTCCAAAAGCAGAAGGGAAGCAGTTGTTCCATTGTTACGAATGGACGAACCACTACCGGCAGTAAGATTGCGCACGGCCAAGCTCTGGCCATCGGTGTACAAGGTAGCACCCCTCTGCAATTCCAAAGACTGCACATTGGCCAGAGCTTCACCATGCCCGACGTGAATGCCAATATCACCTCGGCTGTGCATTTCATCCAAATTAAAGCCGGCACCGGCAACGATGCTGCCCGCGTAGGCGTCTTCTCGAGCAAAGGTCACACTACTGCCGGTGGTACCCTGTCCATCAAGCATCATCGTATCTGAGCCATCAAGATTCGTGTCAATAGTCAGGTTGCCACTGCCGCCGAATCGATACCCTTGCTCAGAATCCACGGTAAGCGCTCCGGTGTAGGTATAATCCCCATTTGCGCCCAAAGAAACGTTAGCTCCGGTCAAATCCAAATTGCCATTGGTAGCCAAGGCCAGCACACCGGCGGAGGAACTCTTAACGATGCCTAATTGCTCGGCGCTATTAATGGCCAATGCATTACCGTAGGTTATCAGCACTTTGGCATTTCCCAGAGCGCCATCCTCATACGTCAGCTTGTTGCCAACACCCTGAATGAAGATATCACCGGTAAAGTCGTTGGCTGTATTGGTCAGATGTACCGTGCCGCCGGACCACTCATTACCGATGAGCAAATCCGCGTCGCCGGTCAGTAAGAAATTCACATTGAGCGTGCCGGTACCACCACCTAAGCGCCATACGTCACGCCCAAGCGTATCATCCTGCACAGTACCGAGGGTGGCAGATGCAGTACCATAATTGACAGCCTCTTCACCCCATGCGCCGATAATCAGTCCTTCACGGCCGGTGAGATTAAGTTCCGTCTCCTGAGTTCCTGTAAGGGCCAGCACACCATTCGACCCGAGTTTGATGGAAGCAAGGGTTGTTTCATTGGACTGCCCCACAATGGCGATAAAGCCCCTTTCCTGCACGTCCCACTGATTATCAGACCTCAAGAAATTGGTGCTATCAGTCACTACCAAGCCACCTTCCTCAATGGTGCCACCGGGCACCTGCAGCTGCCCGTCTACCACAAATACACCATCACCAGTTTTGATGAAGCCGGCATCGGCATTGCCGTAGACATTGCCCTTCATGATGGTTACCACGGGGGATTCCGTGTCCACCGTCATGCTGCTGGCACCATTAAGTGTAATATCGCCCACGAGGCCGTAGATGCCGTGGTTTGTCATATCCTGCTGCAAGCCGCCGCCAATAGCCTCGCGCGCGGCCTGAACAGTCTCGTTAATGATAACCGCACCGCCGGCCTCAACATTGATATCACCCACCATCTGAGCATGGTGAGAAAGACGGAAGGCTGCACCGGATTTCACAGTGACATCCGAGCCGTTCATGGTGGCGTATGTCCAGTCATTTTCCACGCGGTTCAGGATGTGGGGAGTAGCAGCGCCCTGAAGCACCAAGGTACCGGCCTGAACAGTATAACCGCCCACGTTGGTATGATTGCCGGTCAGGGTCCAGCTTGCACCGTCATTGGCATTGTTATACACCACTGCCAGCTGAGCAGAGCTGTTCTTTCCTTCATCCATGAAACAGCCTTCAAAGGAGCCTGTTCCGGTATAGGTAAATGTGGATGTTCCGGCAGGGGTAACGCCATCCTGCATCATCATGTTACCGATGCGGGCACCGGTACCGGAGCCGTCCTGCTGAATCACGCCCCAAATCAGGTCATGCCCATTCAAATTAAGCAGGCCACCGGCATTGCCAAAGGTAAAGGTATCACCCGCTACGGAGTTGGTCTTAAACTGACCATCTCGCATCAGCACGATAGAAGCCACGCCCGCCTCCAGACGAACGGATGACGCCGCGTAACCACCTTCACGATCCAGGCGAGTTTCACCAAGATTGCCCAGTGAGCAGCCAATAATGTTGCCCTCTTCATCTCGGTCAACATTGTAAATGGTGGTACCACCGCCCACACGCAGAACGGCCTCATTATTCCCCTCACCGGCAATAGTCATGATGCCTTCACCCACCTTGCGCCACTCTTCGGATGAGGTAGCGGTGAGCTCCAGTGTTAAATTAGCGCCTCCATTAACCACAAATCCGGCATTATTGAAGGAGTAAGAAGAATCATTCTCCGATATGTGCCAGCTGCCACTGTTAAACGTAAGGGCACCGGAGCCCATGTTCACGCTGTTCTGCAGCTGTAGATGCTGGGTATTAGTCGTATCAGCAGTAGAGAAAACTATACCGAGGTGGTCGTATGCAGTATTACCACTGCCGGCGCCGGTGTATTCCACGCTTACATCCCCCTGAGTCAGGAAGCCCTTGCCGGTGGTGCTATTCTGAGCACCCCACAATATCGTGCCCGTTCCGCTGAACTGATCAACCGCAATATCGTAGGAATCTATAAAGTTTTCGTACGCCGTACCATTGTGACAGAAGTAGCCATTGGACGAATACGCGTTAAAGTTCGTACTGCCGGACGCAAAACCAACATGCAGGAAACGGTCATTTTCATCATCCCACGCATAAATGGCACTGCCACTATCGCCGGAGGTTACACTTATTTCCAGAGGAGGACGCGTATCCCCCGCTACATCATACTCCCTTAAGTGGGTAGTGAAAACCCAGGTCCCGGACCCGTTCTTGTTAATGTTCGATATATTGCTCAAGCCACCCATCGCATTGCGGCCGATAGATAACCCACCATTCGTATCCTTAGGGTCACCCTGCCCCACGCGGTAAAGCCATGTCTCATTAGCAGGAAGGGAGGCCATGAACGCATCCGAGGCATAGGGCGTATAGGCCACCTCCGTCACAACTTTATTGAGGCGCTGAATACTCCAGTCTGCGCTGCCCACACCGGCCTGACTTGCATACCCGGAAGAGGTGTATTTGTACCTGTAGGTCGTATTCTGAGTCACGAAGAAGACGGGAGACTCATTACAGTGCTCAGCACTTACCAGATACTGCGGAGCCACCAGACCGGAACCGGCTTGGAAATGGAAGTTTGAGCCGACCATATCACCCTTTGCACCGAAGCTGTCCAGATTGGGCATTACCGGGATGACGGGGTCCGAAACGGTGGTGCCATCTTTATACGCCACAGTCAGGTTAGATGCACCGGGGCGGAACATACCCATATTGTAGGCAAAATCCAAATAATACTGCAAATCGTAGCGAGCATCAGCAATACCGGCTGTTACCGAGGGGGCAAACGTGGCAACAGCTGCCATGGCAGCCAACAATGCGCGGCGGAGCGTGAGATTCAGATGAAGTTTCATACCGGAAGATAGAATGAATGATTGCAGCCTTTTGGCAACTATCCTAGTGTAGCAAAACGGCACCTCCTGTCAAGCAGGAAATCGGGTATCTTGCCCCTAATTATTGGCCTCCGTGAAAAATATAACCGAGAGCACACTTACGCCTAGTTTACTATCTGGCACCTTTGACGCACCCTGATTTCCCTCGCTCCGGCGCTTTTTCCGCGTCGGCTCAGAAAGCCACAGCCCCTTCTTCGGGGCCGCGGTTTTTCTGATTAAGAGAAGTGTAACAAATGGAGAAAAATAATCCGACTACCCCCTCAGACAAACAAAAGTCACGCAAACGCACCTCAATTCACAGAATCATCATCACTCTGAAAGAACACTTCGGAAAGTACCTGCCCACGCGGAAAGGCCATTCGGAATAATTGTTCCGGGGTGCGGATATGCTCTGTCCACAAATTAGCCTGCAAGCCAAGAACCTGAGAATGCTCAGGCAGACGGAACGAACGCACGGTGTCACAAGTGATGACATGCTCGCCGGGAGCGGCTTCATCCGGAGTTTGTGGATAATCAAAATAGAAGTGTGAGTTAGGGCATAAAATCACAGGCACCCCCAGAGCGAGCACAGCGTCCAGCTGTTCGGCCCGCCAGAGCATGACCCATTGCCCGCGGACGCCGTTGCAGGCAGCTTCATCCCAGGTGACCGCAGGATACCCGCGACTGAGGACGTAATCCACCATTTCCTGCATAAAGGCGCGTTGCTGCTGCGGGGTGAGCAATTCAGCATCCACCTCATCACCACCCAAATGAATCGGGGTTCCCGGGGGGAAAATCTCCATCACCTCATCCAACACACCGCGGACAAAGCTCCGCACTTCTGGCTTTTCAACATCCAGCACGTCACGCCCTAGCTTACATGCGGGCGGCGGAATTAAAGCAAGCTCAGGATAGGCCACCAGAGCAGCATACGCATGGCCGGGCATATCAATCTCCGGCACAATGACAATCCCCCGTTCAGCCCCGTAAGCAATGAGTTCCCGCATCTCCTCCTGAGTATAGAACCCACCATAACAATCAGAAAAATGGGAGCCAATTTCATGATCATTCCAGTTCCAAAAATCAGACGAAAGACGTTTACGCCAAGCGCCAACGGAGGTTAAGCGCGGATATCTCTTTATTTCAAGGCGCCAGCCGGGACCATCCGTCAGATGCAGATGCAAGCGGTTATAATTCAGCGGGGCCATGCTGTCCATCAGCCGCTTCAATACCTCCGGAGCAAAGAAGTGACGGGAAACATCCACATGAAGTCCCCGCCACATGAGGGGATGCTCCGCCCCCTGAACAATACTGAGAAAAAGGCAACACAAGATTGCCATCCATCGGAAAACTGCCATACCCTTCTTTATCATCTTTGTTATGTCTAGTCAATTGGATTTTTGAATCCGCTTAATCATACCTCAATGAATCAGGGCGACTCAGGCGAGGATTTACCAAGCAGAGTGGAAGCCACCTCGCGAGATTTCGAGCAGATGACCAGTGTGACAGCGGCAAGAATAATCAGGATACCGCATGCAAGACGAAGGCTCATGCATTCACCGAAACAAGCTACACCGAGAATTATAGCGGTGACCGGCTCAAGTGCCCCGAGGATACTCGTCTGCGTGGGGCCAATGTGTCGAATGGCAATAGTGGTGAAGAGGAACGAAAGCAGTAAGGGGAAAAAGGCAAGTCCCAACGCATTGCCAAGAGCTCGGTAGCTAGGAAGCATCTGCAAATCAATCCCGCCCCGTAAAGCCACCAGAAAAACAGGTACGGCAAAAAACAACGAATAAAAGGTGAGTTTCCCCGGAGGCAAACGGCGCAGTCGGGATTTCTTTACTGCCACAATATACAGAGAATAAACAAATGCCGAAAGAATGATATACACCAGACCTTCAGCGCAGACTCGGCACCCCTCGCCGGGAGTACAAGTGAGGGCCACACCCACAGTAGCCAGAGCAATCCCCACGAACGTCAGGCGAGAGAGCCGCTCACCATATAAGCCCCACATCATGAAGGCTACCACAATGGGGTAAATGAAAATGAGCGCAGCGCCAATACCGGAGTCCATGATGCGGAAAGTCATGAACCAGAAAAGACAAGTGAGCGCCAGTAGAAGCCCGGCGCCGGCAGTCGGCAGCCAGTAAACTCTAGCAAGGCGCAGTGATTCCCCGCGCAATGTCAGCAGCCCCGCCAACAAAAAAGCCCCAAAGAAAAAGCGATAGAAAAGCACGCTGAGCGGCTCCAAACCATCCGCATACAAGGGAATGCCGAAAAAGGGGTTCATCCCGAAAGTGATAGCCCCCAAAACGGCACAAAGAGTTCCTTTAAATCTACTATGATTCATGAGCAGAGTTCGACCGGCTTCACAGTGGAAGAGTGCAGCCGCGCAGCTCTGCAATACGACGGATAACCTGCTCAATAACATTCGCCGGGCAAGAAGCCCCAGCGGTAAGGCCGATGCGCCAAGTGCGACCCATATCAGCGGCTTCAGGAGGAAGCGGCTGCTCCACTTCAGCCTTAGCCTTCAGGTCAAAAGAACGAATTTCGCTAAGACTAAGCAGACAATCTGCAGACTTCACGAAGAAAGTAGGCAGTTTGCGGGCGGCAATGTGAGCAAGGTGTGTGGTATTGGAACTATTGTAACCACCGATAATAAACATAGCATCCAAAGGCTGCTCCAGAAGCTCAAAGAGCGCATTCTGGCGGTCCTGAGTGGCTCCGCAAATGGTATCATAAGCATGGAAACGAAGGTCATCGCCATCACGCTCCTTCACCGCAGCTCGCAGCAACGTCTGGATATGGGCAGTCTCGCTTTTAAGCATTGTCGTCTGGTTTGCCATACCAATCTCGCCAAGGTGAACATCCGGATTAAACCCAGCAGAACAAGAGTTACCGAAATGCGCCATAAACTCCTCACGATTACCACGCCCCAGAATATAATCAGCCAGCAGTCGGGCGTCTTTCTCATCAAAAATAATGAGGAACTGACCCTTACCATCCTCACCGCAGGACTGGGAGGCCGTGGCTTGGCTTTCCTCATGCCGCGCCTTGCCGTGAATGATGCTGGTGATACCCATCTTCGCATAGTTACGAACGCGCTGCCATACGCGAATAACATTGCCGCAGGTGGAATCCACCAGCTGCACCCCCTGCTCTTCCAGCCTGCTGCGCATCATACGGGAAACGCCGAATGCCGGCATGATTACCACGTCTTCCTCATTCAGCTCATCATATATAGAATCATTATGATTCCACGGCAAATGGCGAAGCCCCATGGAGTCCAAATCCGCATTCACTGCCGGGTTATGAATAATCTCCCCGATAAGCCATATGCGCTTACCGACAAACATAGCACAGGTGGCGTATGCAATCTCAATAGCGCGCTTCACACCATCACAAAAGCCGAAAGCCGAGGCCAGCTGCACCTCCATTCCGGGCAGCTTCAGCTCATTACCATTCTCACGGATGCTGGTCACGAGTTCACTATCGTACTGCTGCACCTTGTCACGCACACGAGCCATCACCTCCGGACGGCGCACATTGATGGGCTTTCTGGCTGTCATGCCCCCATTGTGCCTGCGTGGGGGGAAGCTGTCAAGAAAAATGGCACGTTACGCCATACTTCGCACTTGCAATCAGCGCGGCATGATAGTAGAATGAGTGCATGAACACACTCCCTTTCCGGTTGTTGGCAGTACTGGCCTGTCTGCTGTTGACACCACTCAGCATGGCGCAGAGCCCAGATTTAGTGAATGAAGACCGTGACATGGTGCGCGTATTGCGTCACCCGGACGGCTCTCGCTCCGTATACAAGAGACAGAGCGGCTGGCGCGGCATGCGTTGTGCCACATACACCGCAAGCGGCAGACTTGCAGCCATTAATGACTACACGGAAGGGCGTTACGGCCAGCTGGTAGCCTGCGTGATTTACGACAGCAATCGCCAGCCTATCTACAAAGTTTCCTACGGGTATGACTCCCAGGCTCGCCTCATTGAGGAGCGCATGTTCGCGCATCCTTCCAACAGGCTGGTGCAGCGTGTCATTTACCGCTATGATGCTAACGGAAACCGCGCTAAGCCCCTCATCATCTCGCTGAATAACACCGGTGCTGATATTGCCCCCACCATGACTGACGATGTCACTCAGGCGCATCGCGAGCTGAGAGGTCGCCGCAACCGCCGATAAAATTATCCCCTAACCAAAGAGATATATGGAAACATTCTCCTGGAAAGACCGTGATGCTGACGGCAATAAAGTTGTCTATGAGGCCAGCCACTTCGGCGGCTGGTGGCAGCTCACCTGCACGCCGAAGGTAGGCCGCGCCATGAAGGACGAAGTAGAGCCGGAACCGGCCGAGTTCACCCCTGAACTGTGGCAGACTTTGCGTGACCTGCTCTGGCGCAAGTACCAGCGCCGCCGCGTCTCTTGGGCCCTCATCGAACACATAGATGACATTCTGGCCGGCAAGGCCACTAATGAACGCCGAGACCAGCGCAAGAAATGACAGACGATGAAATGATTAACTGCCGTGAACCCGGCAGACAGCTGGAGCGAGCCATCGCCGTCATGCACCGACTCAGGGCGCCCGGAGGCTGCCCGTGGGATGCAGAACAGACGCACGAGAGCCTGATACCCAATCTCATTGAGGAAGCCTACGAATGCATCGACGCTATTCGAGCCAACGACTGGCACCACCTGCGCGAAGAGCTCGGTGATGTGCTGCTTCAGGTGCTATTCCATGCTGAGCTCGCAGCAGAAAATCCGGAAGTCGGCTTTACACTGGCGGATGTAGCCTGTGATTTGAGTGACAAGATGGTACGCAGGCATCCGCATGTATTCGGCACAGCGAATGTGACGGATAGTGATGGCGTGCTCACCCAGTGGGATGCCATCAAACGCAAAGAGCAGTCCATTGAAGACAAGCCATACCTGAAGAACTGCGGTAAAGGCCTTCCCTCCCTGCTGCGTGCCTATAAGCTCACAAAGAAAGTGGCAAAAGTGGGCTTTGACTGGCCTGACCATGCAGGAGTAGTGGAAAAGATACGTGAAGAAACAGCAGAGGTGGAAGAAACACTTACCCTGCCGGATTCTGACCCACACGTGGAAGAAGAGCTGGGAGATTTGCTCTTCACCACGGTAAATCTCTGCCGCCGCCGTAAGATAGATCCCGAGGTAGCTCTTGACGCAGCAAACCGCAAGTTTGAGCGCCGTTTCAATGCCCTTGAGAAAATTCTGAAGGCTCAGGGTATCAGCCTTGAAGATGCCTCAGCCGAGCAAATGGAAGCAGCTTGGCAACAGGCTAAAGTATCCCAGAACTGATTTAAATATCATCCTCCATGGCACCCCAGCGAAAACAGATTTACGCCCTGCTCAGCTGCCTCATTCTGGCAGCCTGCACCACCACAACTGAGCTGGAGGAACGGCCGGAAAATCCGCTTGCCCCGCAGGATGCAAACCAGCCTATGGCAGGTTTCTCTGCTAATCCTCTGCTTCCCGGAGGGGGCGGGCTGGGAGCCCAGACCATGCGAGTTACTTCCGAAGAAGAGCTCAGAAGGGTGGATAATGGTAGTGATGAGGAGCTCATCTGGACCGACCCGGACAATCCGGATGCGGAAATACCCGGACTCACCGCCGCCTTTGAAAGCCGCCGCCAAGGTAATGGCTGGCTGAACAATCTGGGCCGTGGCATCAGCCTCGCACGCCGAGAAGGCCGCCCTCTCATCATCTGGTTTCACAATTCCGTCACCAGCCCCAGAAGTAACAGACTCGGAGCCCACCTATTGGATACGCCTAAGTTCAACGTATGGTGTCAGGACCGCATCATCCGCGTGAAGCTGGACGCCGGCGCGTCCATGGATGAAGCCAACGGTGATAATGCCCGCTACAGCATGCGCTCCATCAATGCACTAGCCCGCCGCTACGGGCTCTCTCACTTCCCGGGCGTCGTTGTGGTGGACCCGAGAGGCAGAATTACCGCTCGCATAGATGGTTATGACGGCTTCGTGGGTGAAGTGGAAGGTGAATTAAAACTCGGAGTAGAACGAGCCGAACAAAACTATACAGAGTTCAAGAACGAACTCATGCAGCGAGGCTACCGAGAATGGCGTTCCCGCCGAGGAGACCGCCTCTTTGCCAAACTTCAGCGCTATGACGAGGTGAATCAGATAGTCTACCTGAGAGACCCTGGTGGCAAAGTCAGCCGTACACGGTTAGATCGCTTCTGCCGGGAAGACATCGCGTACCTGGACGAACAGGCACGCAATGCGAGAAATACCCGTACCCGATAAAAAGTTGCCACCTCTCACCCGCTTATGAATAAATCCGAGGCCACGAAAGCTCATATCATGCGAGCCGCCATCACCCAGTTCACCCAGCTCGGGTATGAGGGAGCGTCCATGCGTGAAATAGCGAACGCCGCGGATGTAAACATCGGCCTCATTCGCTATCACTTCGGAAATAAAGCGGATTTATACCGAGATACTCTCGCCTACGTTTCCGAACAGTATAACAGCGTATGCCTCAAGGCTCTGGAGGAAGCAAAATCCGGCGGCGATGTGGAAGAGCTGATATACTCATGGCTAGCGGCCCCCATCACCCGTTGGGAGGACGCCACGGTAGCCGGCGGCGAAGAAGTACTCTGCTTCCTCAATAAAATGGGTTATGAAGCACCTGAGCTCACTCGCGAGGTGTACGAATCCCATTATTCCTACGCGCTGCAGGAATGGCAGGAGACCGTGCAAGCCCACTTCCCGGGCATGGAGAGAGCAGACTGGCTCTGGTGCCTGACATGCCTGCGCGGTATGTACTTTAACATCGTAGCACATAATGACTTCACACTCTGGGGGCTGCCTGCCATACGCGGTAAAGAGCCGGCCATTCGGCGCCTCGCTGCGGATGCAGTCTCCCTTCTGCGCACATACACGCAGGGCCGCGCGTGACATGCGAACAATGTTTGCTCGACAGCGAGTGCAGAATCTGCTAGGATAGCCACGCCTCACATATCAAGATTTTTATATGGTTACCACGGAATATCCTTACGGTCTCGACTTCCCCATCCTGCGCATCTCCACTGAGCTCTGCCAGGCTGAAATATCCCTGTACGGCGCTCAGGTGCTGCAATGGACCCCGACGGGGCAGCTGCCGGTCATCTTCATGAGCCCGAAGGCCATATACGCCAAAGGAAAAGCGCTTCGTGGTGGCATTCCGCTGTGCTGGCCGTGGTTCGGCAAGAATACGGAAGATTCCACCCAGCCTTCCCATGGTGTGGCGCGCATTTCCACATGGCAGCATGCCTCCACTGAGGAGTTGGAGGACGGCACCGTGAAAATTGTTCTGGCTCTGCCCCCGGAGCAAGAGCTGATGCCCAGTGGAGCTGTCATCATTGAGGCCGGCAAAGAGCTGATGGTTACCCTTCTTACAATGGACGTGAAGAGGGCCATGCCTTTCTCTGCCGCCATGCACACGTACTTTGCCGTGAGCGACTACGAACAGATAGCTATCACCGGACTGGAGGAATGCGCCTTCACGGAATATGCAGACGATGCTATAGAACATTGCGAGGACCCGCTCATTCCTGCCGGTCACATAGACCGCATTTACCATCCGGTACCCGAGCAGCAGGAAATCACCATTCATGACCCCGCATGGGAACGCAGTATCCGCATCTGCCGCGCAGGTTCCGCCTCCGCTGTGGTATGGAACCCCGGTCAGGAACTCGCTGCCGGTATGGGTGATTTGGGTGCAGAGGCCTCGCGCGGCTTCATCGCGGTTGAAACAGCTGCCGTACCCGCTGAAAATCTGGGGCTCCGCTGCGGAGAAACGCATCAGTTGACCACCCGCATTCAGGTCATCTCCATAGATTGATTTTCGCCCGCCACACACCATGAGTGACGCCCCATCGCGCCGGCCCCGCTGGATTCGCACAACCCTCGTACTGGTATCAGTTCCGCTTGTGCTAATTATGCTCTGCGTTGGCTTGGCAGAAAGCTGGACAGCCATTCTTTCTCACGGGCGCTGCCATGATGAGCCATCTGCCTGCCGGAGCAATGCCGTGGGGCTTGTGCTGGGCTGCTCCAAATATGTGAGCCGTGGGCGCAGCAACTACTTCTACGCCACGCGCATGCAAGCAGCCGCAAACCTGTGGCATAGTGGTAAGGTGCGCGGCATCATCGTCTCCGGTGATAATCGGGCCATGAATTACAATGAGCCGAGGGACATGAAAAACTCGCTCATCCAGCTCGGTGTACCCGCAGATCGCATCGTGTGTGACTTCGCCGGTATCTGTACCTATGATTCCGTAGCACGAGCCAATCAAATCTTCGGAGCAAACCAACTCATCATCGTGAGCCAGGAGGGGCACGCAGAACGCGCTGTGGCCATTGCACGCCACCTAGATATCGAGGCTGAAGGCCTCAATGCCGAGGATTCCGCGCTGAACCGCCGTGCCAGACTGCGTGCATGGCTGCGAGAGCGTGGAGCAAGAGTCTCCATGCTGTACGATTTCATTACCGACCGCACCCCTCATCATCTGGGCAATCCAGAATCGCTTCCATTCTGATTATCATCCCACATCACTTTTCATGAAAAGCCTCATCTCATGCTGTGCAACAGCCGGCGTCGCGGAGTGGGTCTGCTGCCCCGGCGAGCTGAACACCCCTCTTCTCACCGCTCTTGCCCAGTGCCCGGTTGTGCACCGCTGGACTCAGCCGGATGAACGTACTGCGGCCTATTTTGCGCTGGGCCGTATTCAGGCTACGGCACGCCCCGTAGTAGTGGTGGCGGGGAATGGCTCCTGTGCCGCAGCTCTTACACCCGCTGTGGTAGAGGCCTACTATCAGCGCCGCCCACTTATCGTCATCACAGTAGAGGACCAAGAGAATGCCGGGGGCTCCGGCGCTCCCGGTCACATTGAAAATGAAGGGCTTTTCGGCATTTACGCGCCCACAATGGAGATTCCGCTGCCCTGTAGTGTGTCAGACCTGCCGGATTTATCTTCAGCCTGCTCAGAAGGCTTCCCCATGCACCTGAGCCTGCGACTCACGGAGGAATGCCGTACCCGCTGTGATTTCACCGGGTTGGAAGTAGCAGATGCACCGGCAGCCCCGCGTTTCCGCTCCTCACTGGTAGCCCTTTCGCAAATGCTGCGCTTCCGAGCAGTAGAAGGGCTGGTGCTTATCATCGGCGGATTGGATCCCTCCGAGCAAGAGCCAGCTATCTGGCTAGCCCGCACTCTTCGTGTTCCCGTGGTGGCAGAAGCTGCCAGCGGCCTGAGAGAAGAGCTCTCTGCCTACCTTCTGCATGGTGCAGACCAGCTTCTGCTCCGCTATCCGCCACGCTATGTGCTGCGAATCGGCGATGTACCCACCGGCGCATTCTGGCGGGGACTGGAAAACCTGCCGAGCACGGAGGTATTCTCCATCACCCGCACCGGTTTCTCCGGGCTTTGCCGCAAGAGTACCGTCATAGAAGGAGAACTGGAGCAGATAATGAAGGCGCTGGGGGATGTTCCCCACATCGGTGATACGGAAGGGTGGATGCAGCGCAGCCGCCGAATGGCAGGCCGCATTGAAGAGCTTCTGCTGGCGTACCCCGAGAGTGAGGCCGCCATGGTGCGTTATTTCTCAAATCAAGCTGGCATAGCGGATGTGCTCTGCCTCGGCTCTGCCACTACTCTGCGCCTCTGGAACAACTACGCACAGACTCACGTACCCACCCATTACGTGCGCGCTAACAGCGCTGCAGGTGGAGCAGACGGCACAGTATCAGCCTTCCTAGCAAACAGCGCAGACTCCGAATACGCCTGCTGCCTCACCGGTGATATCGCCCTGCTCCGAGACTGTGCTGCCGCCACCATGATGCCTCAGCTGCCACCGTCCCGCCGTGTAGTAGCCGTGCTGAATAACGAGGGTGCCGGCTGTGCCTACACGCCGGGTATGGATGATGAGCTGCACCGCCTCATGGTACAGCCGCCCACCTATAATCTGCAGGAAATTGCACACCTCTGGGGTGCTGAATATTACGCCATACACTGCGAGGCGGATTTCGAGGTACTAGACACGCTGGACGCCTCCTCCTTTGCCCTGCTGGACATCATGCCTGATGCAGACCAGACCGCAGCATTCAATCAGGCTCTCGCCAGAATCAGCTGAACAGGCCGAAAAATCACTAAAAAGCCCGCACGGATAACCATCCGCTGCGGGCGAAAAATTATTCAGGGGCTATCATCAGCTTTCATCGTCAGCATCCGCCTCATCACCACCCTCAGGCATGAGGTCAAAGTGGCTGACAGCCATCTGCGGCAGTACTGCCAAATCCAGCGCGGCATCTGCCACATGGGCCACGTCCATATCAAAACGGTACGCGTAACAATCCGGGCAGCTTCCCACTTCACGGTCCACAATGGCGCCACACACCGCGCAGAGTTTATAACTGGCAGGGTCATTCGCTACGGTCGTGGCAATCTCTCGGCGGTCCGTCTTCATGGCGAACAGTATACTCTTACTGGCAGAAGAGGTGCAAGCCTCCTTTCAGTCATATATCACATTGCCCCGGATAGAAGCTCTCCGGGGCAATGATGATGAAACTTATCTTCTGCGGAAAAGGCCGCCAAAGCCACCCATGCTGGACATACCGGGGCCCTTGGGCTTCTTACCACCGCCACCCATAAGCGAAGAAAGGTCAGGCATACCGGCACCACCAGCACCGCCCATCAGGGAGGAGAGGTCAGGCATTTCGCCGCCCTGAGGCATAGCCGGCATACCGCCGCCGTTCATCTTGCCCATGGCCTTCATGAGTCCGCCCATCTTACCTTTGCCACCCATCATGTCCTTCATCTGCTTGAAATTCTTGATGAAGCGATTCACCTCAATTTCGCTCACACCGGAGCCCTTGGCAATACGGCGGCGGCGGGAAGGAATGAGCAGCTTGTAATTGGCACGTTCTGCGGGAGTCATAGAAAGCACAATAGCCTCCATGCGCTTCATTTTCTTCGGGTCCAAAGCCCCTTCCGGGAGCTGCTTTTTAAGCTTGCTGAAACCGGGCAGCAGCCCCAGTAGCCCCTCCAACGGACCAAGGCTCTGCATCATGCGCATCTGGGAGAGGAAGTCATTGAAATTGAACTCACCACTCATCATGCGCCCCATGGATTTCATGGCGGATTCCTGATCAATCTTCTCAGCGGCTTTTTCCACCAAGCCCACGATATCACCCATGCCCAGAATACGATCCGCCATGCGCACAGGAACGAAGGGACCGAACATGTCCAGCTTCTCGCCTTCACCCACGTACTTGATGGGCTTACCGGTCACCGCACGCATGGATAATGCAGCACCACCACGGGCATCACCATCCAGCTTGGTGAGAATGATACCGGTAAGGCCTACGGCGTTATCGAAGGTCTGAGCCACACGCACAGCTTGCTGACCGGTGGCAGCATCCGCCACAAGCAGGGCTTCCTGCGGCTCCAGATAGCGAGCGAGCTTACGCAGCTCATCCACAAGGTCTTCATCCACCTCCTGACGACCTGCTGTATCAAAGATAATAACATCGTGCTCTTGATCCTTAGCCCACTTCAGAGCGTCCTTAGCCACGCGGATGACATCCTTCTCACTAGCGGAAGGAGTATAGACGGGCACGTCTATCTGGCCGGCCAAAGTAGCCAGCTGGTCAATAGCAGCGGGGCGGATAAGGTCACAGGCTACCAGCAAAGGCTTGTGCCCCTCAGCCTTAAGGCGGCGAGCAAGTTTTGCACTCGTAGTAGTCTTACCGGCACCGTTCAGACCCACCACAAGGATACGGCCGGGGGGAGTAAGATTCAGCTCAGCAGCTTCACCACCCAGCAGCTCCGCAAGCTGGTCACGGAAAATCTTTACAATCTGCTCACCAGGCTTCACCGTCTTCAACACGGCAACACCCATGGCCTGCTCCTTCACGTGTGCGATAAACTCACGCGCCACGCTGTATTCCACATCAGCATCCAGCAGCGCCATGCGGATTTCACGCATAGCTTCGGCTATGTTCGACTCTGAGATTTTGCTCAGGCCGCGCAGTTTACGAAAGGTATCATCCAGTTTATCGGAAAGGAGCGAGAACATGCTGGAACACTAGCACAAAAGACACTCTATGTCAAGCCACAGACCAGTCAGTATTGTCATGGATAATGAAAGAAAAACAGCCACGAGCCGTTATGGCTGTGACTGTTTTTCAGATGGAGAAGTGTCCCCCTTTAATCCCACTGGTTATTCAGGGCTCGCGTGGAGCGCGTGACCTCCATATTACGCTCCGTGCACCCCCTGATTTCAGGGCCATTATCTTCAGAGATGTGGAGGTCCAGCACCTCGATAGCGTTGTTCCCCCGGCGCAAGAACTCTGCAGGACAATACAAGCGAAGCTGCGGACCTATGTTCCAGTAGCGGCCAAGAAGGTGACCATTCACCCACACATAACCCTTGTGCCAACCGGACATATCAAGGAAGGTATCCTGCGGCTCCTCAGTAAGATTCACCAAGGAACGATAAAGCCCGCCCTGCTCATCCGCTCTGGCACCAGCGGCATCAATCATCGGATGAGGAACGGCTGTAAGAGGCATGCGCTGAACACGCCACCCCTTCAGCTCCTCGCCACCCAGCATCACAGGGCCAATCAACCCCTTGCGGTCTTTCTCCGTATAGGAGCAGAAGTTCACATGGCCAAAGGTATCCACCACTATCTTCAGCACGGCAGGCCTATCACGCTCAGGCAGCTCCAGTGAGTTCTGACCCAAGCGGCGATCCAGCGTGCCTATAAGCCTATCTCCCACATACACTAGTGCATAGTCATGAGCACGGCAGCTAAGAGTGGCAGCAGGCCCAGCCGGAATGACTGCTGTATAAATGCCTATACCCTGATTCTGACCAAGACTCTCAAGCGTAGGAGGCGTATCAAAGCTTTCCGCCTCACCAACGGCACGAAGCTCATTAAGCGAGTACAGCTTCTCGGGAGTGAACGCAGGAATAACCATAGAGGGCGGAGTAGAAGGAGGCTCCGGGGCGTTCAATCCGGGAACGGCACCAAGGATAATATCGCGATACTCGAAGTACTCTCGGGTCAGGTTTCCATTTTCGCCTACGGGTGCACCATAGTCATAGCTGGTGAGGTCCGGCTGGAAGTTGTCCCCGTTCTCGTTACTATTAGCACCGGCCGTCAGACCGAAGCTGGTACCGCCATGGTACACGAATAAATTGAAAGAAACACCATCACGCATATACCAACGCACAGAATTCAGCGCATTCCGGCTGGGTGTCCAGTTACCCTCACCCCAGTGGCGCAACCAGCCGGGATAGGTCTCACTAGAGAACACAGGTACACCGGGAGCAATGCGAAGTGCGTTGCGCATCTGGCCAGCGTTATCCGCCGGATCCAGTCCCACAGCTACACCACGCGGCACGAAACGCAGGTGGTGATTTGAGGACCCCTCCGAAAGATAGAACGGGCCGGCCCCCTTGCCTTCCCAGAAAGCCTTAAGCCACTCTATGTATGCAAGCTCATCATGGGAGCTCTTGTAGCTACCATACTCATTCTCCAACTGCACCATGAGAATAGGCCCACCATTGCGGCTCAGGCGGGGAATAGCAATCTCAGCGATTTTCTCGAGATAGCGAGTCTGGGCTTCCATGAACTGAGCATTCCCCGTATAACGCAGGGGGGTTACAGCATCACGAATGAGATATGTGGGCAGACCGCCCAAATCCCACTCGCCACACACATAGGGGCCGGGGCGGAATAGCACCCACATGCCCTCCTCTGCGCACATATCAATAAAAGCCGCGATATCATTGCGCCCGCTGAAATCCCAGCTACCATCCTCCTGCTCCAGGGCATTCCAGAACACATAGAAAGCAATGGTATTCAGCCCCATGGCCTTAGCCGTACGAATACGATGCCGCCAATGCTGCCGGGGTACGCGCTGCGGATGAATCTCACCGGAGCGAATCTGGAAGGGCCTGCCATCCAGCAAGAACTCTCGGCCACCTTCACCGCCAAAACTCAATACAGCAGCTTGGCCTGTTACCGGTCTTTGCAAATTGCCCATCGCAGCCGGGGTTGCCCATGCGCCGCTCACGGCAAGCGCTGCCATCGCTAACATAGCATTCAGCCATTTCATACTCTATCCTATAACATATTCCCCATCCCTTGTCCAGCAGAAAACCTACATCTCAACTATAAATTAGAGTTCACCCTAACTCCGGCACAAAAGAAAACCTGCGCACTTCCACTCGTGGGAAACGCGCAGGTTTCAGTAGAACAAAATCAGAGGTAATCTTACTGCACAAAACGCCGCACCACATCTTCTGTAGCATCAACAGCCACATCAGAAGGTGTGAGCTCAACCGCTTCCTCGGGACAACTGAGCCTGTGCTTGGCTCTTAAGAAAGCAAGCACGTTTGCAAGCCCTTCCCCCTGAGCATACTCAATCGTTTCAGCGAGCTCTGACCTGCTGCGAATGAGGATATTCAGCATAGGCCCGTTCGTATATTTAATAGCAGTATGAATGGCAGGGGTACGATCCATCATGGGATTTTCCGCGATAATCTTCAGCGTTGCTTCCTGATTATTATGCAGTACAGCCTGCACAAGCTCTGATGTCTGAACTACAGGCATGCGGTGTGTATAAGCATATCCACCATACAGAGCACCAGCGATACACAGCATATTGAGCACAGCAAGCAGATATCCGTTAGTGGACGACACCGGCTCACGAGTTGTAGTACGAATGGAGCCCCACACCAGCTTAAACATCCACGCAAATGCAAATGCACAGCCCAAACGCCCCAGGAACGATACCTTTTCACCATTCTGCTTACGGCCTCCGAATATTACCCAGATCCCCGAAAGCACCACAAGAATGGAACAAAGCTGGCTAAGAATATCCACAAACAGACGACCAAACGCCGCAAATATAAGCCCCACAATGCCAGCCTGAGGATTACATCTCTTCACCAAAATGAATGAAAGAAGTAAGGATAAAAAGAAAAGGACATAAGAAATGATAACCGGAGTCTGCAGATAAGGAAGAAGATCATCACCTCGCCAGGCCATATAACCAAAGCCCACCAAAGAAGTCCAGCAGGCTAAACCCAAGGGAACGGAAAGATAAACATCTCCCATACCATAATGCAAATCCACCTTTTGAGCAGTAGCGACCAGAAGCCCAACAAAACCCAATATTCCCAATACGGAAGCAACTACTAACACCACATTCCAAACACAGTGGTGAGCAACCTCCGGCAGCGGCTCAGCCTGCACGGACGCAGCATGCACTGGAGCGGTCAGCGCAAACAAAAACAAGCCCATCAATAATGTATGTAATTTATTCATTATACAGCGTAATATGTTAAATTATCATTCTTCCCCACCACGTTTACGACGCCCAAAAAGCTTGCTGAAACTGAATGTTCGGCCGATAGAGAAACCACCTATACTCTTATTCACACGTACCCCGCGGCTACTCACCGTAGCACGGCCCACATCACTTTTACCAAAACTGAGGGAAAGCCCCGAGCGGCTGATATTAATATACAAGATACCGGGAATAATCGGTATTCTGTGATACAAGGGAGCTGAGCGATTGTATGAACGACGTCTTGCCATGGAGGGAACAGCTGAAGTATAACGAGATAATCCCCAACTGTCAAGCGAAGAAAAAAAATAAAAAATTATTGAACAAAACGCAATGAATCCACGTCAAAAGTATCTGATATGAAATCTTCTTCCATACTTGTAGCCATAGCTACCATGCTTCTGGCGCCTCAGCTGGTTCAGGCAGATATCGGCGTCACGCGCGCAGCCGTTCCCACAGCTGTACAGCAGACCATTCAGGGGAACTGTGATCTCATGGCTTCCAATGTCGTACGGGCTGTCTACGAGGGGCTGCAACAGCCCGTAGGCGGTACAATCAATGCACCACGGGCTATGTTTAGAGTACTGGAGAACCTAGGCCACCGCCGCTTTGTTCGCTATGGTGATGGAGTCATGCCCGAGGAGATGCTCTTTGCTGTTGTGATGGACAATTCGATGCCGGGACAACCTCCGGCAGTTGTGGACATCATCAGCCGCATGCAGCAGGGTGATGAGGCAATCATGAAAATAGACCATATCTTCATTTTCAATGAGCCCTATGGCCAAAACGTGAGGCCTTGTACCCGCATCTCTGTGAGAGACACAGAGCCGGGAGAAGCAACTGCGATACCCACGCCCCCCGTTCAGCAAGCACCTATCCCGGCAGCAGGAGCCACCCAAGCTGCATCACCTGTTTCACAAGCCGCTGTGAGCGAGAGCCTGAGCACACAGGTTCGTTATCGACAGGACGGCCGCGGCGGACTCATTCAGGAAAGAATTGACATCCGCACACGCTACAATTCCGCCACCGGAGAAACCACCACCCGAATGTTCATCAATGGGCAGGAGGTAGACCCAGCCACCCAGCAGCCACTCGCAGCAGGTGAATCCACCCCCACTGCTCCCAGCACACAGGCCCACCAAGCACCTTCAGCTCCGACAAGCCTCCCGCAGGAAGACGGAAGTGACACCGTGGAGCGAATAACGGACTAAGTTTTCAAAGCGTAAGCCCCGGTTAAATCCCCGGGGCTTACTTTTTCAAGCAGACTTCAGCGTTTGGAGGTCAGCATATTCCCGCAGGTATCACATGTATAGTATATGCAGGAAGTGACACCGCCCACTCGAAAAGCAGACTCCCCGCAGAAGGGGCACTTGCGCGGACGAGTAAAAAGATAAAAAGCTGAGGCTGCGAGCGCAAATCCACTGCCCACCAGACAAATGGTGACAATCTCCCCCACTCCGGTAATGCCACATACACCCCCTGAAAGCAGTAGTGCAAGCCCGAGCGCCAACAAGCGGCAGGCTATGCGAGCCACTCGCAGCAAAACCGGCGGCACTTGCTCCACCTCCGGTATGGTTGCCGAAAAGGTCAGCGTCTTTTCCACCTCACCGGACTCAGCTTCAAGGCTCACAGCATGAGCGGGGCATTCAGTATGAAGGGGGAAGAAATGCAAATAGCGCTGCTTCCCCATATCCAGCACCATAGCGAGCGAATCTTCACCTTTCCTATCTGCCAACACTATACGGCGTACCTCGCTACCGAGAAGTGGCACAGCTGCAGGTTCAGGAGCGGCTCCCGCCGGCAAAGCGTTCACCCGCCGCAGCGCCACCCCCTGCGGCGTACTGCAGGGGCGAGTAGAATACAGCTGCCCACTCATGCGCAGGTAGTACCCGGCCCCGGCATTTTCTTCACCCGGTACGCGCAGCACCTCCTCCAGCACGCCAACAGTTCCCTCAAATGGGTGGATTTCTATCATAACCAGTATACTGAAAAGAAAAGCTCCCGTCCGGCGGCTTGCATACGGGCGGGAGCTGTAACAAGTTTCCGAAAACTTATCAGTACTTCTTCACCACGGCCATCATGGCATCCATCTGCTTCTCGATGGACTCCACAAGCGCCATCTGGGTGCGGGTGCGGTCCAGATTGTGCTCGGGGCGCTTGATCTTGAAGTAGGTGTCACCCTCGAGATAGTCCGTCAGGAAGCGCATACCGCATTCCATGGTGAGCAGCTTACCGGAGAACGGCAGCAGCTCCTTCTCAAGCGGAGTGAGGAAGGTGGCAGCCTCGCAGTAACCCTTGGCCAGAGCCTCGAAGTACTCCATGCGCATGGTCACCAGAGAGGTGTTCTTCTCGTCCTCTGCAGCAGGAGAGGTGGAAGTACGAATCATGTCACCGAAGTCGTACAGAGAGGAACCGGGCATGGTGGTGTCAAGGTCAATCACGCAGATACCCTCACCTGTCACATCGTCAAGCATCACGTTGTTGAGCTTGGTGTCGTTGTGAGTTACACGCAGGGGCAGCTCACCGCTGGCGAGGTAGTTGACAACCTTGTGGCAGTCAGCCTCACGGGAGAGGTACCAGTCAATTTCCTTCTGCACGCTCTTAGCACGGCCCAGGGGGTCGGTGGCGATAGCGTTCTGGAAGGTCTTGAAGCGCTTGGTGGTGTTATGGAAATCAGGAATGGTCTCAAACAGGGGCTCTCCGGGAAGGTTTGCACCGAGCTTCTGGAAATTACCGAAAGCGCGAGCTACCTCAATGCACTGACCCGGGTTCTCAATCATGTCGTACGTACGAGCACGATCAATGAAAGGATACACGCGCCATACATTACCCTCTTCATCCTGAGCGTAAGGCTTACCATCACAGGCATTCACGATGGTGAGAGTGCGGCGGTATGCCTCCTTGCATCCCTCTGCAAGCAGAACGCGAAGAGCCTCATCAGTCACGCGCTTCACGTTCTCCATCAGCGGGATGGGCTGTTTGAAGACGTTGCTGTTAATGCGCTGGAGAATGTAGCTCACGCGCAGACCGGCCTGGTCTACAACCACACGGAAGGTGTCGTTAATATGACCGGAGCCATAGGACTCACCGAATACATAATCACCACGGAGGTCAAAGAGACCAGCGATTGCTTTGATATCGTACATAGGTTCAGTAAGTTTTTATAACCTTATCAACCGAGCTTGGCGGGATATACGCCCTCCTCCACAAGCTTGGCAATGCTCTCTACCACAGCGGGTTTATCGCTCGGGTAGGTAACGCCCAGCCAGTTGGCGGTGGTCTTAATGACGCGGCAGTCAGCCTTACCATTGTGGATAAGCTCATCCACCACGGTGGGGATGTAGCACTCACTCTTCAGCTCAGAGCCATGGGCGGCCAGGAAGCGAGTGAAGTGATCCTTAATCTGGCCGATGAAGGAAGCGGGGAATACCCAGAAGTTCATGGAAACAAGCTCCTCGGGATCCACGGGCTTACGCTCGCCGGAGAGAGAGTCACCACGGCATACACCGTCCTCCTCAGTCTTAATCTTGGTGTACTCCTCCACGCTGTCGAGGTAGCCATCCTTAATACCGCAGATACCGCGGTTCACATCACCGTGATCACTCAGAGTGTTCTTCAGGGGATAGCCAATCATGCCATAGTGCTCCTTGCAGGGGCAACCACCCTCGGCGGTAAGGAACTCAGCAGCCTTCACGAAGGCATCAGCACCGTAGAAGTCATCAGCATTCACCACGCCAAAAGGCTCATTCACCACGTCGCGAGCTGCAAGCAGAGCGTGAGCGGTACCCCAAGGCTTTACGCGGCCCTCAGGTACGCTGTAACCCTCAGGCAGATCATCAAGGCTCTGGAAAGCGTAGTCCACCTCAATCTTACCGGCAAAACGGGCACCTACCTGGCTCTTGAATGCCTCCTCAAAATCCTTACGGATAATGAAAACCACCTTACCGAAACCGGCGCGAATAGCGTCGTACACGGAGTAATCGAGAATTACTTCACCGTTGGGGCCCATGGGGTCGAGCTGCTTAAGGCCACCGTAACGGCTGCCCATACCTGCTGCAAGAACAAGAAGTGTAGGTTTCATAATAAATATTAGTTAAAGATTATGTGTACAGTAGTACGTGCACATATTTTAGCGTCTTACACACCTGATTGCAAGCTAAAACTACGCGAATATCAAGCATTCCGTACCATTTTATCATCTCTCTCGCCTCGTCTATAGCCAAAATGGGAAGAAAATAATTCACACATAAATGGTCGGTTTTATTCCAAAAGAAAAGCCGGAAGTTATACCTTCCGGTCTTTCTTTCTCAGAATAAAGTAAGGAATAAGCGAACTCAGAATCCCTGAATATCTCTACCGGTACGAGCGGCATAATCAGCGCGCTGGTCATCGCCCATGGCACCCACAGCGAAGTAGCGAGCTTGCGGGTGATTAAAGATGAGGGCGCACACAGCAGAGGACGGCTTCATCATGCATGTTTCCGTCAGAGTAGTCCCGGTGCGGGCAGAAGCATCCAACAGAGAGAAGATGGTACGCTTTTCCACATGGTCCGGCTGACTGGGATATCCACAGGCAGGACGAATCATTTTAGAGTTCTCCACAGGCCACACCTGCTCCACCACAGCTTGCGTGCATTCAGCAAGCGCCTCCGCCAGCATATTTGCGATGGCGGCAACTAGCAGCGCATTGTAGGGATCATTCGCGGCATCCAGTTCGGCAGACCACTCATCTGCGCCGCAGATAGCTACCTGCATAGCGCCCACAAAACCGCCCTGTCCGGCCACATAATCAGACAGAGCCAGACGAGTTTTATCGCTCACCTGCTGCTGACGAAGAGTATAAAGCACGGTACCATCCTGCAATACGATATCATCACCTGTACGCTCCGCAGGCCATATACCGAAACATGCGCGTGCCAGCAAGCGCCCCTCAGCCACAGCTCGGGCCAGCAGAGCCTCGGCATCCGCGCGCAGAGTCTGAGCTTCGCGCCGCTTTTCTTCAGAGCCTCCAAGCATACCAAAGGTACGCAAGGTAATGCTCCAATCAGCATTATCCATCAACTGCTGCCAGCTCAGCGGATAGTCCGGCTGCGGCGTGTGGCAGGCACATCCGCTGGGAACACCTACAGTGAATACGCCCGTGCGGAGAGGCATGGGCTGAGGTTCATCGCTCTTCAGAGCACGGGCTCTAGCCTCAGCCAAGGGCAGCAGCGGAATATTCTTCTGCTCATGCTCCGCACACAGGCGGGCCTGCTCAGCCTTCTGAGCCGCAATGAACTCATCACGTCCGGCACCGCACAGGGCTGCAGCCACAGGTACAATGCTACCGGCATCTGCCGTCTGCAACACAATGCCGTTCGGATATTTGGGGGCAATCTTCAGTGCGGTATGAAGCGGACTCGTCGTCGCACCACCCACGAGCAGCGGAATAGTCATTCCCTCTGCCTGCAGCGCTGCAGCCACACGAGCCATTTCATCAAGAGACGGAGTAATCAGTCCACTGAGTGCCACCAGCGAAGCCCCTTCACGGCGGACCGCCGCAATGATATTCTCACAGGGCACCATCACGCCTAAATCGACCACACGGAAACCATTGCAGGACAGCACCACACTCACGATATTCTTGCCGATATCATGCACGTCCCCCTTCACGGTAGCCAGCACCACGGTGGCAGCAGCAGGCTGCCCGGCCTGTTCAGCCTCCAGAAGCGGAGTAAGGATGGCCACGCTCTGCTTCATCACGCGGGCACTCTTCACCACCTGAGGAAGGAACATCTTGCCAGAGCCAAACAGCTCACCCACCTGCTTCATGCCATCCATCAAAGGCCCTTCAATCACCGCCAACGGAGAACCGCAGAGTTCCAAGGCCTCGCGTGTATCAGCCTCAATATAGTCGGTCTGGCCATTTACCAAGGCCTGAGCCAAACGCTCCTGAACGGGCAGAGTGTGGCGCTCCACCTGCTTCTTCGGAGTCGGAGCAGGAGCACCTGCGCCGGCGGCCTTAAGTGCGGCCTTGGCTTCCGCCAGCTCCTGAGCATAAGCGATGAGGCACTCTGTGGCATCCTCGCAGGTATTCAGCAGCACATCCTCCACCAGCTTGCGGCGGTGGGCGGGAATACTCTCATACGGGGTCATGAGAGCAGCATTCACGATGCAAAGGTCACAGCCACTGTGGTGAAGGAACGCACTATGCATCGCTTCACGTACAGGGTTGTTACCTCGGAAAGCAAAGCTGACGTTTGAAATACCGCCGGAGATATGACAGAGCGGATGACAGCGGCGAATCTCAGCGGAAGCTCTGAAGAAATTCAGCGCAAGATTGGCATGCTCAGGCAGACCGGTGCCAACCGTAAGCACGTTCGGGTCAAAAATGATATCCCCATCCTCAAAGCCGACCACACGAGTAAGGAGGTCATACGCGCGGTGAGCAATAGCCACGCGATCCTCATACCCGCTGGCCTGCCCATTCTCGTCAAAGCCCATCACCACCACAGCCGCACCGAAGCGGCGAATAATGCGAGCCTGATGCAAGAACTCATCCTCACCATTCTTCAGCGAGATAGAGTTCACGATTGCCTTACCCTGTACACATTTCAGACCGGCCTCGATAACCTCCCACTTGGAGGAATCAATCATGCAGGGCACACGTGCGATATCCGGCTCAGCTGCCACCAAGTTCAGGAAACGGCTCATGGCAGCAGGGCCGTCAATCATGCCATCATCAAAGCAAAAATCCAGAACCTTGGCGCCCTTCTGCACCTGAGCACGGGCAATTTCCAGAGCTTCTTCATATGCCCCCTCACGAATAAGGCGAGCAAACTTGGGAGATCCGGCCACATTGCAGCGCTCACCCACATAAAGCAAACCATCACTGCTGTGGTGATTATATGCCTCCAGCCCGCTAAGACGCAGCATACCATCCTGAGCGCGGGTTGGTATTACACGGGGAGCAAAACCGCTCACAGCCTCACGAATGGCAGCTATGTACTCGGGCGTAGTACCGCAGCACCCGCCCACAAAGTTGATAAGCCCCTGCTCCGCATAGGTACGGAGAATACCGGCCATATGCTCCGCGCTGTGCGCATAACCACTCGGGCTCAGCGGGTCCGGCAGCCCTGCATTCGGATACATACTGATGGCGCAGTCAGCCAAGCTGCTGAGTTCCTGAGCAAAGGGCAGCATAAGGTCAGCCCCCAGAGCACAGTTCACGCCCACGCTCAAAGGCTTCGCATGGCGCACAGAGTTCCAGAAAGCTTCCACCGTCTGCCCGCTCAAGGTACGGCCGGCGCGGTCTGTAATAGTGAAGCTAATCATTACGGGCGGCAGCTCACGCTCATCCCGCAGCTCAGCTATGGCGTACAGGCAAGCTTTAGCATTCAGCGTATCGAAAATGGTTTCCAGCAGCAGCACATCCACCCCACCATCAGCCAAAGCGATTACCTGCTCACGATAGGCGCGGCGAAGCTGGTCAAAATTGATAGCGCGATAGCCGGGGTCACTCACCTCCGGAGAGAGAGAAGCCGTAACAGCCATCGGGCCAATGGAGCCCGCCACCAGGCGCGGACGTCCATCTGCAGCAGCCGCAGCATCAGCTGCGCTGCGGGCAATGGAACATGCCGCAAGATTCATCTCGCGCACCAAAGCCGCCAGCTCAGCATTAGCTAGTACTGCTTCATAGTACTCCTGATTATGCTTCTGCTCAGCAGCACCGGGATGGAAGAACTCATTCTGACCGATACATGTGGCTGAGAAGCTGCAGGTACTAATGATATCCGAGCCGGCCGCGAGGTACTGCTCGCACATATCGCGAATGATATCCGGGCGGGTAAGCACCAGCACATCATTATTATTACGCAAATCCTGCGGGTACTTACCGCGGTCAGCAAAACGCTCACCCCGGTAATCATCCTCCTGCAGGGCATGCTTCTGAATCATTGTCCCCTGCCCACCATCAAGCATGATAATACGCTTACCAAGTGTATCTTGCAGCCAGGCGATTCTCGTCTTTGCATCCATCGTTCTGTTATTAATTTAAGGGTTAAAAAACGGGCGGCCTCCGGAGAGAAGCCGCCCTGATATAAAGCTGTTACAACCGGACCAATCGCTTAGCGGCGGGCAGCAGGGTTGCGGTGCCATACGATTACACCCTTACCCAAGGCATAAAGGTAGGCAAACATCAGAACAGCGATGAACACCGTCATAGATGCAAAAGCAGCGCAGTTATTCATCACAAAATCCTTAAAGCCTAGTGCCCACGGGTACAGGAATACCACTTCCAAGTCAAACACCAGGAAAAGAATGGCAACTATATAATACTTAATAGAGAAGAATGAAGGAGCACCCTCACCCTCAGGTACGTTACCGCACTCATAGGGAACGTCCTGTGCCGGCTGCAGCTTCGCACGACGTCCAAAAATCACGCTGAGCACAATAATCAGACCGGCAAATCCAAAACCGGCCACTAACTGGATAAACGCTGAAAAATATTCCTGAAGCATGGCTTAACGGGATTTTTATACCATCTCGGAAACGACTTGTCAAGATTTTACTGCTGACTTTAATGCACTAAGATGGATTTTATGATTCCCCAAAAAGAGATTTTCCCAGACATACCATCGCTAAGAATACCACAGACAGCAGAATATTCTAACCATGAACTAAAATAAACAGCTCGGATAAGGGGCAGGCATTGGAGTGGGAGCGCCGGTTACCACACTAAGCTGCCTACCAGCAGCAACAGCAACTCCCACCCCATGCCTGCTCACCTTATTTAGAGTATCACCTACCTAGGGTAAGTGACTGGGGTAGCAGAGGCAATGACTCCCAGCATCCCATCACCCTTCATCAGCCCAAGCACCCGGACTTTCTCCGCAGTCGCTGCATGACAGAACTACTGAAAGGTGATAGAGATGTGGGTCAGCGAATCAAATGACTTCGTCAGGATGCGAAATTATCATCGGATTCGGGACTTTTACGTGAAACTTTGCATTATCTTCACCCTCGAGGGTAAGGGTATCGGTATATGAGCACCTGCAGGAGTTAGTTGTCCTGCACTTGGCAGATTCTGCGTGCGTCATGCCCGGTTCTCTATACATACGGCGTACGGAAACACGCACCGGAACAATGCCCTGAGCGGTGAGAATCGGGGTATTAAGGGAAAACATGGAAACCTCCGCCTCATGCACCGTTTCCACAGGAGAATTATAAAGCAGAAAACCAAGAATCGTCAACAGGGTAAAACATGCTGCGGCAAAAGGAGCCCATAGCCGCCATGAGCGAGAACTGTGGTGATTCCGGCGAACAGCATTCACCTCAGCAGCAAGCGCACCCTTCAAGCCTGCGAGAAACGGCTCAGGAAGCGGTGCCGGGGAGAATTGAGAGGAAATCTCCTGTCTCAAATCGGCAGCGGCTCGAATTTCACGGCTGAGGCTCAGCATGGCGTGCAGACAGCGGTTCCGGACGGCTGGAGGCATACTCACAGGCGAGGTTCGGCAGAGTTCTTGGGGTTCTTGCTGTTCTCTCATAGTATATTACTCAGGCAAAGGGTTTTGCGCAAGCATCTCACGAAAAAGAGCGAGAGCCCGGCGGTATCGGGAAGTAACGGAGTTCATATTTTCACCAGTCAGCTGCGCAATCTGATTAAAGGTGAGCCCTTCCCATATTTTCAGGATAAGGACTTCCGTGTAGTTTTTAGGAAGCGTATGAAGCACATGCTCCACATGGCGGCGGTGCAGCTCATCGTCCAGCTCACATCGAAGCCATGAATCATCCTCAGATGGTTCGGGGCGGACATTCTGCTCATAGCTTTGCCTGGTAAGGCGGCGGCGAGCCTCATCTGCCGCAAGATGTCGAATAGCCGAAAGGGTATAAGAAAGCCACTGGGAGGGCTGCCCCCGAAACTCCCCGCACTCCACCGCACGCACGAGTTGCAAAAGAGCATTCTGAAGCACATCCTCAGCATCCGCCTGAGAACGTGTCTGCTGGCGGGCATAAAGAAAGAGCCGTGCGCTGTTTTCATCCAGCCACGTCTCCCAGTTTATGCCTTTGCTGTCCTTACCGGAAGCAGCACCTGTTTCAGGGGGTCTCATACGGTCTCGTATTATTAGGCGTATGAGAAAGAACTTTTGTTCAAAAAAATGCATTTTCTGAAAAAAAATATAATATTTCGGCTTACACCATACCGAAAATCACCTCCGTAGTGATAACAAGAAAAGACACTACAGAAACAGCGGGGTGCGATTCACATCGCGACCCCGCTGAAAACGGAAAACCTGAAAGGGAACTCAGGCGATGGTGGCCACAGCCTTGGCAGCCTTGCTCTTGTAGTTGGCTGCGCGGTTGGCGGGCACGGTACCCTTCTTGGCAGCCTTGTCGATAGCGGAAGCAAAGTTGTTGTAAGCAGCAACGGCGGCCTCCTTGTCGTTAGCAGCAACAGCAGCGGCAACCTTCTTGCGAAGGGTGCGAACGCGGGACATGATGGAGCGGTTAACGGCGGTACGAGTAATCGTCTGGCGGATGCGCTTCTTAGCGGACTGTGTGTGTGCCATAGTAAAGATTTATAAGTGGTTTTTCGTTTTGGTGCGGGAGAGTTTACCTGAATCTGACAGAATGTCAAGAGAATTGAAACAAAAAATGAAAATTTTATTGTCTTACCAAGTCTCAAAAGCCCATCTGACACCGAATAAAAGGAGGCACAGAGCAGCGCTACGCCCCAGACAGAGTTTGCTGATAAACCAATTACAAAAAAAGCGAGTGTCATACAGCTACCGCATTTGCCGAATGCGGACAGCTTTTGAGCTTGCGCGTGCGTTAACGGGATGTTATCATTCGCGCATGAAGCGAATTTCTACAATATTCTGTACCGCATGCGTGCTGACGATGAGTGCATGTCAACAGCAGCTTCCCCCGGAGGTGGCGGCAGCGGTAGCGGAGGCAGAAAAAACTCATGGGCATATTTGCAACGACGATATGCTGAGCTGCGAGCTCGGACTCTGCCCAGTCGGGCGCGCCCGACGCGCCGCATTCGAGGCTTTGGAGGCTAGACAACAGAATAACGAGAGCGAGGCTCCCTCAGAACAGACAAACAGTTCAACAAGGCAGACCAATACCACAACAGAACAGCCGAGGAACAGGGAGGAAGAAACGGAAAGAAACATCACGCCTTCCGCCGAACAGATGGAGTCTGCCCGGAACATGATGCAAGAGGCACAAGCCACTCCGGCCCGCAGCACCAACCGAGCAGAAGCGTCTCATGCCGAGCCTGTGAATTATGTACCCGCGTACGTAGGGAATAGCTCTGGCGTACCGGGCCGCAGCGGCCTGCGCATGGGCCACTTCGCTCCGCCGGAAGAAGCTGTGAGCACCAGCGAGAACGCTGCCCCTCTCCCGAATGCTGCAGAGCGCCACGGATTGCGATCCCCTTCTCTGCCAAACACCCTGCCTATGAGCATAGACGGCCGCACCAACAACGCTCGCTAACTGCCATCCTCCCACTAACATGGATACACCGCCGCGCAAATTCGTTCCCGTACCTTTCGCCTATCATGAAGAGGTGGAGCTGACCATCGAGAACCTGTCCAACCAGGGTGATGGCGTGGGCCGCATTGATAACTGGGTAGTATTTGTACCCTACACGCTGCCCGGAGAACGGGTGCGCGCCCGCATTTACCGAAATGATAAGAACTGCTCCTCGGCAGATCTTGTGGAGGTGCTGGAGCCTTCTCCCAAGCGAGTCCAGCCACAGTGTCCCGTATTCGGTTACTGTGGCGGCTGCCAGTACCAGCACTTGGATTACCAGGCACAGCTGGAATGGAAAACGGCTCAAGTGGCGGACTTACTGCGCCTACAGGCCGGGTTGGAGCTACAGGTGCTGCCGGCCATTCCTTCCCCGGTAACATATGGCTACCGTTCCAAGATTACCCCGCATTTCCATAAGCCCAAGGATGCCAAAATGGGCAACATCGGTTTCCTTCGCGTGGGCTCCCGTAGTGAGGTGTGCGACATTAAGCAGTGCCCCATCGCTATGGACGAGCTGAACGCCGCCCTGCCCGTCGTGCGTAAATCCGTGCATCAGGCTGCAGCTCAGTACAAGCGTGGTGCCACTCTGCTTATGCGTGTAAGCGAAGGCAGCGTTATCACGAACAATAACGCCGTCTGCACCGAAAAGGTGGGAGACCTCACCTTTAACTTCCTCGCCGGCGACTTCTTCCAGAACAATCCCTACATTCTGCCGGCCTTCACCGGCTATGTGGCCAAGCAAGCCTGTGCCGGTGGCGCCCGCTATCTGGTAGACGCCTACTGTGGCAGCGGTCTTTTCGCGCTGACTCTCGCCCCGCACTTTGAAAAGGTGCTTGGCGTGGAAGTAAGTGAGACAAGCGCTGACTGGGCCCGTGCCAACGCGCGCAGCAATGGCATCACCCATGCCTCCTTCATGGCTGCCAGCGCAGAAGCTATCTTTGAGCAGGTAGACTTCCCCGCAGAAGAAAGCGCCGTGGTGATTGACCCGCCCCGCAAGGGTTGTGACATGGCATTCCTGAACCAGCTTTTCGCCTTCGGTCCTGCCCGCGTTGTTTATGTATCATGCAATCCCGCCACGCAGATTCGTGATTTGGCAGAGTTCGCCAAAGCCGGATACCGCGTAGTGGAAGTGCAGCCCTTTGACCTTTTCCCGCAGACCAAGCACCTGGAGTGCGTAGCCACTCTGGAGAAATGCCATGAATAATTTACCACAGGAACTCAGCAAACGCATCGGCCGCAGTGGAGAGGATTATCTGGAGGCCATCGGCCACCTCTGCCACAAAAACGGCTCAGCCTTGGTGAGCGACATAGCACAGATGCTGGGAGTAAAGAAACCCAGCGTCACGGCAGCCATGCGCAAGTTGGCGGATCTCGGTCTCATCGAGTACCACCAGTATGCCCCCATCACCCTCACTACTGAGGGTGAACGCTATGCTGAGCGAGTCATCCATGCTCATACTATCCTGCTGCGCTTCATGACTGAAATGGCAGGATTGGCCCCGGAGCGTGCAGATGAAGCAGCCTGCAGCATGGAGCACATCCTCACCTATGATGAGATTTCCGCTATGGGCACGCGATTGCATCCTCCTGTTCTTCCTCCTGAATTCTGAACAAAAGGACGCCCCGCTGCGTCTTAACCGGTAAGATATGACACCCAACAGACTGACAGTTACCCTTTCACTCATCATCATCAATGTGGTGGTATACCTCGTGGGCAGCGTAGCCCAGACCCCAGCGTTCTTGGACATTGCAGTCCCCGGGGGGCAAGTGACCCCCACTCTGCAGGTGATGGGTAGTTACTCATGGTTTACTTGTTTCATGCAGGGCGAACTGTGGCGCCTGATAAGCTACCAGTTTCTGCATGCCAACTTGACGCACCTGCTTTTTAACATGTGGGCGCTGTATTTCTTTGGGCGTCTATTGGAAAGCATCATGAGTCCTCGGCGCTTTCTGGTATATTATCTGACATGTGGTGTTGCAGGCGCGCTTTTCTCCTCCATCCTCGCAGGCATGGGGTTCTACAGCAGCGTTGCTGACACGCCGCAAGCCATTGCTCTTGCCAATCAACTGGTGATACAGTACACTGAGTACATCGGCCTTGTTATGCCTTGGCAGCTGGTGCCGATGATTGGCGCCTCTGCTGCGGTGTACGGCGTAATGGTAGCCATTGCCTTCATGTTCCCGCATGGGCGAATTCACCTGCTATTCCCGCCCATTGATATGAGCATGCGTACTTTTGCACTGCTGATTATCGGCATTGCCATGGTTACTATCCTGTTCAATCTCGATAACGCCGGCGGTGAAGCCGGCCACCTTGGTGGCGCCATCATGGGCCTCCTCATCATGACGGTGTGGAAGTGGCGCATCATCTCTCGCCACAGAAGCAACGGCATATGACAGCGCTCTTTGACATGGATGGCACCCTCTTTGCGGGGGATTCCCAGCTGCGCTTCTGCCGCTGGGTGCTAAAAAAACACGCTTTGCGCCGCCTGTACCTGCTAGCGGTGGCGCCCTGCGGCATATTGCGTGGGCTGCACATTTTCAATACAGAGCGCATGAAGCGAGCCTTCCTTGCCTACGCTTGGAACATGCCCGCGGATGTGCTGCAGAAGCATTGCCAAGAATTCGTGCAGAAGGAAATCCTGCCGGCGCTCTATCCTCCTGTGCTGGAAAAGCTCAGGAGCCACCAGCAGGCAGGTGATACCACCGTACTCTGTTCCGCCTCCCCGGACTGGTGGACTCGCCTCGTGGGTGAAGCACTGGGGTTCACTCACACCATTGGCACTCCCACCGAAAGTTTCAAGCGAGTCCCCTTCATGCCCACCATTCCTGCACCGGGCAACAACAAAGGCGCTAATAAACTCGTACGCCTTGCCGCTATCGGCATCACTCATGCAGATGTGGGCTACACGGACAGCGCAGCGGATTTGCCCATGCTCACCATTTGTGACCGCGCTGTGCTTGTAAACCCTAAGCAATCCTTTGCCGCACAGGTGCCGGGAGCAGAAATCCTCACGCCGCCCAAAAATCTCCCGGCGGCATTTGCTCTCCGCTGCGTTCTGGGCTGCTGAGAGGAGCTCACCCACGCGCCTGAACGGTTATTCTAACCTCTTGCCTGAGGCCGGAGCTGTGGTACAGTAAAGGCATGAACACCGGAACTGCCCTGGCCTTACGAGACATTGAAATACTCTACCGCCCCTTCATTCACCGAAAAATCGAGCTTTGCACCCGCATCGTCATGGCGCCGATGGCTCGAAATTATGCTACGGATGGCATCCCGACACCGGAAATGCTGCGCTACTATCGCCGCCGCGCAGAGCATGAGCTCGGCCTCATCATCACGGAAGGCGCCTCCATTGATGACCCGGCAGCCGCGGCCTCAGCTGATACGCCCAGCTTTTTCGGCGGTGCCGCGCTGCGTGCATGGAAAAAAATATGCCAAGCCGTGCACGCCACAAACTGCAAGATTATCCCCCAGATTCAACACGCAGGCCTGATGCGCCCCTCTGACGGCAGGGCCCCGAACCCGGAAGAGGCAGCCATCAGCCCCTCCGGCATTCACCCTATAACCCTCCAACGAGTAGGAGCCCCCATGAGCCATGGGCGAATTCGCGATGTCGTGCTCTCATTTGCCCGCGCGGCAGAGAATGCCAAAAAGCTGGGATTTGATGGGGTGGAAATCAATGGGGCCTATGGTATGCTCATAGACCAATTCCTGCGTGCTGAGACCAACCACCGCGAAGACGAATACGGCGGCGACCTTCCCGGCCGCGTACGCTTCGCCTGCGAAGTGGTGCAAGCGGTGCGTAAAGCCGTTGGGCGGCGCTTCCCCATTTTCTTTCGCCTATCGCAAGGGTACCCCGGCCATGAAGAAGCCCGCCTAGCGAACACTCCGGAAGAGCTGGCAGAAATCGTTCGCCCTCTCAGTGAATCCGGAGTGGATGTATTTGACTGCACCTCGCTTCATTATGGCCATCCGGAGTTTGAAGGCAGCCCGCTGGGATTAGCTGCTTGGGTAAGGCGACTGAGCAACCGCCCGGCCATCTGCTCCGGTGCTATCGGCCTAGAGCCCGGCTTCCCCTCACAACTGCTGCGGAGTCTCAGCATGAATGAGATAGACCTCATAGCCATCGGCCGGGCACTTCTGGCTGACCCGGCCTGGGCCAGCAAAGTGCACGCCGCCATGGAATCCAGCATCACCCCCTTCACCCCACAACACCTCGCCCGCCTGCTCTAAAAAAATCACTTTTTTACAAAAAAAGGCTTGCCATATCTGAGCAAACGTGTATAATCCTCTCACCGACCCGCCCAAAGGCGGTGAACAAGAAAACGCGGATGTAGCTCAGTGGTAGAGCGCAACCTTGCCAAGGTTGATGTGGTGGGATCCGATCCCATCATCCGCTCTGAAGCCCCTCACCAGAGGGGCTTCACTGTTCAAGGGGATTCGAACCCACGACGAGTGGGCAAGCTGAGAGCAAGCGAGCAGCTTGCCACCGGCCCGAGCAGACACCTCTGCGAGGGAACCCTGCCGATAGGCGGGGGCCGGTGGTACGGGTAGAATCCCATCATCCGCTCTAAAGCCCCTCATCAGAGGGGCTTTACTGTTCAAGGGATTCGAACCCACGACGAGTAAAAGAGCGCAAGCGGACAGCGAAATCCATGTACGCCAATAGAGCTCTTTGGCATTGACGCAAAGAGGGCGCTGTGCTAGGATGTCGGCCGCATGCGGCAACTTCAGCTTAAAGGTCATATCAGCACTTTGGGGGCGGTTATTCTGTTCGGATTAATGAGCCCCATGTGCAAACTGGCCATGCAGTCCGGTGTTATTGATGGACTGCTGCTAGCGTTCTTCCGAGTGAGCGGAGCGGCCTTATTGTTCTGGCTCATTTCCCCGCTTGTGAAACGCGAGAAAATTGCCCGCAAGGATTGGTTACCACTGCTGGGAATGTCCCTCTGCGGGATGGTTGTCAACCAATTTCTCTACGTTCTGGGTATTCAATACACATCCCCCACGAACGCCTGCGTTGTCGGCACTACCACTCCGGTGATGACTTTTATTCTCGCCTCGATTTTTCTGCAGCATCGTGTCACATGGCTACGAGTGTGCGGTTTTCTACTGGCCTCCATCGGAGCTATGGTACTGATACTGGGATCAGGGGGTGGGCTTAGTGGAAATCCGCTAGGGGATATGCTGTGCTTTGTGTCTCAGTTTTCTGCTGCGTGCTACTTTGTTTTCTTTGGCGGGGTTTTGCGGCGTTATCACCCTGTAACCGTGATGAAGTGGCTTTTTTTGATTGCAACAGTGCTTACCCTACTGCCTATGTACAGCAGGCTGGCCGCTCTGCCAAGCGCCACTTTCAGCAAGAGCGAGCTTTTAGCCATTGCCTATGTCGTGATGGGTGGTTCATTCCTGAGCTATTTGCTGCTGATTGTGGGACAACGTCATCTGGAGCCACCCACGGTGGCCGCTTATAATTATGTGCAGCCAGTCATCGCCGCTGTGGTGGGAATTGTACTGGGGCTAGATATCATCACGTGGCAGAAGTGCCTATCGCTACTCTTGATTGCTTCCGGGGTGCTTCTTATTTCAAGGAAAACTCTTCAGTAACTCCCATATTTTGGGAGGAATAGGCTAACGTACGCGCAGAGAAAGCGTACGACGCTCATGTACAGCACGCATCATGCGTTACACTGCGGCGAAGAGAATTGCAGCTGGAAGCTCAGCTATTTATGTGATTACATAGAGACCGGCAAGAGCGCAGACGAGCCCAATTCCACCGGAACGGCATCAACCACGCCACACGGCCTGACCCCGCATGGGTAATCAACGGCAGCCGGTTTGCCATCCTGACAGCAAACACACATAACATACACACATGGCTGACATTATTCAGAACTATCAGATTAAGTACAGCGAGAAGTGGGGCACCCACCTCCAGCAGGAAGCCTCACGACTGGAAAAGTACGTTACCGTAGAATCCGGCCTGAGCGGCAAGATGGTGGCATTTGACCAGTACGGCCTGCTCAGTTTCAGCGAGAAAACGACTCGCATGCAGGCCACCACTCTGGACGAAGCCCCGACAACCCGCCGAGTGCTCTATCCCAAAATCTTCACGAAGGCTGTGGGCTTCGATGAGTTTGACGCCAAGAAACTGGCCAACATTGACATCCCTGTGAGCAAGACTATCGAGGGTCTGCGCGCGGCCGCCGGCCGATGCATGGACCAAGTGATGCTTAACGGCTTCATGAACACATGCTACATGGGAGAAAACGGCACAGACGCCGTTGAGTTCGATGAAAATCAGGTCGTTGACACAGACTACGTGGAAAGCGGCAGCGCCGTGGATACAAACCTGACACTCAGCAAACTCCGCAAGACTCTCGCCATGCTTCAGAAAGCAGAGGCATGGAATGAAGAGCGCCGAAGCTATGGTGATGAGCTCGTGCTTGCCTGCAGCAGCTCCCAGATAGCCGCACTGCTGAAAGAACCCGAGGTGGGCAGCTTTGATTTCAACACCGCCCGTGCGCTCGTGGAAGGTAAGGTGGATAGCTTCCTGGGCTTCCGTATCATCCGCACCGAGCAGCTTCCCGTGGATGAAAATGGCATCCGCACCTGCTTGGCCTGGGTGAAGAGCAAGGCACAGTTCGGCCTGTGGGAAGACTTCAAGGTGAAACTTTCCGTGCGTGATGATTTGGACGAAGCTCTACAGATTCGAGCCAAGTTCGCCTGCGGCGCCACCCGCCTGCAGGAAGAGGCCTTCGTAAAGATTCTCTGCAAGGAGAGTTGATATTGTTGATATACTGAGTTGACGAAGCCCGGCTTTCGTGCGCCCACTAGCACGAAGGCCGGGCGATTCTTGTTCATAGGGGATTCCTGATTGACGCAGGAAGATTGTTCGTGTACAATACAGGCAAAATTATGAACAGCTTTAACTACTACAACCCCACGCGTTATGTATTCGGCCATGGAGAATACCGTAACGTCGGTTCCCTGCTCGCCCCCATCGCCAGCAAAGTGCTCCTGCACTACGGAGGAGGCAGCGTGAAACGCAGCGGCCTCTATGACGCCGTGGTGGAATCCCTCACCGCGACCGGCATCCGTTTTTGTGAGCTTGGTGGCGTGAAACCGAACCCCAGCGTATCCCTCGTACAGAAGGGAATCCAACTTGCCCGAGCCGAGGGCGTGGAAGCCGTACTGGCCGTGGGCGGTGGCAGTGTTATTGACTCCGCCAAAGCCATCGCCGCCGGTGTACCGCACCCCGGCGACATCTGGAAACTTTACACACGCGAAGAGCAGCAGGTAAACGCCCCCCTGCCCGTGGCCACCATTCTCACCCTGCCCGCAGCCGGTAGCGAGAATAGCCCGAACACCGTGCTCACCCACGAAGAAAGTGCCCGCAAGCTAGGCTTCCGGGACGAGCGCCTGCGCCCCGCTCTCAGCATCGTGAGCCCGGAGCTTTTCCTCACCCTTCCTCCGGAACAAATGGCTTATGGCGCCTGTGACATGCTCTGCCACATCTTCGAGCGCTACTTCACTAATACCCAAGGCACTGAGCTCTCAGACGCTCTGGCAGAAGGCGCCATGCGCACCATCATGCAGCAGGCTGACATCCTGCGCCGTGAGCCGCAGAATGAACACGCTTGGGGGCAGCTGGCCCTAGCCGGTACCCTCGCGCACAACGACTTACTGGGCATTGGCCGCGAGCAAAGCTGGGCCTGCCACGGGCTGGAACACGAGCTGAGCGCCGTCTATGATGTACCGCATGGCGCCGGGCTGGCAGTCATCGTTCCGGCGTACTTTGACGCCGTATGGAGAGCCAACCCGGGCATCTTTGCCCAGTGGGCCACAAATGTGATGGGCGTCACCCCTTCCCGCGATACGGAACTTGTGATCACAGAAGGCATCCGCCGCCTGCGTGCATGGTACCGCAGCTTAGGCCTGCCTCAGACCATGGCTGAGCTCGGGCTGCCCGCCGATGCGGATTATGGTGCCATGGCACAAGCTGCCGTGTCCACCTATGGTGCACGCCTCGGAACAGATTCGCTGCCGGGAGTACTCCCTCTGAACACCGCCGCGGCTGAGGCCGTGTACCGCGCCACCCTTTGATTCACAACAACAGATTCACAACAACATGAAACGCACCATACTTCCCTGCACACTTGCCACGGCTACTATCTTGAGTAGCTGCGGCATCCCCTACTTCAGTTGCAATACCGCAGAACTGCTCGACCCGCCCGACAAGCGCGTGGCGCTCATCAACGGCACCTTTCCCAAACGAGCACAGAACTTCTTCATCCCAACCGCCTACTGGACCCTTGATGGCCGCACATATACAGAGGTCACCGTACAATATGCGCGCCCCAACCGCCCCATCCTACGCCAAAGCGATGAAGGGTTTGAAGCCCTCTATGCCAGACCATTAACAGCCGAAGAGATGCAGGAGGACTTCACCATCGACCCCACCATTCCTGCTCGCCGTTACCTGCTAGCCCCAGGTTCCGAACCGATACCGGCAGAGGAGTTCGACTTCCGTCGCGCCAAGCGAAGCCAAACTCCCCCACAAGCCCGCTCTTGCATTTTAGAGAGTCGCACCTTCAGTGACATCCCCGGCACGCCGAGCACATGGCGCAGCATTGCACAAGCTCCCTTGCAAGTACTGGATATGGGTGTATCTCTTACCATGAACACCGCTTGGATAGCCTCCGGATTTGTACTACTGCCCGTAAGTGCCATCTTCCACCCGTTCACCTACATTAGTGAAGGCGGTCAACAGCAACAGCCTTCACAACACGAAAACGCCGCCACTTCCCCAGCACACGGCACTCAGCCGGTAGAACCGGAAAGCCATCGCTAATTTCAACTCAGGCAACCACTCGCGGAAGCTTAACGTAAAGCACATAAAATCAGGGGCATACCTTTTCAGGCATGCCCCTGTATATTTTTACTGATTTAAGTTATCAGAAGCTGTAAACAGCGCCTACGTTGACGTTGTGCTCACCGCTGTTGTCAGTACCCTCGAAGCTGTAGCTACCATTCAGGCTCCAGCCACCGTTCAGCTGATACTGGGCACCAACGGTAACAGAACCACCCAGACGACCGGGATTGGCACCGCTGCCGTAATTCATATTATCGAGTCTCACAGACGGGTTGTGACGCATGGTGTCGTTGTGAATGGCCAGCTCACCATAAACAGTAGCACGATCTGTGGCACGATAGCTGATACCGGCACCAGCCTGCAGGCGCAGGTTCTGCAGGGAATCTGCTGTTACACGAGAGGTGGAATCATCCCCCTGAGCGTAGTACTGCACACCGGCAAAGGCGGACACAGCTGTGCGGGAGTTCAGGTTGTAGGAATAGGTAGCGCGGACATCAAGCTGCAGGCTGTCCTGAGACCAGTCAGAGCCGAGTCTGTTGCATTCAGATGTAGTGTTACCCACAGCGACACTCCAATCAAGTGCTACGGAACCCTTATTACCCACATTCCAAGAACCGGCACGGCCATAAAGGGCAGCATGCCAGCTGTCCTGATTCACACGTGAGGTAGCGAACGGAGAGGCCTTACCATAGTCATAACCGAATGCCACACCCAAGCTACGGCCACTCACGAACTGACGCTCAGCACCGATAGCAGCACCGTATATGGAGTAGTTAGCACCACCGAAAGTCCCGGAGCCACCCTGATGAGTATTGCTGCTGTATACGCTACCCCAAGCAATAGTCTGAGCTGCGGCAGACGCCTGCAGACCGCGCTTACCGGAAGGAGTCGGCACGCTAAGGTTTACAGAGTTATCACGCGGGCCCCAAAGAGTGCTGACAAAGGCCTGAGATGACCTAAACACACCCCAGTTACCAGCCTGTACGGCATCTGCCAGGGGGTCACGGGTCAGCATAACTTGCTCGTTCAGCATCAGGTAAAGATTACCATCTTCACCCCACTGCACAGTCATCCCATTATAGCTCTCCAAACCACCAAAGGTCAGGGTACCGCCCGTAGTAGAACCCTCAGCGGCTACAGTCGCAGCACCGCCGCGTTCCACCAGCAGGTACCTACCGGCTTCCAGATTCTCCAGAACTTCCAGCTGTATCACATAATCGCTACCATCAGCAGTCTGCACAGACACAGCTCCTGCCGAAAAAGCTGCTGTGGAACTATGCATTTTCCTGATACCAAGAGTAATAGCACCGTCCTTCAGCAGCATGGTGCCACTTACAGCTACGGATCCGCTGTTGTACAGCGAACCGCCATTCATTGTTAAAGAGCCACATGTGATGCTACCATGGTTGACGAACTCAGTTTCAAAACCATTTGCATCCACCTTAATGTGTTTACTGGAGCCCAGATATACGATTCCATCTGCGTTAGGCGCGACGGTTGTCGGAGCATTCACAATAAAGGAGCCGGCAACATTAATCGTAGAGTTTTCATCCACATACACGTAGGTGGGGTTTGCGCCGCGCTTTGATGCTTGAGGACCCACTACAAAATTAGCACCAACATTTACAGCACCTCCATTCGTAACACTAAGCTCCGTGGAGCATACCGTACCATGAGCACCGCTTTCACCATAACCAAGGGCCAGAGTTTTAGCAACATTGAGCTGGGAACCATTTCCATCAACAGACATCACGGTCTTAGCCTCATATGTGTCTCGAGAACCGGTCGAAAGATGCCCCATGGCATTCCAAACACCGCCGTTTTCGATTTTCACAATGGACAAACATCCGGCACCACGACCAAGCATATCTGAATTAGTGTCACCATGAATGTTTGTATTATTCTGGAAATAGGTGCCATTACCTGTGGTGAGAGTCGCCCCTGCTCCGGTAATAGTTACACTGCCATCTCTTAACCCGAGATAACCACCAACAGTCAATGAACAACCCGCATTAATGACAATCGACCCAGTACCATAATCCAGATTTCTCATAAATACGGTACCGGCACTATCTGTATGCCTGAAATCACCTACATACACACCACTGCTCGAACCTGCCGTTGTGGTGTACAGTTTATAACCGGCACTGTTGGTATAACCGGCCTTGCTCGCAATACCCACTATAAGCCAAGTAGTAACATCCAGATGAGAGTTATTCTGCAGGGTCAGAGAACCAGCACCACTATGACCGCCCACATGCATTACGTCACCGTTCAAGGTGTCCTTCATTGAACATGTGTATGAGGTATTATCAAGCACAAGAGAGGCATTAGAACCGGAAATCTGCATATTCAGATGATTCGCGCCGGATACCACAGTCTTGGTAATGGTACTATCACTGATGACGAGCGTTCCTTCTCGAACACACAGAGTGGAGCCAACAGTCACCGGAGTATCTCCCCATGAAATCTCCAGCTCACCATCAGACGAAAACACGACATTTCGCATCGTGGCTCCACTGGAAATCTCAAGTTGATCCATCAACTCCTCGGCATTATTACCAACATAATTCGGCGTAAAGGTCTTAGCAGTCTCACTGTATGTACTGTTAAAGTCAGATACAGTACCTTCTACATCGGCCACTTCTGCATATGCAGATGCTGTCAACAAACACGCAGCCACAACCGCGCAACGCAATTTTATAGGTAAATGTAATTTCATTTCTGTAAATTGTTAGTGTAATTGAGAGCAAATAGTTCCACTCAGAGTGTGTTTAGAATATCTCATTCCTTGTGAGATGTAAAGTTTTTATTCGATGCAAGACACAAAAACAATCATTTGCGTAGTTGAATCGTTGAGAAACACTTGTATCAGCGGATTTCACACCCCCTACACCCGCCTAACAACAGCTACCATCTATCAAGTAATTTTAAAAACATATCATTAAAGAAATGTATTCAGCGACATAATTCCCGAATGCAAGGATTTTTCTTCACCACAATTTTCGAGAGGCGCTGTTAGGTTTCACTCACGGATGATGCATCATTACTCACCCAGTAGCCGCATTAAGGGATTAGAGCAGATATTTTTAGCATTGACAAGCAGCGGACTGTTTGATACACTAGGCTTACCATGAAGAAGAGACTCCGCAAAAAGTACCGTGTGGGCGAGTTCCGCGAACTCTGCTTTGAGTTTACCTTTGACTACAAGGGTGATGTTGAAAGCCCTGAGTGTGAGGCATTTCTGCGCCAGTTTGTAGACGAATGCATCGACGCCAACGGTCTGGAGACCAACGGCCTGCTCACCGAGCAAGGTTGCAGCTTGGTGGCCTATGATGCCGACCCCACCCAGACCAGCGAGACCCAGCGTCAGGCTGTGAAGAGCTGGCTCGAGGCTCGCAAGGAGGTGGAAATCAAGTCCTTCGGTGAACTGGTGGACGCCTGGTACAACTTCTAATACCGGAACCGCAGCGGGGCGGTACTACCCCGCACAAAGATTTAACCCGCCGCTGCGGGAGTACCGCAGCGGCATTTTAGCTTACGAACGAAGAATGAAAGAACAGCAGACATCTGACCAACCCCTGTTTGCCAAGGGTCTTAAAGGCGTAATAGCCAATGAGACCGGGCTGAGTGATGTACGCGGTGAGGAGGGACGCCTTCTCTACTGCGGCTATGAAATTGAAGATCTGGTGGACCTCTGCAGTTATACAGAGATTGTCTACCTGCTTCTTAACAAGCGTCTTCCGAACCGTGATGAACTTGCGGCCTTGGAACAACGCCTGCGCAATGACCGCGAACTGCCGCAACCCATTCTCGACTTCTTCAAAACAGCCACCAAAACAGCCCGCCCCATGAGCGCGCTGCGTACGGCCGTCTCCATGCTCGGCATGTATGATGACCGCACAAAGGACCCGAGTCAGATGAAGGAAATCGGCCTCTCGCTCATCGCCAAGATTCCGGTGATGGCAGCCTATTACTACCGCATCTGCCAAGGACTGGAGCTGCCGCCCATCCGTACGGATTTGGACGAGGCTGCCCACTTCCTGTGGTTGCTGAAAGGCACTGAGCCAGATCCCCGTGAGGCACATATTCTGGACGTGGCCTACATTCTGCACGCAGACCACGGCATGAACGCCAGTACGTTCTCTGCCCGTGTGACCGCCAGCACACTCTCTGATATGTACTCCGCCATCACCTCCGCCATCGGCTCCTTGAAGGGCCCGCTGCATGGTGGTGCAAACGAGGCCGTTATCGAGATGCTGAAAGAAATCGGCAGCGAGGAGAACGTGGAAGCCTACGTAAACGAGAAACTCGCCAACCGCGAGAAGATTTTCGGCATGGGACACCGCGTGTACAAGACCCTCGACCCCCGCGCCCCGCAGCTCCGCCGCATCGCCATCCGCCTCACCCAGACTATTGGTGAGCCCAAGTGGATTCGCATGAGCGACATGATTGCTAAGATGGTGCGCGCCCGCAAGAACCTGAACGCCAACGTAGACTTCTACAGCGCCACGGTGTACTACAGCTTGGGCATCCCCACGCGCATGTTCACCACCGTGTTCGCCATTGCCCGCGCAGCCGGCTGGGTGGCTCAGATTCTCGAGCAGCTGGAGGACAACACCCTCTACCGACCACTTTCCCGCTACACCGGCCCGGAAGAACCCCTTCTCGTTCCCGTGCTGGACATGCGCTAATTCTCCCCGACCCGGTCGCCACAAACGACCGGGTCTTTTTTTGTATAACAAACCATAGTAAAGGGCATCTTGGGCACATGCGGTGGAGTCACATTATGCCACAAATACCGCTTTCCGCCCTGCTCTGGCTATGGTAAAATGCATGGTAACAATATGGAACTTCCGAAAAACTACTACATACCGACCGTTATTGAAAAAACAGGCCAAGGAGAAAAGGCTTATGACATCTACTCCCGCCTGTTGCTTGACCGTGTTATTTTCATCGGCACGGAGATAGACGATACTGTGGCAAACTCCGTGATTGCACAGCTGCTCTTCCTGCAGATGACGGATCCGAAAAAGGACATCCACATCTACATCAACTCCCCCGGTGGCTCCGTAACGGCAGGCTTGGCCATCTATGATACCATGCAGTTCATCTCCTGTGATATCAACACGTACTGCATCGGCATTGCAGCCAGCATGGCTTCCGTGCTGCTGGCCGCCGGTACCAAGGGCAAGCGCTTCTGCCTGCCGAACTCACACGTTATGATTCACCAGGTGCGCGGCGGAGCTCAGGGCACCGCTGCCGACGTTGCTCGCACTATCAACTTCATGTTCAGCTTGGATAAGCGCCTCACCGGCATCCTTGCCAAGCACACCGGCAAGGATTTTGACACGGTGAAAGCTGATCAGGACCGCGACAATTACATGACCGCCGAAGAATCTCTGGCCTATGGTCTGGTAGACCGCGTACTGGAACACAAGGAACCCAACGCCAAGGCTTAACCGACCACATGGCCAAGAATAATAAAATCAGGACCTGTGTTTTCTGCCGTGAAATGGAGGCAGACACTTGGCCTGTACTTACCTGGAATGGTATAGACATCTGCTTCTCCTGCTTGGAGAACATGCTGCACCAGATGCTGCATGAGCCCATGGGCGACCAAGCGGCGCAGCACATGCTGATGCATGTATCAGATGCCCACCCCCAGCTTCTCCCCCAGGATGACGCTAGTGGCAGCCCCGTTCTGGACGTGGAAACACGCAATCAGGACGAACTGCCCACGCCCGAGGAAATGCACCGCGCGCTGGACAATTACGTGATTGGGCAGGACCTCGCCAAGCGTACTCTCTGTGTAGCTGTGTACAACCACTACCTGCGCCTGCGCCAGCCCGCCAGTGATGACGGCACGGAGATTGAGAAGAGCAACATTCTGCTCGCCGGCTCCACAGGTTCCGGCAAGACCCTGCTGGCCAAGACGCTGGCGCGCATTCTGGACGTTCCCTTCTGCATCGTGGACGCCACCACGCTGACTGAGGCAGGTTACGTGGGCGAAGACGTAGAGAACATCGTGCTGCGCTTGCTGCAAGCTGCTAACATGAACGTGGCAAAGGCTGAGCGAGGCATCATCTACGTGGATGAAATCGACAAGATTGGGCGCAAGACACAGAACGTCAGCATTACACGTGATGTAAGCGGCGAAGGCGTACAGCAGGCTCTGCTCAAGATTGTGGAAGGCACGGAGTGTAACATCCCGCCCAAGGGTGGCCGCAAGCACCCGAATGAGGAATATATCCGCGTGAACACGCAGAACATCCTCTTCATCTGCGGCGGCGCATTCGTCGGTCTGGAAGGCATCATTCGCAAGCGTCTCGGCTCCTCCTCCATGGGCTTTGCCTCCATTGAGGAAGAACGTGACACCAAGGAATACACGGAGGAAGAGGTGCTCTCCAAGGCCCTGCCGGAAGACTTCTTCATGTTCGGCATGATTCCTGAGCTGATGGGGCGTCTGCCCATCTTCGCTCCGCTGACCACCCTCACGGAAGACCAGCTTGTCAACCTGCTTACCGAGCCCCGCAACGCTCTGGTTAAGCAGTACGCCAAGCTTCTGAAGATGAACAACGTTAAGCTCGTGGTGGAAGATGGCGCGCTGCGCGCCATGGCTCGCCAAGCCATCGAGCGCGGCACCGGAGCACGTGCTCTGAGAGGTATCTTCGAGCGCATCATGCTGGATATCATGTACAGCGTGCCGAGTGACAAGACCATTGCCAGCGTAACGCTCACGGAAGACGTTGTACTTGGAAAGGCAAAGCCCAAACTCACACACCGCAAGCCCAAGGCTTCCGCTAACGCCAAAAAGTAATACAAAACCATGTTGGTACTGGGAATCGAATCCAGCTGTGACGAAACCGCCGTGGCGCTCATTGAAGAGCAACCCGGCGAGCAGAGCCCGTGCGTGCTCAGTTCCGTCATCTCCACGCAGATTCCCCTGCACCGACTTTACGGCGGAGTCATCCCCGAGCTAGCATCCCGCAACCACTCCACGAACCTCCCCGGCGTGCTCCGCGAAGCGCTGGAAAAGGCAGGACGTAGCATCCAGCAGGTGGACGTCTTTGCCAGCACAGCCGGGCCCGGACTCGTGGCAGCCCTTCTTGTAGGCAACACCGCGGCCAAAGCTTTGGCCTTGGCCGCTGGCAAGCCTTTTGTGGCCGTGAATCACTTGGAGGGGCACATGCTCTCTCCCTTCATCACTCACCCGCAGGGACTCGTTCCGCACCTGAGCTTGGTAGTCAGCGGCGGTCACAGCCTGCTGGTGGATGTACAGGGCTCCGGCTCTTACACACTACTGGGCCGCTCCCGCGATGATGCAGCGGGTGAAGCTTTTGACAAGGTAGCTAAGATGCTGGATTTGCCCTATCCGGGAGGCCCGGAGATTGATAAACGCGCTGAAAAAGGTGACCCTGAGCGCTTCAGTTTCCCCCGGCCCATGATGCATGAACCGCATCTGGATTTCTCCTTTTCCGGGTTAAAGACAGCTGTGCTTTACACCCTGCCCAAGCTTGTGGCAAGTGGGAATCCGAATGATTTGGACGAGCAAACCATGTGTGACCTCTGCGCCGGTGTCCGTCAGGCCATCATAGATGTGCTCATCCATAAGGCCATGAAAGCGGCTAAGCAGACCCGCCACCGCGTACTGGCTGTATCCGGCGGCGTCTCCTGCAACAAAGCCCTGCGCAGCCAGCTGGCTGCAGCATGCGAGCGAGCCCGCCTGCAGCTTATCCTGCCGCCGAACAACCTCACCACGGACAACGCTGCCATGATTGCGTTTGCCGGCCTTCTCCGTGCTCGTGCCGGTGATTTCTCGCCGTTGGAAACCCCGGTTGATCCCAATCTGCGCCTAGCCGGCGCTCAAACCCGAGCCTGACCACGCCACATGAGCCTGAGAGACAAGCTGGAAGAAATCCTTCCCTCCCTGCTTCCCGCCAGAGCGGAAGATGCCATCAAGGGCACTGAGCTCATCGCCCGCGTACGCGCTGTACTGGGGGATGCATACTCGGACCGCTCCCTGCGCTCCCAGTTCTCCTTCATTGCGCTGGAACCGGATTCCTGCTTGGCTCGCGTACCGAATGGCCAAGGCTACTACCTGCGCGGAGAAGAGGAAGCCCCCTCCCTTCACAATGTGTTCACGGATGAAGGTGATGGCCTAGAACCCTTCCACAAGGCGCTGGCTCTTGCTGTTCGCCTGTATGACACCGCCGGACTTGGCGTATTTGTTTACCCGCCGGAGGATGACAGCTGGGAGCACCCTGACCTTGTGGCCGTGCAATGGCCTGCAGGCTGCACTACTGAAGACGGCAGCTATATCATTGATTCTACCGCACCGCAACAGGCTGCGTACCGCTCCGTTTGCGTAGCGGCCACGGATGATGCAGAGGAATGCCGCCGAGCGTTTTTCCGCGCGCTGGCATGCGGACTCTGGGCTCAGGAAAGTGAGCTGCTTATCGTGGGAGATGATGCGGAAGCCGCCACGGAGCTCTGCCGCTTAGCCGCCCAATTCGGCGTAGGGGTCCGCACCATTACGGCGAATGAAGACGTGCTGGATGAGCTCCCCCGAGCAGATGAAATCTTCCGCGCCTCAGCGGCAGATGCCCGAGCCATGCTTGCAGATCTGCAACAACCGCCGCTGGCACATCCCCGCCACCGCAGCATTCTGCTGCAGACAGAGGAAGACCTCCCCGCCACCGCCGCCGCCCGCCAATGGGCTGAGGCCTGCATATCCCGAGGCCGCGTAGAGGCGTATGAATTCCGTGTAGCTGTTAACTGATTCCGGGCCTGAGCATGGGAAAGATTAGAGAGTTCATCAAGCGCCGCCTTATTTTCGTGGTCATGCTCGTGACCGCGTTGTACTTTGGCTGCTTGGCTATCAGGAATCTGAGCAACACGCTGCTGTATGTTCATGAGGCAGTCACCCTGCCTGCAACTGTACGCGATATGCGCCAGCGCCCCTTCGAATCTTTCACAGAGGCGCTCAGCTATGGCAATCTGCCTTGGGACGGAGATATAGCCTATACTCCCATCCTCTCCTTTACCATGCCGGCAGGCATCCCTATCCACGCTCACGTGGCTCGTGATTTGGATAACACCGATTACAAAATTGGCGAACAGGTGGAAATCATCACCCATCCGTATGATTCCAACCAAGCACACATTAACAAGTGGAAATTCCTCTGGGGTGCGGACTGCATGAGGCTCCTTCTTGCGCTGCTTCTGGGAGTTCCCGCATGGCTCGTTCTCTTCCCTCGCAAGCGCCGCAAAGCCACGACTAAAGCTAAGAGACAGGCTTCTTCGCAAAACTCTACTTCACGTCAACAACAGACGGCTGAGAGAGCGCCCAGAAAAAAACAATCATCCGCGTCTACGAGCTCATCCTCTGCACCGCGAGCCCCTCGCAAAAAAAAGCAGCAAAGCTCAGAATCCCCGGAAAAACCCCGGAGAAGCCGCAGAAAAAAGGCGGATGATACCGACGATTAACGCCGGGCACCTATGATGTAACTTCTGACATACACGGCATTAACGTTTGACCACAGCAGTCAGCTGTGATAGACTGCTGCACAGCTGAGGCTAATTCTCTGCCTAGCTTATAAACACTCAACCCTCATTTCAACAAATGAAACACATTGCACTTTTCTCCCTTTTTGCCACCGCCTGCATGGCTCAGAGCGAGGTCCTGAACAACATGGCTGATGCTGCCGCAAACGCTGCCCGTCAGGAGGCTCAGAATGCCATCACCGAGCGCGTCACCAGCGCCACATCTTCCGCTACTAATGCCGTTTCCGAGGCTACCTCCGGCATTACCGCTCAGGCAGAATCCGCACTTAACAGCGCAAACGCCGCCCGCGAAGCAGTTGAGACGGCCCGTGACAACGCTACGCAGCAGGTTGAAAACGCTCGCAACACCGTAGAGTCCGCTCGCAACAACGCTACTCAGCAGGTCAACAATGCCCGTGAAAGCGCCACCCGCCAGAGCCAGAGCGTCCGCCAGGCAGCTGAATCCGCCAGCAATCAAGCTCGCAACAGCGCCAACAACGCTCGTGAAAATGCCACACGCCGCTCCCGTGAGGCTACTCGTGACGCCGTGCGCCGCGGAATCCGCCGCCGTTAATCCGGCCCGGGTATTTCCCCACTTTTAGCGCCGGTGCATCCCCCTGCACCGGCGTTTTTACCATAAAATAAGCGTATAAATAAAAAAAGACGCAAATTTGGCTTGCCAAAAAGGCATAATTAGAGTATAAGAAGCGACCACTTCTCCGCAGGGATGCGGAAATAAACCTTTACACAACACACAAGATATGTCCAAGCACTCCACACTCAAAGCAACCGGTACCGTTGGCGGTAAGCGTTCTGTCCTCAAGCGCTTCGAGCGCGTTAAGCTCATGAAGGAGCGCGGCCAGTGGAAGCAGGGTCAGAGCCCGATTGGTCTTCCCAAGACCAAGTTCGAGGCCTGATGCCGACCACACCAGCCCTCCCAGTACGAGGGTTACTTTAATCAGTTTTTCCCCGGAGCCTCTCGGTATAATATGCCGCGAGGCTTTCTTACAACCTCATAACACAGGCGCGAAAGCGCTCTTAAACAATACATAACATGACAGAAGAGAACAGTTACCCCCCCGCTCCCGAGGGAAGCGTACGACTGAACAAGTTTCTGGCAGCTTGCGGCTACGAATCCCGCCGCGCTGCTGACCGCCTCATCGCAGAAGGCAGAGTGGAAGTAAACGGCAAGGCTGTGGATACCCCCGGCCTGCGCGTGCTCCCCACAGATTTTGTAAAGGTGGATGGCCGCCATGCCACACCGAAAGAAGAGGTTGTGCTGCTGCTCAACAAGCCGCGCGGCTATGTGTGCAGCCGTGACGCTCAAGGCGCCATCGGCACCGTATACGATTTACTGCCAGCCAAGTATCGCTATGCCAACTACGTGGGTAGACTGGACGCTGATAGCGAAGGCCTGCTCATTTTCACGAACAACGGTTCCCTCGGCCAGAGTATCGGACACCCCAGCGGTGGCATTGAGAAGGAGTACTGGGTAACTCTGGACCAGGCTTTCGATAACAGCGTACTCATTCAGCTGCTGAAGGGTGTACGTATCCCCGAAGGTCAGGCCAAGGCCAAGTATATTTCCCGTCTGAGCGCCCGCCGCGCCTGCGTGGTGCTGGAACAGGGACTCAAGCGTCAGGTGCGCCAGATGTTCTCCTGCCTTGGCTTGCGCGTGAAGAAGCTCGTCCGTGTACGTATCGGCTCTCTCTGGGGTGGCGATCTTGAGCCTGGCCAGGCTACCGTCATGACTCCCGAGCAAATCGCGGATGCCACTACGAATCCCCGCCGCCGCAAGGGCCTTATCGGGGCTAAGCAGGCTTTCAAACCGCGTCCTCAGCAGGGTACCGCCCACGCCTCCCACGAGGATGATGACGATAACTACGTATTCGACCCCGCAGATTTCGAAACGGAGGAGGAGGCACTGGGTATCTCTACCAAGTTCACGGATGGCGAAGCCTTCGAGCCCGAGCGTGAAGAATCCCGCCGTCCCTTTGGTCGTGCTCCCCGTAACCGCCGTGAGTTTACAGGTGATGACCGCGGAGAGCGCCGTTCCTTCGGCGAACGCAGGAGCTTTGGTGACCGCAGTGAGCGCCGCTCCTTCGGCGAGCGCAAATCCTTCGGTGAGCGCGGTGAGCGCCGTTCCTTCGGCGAGCGCAAGAGCTTTGGAGACCGCGGTGAGCGCCGCTCCTTCGGTGAACGTAAATCCTTTGGTGAGCGCGGTGAGCGCCGTTCCTTCGGCGAGCGTAAGAGCTTTGGTGAGCGTGGTGAGCGCCGCTCCTTCGGCGAACGCAAGAGCTTTGGTGACCGCGGTGAGCGCCGCTCCTTCGGCGAGCGCAAGAGCTTTGGTGACCGCGGTGAGCGCCGTTCCTTCGGCGAACGCAAGAGCTTTGGGAACCGCGGTGAGCGCAAGAGCTTTGGTGATCGTCCCTCCTTTGGTGACCGCCGGAACACTCGCAGCTTCAATAAGCGCCGTCCCTATGGCAAACGCGGCGACGAGTAAAAAATGTTACACAAGGCTCCGCCGAAAAGCGGAGCCTTTTTCATGAATGTAATTGAACAGGCCTCTCGGCCATCAAGTCCTAATATCAGCAATGAAAAATAGAAGAAGCATTATGTTTGCAGCGGCCTTACTGGCCCTTCCTCTGCATGCTCAGCAAGAGCCCGCCCCTGCAGCTCCTGCCCCCGAAACTCCTGCCCCCGCAGCTCCGGCCCCTGCAGTTTCCGCTACATCTCAACAGCAGCCCCCGTCCTACGCGTGTAACGACGCTGAGCTGGAAGCACGTCTGGCAGAACTTAAGCAGAAAGCTGAGGCAGGTGATTACGAAGCTACACGAGAACTTTATACAGCCTATGCGGTAAATGAACATCGAGAGCAATCACAAGCCTGGGCAGCCCGTTATGAAGAGCAGTTGACCGCGAAGGCGGAAAGCGGCGACGCACAGGCCATGATGCTGCTGGCCTCCGGATACCTCCAAGGGCGAGATTATCTTCCTGTTGACATAGCAAAAGCCGTCAGCTGGTTTGTACGCTCAGCTGAGGCAGGGAATCCCGCTGCTGCCTTTATTCTGGGCGAAATTAATAAGCAAATGGGAAACACGTCTGATGCCAACGTATTCTACACCCAGGCATATCAGCTTTACACCCAGCAGCTGGAAGGAGCCAATCCGCAGGAAATGACGGACGCTCAGAGAAATGCGCTCTACTGGCTTGGATACATGGAACTCACAGGCTGCGGCACAGAGAAAAATACTCAGAGCGGCGTAGAAAAGCTCAAACAAGCTGATACCCCGTGGGCATGGCGCCAGCTGTACAGATGCTATGTGAAAGGCGAAGGGGTAGAGCAAAACCTCAGCCGAGGTATAGAATACGCCCGTAAGCTGGCGGACACGACCGGAGACGGTCTCATGGCTTGGGTGGTCGCCTCTGCTTATCTGAATGGAGAAGGAGTGCAGAAAGACGAGGCAACCGGAATGCGCTATCTGGAAATCGCTACGAATGCGAACATAGCCGAAGCCATTTACCATAGAGCTACCTTGCTGCTGGCAGAAAACAAGGCCCAAGATGCATATCGTTATTTTGACCAGGCAGCCAGCATGGGATTCGCACCAGCCATCACCGCCAAAGCGAGGCTTCTGCTCTATGGTGCTGAAGGCGTAGAAAAGGATGATTCACAGGCTCTTCAGATGCTCACCTACGCGAGTAACCGCCATAATGACCCGCGTGCACCATACGAGCTCGCGCTCTACTATGACAGCGTTGGTGAGCCGGCCATTGCAGATGGTTGGTACAAAATCGCTAGTGATAGAGGCGTGGTGGAAGCCATGGCTCGCCGTGGCCTGATGCACCTCACAAACTCCGAAGTAAGCTGGAGTCCCACCCAGATGTACCGTTGGTGGAAAATGGGCAGTAATGCAGGAGATTCTACCTGTACTCTGTACATGAACCTTTTCCTGTACGTTTTCATTCCCTTGCTACTCATTATCGTCTTTGGTGTACCGGTTCTCGTGGTATCCATCATGAACCGAAAGGCACTGAAAAAATACGAAGACGAAAACACCGAGGAGAAGACCGAGGAGAAGACCGAGGAAAAAGCCGAGGAGAAGACCGAGGAGAAAACCAACACTCCCGCTGGCGAGCAGGACACAGCACCAGATGCTGACAACAAGTAAACAACTGAACATAGGGCGTATTGCCCTGCAGACAGAAGGCGGGTACATTACCCGCCTTTTTCTGCCATGTGAAGCACCATCTGCCCCGGAGCCTCAGCCAAACTCGCTAGCGGCTTTTGCCTTTAAGCAACTGGAGGAATACCTATCCGGTATCCGCCGCAGCTTTGAGCTGCCTTTACCCCCGCACCAAGGTACGGCATTACAACAAGAAATCATGCGGCGCATCTGCGCAATACCCTTCGGTCATACGGCCACCTACGGCAGTCTCGGGCCGGCACGCAGCGTAGGCAGTGTGTGTGCAGGCAATCCCCTGCCCATTCTCCGCCCCTGTCACCGCGTACTGCCGGCGCAGCATCTTCCCGGCAATTATCGCGGCGGCCTAGAGCTTAAGCAGATACTACTTCGGCTGGAGAAGGGCAAAGGAATAGAAGCTCCACTCTTACTGCACAGCTAACACCTGCAGCATTACGGGTTCTTCCGCTGCACAATACTGATATTCTTCAGCAGGCTTCCACGCTTACGGGCACGAATGGCCTCCATCTGCTTGGGACTGGGAGCACCGTTAAGGCGGTGGTCCAGCTCATCACAGAGGGCTCGGCGAGCAAGAAAGCGGTTAATCTCCCGCTCTCGCTCGCGGTGGCACTTCACAACAATTCCCGAAGGGCGATGAACAAGGCAAACGCAATTATTCGTCTTGTTCACCTTCTGGCCCCCCTTGCCACTGCCACGCACAAAAGTCTCCTCCAAATCACGCTCAAATACCTCAAGCGCTTTCATGCGCTGAAGGAGTTCATCTCGTTTCTGAGGGGAAACCGGCATGGCTTTATACTGTCACCTCACCACAGAGCGGCTCACCGGGAGCGAAACTGTGGGAACCGGTAACAGTCAGTTTCTTTACGTTCTTTAGGCTGGGCACGCCAAGTGCGTCCAGAGAATCCACAAGCTTGTACAATTTGCCGTCCAGCTGCACGATGGGAGCAACACCTCCACACTCAGGAGCAAGGCTCATCAAGCCGGCCTCGTTAATTACCACGGCGTCAGAACGCAGCAGGAGCAAATCACTGCAGGTCTTTACCGGGAAAAATCTACTGCGAGGCACACACACGGCGCGAGCACCGGGGAAGCACTGAAGCGCGGCACCCATGGCCGTCTCCAGCTGGTAAACTTTAGCAGTAGAGGCGTCGCGAGGATCCACCGTCTTGCTATTACAGATAACAGGCAGGGGTAGCACGCCACCATTTGCCGCAAGATAGTCACGAAGGGCGTCCAGACGAATCCAGAGGTTATTCGTATTGAAGTAGCGGTGCTTCTCAATATTCTGGAAAGCGGGCACGTCTTCCTCCGGGCACTGAGCACTTTCACGAAGGATGGGCTGACCATCAGCCACGCGAGTAGCCAAATGACCGCCCTTCTTATCAGCCTCAGTACGGCGGGTTACTTCCATCACGAAGGGTGCGCCGCTCTCCGCGAACCAACGCAGGAAATGAGTATCCAGCTGAGCCCCCAGATTATCAGAGTTGGAAACAAACGCATACTTCACACCGGTGCTGAGCAACTTGTCCAGCCAGCCACTTCCCACCAGCGCAGGATAAATATCACCATGACCGGGCGGACACCACTCCAGCTCAGGGTTAGCAGGATAGCTTACCGGCTCCAGCGTGTCGGGCAGAAGCTTCGGCACTCGGTTCTGAATCATCTCCACCTTATCCGCATCCGCAAAGCCGTCCTCCGCATAACGAGAAAGGTGAGCCATGGTATCCTCACTAGTGGAGAAGGAGTTCATAAGCAACAAGTTCACAGGATATCCCGCAGCGGTGCGCAGGCTCTTCACCTGACGAACAATAAGGTCCAGAAAGGTAACTCCCGGTTTAATTTCCAGCAAGCTCTTGGCCTTTTGCAGCCCCATGCTGGTACCAAGGCCTCCATTAAGCTTAATAAGCACAGTCTGAGCAAGCATATCCGCCTCAGCCGCCGGAGTGGAAGCCACAAGTTCTTCCCAATCAGCCACACCCTCAGCAGGCACAATATCGCTCTCCGGTATCACCATGCTCTGCTTGCTCTCCAGCACATGCACGCTGTGGCGAAATGCATTAATGGCGGCCTCAGAGAGACCTACGGACTTCATTTTGCTTTCAATAACATCAAAGCTGCTCATGCCACGCATTATAAACGCAGGCACCCACACTTGCAACAGCAAAGTGTGGGCGCCATGCAGGTTTTATGAAAAAATCACCTGAGCATGTTCAAGGCGCGCTCAGTAGCAGCAAGCGCGGCGGCTACATCATCCTCCGTGTTGTAAAGAGCAAAGGAGTAACGTGTGGTGCCAGTCGTTCCAAGGTGCTGCATGAGAGGCTGGCAGCAATGGTGCCCCGTACGAACGGCTATCCCCATCTGGTCCAGCAGCGTGCCCAAGTCATAGTGGTGCACACCGGGAATAACCACTGAAACAAGAGCACCTCGGCCATCACGCGGCCCGAGCAAATCAATACCGCCGAGCGCGGCAAGCCCATCATACAGGGCTTGGGTAAGGCGCTGCTCATGAGCATCAATTTCCGCAAGGCCGATATTCTTCACATACTCGAGCGCAGCAGCCAAAACGATATTACCGGCGATGTTTGGCGTGCCGGCCTCATATTTGAAGGGCAGCTCATTGTATGTGGTGCCGGAGAAAGATACTTCTTTAATCATCTCACCACCACCAAGCCAAGGCGGCAGCACGGAAAGGAGTTCCTCCCTGCCCCAGAGTGCGCCGGTACCGGTGGGAGCATAAACTTTATGGCCAGAGAACACGTAAAAATCAGCACCAAGGCTCTGCACATCCACAGCCATATGGGCTGTGCTCTGAGCGCCGTCCACAAGGAAAAGGCAATCAGGGCGATTCTGCTTCGCCGCCGCTATCATCTGCGGAATGGGATTCACTACACCCAGAGCATTTGAGATGTATGGAGCCGCAACAATGCGGGTGCGAGGGTTAAGCATGCCGAGGTAAGCGGGCATGTCCAGCGTCAGCTCCGGAGTAAGCGGAATCGGGCGTAACACGGCCCCGGTGCGAGCACACAGCATCTGCCAAGGCACAATGTTGGAGTGGTGAGCATCCGTCGTCACCAATATCTCGTCATTCTCGCTGACAAGACCGGAAAGGGCCAGAACCTGAGAGACAAGATTAATACCGGCAGTACAACCGGAAGTGAAAACGATTTCACGCTCCGAGGCTGCATTCAGAAAGCGAGCCACCGTGCTGCGGGCCTGCTCATGCTGCTCAGTAGCAAGGCGGCTGAGGTAATGAGCCCCGCGGTGAATATTTGAGTTTACGCGCTCGTAATAATCCAGCTCGGCCTGCAAAACGGCCTGAGGCTTATGCGTGGTGGCGGCGTTATCAAGATAAACCAGAGGGCGCTTGCCGATGCGGGTGGCAAGGATGGGAAAGTCAGATTTCAGAGACGTCATGTCCATTGGGGAAGATACAATCAGTGAATACCGCGGATGTGGTCTACCATGCGGTAGGCCTGTTCAGGGACGTACTCCTTCCAAGTATTGTCAGAATCATTAATCATGCGGATGATATCACGCGGTGTCTGGAAAAGAAGTTTCTGATTGAAGTAGGGTACGGAGACGATATCAGCATTATCCAGCAGGTACTTGTAAAGGTGTACATACTTGGCGGGAGCCTCATAGGTACCAGCCGTCACAAACTCACCGGTGCGGCGGTTAATCCACGGCGTGACGTAAAGCTTGGTGCGGTTCAGGAAGAGGCTACCCATATCCGAAAGAATACCACCGGGACTGTCCGTGGCCCACTTATCCTTGAAGAGCTCATTGAGCAGTCCAATAGAGAGGGCGATGGCTATGGGCTCCTTCGTAAATTGATTCAACAGTGTGGAAATGCGGTGGAAGTGCGTGATGTTAGTCACCATCACAGTCTTACCACAGGCTGCCAAGGCATCCGCGCGATCAATGAAATCCAGCAAGTCAACATCCTTCCCATCCCCACGCAGAAGATTGGAAAGAGAGATTTCGCAAATATCCACCACGCTCTCACGCTGAGCCTCAGGAAGGCTTTCATGGAACTTAGCACGCACAGCATCCATCATTTCCAAATGGATGTTACACAGGGGCTGGAAGCTGCCGCGCATCAGCACGATAGGGCGCTTATAAAGGAAATCCGCAGGCTGAGCCACAGTTCCATCAGGGCGGAACAGAGTAGCCTTACTCAAGCCGCTGCGTACCAACTGGAGCGCGAGAATGCGGTTATCAAACATCCCAAAGCCGTTCCCCGAAAAACGCATGTAATCAATCTCAAACATGCTGCGGTCCAGATTATCCCCCACACTGGAAACGAACTCCTCCATGTGGTCTCTCTTATAGAACAGAGAATAAAGCAGGTTCACACCCAGCACACCCAGAATGCGCATCTGCACAGCATGATCCGGTACCAGCAGGCGCACGTGCATCACTAAATCACTAGGCTCTGCTCCCGGGCGCAGCTGAAAGCGCACACCCATCCAAGCACTCCAAGGGCCGTTATCACGGTATCCCTTGCACTTCACGGTATTGCAGAATGAGAAGAAGCAGCTCTCAGCTCCGCGCTTTTCACCAAGGCGGTTAATGAGCTGAGAATACTCATAATCCATCATCTGAACCAAGCGCTCCTGTGACACATAACGGCGAACAGGCCCGTACAGGGTATCACTCACCGTCATGTCATAAGCAGATATCGTTTTAGCCACGGTACCGGCAGCACCACCGCTGCGGAAGAACCAATTAGCAGTTTCCTGACCGGCTCCAATTTCAGCAAAGGTTCCATAAAAAGCCTTATCCATGTTAATACGGAAGGCTTTTTCCTGAGTAGCGGCAAGGGTCTGAGTCTCGGAAGACATAAAAATGACAGGGTGTTAATGGTGTAAAATCAGAATGGCAGAGGCAGAACCGGCTGAGTGCGCATGGGGCGAGGCGGTGAAAGCTGGATGGTGTTATCCACAGAGGGCTGATTCGGGTCCTCGGCCACATCATCCATATTCAAATTAACTTCCTCTGCAGAAGCAACGCTGGACTGGGTAAGGTCATCAGCACTCCTGTAGCGCGGATTCAGCGTAGTAACACAACCGTATGGGTCCTCACCGCGAAGCGCGGACTCTCTCGGCAACACAGGAACTACCGGCAGCACACGAGTGGAACCCGGCCCCACGTCCAGGAAATCTCCCAGAGACGGACTGCCGTCGCCATGCACAGCGCAGCTACCCAGTGTTACATCACCTTTAGGGAAAAACTCTCTGTATGTGGGGCGCACATAAGTCACCTTACCATCCTGCATGGTGCTTTCAAAGCAGAAATTCGTGGCACGATGACCGGAAGAAAGGCAGATTTCCACTTCTTCAGTATCGGAAGGCATCGCTATTTCCGCGTTCGGGAAGTGTCCCTCAGCGGCTCTGAATACCGCACCAAGTACTGGAGCACAGGTATCACTGGCAAAAGCTTCGGGATAAATCGCATGATGATCATTCAGGAAGCCCATCCAAACGCCACAGGTAATATCTGAATCATACCCGAAGAGGGTCGTATCAGCAAAATCATAGTTTGTACCGCTCTTCACCGCCCCTCTAAAAGAATCCGGAAGGAAGGGACGTACACGAGCGGCAGAACCATTTGTCAGGCTTTCCTGCATGATGGAGTGTAAGCGATACGCGGTACAAGGTGAGGTACAGCTGACCAGCTTACGGGAAACATCATGGGGATTCTGCCAAAGCACACGGCCATTACTATCCGTGATTTTTGTCACGATATAAGGCACCACAGGGCGCTTACCGGCATTCGGGAAAACGGTGTAGGCCAGAACCATCTCACGCAAAGACATAGGCTCTGTCCCCAAGTACACACGGGGATAATACTGCGGGCGCGCTTCCGTGCTCTGAGGATTGCGCTGCGGAGGTGTAATACCCACATTCATGAGGGTATTAGCAAAGGGCCTTGCAGCTCTGGCAGGATTGGAACTCAATGCAATACCCAGACGAGCCGAGGCTGCTATCTTGGACCAGCAAAGTGCCTGACGCGCCGTCACTGAATCAAGATAACGGCCTCGTTCCACTTCCATACCCCACTCACCCAGAATACCTTCCGAGCCGCCAATACCGGCCAAGCGATTATCCAAAGCATCATCTACAAGGCGAGAACAGGGCGTGTAACCATTATCAAAGGCACACATGTAGAGGAACGGCAACAACGCCGTACCTACAGGGCGCCGCCCACTCTCAATGAAGTCATAATTATCCCGCTCAAAGCTACGGCCAGCCACGTACACGAGGGTTGCACCAGTCCGGTTGTCCACAGCATAAACGGCGCCATCCAAATAGCGATGACGGGCAGCATCCGGGTTCTCTGTATCAGAAAAACGCACATGCTGATAATCCGGCCTGCCCTCAATAGCCTCAAGCTGAGCAGAAAGTGCGGCCTCCGCAGCCTGCTGCATATCACGATCAATGGTGGTATATATTCTGATGCCGGCACTCTTCACTATTTCTTCACCTCTTACCGGATCCTGGAAAATGGAAACAGCAAGCTGCTGGACGAGATAATGAAGGTGTGACGTCTGGCGGCGCAGAGGTCTGGGAGAAAGCACGAGGGGTTGCTGCTTCAGACGCTCTGCTTCCTCCGGCGTGAGATAATTAAGGCGCTGCATGCGGTCAATCACGTCGTTTCGCCAGCGCTGATTAAGCTCCAGGTTGCGGATGGGGTTATAGTTCTCCGGGTTTTTAATGAGAGCCGCAAGGCTAGCACTCTCACGCACAGTCAGCTCAGAAGGCTCTTTACCGAAGTAGCCAAGAGAGGCCGCTCGGATGCCATAAAAGCCACGTCCGAAGTAAATGCGATTAAGATAAAACTCCAGAATTTGGCGCTTATCATACTTTTCCTCAATGCGCATCGCGAGGAAAATCTCCACAATCTTTCGCTCATAGCGGCTACCGCCACGAGCCAGAGTACGCCGCTCCAAATCATAAGCGCCTCGTGCAAGCTGCTGAGTGATGGTGGATGCACCCTGATTCGCCCCACCGGCAATAATAGCCTCACGGGCGGCTCGGATGATGCCTACCGGGTCAAAACCATTATGCGTCCAGAAATTCTTATCTTCCTGAGCCACGAGAGCATCAATCATGCTGGGCGAGATGCGATCATAGGTAACGTAACTTCGATTTTCATCAAAAATACGTCCTATTTCGTGGCCATTCCTATCATAGATGACGCAAGGATGGTCCAGATTATTAATATCTTCAAGGTCAAACTCTTCCGCCCATTTCTGATACTTAGCAGTAATAACCGTGAAGCCTACATAACCGGCAATGCCAAAGAACAGCAGAGAAACGAACCCCACTATAGCCAAGCGCGTCAGAAAGCGCTTCCACCTGCTGCCGGTACGGGCAACAGGCTCCTTACGCGTCTCCTTGCTGCGGCGGCGAGACTCTGCGGCTTTGCGCCTGTTCTGATACTCATCAAGGTCGTCCATGCTCTGTGGGTATACGATACCACAAAGGGCGCATTAATTCAAGGCCAAATGGCGGTAGCGCGTCAGTTTTTACCACTTGCTGTCTTACGTCCGCGAAGGTACAGGAACGAGACAGCGCACAGAACAGTCACAACCACGCCCACGATAGAGGAAACTCCGATAGGGAGCTCAATTCCACAATCCGGAGCATTCAGAAGATAGGTGGTGCATACTGTCGTCATAAATAGTGCCGGTACCGTTACAATCCAATGGAAGCGCCTGCGCTGCCGGAGCAGCACAGCCAACGTCCACAAGGTGAAACAGGAGAGTGCCTGATTTGCCCACCCAAAATAGCGCCAGATAACACTGAAATCAACGAAAGAGATGATGATAACACACACGAAAACAGGCAGAGCCACCTGCAAGCGCTTAGCACGGGATGTCTGGCTGAGGCCAAACACGTCCGCCAGCATCAGGCGGCAGCAGCGCAAAGCCGTATCACCGCTCGTAATAGGAAGCACAACAACCCCCAGCACTGCAATGACTGCACCGATCGGCCCCAACAATAACGTACAAGCTTGGTCTACTGCGACTGCAGGATTCGCCATGGTAAGCTGACAAAATGTCACCCCCTGCTCACCTTCCTGAAGAAGCTGGGGAACCAGTTTACCGGCAGCATCAGCCACAAGCGTGTAATCTGTAGCAAGCTCACGAAGGCTCAGTCCAACAACACACCATACAAGAGCAACAAGCCCTTCCACTACCATGGCACCGTAAAAGACAGTACGCAGGCGGCGGGAATTTTCCATGCAACGCACCATCATGGGGCTTTGGGTGGCATGAAAACCAGAAATAGCGCCACATGCAATGGTAACGAAAATCATGGGCCAGACACTCAAATCTTTCGGGTGCCAGGCCTTGGTCATATCAAGTTCAGGAAGCACCGTCACCTCCGGATTGAGTGGCAGCATAATGACCAATGACACCGCCATAAAAATGAACAGAACCCCAAAGAACGGATATATTCTACCGATAAGCGCATCTATAGGCAGAATCGTGGCCAAAAAATAGTACCCCAAAATGATAACACTCCACCAGATAACTGAAACATCACTCACCAGTGCATGCAGCATGCCAGCAGGACCGGCGGTGAACACCACGCCAACAAGAAGCATAAGCACGATGCACAAGCCACGCATGGCCATGCGTGCAGGAGCGCCAAGATAACGCCCCACAAGCTCAGGAAGAGTCTCGCCGTCATGCTCAGCACATGCCACGGCTGCAAGGAAATCATGCACAGCACCCGCTAACAGGCACCCCAGCACAATCCACAGCAAAGCCACAGGGCCAAACAAGCAGCCTGCCAGCGCACCAAACACCGGACCAAGCCCGGCGATATTCAGCAGCTGTATCATGAATACGCGCCAGACCGGCATGGCCACATAATCCACGCCGTCATAATGCCTAACGCAAGGCATAACCATCTTAAAATCCACCCCATACACCCGCTCGGCCACCTTACCGTACACGACGTATCCCAGCACGAGGGCAAGCGCGCAAGCGGCAAATACCACTAAACCACTCATTGTTGATGCACCTTACTGTTGCGAACCAGCAGCGCGCTGTTCCTGAGGAAGCACCCAACGCTCAATGGCTCCTTCAGCATAGGCGCCATAAATGGAGGTGGGATCGATATTACGCATCTCATTATAAATGGCGCGAAGGCGAGCAGCGGAGCCGCCATTACGGCGAACATGTCCGGCATATGCGGCGATGATTTCCTGACGCTGGCGACGGGAATAGCACCCCTCTGCAATGAACGCTCTCACAAAACGATGGGCAGCCTCAAGGCTCATCTCCTGCATTTTCTGCCCCACCTCAAGCATACCTGTAGCGTTTGTTGCAAGCGATCCCAGCCCGGTGCTCACGCCCTGGCCAAGCGGATTGGCAGGCATGCGGACATTCGGCATATCCGCCGCCTCAGCCAGGAACTGGGTCTGGCGCTGACCGCTAGCTCTGCGAGCACGTTTCAGGAGAGCTTCCTGCTCTCTATAATCTTCAATAATCCGCTGAACAGCGGCACCTGCAGTCTCTGCGTCTTTCATCTGTTCAGCCCCCTGCACTACACCACGCAGGTTTCCCTGACCATCAACAACAGCCAAACAAGGATAACTCCAGATACCACCGGGCAGAGAAGCGTCACCCATCACCCTACGGTACTCGCGCTGTTCGCGCTCATTAGGCAGCTGGTACACAGGCACCTCAAGGAAGACAGCACCGCGAACGTAACGCATAATCTGACGGCGGCGCACAAAATCATCTCGGAGCTGCTCACTGATACGATCATAATTGGCACCATAACAGAAAAGCACTACAGGTTTCCTATCCGTTGCCTTACCAAGAGCAGTCTGATACTCTGCAGCACACAGCACGGGAGCAAGAATAGCCGTAGCTACGAACAAAAACATTGAAATAACTCGAAACATAATCTTATCTGAATATGCGGGATTAATTCTTCACTTAACTTTCCTCCTCTGCGGCTGTGTTCGCACTTTCGCGCAAGCGCTTACCATACACGTAGAACCCGACAACGGATGATTCCCATTTATCGCCCTCACGAAGCAACCTCACGAAGCGGGCAGAGGGAGAGGCGGCTCTCAAGTCACAGCGCAGCACTGCACCGGATACATCGCAGGTGGCACGCACCGGAGCCCAGTTCTGACCATCATCGGACACCTCAATTCTGAAGGCTCGGTCACGGCGGGCATTTTCACCAAACAAGCATACCACACCGCTGAGGCGAGAGTTATCTTCCAGCTCAACCGTCATGCCGGAATTTCCTTCAAACTTGGCAGGTATGTTACCACCATGTTTCTGAAGTACGGCCCAGTGCAAGCAGCAGTGGGGCATCTGGCCGGGCGAAAGCGTTGTAGCCGTGCGGATAAGACCATTAGCAGACACGATTCTGCCGGGGAACCCGCGGAAACGGAAGCGGTTACGCGGGAACATTCTCTTACACTTGCGGTATGCCAAGCGGCCAATAGCCTGGAACGTACGTCTATCACCATTCGAGGCAGAAGTGTAGATAGCCTCACCAAGAGCAGCCCATGTGGCATCAATGGTGGAGCGAGTAGCGCGGGCTCGGCTCATCGTCTTAACAATAAGCTCGGTAAACTCCTCCTGCAAGCGTTCATTTTCCTCACCGGAGGATGAAATGGAGGCGATGTAATCCAAGCCCCATGCGAGCACAGCACCGGAATACTCCGGTTTGTCCATCAGGACGTTAAGAGCCTCCTTCATGTATGCAAGCTGCTCTTCCGTATTCGGACAGCCGGAGATGTGGGCCGTAAGCAGCGGGCCTATATCCCAGCGGTTTGTGCCGTATGAATCACACTGCCTAAAGAATGCAGCGAACATCTTGTTTCTGTCACGGCGGTTTGGCACAAGAGGCAGCAGGTGCGGATACACGTAGCGGCTCAGAAGAGTAGCGGCGCAGTTATGGAACTTCTCAGCCAAAGTTTCTACCACACGGTCATGGAAGTCCTGCCACTTTTCACGATTTTCAGGGGCTTTCTGCTTCAGGTATGCGGCGTATGCCACCCAAGCGGGCCAGTTCAAAGGCTGGCTGATAACGGCGGCGTCAAAACATTCCATCGCACTCTTCGTCATACGGCGGGATGCCATCAGCTCAGCCAGAGCAAGCAGCTGGTCAGAAACCAGAGTCTTGTGACGATCCGTGTACAAATCCTGCATGAGAATGAGGAAATCCCAGTCATGCAGCCCCCAGAATGTTTTATGCATGCCGTGCTGCCAATAAATAGAGTAGCTCATTCGCCAATCATTTCCCACACGTACGGTGTAGGCGCAGTGGCCAGGCTCACCCATGGTCATGGCCGGAATACCGACCGCCAGTGCACCATACGCACCATAGTGTGAGCATGCACCACACACGCCACCGATTTCACGGTGAGCCCAAGCTGTGGTATTACGAGTATACTTGAGAATAGGCCCAAGGTAATCAGCAGAGAATACGGAGTCACCAGCTACATTTCTCAGGCGGTATACAAGCTGGTTACATGCTCCCAGATATCCCTCCGCAGGAAGACGTACGTTATCTCGCTGCCAAGCCAAAGACTGAGGGCTACCCCAACCGGAAGGTTCACGGCAACCGGTCACAATTCGGGTTTCCCAATACTGGAGAGTATCAAATATCTTATTCAACTTACCTTCCTGGAAGCTGCTGAAGTAATATGCAAAGCGTGCAAGCATATCCGCCTCGGAATAACGCTCACGCGCAAACTCCGTGGCAGTAGTGGCCGCAATTCGGCGCGCCACCGGATCCTGCATATCTTCAGAATAGCGTGAATAAATGGCCGCCAAATAAATAAGACCCTGCCCCAGACGATCAGTCGGGCCAGAGTACATCACACCATTTATCCAATCTAAATCACTAGAAAGTTCAAAGAGCATAGCCGAGCCCATGCGCTGCTCAGTAATGCGGCGAATGCCCTCATATCCGACCTTACGAATAAGGGTGATTCGAGCGAGGTCCAAACGGTTGGCCGGCTCAGCGAGGAAGGCCCAAATGGCCTCATCACTACCATTTCCTATCTTGGCAAGAATCTTCTCCAGAAGCTCTCTGTAAATCACATCAGGCTGCTTCCAGCGGTCAGGCGCATAGTCTTCACTGCGGAAATTGGTACGGCCTTCATTGCGATTCTCCAAACGAGCATACGCATCAGCAAGTCTTTTAGCATTGCGCTCAATGCTTCTCACCCTCGCTGTAGGACATACTCCGGGAATAACCTGCTGGGCAGGATCTTCCGGTACATCAGCCTCAGCAATTTCCCGCAGAGGTGCGGGGGGAGCTTGCTGCGGCATATACGAGTTCGGGTCCTGCTCTATCGCGCCGTCCCCGTCGTCAGCACCTTCCCAAGCGGTATCATCCTCACCCTCCACGTCCATACCGGCCATGTCAGAATCATTCGTACTGACACCACCATCCTCATCAATTACCACACCCTGAGTCGGATCAATATCAGAGGAAGATGTTGACCCCGCCCCAGAATCATCAGGGGTCTCCGTCACCGGAACTGAGGCTATCGGACGAGCCGGAGCCGGGGCCGAAGGGGTCATCGCCACTTCATACAACCATGACACGATGTAGCCGCCAACCATGGCGGCTACGACATAAGCCAGAAGTCTGACCAGATTTGTAGACATAATGAAAAGGGAAAAAAGTGTTGTTAATTATCAGGATAACGATTACGGATGGCACGCAGGGTACGCTCAGCCTTGTGGCTGATAAGAGAATCTGAGTGGTTCAGGAGACTCTCCACAAAGGGAATAGCCTTTTCTGTTCCATAATCAGCAAGGTATTTAAGTGTAGAATCAAGACGCTGCAACTCAGAATCAACAGAAACGTCAGCCAATAGCTTATCCTCAGCATGAGAACCGAGTCTACCAATAATCTGCCCCCAAGCCACAGGGTTAGCAGACCACATCTGCACCACAGGATCTACCATCGAGGCCGGATTCTCACTTATGAGGCGTTCCACCACCTTCTGAGAAAGAGGTCGGCCATTCGCTCGGCAACTATCAAAATAAGCCCGCATGAGCTGAACGGACTCCTCATGACCACGGGGAGCATACGTCACCAACGCTTCCACAATAGCCTTGTAAGTTTCCTCTTCTGATTCCCACGGGTCCCTAAGCACCTGAAGAATAGCTCTGTGAATATCCGTACGCAGAACCTGTGCGTCAACATTGGTCAGCATTTGGGCAGCAGCACGCACACGCATGGTATCCAAGCACATCAACTCGCTGATATTAGCCGGCACAAAGTTAGGATTCTGGGGAGAACTCTGCACCTCCTGAGAGTAACGGCTCACAATGTTTGCCTTATCAGCACTAAAGTTGACCTCATAAACGCCAGCCTCAGGATTACTGCTCACAATCCGGCCAAAGCGAGATAATAATTCAACCATATTTGCATGCTGACTGCGTGCATTCACCACTACAAACAAGGCACCATTGTGGCAGGTAAAAGCGCGTGTATATTCAGCCTGCAGAAGGCGGGTAAGAGACTCACGAACCAACGAACGGGTCGACGTCGTCTGGTTATCCATGTATACAGCATAATGAAGCTGCCCCGGGTGCTCCTCATGAATTCGGCGAAAAGGAGCCAAATCATCATTCGTAAGCACAGGAACTGGCTCACTGCCTTCCATGGCAGCACCATCCTGCTGCTCCGGTTCAGACTGGCGAATCTCTCCTGCTTGCACGCCACCCTGATTTTCCGGCACATCCTTCTGCCAGATGAAAGGCATAGCAACGCCCATACTCATCATCACAATAACACTCATTGAGATGATGAACTTATGATCACGGAAAGACGTCAGCAGACAACATGAAGCAAACAGGCAGAGCCCTACGGAAATCAGCAGCTGATACTGAATTTCAAGTTGCTTAACGGGATTTTTCAGCATATCACTGTCACCCACCATGAAAAAGAAAAGACACACTAAGAATAAAACAACGGCCAGAGCGCAGCGAACTTTCCCCATGAGGCTGAAGGGAGCGTCCCTGTCCAAAAGGCGACGCATGCGAGCCGCTCTCGCAATCTGGCGCCGCTGTATGCGCCTGTGTTCCCCGACAGTCTCTGCAACCACAGAAGAGCTGGAAACACCGGCCTGAGCAAATTCCTCACCTACGCACTTTGAGCATACATCCTGTGCTGCAGTAGACGCAATAAACTTATTCTTACACCTGGTACATTCCTTTTCCACGCAGACATGTATAGCAAAAATCTGCACAATTTGCAAGCATGTAATAGATACTTGCAAAAAAAAGAGGAATCACCACTAAAAAAATACACAAGGACGGCTCAATTATTCGCCGCCCTGCTCTATGTCCTCTTCAGGCTTATCATCATCAGCAACAACCGCCGCCTCGTCAGCTTCACAAGCTACAGCAGACACTGTACAAGCTTCCAGACAAGCAGCTTCAGCCACACCACAAGGTTCAGACGCTGCTTCACACTCTACCATCCTCGCCTTCCCCACCACATTAGAGGTAGGAATCCTCATCACAGAAACGACAGAAACATCATCCTCTTCGGGAACAGTCACTAAACCACCCACCAAAAAACCAACAACCACTACAGCACAAGCCCCCATGGCCCAGGCTCGCCCATAAGGGGACGCAATAGCCGCTTTCACTCGTACAAAAAAAGGAAGTTTTTCCTTCGTAGCCACCTCAGTCTCGGCAAGACGCTCATGAAAATCAGCCAGAAACCGCGCTTCAAAATCAGCCTCAGGGGTTAGCGCCACCCTCATAGAAGCAAGCTCCTTCACCAGCTTCTCCTCATCCGCATGCGCAAGTTCCTGTAAATCCTTTTCCATAATTGTGATTTTGTGATTGTTCGAAGTGTGTGACAGCTGCTGTAAGCTATATGTTCAAAAAAATATCAAAAAAAGTTTATTTAATCCGTTAGCCTGGTAGACTCCACCTGCCTGCAGAGCAAATCCGGGGCATTTTCAAGCATCCACTCACGAATAAGAAGAGCCCCACGCTCAATCTCGGCGGAACGTCTACGGCGTGTGTCTGCCACCATGGACTCCATATCATCTATATCATATACGTGTACCCCCGGCACTTCAGAACAGGCAGGATCAACATTGCGCGGCACGGACAAATCAATCAGGAACAACGGCCTTTCCTCTCGCGAGCCCTGAGTGTCACGCAGCACGGCGGGAGACACCACATATACCGGAGATGCTGTAGAGACGATAACGATGTCAATCTTCTCCAAATAAGGAATCCACTCAGCAAAACGGATGACTCTTCCGCCCACCTGTTCGGCAAGAGCCACAGCGCGATCATACGAGCGATTAGCCACGAAAATACTCTCAGCCCCTCGGGAGCTAAGACTCTGTGCGGTACTGCGAGCAATCTCACCAGCTCCGACCACCAACACATTGATACCCTCCAATCCGCCAAGTGCTCGGTGAGCCAACTGTACTGCAACAGCGCCGAGAGATGTGGGGCCGGCCGTAATCCGAGTCTGAGTGCGTACCTTCTTAGCAATGGAGAAGATTCTCTGGAATGTACGGTTCGCGGCAGTTGAGGTAGTACCGGCCTCCACCGCCGCCCGATACGCGTCCTTAATCTGCCCGAAGATTTCCGTTTCCCCAACGACCATTGAATCCAGTCCTGATGCGACAGCAGCAAGATGCTCAAGAGCTTCCTCCGCACAGAAATTGTAGAAACAGGCAGAAAGCTCATCAGCTTGCGCCACCTCCCCAAGAAAGTGATTCAAAATACTCTCATGCGCTGCTTCCGGTTGGCTACTCCAGTAATAAATCTCCGTACGGTTGCAGGTAGAAAGTAGTACACACTCATCCACTCCGGGGAGTTCACGCAGAAGAGCATTCCCCTGCACAAGCCGAGAACGAGACACAGAAAAGCGCTCTCGCACAGCCACCGGGGCTGTACGATAATTCACCCCCAGACACTGCATCCGAGGCATACTTTCCATATCAGCGTTCAATAGTCTCACTCTTAAGGATGCTAGCCACCAGATTATCTATATTATGCTTCTCACACTCAATAGCTGGCTCTATACCATATTCTTTCAGTGTAGCGCTGGTGATGGGGCCAATACTTGCCACTCTGCAGCCCTCCGGGAGAGGGATATTCATGGCCATAAAGTTATGTACGGTACTGGAGCTGGTAAAGGTGATAATATCCGCGCCTTCAGTAGTCAGACGGCCGCGGGCTCCGGTGGGATCATCCGTTTCCGGCACGGTATTATAGGCGATACACTCATCCACGATAGCCTGACGCTTCATCAGTTCTTTGTATACGATATCTCGGCCCTTTTCGCTGTGTATCCAGAGCATGGTCACATTTGCCACACCACCGAAGTCATCAGCCTTGCGGTCAAACTCAGAAATCAATTCCTCAGCCACAGCCTTCCGAGGCATTACATCCACCATTAAGCCAAACTTCTTCAGTTCAGCAGCTGTACCGGGACCAACTGCGGCAATGCGTGCACCACCCAGCTCACGAATATCCTCGTACACAGCAAAAAAGGCTTCAAAAAACTTCTTCACGCCATTCGGACTGGAGAATATAAGCCAATCATAGTGAGGGCTATCCACCACGGCTTCTGCAAAATCCTGTCGATCTGTAGGAGGCACTATACGGATAGTGGGAAGCTCCATCACGTCAGCACCATATTCCCTAAGACGAGCAGAAAGAGCACTTGCCTGCTCTCTGCTACGGGTTACTACGATACGCTTTCCAGCAAGCGGGCGAACAGGAACAGCAGGAGACAAAGCATCAGCCAGCGTCACCACGTCCCCCAGCACAACAACCGCAGGAGAACCAAGGACACCTTCCACAGCGTCAGCTAACGTACCGGCAGTAGCCTTCACCCACTTCTGGCGTGGAGTCGTGGCCCACTGCACAGCCGCAGCAGGCTCATCCGGTGACATACCAGCAGCTATCAAAGCCTGAAGAGTGGTGCGCAGATGGCTCATCCCCATCAGAATAACCTTGGTGCCACGAGCAGCGGCGATGGCCGGTATATCCAACCCACTTTCAGCCTTACCCGGCATCTCATGCCCGGTAAACACAGTAAACTGTGAGCTCAGTCCCCTGTGAGTAACAGGAATTCCTACCGAGGCAGGTCCGGCTATGGAGGACGTAATACCAGGCACCACTTCACAAGGCACCCCAGCCTGCAGCAGAGCGAGCCCCTCTTCACTACCACGCCCGAATACAAAGGGATCTCCCCCCTTCAAGCGCACAGTACAGGCATAACGGGAAGCGCATGAAATCAGCAGCTCATTAATCTGCTCCTGAGGCATGGCATGATTGCCGGCACGTTTTCCAACGTAAAGCACTTCACAACTGGGTGAAGTATGACTGAGCAGAGCAGCATCCGCCAGAGCATCATACACCACACAATCAGCCTGCTGTAAAAGACGAAGCCCCTTGACAGTTATGAGTTCAGGGTCACCAGGACCGGCACCCACCAGATAAACTTTTCCCTTTGCACTTGTGCTCATGGCTTATATAACGATTAGAGAAGCAGCAGATTTTCCACAGACGTGGCAGCCGAATTAGGCGCAGTAACCGGAGCGGCGGGATTACCTATCACAGTCTCCCCCGGAGAAGGACTCACCGCAGATTCAGCACCGGGAAGCGCAGGAGAAGCCCCGGCAGCGTCGGGCGCAGTCACGGGCGCGGTCGATACCCCGGCGGCACGATTACCCATCGCAATCAGTTGAGAAACCGTCACCAACTTAAAGCCTCGGGCCTTCAGTCCCACGATGATATCTTCCACAGCATCAAGAGTTGAGGCATGGATATCATGAAGCAAAATAATAGACCCCGGCTGTGCCCTCCCCACGGCACGCTCCACGACAGTAGCTACTCCGGGATGCTGCCAATCACGCGTATCAACATCCCACAGCACAGTATGCATACCATAATTCTGGTACATCTGCTCCACCAAATTGGAGTTCACTGCACCATAAGGGGGACGCATAGCAGTCGGATAAAACCCGGTAGCCTCTCGGATAATTTCACTAGTACGCTCAATTTCACGAGCTATCGTAGCGCTACCGCTTGCGGTCATCTTAATGTGGCTGTAGGTATGATTACCGATTTCGTGACCTTCAGCCACCGCACGGGCAAGCAGGCTTCTGTTATGAGACGCATTGCGTCCCGTCACGAAGAACGTAGCACGAGCGCCATGGCGGCGGAGAATATCCAGCACCTGAGGAGTATAGGCCGAGCTAGGACCATCATCAAAGGTAACAGCCACATAGTTCCCCGGCACACTGACCTGAGCTACACGATGCCCAGGAGCATGGGGCACAAAGGGACGACCGGAAGCAGCTGGAAGCGACTCCCATGAGCGAGATGAAACAGACTGAGCGGCAGAACTCCGAGACGAAGAGCCCCCTCTGGACGTACGAGAAGCCGCCGAGGCAGCACGAGATTGCGAACGCTGGGCGCGATGGGAGGATGAACCATTACCGGATACCTCAACAGATTGAGGCATAACATCTGATGAGTGAACCACAGCAGACGCCTGCTGCTGTTGCTGTGATTGCGAGCAAGCCGCCAGCACAGCAACCGACAGAGCAAAAAAGAAACGGCAAATCATCTTCATAGCATCCAATGGCGGAGATTTTAGCAGCTCCGGTGCCGTTTGGCAATCTCTTTTGCAGTCATGCGCCCCCTGCTTTCGCGAAAAAAAGCCCAGCCCCGGTAAGCAGGCTAGCGGCCTGTCTTTTCTTGTTATCTCTGCCCCATGAGGCCCTACGCTCAGAACGCCCCACTGAAGCCGAAACGAATTCCGATGGCAGACTGCTCTTCTGAGGCATGCTCAAACTCGGCATCATGGAAGGGAGAAATACCACCATGGAATATCAACGCAGCTCCGACATCCACCGAGGGCGTAATTTCATACTTTAAGCCCACTTCCAACGAGTACACCAGATTAGCCATATCATCCTCTGAGCTGATACTATGTGAAAACGAGTGTATACCGGGATATGAAAGGATGGAGACACCTAGACCAAGCCCCGCTCCTGCATAAAAACGCATACTCTCTCCTAGAGGGGCTTCGTAACGATAGCCCGGCATTAAGGAAATCTGATAAAGCTCAAAACCTCGGACCTCACCTTGTGCATAGCCCAGACGAAGTGTCAGGTAATGATTCCCACTCACATGGTAAAGACCGGTTAAGTCAATACCCCAAGTATGGATAGCCGGGGATGAATGATTCGCGTCAATGTCCGTACACGAGTGGCTATAACGGCCAGCCACCTCCCAGTAGTACTGCGGTTGTTCCGAAGCCTGTTCTGGTTCAGAGAAGGAACCGGCAAAGGCGGGGGTGCACACCGAAAGGGCAAAAAAGCAGAGTTTGATTTTCTTCATGTTGAATAGGGGTAATCGGTACAGGATTAAGGGTATCAAACGCCGGTGTAGTTAGCAATCCCTGTTCGCCGAAAGAGAGAAAACATATGGTTTACCGGATAGAAATGCAGATTCGCGCTTGCACATGAAAGGATGATGTGGTAGCATGCGCGCATGGCGCTTCCGTGGTGTGACAATCCCTTTCCCATGTATCTTGCCCCTATGGCAGGGGTGACGGATCCCATTTTCCGCACACTGTGCAAGGAAGAAGGAGCGGACGTGATGGAAACGGAGTTTGTCTCAGCCGAAGGTGTGCTGCAAGCCTGGCACAGAAACCGCAGGTACGTGGAGTTTGAACAGCAGCACAGGCCACTCGGGATTCAGATATTCGGCTCAGTACCTGAACACGCTGCCGCAGCTGCCCGTATCATCGTGGATGCCATGCACCCGGATTTTCTGGATATCAATGCCGGCTGTCCCGTACCCAAAGTGGTGGGCAAAAATGGGGGGTCTTCCCTTCTTAAAGATCTTCCCCTCCTGCAGAATATAGCTTCCGCTGTGGTAAAGGAACTGGGAGATGACTGCCCGGTAACTACCAAGATACGCATAGGCTGGGATGCCCAGAGCATCTGCGCGCCGGAAGCAGTGGTACGTTTGCAGGATGCCGGGGTACAGGCTATTGCCATCCACGGCCGCACGCGGTCGCAGCAGTACGGAGGCCAAGCTGATTGGGAGATGATAGACCATTGCGCCCGGCTAGTGCAAATACCGGTCATCGGAAATGGTGATATCACCACGCCAGAAGATGTAAAACGTGCAAGAGAGAATACGGCGGTAGCAGGCGTCATGATTGGCCGCGCAGCCATGAATGCCCCTTGGCTTTTCCGCCGAGCAAAAACCTACCTGAACACCGGCACCATACCGCCGGAGCCCACTTCGGAGGAAAAGTTGGATTTCATGCTGCGCCACACCCGCATGGCCATTGAAAGTGGGCACTATGGTGATGAACTCATCACCATGCGGGCCATGAGAGCTCGCCTGCTGGCATATGCCAAGGGCATCCCCGGCAGCAAAGCCATTCGCCCTGCTCTGGCACGCGTAAGCTCGCTGGCTGAGCTTGGTGATATTCTGGCACCGCTCCGCTAAGTACCTCATGCGAGCACAAGCTCCGGAGTCAGAGCACGAGTGGCAGCATCATGCAGCTCCACCACAGGGTCATCCAGCACCGGGCCGAATGTTTCCACCAGTCGGCATACCCCCAACCCGGCTGTGGCCTGCTCATAAGCAGCCACCCACACAACAGCCTGTTGATGAGAATCCAGCATGGAGGGGAATCTCTTCAGTCCCCGGTGGAAGGGCTTGGGAGAAAGGCGAGCACGCCAGCAGCGCTGAGTGGCGCAGAGTTTCACATACAAAGGGTCAGCATGCAGGGCTTTAAACAAGTATGACTCCCGCTCAGATAGCAAAGTCAGGGAGGGTTCCTTCAGCATCACGCGCCAACCGTGAGCCGTGCGATATAAACGAGCGGAGAGAGAAGAAGACTCCCGGCAGAGAGAGCTTATGGCCTTTATGAGTTTTTGCTCATCTTTCTCACGGCTGCCGAAAAGTGAGGCCCAGATACCACGGCTGAATCTATCCACATCTGCAAAGCATACCCGCTCCGAGTTCAGCACTTGACAGCCGTAGCGATTTCGAGTGATGATATTCTCTTCGTCAATCTGCTGCTCTATTGGCTCCAGAATAGCAGCACTATATGGGTGATTACATTCATCCAGCCTTCGCAACTCGCGGCGAAGCTCACTTATTCTCTGCGCGCCGGCCTCCACAGGAGCGGACAACACAGCCTGCCACAAAAAAGCTTTTTCTTCTAAGCGCCGACGTGCATCCTCCTGAGATTCAAAGGAAAGCCCATGCAGACGAAAGATTCGTCCACATATTTCCCGGCGTTCTTTGACCCAGAAAGGAGGGATTTTCATGTCAATTCTTCCTGACGGACAGGTTTAAGCGTGTTAAGCTCGGCCCCGGCAAAAGTCGTCACCCCAGCCACACGGCCTTCCTTCATATCAAAAACAGTAGCCAGAACAATCTGACGATTCTGGCATGTCACAACACATGGACGACGCAAGCCGTTACGCTCTACAGTAGACAGCAGAAATGTCAAATCCTTCACAGCATCACGTTGGCGCCATTCATCAAAGCAAGACCTCATGTAGCGGGCGAAATCCAGCTTACTGAATAATTGCATGCCAGCAGTTTCAGATACGTAGAGCAAATCCTCACACATCACCTGAAGAAAATCAGAAAAACGCTGAGTATACATCATCTCCCCGAAAAGGCGGGCCGCAGTCATCTCCGTCACCACGGCGGCCTCTGCATATGTCACCTCGCTGCAGAATGTAAGCCCCTTCTGTACAGACCCATTCTGCTCCACCCGCACCCGGAAACCCGGAGCATCTTTACCGACAGCATCAAGATAAACCGTCAAGAACAGCAGTTCAGCGGGCTCATTATCCGGCGGAACGGCCCCCATATAATTGGGGTATGAACCAGAGGCGTATTTTCTGTATCCTCGGGTGTCAGAATGCCCGTTCACCACGCTATCCACGAGCACTACCACACGGTTCCCCGCCGGAGAAAGCACACGAAACTCGGGCACCCCTATGCGGAATATAGGTTTGAATGGAGCCGTATACTCATATCCGGCAGCCTGTAGTCCCCCATTTACCACAGCAAGAGCGAGGCTGAGGGGCAGCATGGAGGCATCCACGGCAGGCTCCGTTACGGCTGTTGTCTCCGTCACCACCGCGGGTTCAGCAGTCTCCTTTTCATACCCCAGCAGTTTATCCGGAACAGCATACAAAGTACCGCGTACACAGAACTTCTCCCCGGCGGACGGCATCGGAGAGCTATCGCTATGCAGGGGCACATAGATATTCACAGCCTGCTTACCGGCATCCGCCACAATGTGGCAAAGAGGCAATCCGCAGAAACTGCTGCGGCTCACATTTCTAATCTTACCGCACAACTCACCGGCTGCGGCAAAGGGCACTTCTTCATCTGACTGCAAACGCCGGTAATGATTACACAGCATACTCAGTGCCCAGCGAAAACGAAGACCGCACTCCATACGCCCGGGGAACATGAGAAGCTCCGCACAATGAGCCCGGTATTCCGTGCCGTCTTCTGCGGCCAGCAGCAGTAAGGTGGCGTCCTCATCCTCATCAGCCGGCAGCTCCTTTACCACAAGTTCATTCACGGCATTTTCAGCCGAATAAAAGTCTGCATATGCCAGCTGCAGGTGGCCATCCACCTTCCCCTCTGTCAGCACAAGCATCAGCGGCTCCTGCTCGCCTGAGGCTTTCAGCGCCATTCCCTCAGGCATATGCCCCGAGTGAGCAAAACCTTTCACCAAGGGGAAAAGCTGCATACCATAATTTGCCACCTCTCGCGTGAGATTATGCTTTTTCAGCAGCCATGCACTGCAAGGCATCTCTGATGCTGTACCCTCACGGTGCGCAGGAGATAAATACTGCATGACCTCAGGCGCTTTTAACCAGCTTCCCTGCTTACGAACGCAGACGGGTGGCATCGCCACACAGCGGACTTTTCCTCCACGCAGGTGCTGCACTAAGCAGGGCAATACGCATATGCGGAGTTTAGGCTCAACAAGTCGCTCGCAGCGCCGCATCTGCTCCGGCGTGAGCGCCGCCTGCGAAGCCATTCCCGCCACACTCAGCACGTATACCTCCACCGGCCCCTCAGCATCAGCCGCGGTAAAATGCGGAGCAGCCATACGGGCTTCAGCTGGGCCAATGGGAGACACACGCCGGACATGACGCAGGCCACTACTCCGAAGATGTTCACCAAGAAGGCTTTCACTCTCAGCAACAAGCAGCTCCGGAGCACGTTTCCCCAGATGAACCACGGCAGATTCTTCCTCTGCCACGGAGAGTACAGTCTGAATATTTTTCATCAGTCAGCGTTATTCACCGCGCCTTGGCGATTATAAAGTTCATGATACAACGGACAGCTTGCGTACAGCTCCTCGTGAGTACCATCGCCCACCACTCGGCCGTGGTCAAACACGAGAATACGGTGAGCATTACGAATCGTACTGAAACGGTGAGCTACGATAAGCGTTGTACGACCTCGTGCCAGTTTATCCAGCTCCTCCTGAATCTCTCGCTCACTTTCCGCATCCAGAGATGCTGTGGCCTCATCCAATATCAGAATAGGAGCATCCTTCACAAAGGCACGAGCAATAGCTACACGCTGGCGCTGGCCACCGGATAGACCAGAGCCACCCTGCCCCAGCTTGGTATCAATCCCGGCAGACTGGGTGCCTAAGAACACGCTCACCCGTGCAGCATCAGCCGCGGTCTGAATCTGTTCCTTTGTTGCGCCCATACGGCCCAGAGCGATATTATCGCGAATAGTACCGGAGAAGAGCAAAGCCTGCTGTCCCACGATGGAAAGTTGCTCTCGCAGGTCATGACGAGTCACATCCCTCACGTCCACGCCATCCACAAGCACAGCGCCCTCCGTGGCTTCATAAAAACGCGGAAGCAGACTGGCGAAAGTCGTTTTACCTGCACCACTCGGGCCTACTAGACCTACAATCTGCCCTGCCGGTATATGTACATTCACATCTTTTAGCACGGGCTTACCGGCGTCATAGGCAAATGTCACATTACGGAAAGTAATATCGCCCTTCACCCGCTCCGGAAGTTGCACCGGATTGACAGGATCATCTATAGGATTCGGCTCATCCAGCACGTCAGCCAAGCGCTGCATGGCGCCCTGCGCTTCATTCAGGCGGTTATAAGCCAACCCGGCACGTTTCATGGAATCAAAAGTGAAGAAAAGAGCCGCAGCCAGCGCCATAAAGTCAGACAATGCCATGCCGCACATACTGCCACACACCAGCAGGAATGACAAAGCAAGCGCTGTCACAGTCTCCATAATCGGAATGATAGCCTTCTGGTATTTGACCAGCTTTACCGTATTCTTGCAATACCCTTCGGAAGCAGCCTCAAAGTCTGCAATCTGGCGTTCCTCCAGAGCGTAAGCTCTCACTTCACGCTGAGTTTCCAGATTCTGCTGCACCACAGTATTCAGCTCACCAAGGCCCTCTTGGGCCCGAAGAGCCTTGGCTGAAATGCGTTTACCGAAGGAAATAATCGGCCACGCCGCGGCTGCAATGAAAAGCATTACCAAAAAAATCTCCCAGCGACCAGCGGAGAACAGTAACCAAAGGAATGCAAAAAGTGCACACAGGCAGGTAATGGGCTGTTTCACCAAATCATTGGCGATATGAGAAAGCACATTCTGAACATTCTGCGTGTCAGCCACAATCCTGCTCACCAAATCACCTTTACGCTGGCCCTCCAGGTAAGAAATCGGCAACTGCTGCACATGGTGGAACACCTGTGTGCGCAAACCTTCCAGAATGCGCAAGCCAAGAATGTTCACCACCACCGTGTTCATCCACATAGCCACACCTCTCAATACAAAGATAAGAGGCAGTGAAGCACACGCCCAAAGCAACAGTGTGGCGTGAGGCCAGTCCTTCAACTGGGGGAAGAACGCCAGCAATTCTGGCTCAGCCTGACCGGACTGGTGGAAAACCACTGGGAAGACAAACTTCACGATAAATGGCACACCCATACCACTGGCAGCGGCGGCCACAATACCGGTCAGAATTGTAGCCAGCAGCCAGTGAAGATGCGGGAAGAGAAAGCTTTTGACGAACTTGTAAATACGATTAATCATGCCTGAGTCTCCTTCTTTTCCTTATCAGCCTGTCTTACCTGCTCATCATAGAGAGATTTGTAAAGCATGCAGCTTTCATACAGCTGCTCGTGTGAACCATCGCCCACAATGCGCCCCTCTTCAAACACCAAAATACGGCGAGCCATGCGAATAGTACTGAAACGATGTGCAATAATGAATGTGGTGCGGCTGCTGGCCATGTCATCCAGAGCCTTCTGGATAACGGCTTCACTGCGCATATCCAACGCAGAGGTAGCCTCATCAAGAATGAGAATAGGTGCATCTTTCAGAATAGCACGGGCAATGGATACGCGCTGGCGCTGACCACCGGAAAGGCCACCGCCACCCTCTGCCAGCAGGAGTTTGTACCCTTCCGGCTTCATATCAGCAAACTCACTCACACAGGCCATATCACCAACTCGGCGCACTTCCTCATCCGTGGCATCCGGGCGGCCCACACGGATATTCTCCTCAATCGTATCACGGAACAATGCGGCAAACTGGGATACGAGGCCTATATTCTTGGTGCGCTCCGCGCGACTAAGGTTCCTTACATCCACCCCGTCAATCTTAACCGAACCCACCTTCGGGTCATAGAATCGGCAGATGAGGTTAATGAATGTAGTCTTACCCGAACCACTCGGCCCCACCAGCGCCACCACGTCCCCAGAAGGTACATGCACATTAATATCGCGTAGCACCATCTTTTCGCCATCATACGAGAAAGACACGTTCTCAAAATCCACCACACCGGACACCGGGTCAGGCAAGGATTGGGGATTTGCGGGCTCTGGAGTCTCATCCTTTGCCAAAAGCACCTTATTCATGGCATTGATAACCACCTTCATCATCTCGCACTGATTCGCCACCACGCCTAGGCGCTTGATAGGATCATAACAGAAGTAAAAAGCTGTGGCTATAGCAGTGAACGCCTCCAGCGTGAGGCCATCACCACTACCACGGTACAGCGCATAGGCCAGCGCAAGAGCACTCACCATTTCAATGGCAGGAGAAAGCCCAGCACGCCATGCTTCAATTCTAATGAGGATTTTGTTAAAGCGTGTGATATTACCGGCAAGCTCCTTCTCCCGGTGCTCCTCCAGATTAAAAGCGCGCACCTCACGCTGAGCTGCAAGTGACTCCTCCACGTTCGCTGTGATAACGCTCATACCGGTGAGCATCTGACGCATTTTTTTGAGCACACTCTTGCCCACATATCGCACAATCGGTATGCACAAAGACGATATCAGCAGGTTCCCCAACAGTACTGCGCTGTCATGATTACTTAAAGCGGCATACACCAAATATGCCAGCGCTGCCACCAGAGTAAGAGGCTGAACAACTAAATCATTCAGCACCTGAATAAGCTGAAGCTGCAGATTCTGGGTATACTGGATGACAGTCGTCATCAAATTACCGCGCGAGTTGCGGTCATGAAATGAAAAGGACAACCACTGAAGCCGCGCAAACAAATCCGTGCGTAATCCGGCCATGAGCCCCACGCCCGCGCGAGTGAGCAGATACACGTTAAAGTATGTAGCAAGCCCTCGCACCATCATAACAAATGGTATAATACAGGCCGCGCCCACTAAAGTGGCCATCTGCATATCCTCCGGCGCCACAAAACGTGAAAGAAAATCCACCAGCCATGCAGGAGGCGGCACTTCACCGAAAACCACAGGACACACCTTCTGCACAATAACAGGAAGTCCAAAACCGGAAGCCGCAGCAGCCAGCACGCCGGCAATCACACCCGCTATGACCAGCCCCTTGTACGGAGGCAGGTATTTATGCAAAATCGGGCGAGCCAAAGAATAAAATGAGACCTCTTCTTTCTTACTCATATACGACACAATCATTCTAGCAGACAAAGAGGCCCGTATCAATCAAAAAAGGCCCGGCAGTGCCATCTTTCTTCTTGCAATCACTTGCAAGCATCTGCTAGACTGAGCGCACACCCTTTATTCCTGCCATGATTCGCACCATCACCTGCACCCTCTGCCTAACTCACGACTGCACGCTACGCTGCCGTTACTGCTACGCCGGGCGCAAGTACAGGCACGCCATGAGCAAAGACACCGCACAGAAAGCCATAGATATCGTATTCCAAGAGGCTGAGCAGACCGGGTGTGCGGCGGACATCTGCTTCTTCGGTGGTGAACCCCTGTTGGAGTGGGAGCTACTGCAATGGTGTTACGACTATGCGACTGACTGTGGCAAAAAGCTCTGCCTGCCGCCACGATTCAGCATTACAACAAACGGCACATTGCTCACAAGAGAGCGCATCTCCTGGCTAGCAGAACGAAATTTCCTCATAGGACTTTCGCTGGATGGCTCCCCGGCCATGCATAATAGCCTCAGATGCTATCCTGATGGCAGTGGCAGTCATGCAGATGCAGCAAAAGCCCTCCCCCTGTTCCGCGAGTTTCCAGAGCTAAAAACCCAAGTTATCTGCGTGGTATCTCCGAAAAACGTCCACCACATGAGCGAAGGAGTAACATGGCTTACAGAGCATTACAACGGCACCATCTCACTAAACCTTGATTACTGGAGCCGCTGGAGTGATGAAGACTTTGAAACATTCTGCGAACAATACGCCATCATCGCGCAACTGGTACTGCAATCATACCGGAAAGGAACACCTATCAGCCTGCGAAGCGTAGATGATAAAATCGCTACCCATATACATGAAAACTGCAAACTGCAATGCCGCATCGGCGAGCGAGAAATTGCGGTGAGCGTGGATGGAAACTTTTTCCCCTGCTCTCGACTTGTCGGGGATGGAGATTCCACGGAATTAAACTTTGGCAACGTACATGAAGGCATTAACCGCGCGCGACAATATGCCATCATAGCACAGAGAGGCTGCGCCACACCGGAATGCAGACTCTGCAATCTCAAAAATCGCTGTCTAAACTCCTGCGGTTGCACTAACCATGCAGCCTCCGGTAAGCTGAACGAAGTTTCACCCTTCCTGTGCTGCTCAGAAAAACTCCTCATTCACACAGCTGATGAGCTAGCAGAATGCCTATACAACGAGAAAAACCCTGCCTTCATGAAGAAATTTTACCCACAGGGGTAAAAAACTCTGAAAAATGAGAGCATTATGCTTGCAAATGCACCATTTTGCGCTATCATTCTCACATGAGCCGCCTCTCCATTCCTCAGTACGCCATGGCTTTGGCCCATGTGGCAGCCCTGAGATCCGAAGACCCATTCCGCAAGGTGGGAGCCGCTGCGCTGGACAAGGACAACCGCGTCATCGGCACCGCCTATAATGGGCTTTACCCCGGTTTCTCTGCCCCTGAAGGCTTCTGGAATTCTCGCGAGGAACGTCAGAAGTTCATGCTGCACGCTGAAATCAACCTTTGCAGCCTCTTCAAGCGAGGTGAAGCTCGCATCGTAGCCTGCACCACAATGCCCTGCACCTCCTGCATGCAGGCGCTCTGTGCTCATGGTGTAAAAATCATCTATTACGGAGAAAAGTACGCGAACTCACAAGCACCGGAAATTGCTGCCATGTACGGAGTGGACCTTATTCAGGTACCGGATTATCCGCTTTCCCTACGCTTCCCTCTCGTAAAAGATTAATCATCCTTCCCTCTTCCGCCCTGGTATAAAACCAGGGCTTTTATTTTGCCCTGCTCAGAAGGCGGGACAAAAAAAAGGAATCAGGCAAATACCTCAAACGAGATACTTGCCTGACAGAAAATAAATGCTTAATGCGTGCAGCAAGTGAGCAGAACTGCTTACTTGGCGCGGTAGTACTGGTAATGTACGCGCTCGTCGATAGCGAGAGCCTCGCGGACGGTGCGGATTACGGTGGGCTCAGCCTCGAAGGCGAAGAGCATGTACTGACCATGGCTCAGGTGCTGAGACTCGTAGGCAAACTCACGGCGGCCCACATTGGTAACCTCAGAAACCTTGGCGCCAGCGGCCTCAAGCTGGGCCTTAACGTCAGCGGTCAGCTCATCAAGGGTGGCGGAACCCTTCATGTTAAAAACGATCAGTGCGTCGTACTTTCTCATAACTCGTATTTTAGTAAGATGTCTTGCTTTCGCAAAAAGCGTCGGCAAAGAATGCACCTTTTTTGAACAAAATGCAAGCCTAAAGTGCGTTTTACCTAATTTTTTTTGCAATCTGAGACTTAAATCAGCTTAAGACGCACCAAATCCTGCGTATCAATCAGGCCCACAGGCTTATGATCGGCATCCAGCACCACGAGGTCGTCGATTCGACGGTCACGCAGAGTCTTCACTGCGGTAATGGCCAGCTTATCAGCCTCCACGAACACGGGATTCTTCGTCATCAGGCTAGCCACGGGCTGCGTACCGCAGGCAGCATCAGCCTGATATGCGCGAGCAAAGTCACCATGAGTGAACACACCAGCCAGTGTACCATCCTCATGAGTCAGCACGCAAGCACCGGCGCGAGCGCTCGTCATAGCAATAATGCAATCTGCTACTGTGGCATTCTCCGGCTGAGTAGCAAACTCCTTACGCATAATGTCAGAAATACGCATAAGAAGAGCGCGACCCAGAGAGCCACCGGGATGACTGCGGGCGAAATCCTCCTTCGTGAAGTTGCGAGCCTCCAGCAGAGCCATAGCCAGAGCATCACCCATCACCAGCATGGCGGTGGAGGATGAGGTGGGGGCCAGATTCAGGGGATCAGCCTCACGCTCCACACCTGTATCCAGCACCACATCAGAAAGCTCAGCCAGAGTGGAACTGCACTTACCTGTCATACTGATAATGGTCATATCAAAGCGCTTCAGGAAGGGCATAAGAGTGAGCAGCTCGGAAGTCTCACCCGAGAAAGACATAGCGATGCAAGCATCACCATCCTGCACGATACCGAGGTCACCATGCATGGCGTTCATGGAATCCAGCACCACGGAAGGTGCACCCGTGGAGGTGAGTGTGGCAGCAATCTTGTTACCGATAAGACCACTCTTACCTACACCAACCACGATAATCTTATGGCCGGTTTCAATTGCCTTGCGCATGGCATTAACCGCCTGCACAAAGGAGTCATCCAAGCGAGCGCAAATGGCCTGCAGCGCTGCAATTTCATCTTCGAATACCTTTTTACCGCGAATGGTGTGATCTGTAGTCATAGCTGTAAGTTTGAAAAAAGTTTTATCGTTTATTATTCTAGCAGATACCCCCGACGCCTGCAACAAAAAAAGCCCGGATGAGAGCCAAAAATGCACCGTTCAGCTGCATTTTCACCTACAAAATACCGTGAAAAGCAGTTTTATCTTGAAACCAAGCCGGAAAAAGGGTAAAACATGTGTAGGGAAATTATTTACACCCGCATCATCTCATTATGGAAACAACATTCAAGATTCACGGCCTCTGTGCAGCTACGCACACACCCATGAACGCTGACGGTTCCTGCAATCCCAACGCAGTAGACGCCCAAGCTAAGTTCCTCGCCTCTCAGGGCATCAAGTCCGTTTTCATTACCGGCTCTACCGGTGAATCTGCTCACATGCAGCTCACCGAGCGTAAGGAAAACATGGCAGCATGGGGTGAAGCCGGCAAGAAGTACGGCATCGACGTTATCGTACACACCGGCGGCAACTGCGTATATGACGGCCGCGAGCTGGCCGCCTATGCAGTAAAGTGCGGTGCTACTGCCACTGCCAGCAACGCCCCGTGCTACTTCAAGCCCGGCAGCATTGATTTGCTTGTAGACAGCCTTGCCGTAGCCGCCTCCGGCGCCCCTGAGCTTCCCTTCTACTTCTACGACATCCCCGTGCTGACCCATGTAGGCTTCAACCCCTGCAAGGTAATGGAGGCATGCGCCAAGAAGATTCCCACCTTTGTGGGTGTGAAGTTCACCAACCCCGATTTGGCTCTCTACATGGACGCCCTCAACTACGAAGGCGGCAAGTATGACATTCCGTGGGGTGTTGACGAATGGTTCCTCGGCGCATACGCCACAGGTGCTAAGGGCGGCGTAGGTTCCTCCTTCAACTATGCTCCCAAGCTGTATGATGACATCATGAAGGCTGTGGACGCCGGTGATCTTGCTGAGGCTCGTCGCCTGCAGCAGCTCTCCGTCACCATGATTAACATCATCGCCGGCAAGGGCTACATGGGCTGCTGCAAGTACCTCATGAGCGAATGGACCGGTGTGGACTTCGGCCCGGCTCGCCTTCCCATGGGCAAGCAGGACAAGGCCACTCTGGAGGCACTCAAGAGCGAGCTGAAGGCCATCGGCTTCTACGATTGGGCCATCTACAAATAAACCCTTAAACCTGCCTCATCATGGATACAAAAGCACTTGGCGAATTTTACAAAGACAAGCTGCTCAATGAGGTAGTACCGTTCTGGTTCCCCCGTTCTCTGGACACAGAGAACGGGGGGCTCTACCATTGCTACGCCGCAGACGGCACACTGGTAGACACCGACAAGAACGTATGGGCACAGGGCCGCATGGCCTGGATGCTCCTTACCTGCTACAACAGCATCGAGAAGCGCCCGGAATGGAAGGAATACGCAGAAAGCGCCCTTAAATTCCTCGAAGAGAAATGTGTGGACCCCACGGATGGCCGCATGTACTTCCACATGACTGCGGATGGCACCCCCATTCGCAAGCGCCGCTATGCTTACAGCGAATGCTTCGCCTCCATCGCTTGGGCTGCCCACTACGGTGCCACAGGTGACCCCAAGAGCGCCGAACGCGCCCGCCACTGGTTTGACGTGTATGCAGACGTCTTCTTCACCCCCGGCAAGATGGCTCCCAAGAGCACAGGTAACCGCCCCGGTGAAAACCTTGGCTGCCGCATGATTATGATTGTGACCGCACAGGAAGTGCGCCGCTATCTGGGTGATGCGGACGGCAGCCTCACGGCTTGGATTGACCGCTGCATCAACGATCTCCGCACCCTCTTCATGCACGAGGAAGTGGAGGCAGTACTGGAAAACGTGGCTCCGGACGGTTCCATCATCGACCACTTTGACGAACGCACGCTGAACCCCGGCCATGATATCGAAGGTGGCTGGTTTGTTCTGGAAGAAGCCCGTTACCGCGGTGGTGACAAGGCTCTCATCGAGACCGGTTGCAAGATGATTGACTGGGCACTGGCCCGCGGCTGGGACAAGAAGTACGGCGGTCTGCTGTACTACACAGACGTATACAACAAGCCTGTGCAGGAGTACTGGCACAACATGAAGTTCTGGTGGCCGCATGATGAAGCCCTCATCGGTACCGCCCTCGCATACGTCATGACTGGCGATGAAAAATATGCCGAGTGGCACCAGCGCATTCATGACTGGGCCTTTGAACACCTTCAGGACAAAGAGCACGGTGAGTGGTTCGGCTACTGCAATCAGGATGGCTCCACCACAAATGGCCTGAAAGGCTCCATGTGGAAGTCCTTCTTCCACCACCCACGCGCCCTCTGGTGCTGCGCCCACTATCTGGGCTGCATCCCCGCACCGACATCGGCTCAATAACTAACCATACGCACGAACTCTACCACCACATATGATTATCGGTATTCTCAATTCAGGCGGTGACTGCCCCGGCATCAACGCAGTTATTGAGGGTTACGTCTCCGCGGCATACAGCCGTGGCTGGCGCGTGATTGGATTCCACGATGGCTTTGAAGGCCTGCTCCCCGTGGAAGGCGGTCGGCGCTATGAGATGCTCACCCCCATGAAGACGCACAAAATCCGTTCACATGGCGGTACCATTCTGGGTACCACCAACACGGGTAACTTCCAAGTCGTCATTAACAAGCTCGGCATCCCCCGCGTGGAGCCTGAGATTATGGCAAAGGCCACCAAGACCATTTCGGCTCTCGGTCTGCAGGCTCTGGCAGTTATCGGCGGCAACGGCTCAGCCCGCACGGCGAACCTACTCTCTGAGGAAGGTCTACCCGTGATTTCCATTCCCAAAACCATTAATAACGACCTCTGCCCGGATTCGGACTACACCTTCGGCTTCCAGAGTGCCGTTTCCGTAGTGAGTGAATCCATTGACCGCATTCGCACTACGGCCAACGCTCACCAGCGTATGATGGTAGTAGAAGTGATGGGAGACCAGTCCGGCTGGATTGCTCTGCACAGCGCCATCTCATCTGCGGCTGATGTGGTACTCATTCCTGAGATTCCCTTCGACATGCAGAACGTGGTTGACTGCGTGAAGGCCCGTAAGGCCAAGGGCCAGAGAGAGATAATCGTGGTGGTGGCAGAGGGTGCTAAGCTTAATGGCAAACTCATCACCGTGCGAAATAAGGATAATGGTGATGAACGTCTCGGCGGCATCGGCAACCGCCTGTCCAAGATGCTCGAGGAGATGACCGGCATCGAGACTCGCTACTGCGTGCTCGGCCACACCCAGCGCGGTGGCAGCCCCTGTCCGTTTGACCGCATTCTGGGCATCCGCTTCGGCGTAGAAGCCGTGAAGCTCATTGAACAGAGCAACTTCGGCCGCACCGTTGTGCTCAACGGCCTCAATGTTGACAGCGTGCCCATCTCTCAGGCTATCGCCAAGCCTCGTATGGTCTCGGCTGACAGCCAGATAGTACGTACCGCCCGCGACCTCGGCATCATCTTCGGTGACCGTCGCCCGGAGGAAGTTTTCAGCAGCAAGTCTGTAGTCCCGGCTGAGGAGCCAGCAGCTCCGGCAGCGAAGCCCCGAAAGAACACCAAAACAAAGGAATGAAAAAACTGACCTCCATTATAGCCGGTTTTGCATGCGCAGGGGCTGCCCTGCTCAGCTTCAATTCATGCGCCCCCAAAACTGCCGCAGAAATGCGCCCCAGTTATGTGGCCATGGAAACTCACTCTGGGCGTATCCTTTACGCCGCGAACCCCAATGAACGCCGCCCTATCGGCATGCTGGCAAATGTGGCTACAGCCCTCGTCATACTTGACTGGGTAAACAGTCAGGGTATCAGCATGGACACCATGCTTACCGTACCCCAGCAGGCCTGCCAGTGGCCGAGCACGAACCTGCTGCATCTGCGCCCGGGAGACCGCATTTCTCTGCGTGATGCCCTGCACTCCACCATCATGTGGGATGACAGCGCAGCCGCCACTACTCTGGCATACGCCTGTGGCTACACACTCAGCAGGATGGACCCCGAAGGTGCCTTCGTGGCTCAGATGAACCAGATGGCTGCGGCCATCGGCATGAATGCCACGCGCTTCAAGGGCAGTAACGGAGCAGTTGTCTCCATGGCGTCCACTCGAGATATCGCGCTCATGGGCATGTATGCCATCCAGAAACCGGCATATAGAGGAATCAGTGCCAAGAGAACACACGTTGCGACGATAACGACCGCTTATGGTCAGACTCGTCAGGTTACCATCACAAACTCCAACCGTCTGCTGGCATACGACAACGTTGACGGCGTGAAAGCCGCTCGCTCTCGCAGCGCCGGTTGCTGCCTCATCGCCAGTAGTAGTCGCTCATCCGTGAAATTGACCAATCCGCAGACCGGCCAGCCGTCCACATACGGACAGCGCCTGCTGGTAGTTGTGGCTGGCATGCCCACCTCTGAGCAGCGCTATCAGATAGCTACCGACCTCTTGCGTGACAGCTGGAGCGAATGGGAAACCTGGCAGAGATCCAACGACTTCTCGGACCATTCAAAATTCATTATCCTGCCACACTAAACATTTATTGCCATGAACATAGGTATTCTTAACGCCGGTGGCGACTGCCCCGGACTCAACGCTGTGATTGAAGGTGCAGTGGGTGCTGCAACAGCCCGCGGCTGGAAGGTCTACGGCTTCTACGATGGCTTCGAAGGCCTTCTTTCCACTCCAGAAAACGAACGGTGGAAGATTCTCACCCCTGAGAACTGCCACAACGTACGCTCCTGCGGTGGTACCATCCTCGGTACCGTGAATAAGGGTAACTTCACCGTGAAGAGCGGTGTGGGTGGACGCATGCAAATAGCTGAAGATGTGCTGACTCGCAGTAAAGCTACTGTGGACCGCTTAGGCCTGAAAGCACTCATCGTGGTGGGTGGCGACGGCTCACAGACCATCGGTAATGAGCTGCGCGCCATTGGGCTTCCCATCGTGGGCGTGCCCAAGACGATTGATAACGACCTCGGCGCCACAGACTACACCTTCGGTTTCTGGACAGCAGTTTCTGTAGTAAGTGAAAATCTGGACCGCCTGCGCACCACCGCTGACTCCCACAAGCGCATGATGGTCGTGGAGGTGATGGGCCGCCACGCTGGCTGGATTGCCCTGTACGGCGGTATCGCCGGTGGTGCAGACGTCATCCTGATGCCCGAGATCGAGTTCAAGCTGGAAGAAATCGTGCGTAAGGTAGAGCTGATGAAGGCTCTTGGCCAGCGCGAAATCATCATCGTAGTCAGCGAAGGCGCAAAGATTGGCGGCAAGCTGCTCACGCTGGACGAAGAGACCAAGGGTGAAGTACGCTTGGGCGGCATTGCTTCCTTCCTCTCCACGAAGCTGGAAACCATCACCGGAATCGAGACTCGCTACTGCGTGCTGGGCCACATCCAGCGCGGTGGCAGCCCCATTCCCTTCGACCGCGTACTGGGCGTGCGCTGCGGCGCCAAGGCCATTGACCTCATTCAGGAGGGCAAATTCGGTGAAACAGTGGCCCTTCATGGTGTGGACATGGTTTCCATGCCCATTGAAGAAGCTGTGCGCACCCTGCACCTCGTGGATAGTAAGAGCCAGCTGGTGGAAGCCGCAAAGGAAATCGGTATTTCCTTCGGTGATGACACCAAGATGTTCTGATTCTCAGCATTATCCCCATATAAAAAAGCCGCAGCGGAAACGCTGCGGCTTTTTTAGTCTAAATCCTTAAGCATGCTCCATTACAACACGCAGGTAGAATTCCTCAAGCGGGGGACATTCTGTTATCATTTCCTGTGAATACTCCCTCGCGGTGAGTTCCTGATATAACAGTTCGGCATGAATGCGAGCCTTTGTAAGAAGCTCGGACGGCGGCTGTTTATCCTGCGTGCGGAAAGCCACCAGCTCTGTTAAAACCTCATGCTGAGCAGCTGTACCGACACACTGAACCAAATCCTTAATACTAATCGGAGACATACGCTTGCGCTCCAGCACATAAGCCGCGTCCAACATTTTACGCAGAGCACCAATACACAGCTTACACTCACGCATCGTGCCGGCTTCATCTTCAGGCAAATACTGCAAGCGGCGAAGGTATACATAAGCACTGCTCAAAAGGCCATGGGCCAGAGGCTCCGGGCTCAGCACAGCCTCACACAGAGCACGCATTTCATCCACACATGAGTGGGCATACCATGCCGGAGCGTGCAGCAGCTCATGCGCATTCCAACCGCTCTTGCGAATAATGCGCAGGAACTTCCCCAGCTCAAAACCGAGTACGTCACCATCCGGCAGGCGTAACTCATCCGGCGGAGGAGTCAGCTCAAAATAGCGCGCCGGGGGATATACGTAAACAAAGCGCACATCATAATCACTGCTTGCTCCGTTGCACCCATACGCCCGGGAACCGGTCAAACAAAGCAGCAGCAGCGTAGCCCCCTGCTCTTCACAAAGCGCCAGAACGGCCTTCGTAATCACCTCTTTCATTGTAATGGCAGAGTGGCGTGCAGAGCATCCCAACGGGTTTTCGCCGCCAGAATGGCCTCTCGTGTCACAGAAGAAGAAAGCTCCCAGGTAAGCGGCATAGCCTGAGTAAAGTACTTTGGCAGCAGAGTATCAAAATCCACATCCCCACCTTGGAACGGGGCTCGATGATCCCTCTGCGGCCACTGCACGTCATTCACATGAGCGCCGAAGATATACGGCTTCAGCTCGCTCAGATAGCGATCATGGTTCAACAGCAGCAGATTATGCTTGCGCTGAATGTGCCCGAAATCATGCCAATAGCGCACATGCGGATTATCAGCAAACTCCGCCAGCAGCTGCGGCATCTCAAGCTCTCCGGGCACCTGCTCAAAATGGCTGCGCCCCTCCACACCTAGCACCAAGTCCAGCTCTTTGGCTTTCTCTGCCAACTTGTACAACGCTTCCCGGGCTCGGGCTAGATAAAGCGGGGCAATCTTCATACGGCGGCGCACATACTCACCCTTCAAGCGAGCATATTCCGCTGTACCGACATAACCATGACGCACCATACGCTGCAGCTTACGTGTGCATTCATGCCCTTGGAAAAGCTCCACCTCTCCCATATGAAGCACCACATAACGGGCCTCCAGACGAGCTGCCACCAGCAACGTCTCCATGCTCAACCTCATAGCGCGCTCTCTATCCTCCACGCGGTGAGAGGTAAAGCGATAAGCATCGGGAGCATCACCCTGAATATCAATGGGAGCCGGGCAAAAATTATGCACACCCATCACCCGAATACGCTTTTCATCTACTGCCTGCATCAAACCAGGCATCAGCGACAAAGAAAGCCCATGAGATGCTTCAATGGACTCAAATCCCATCTCTCGAATCTCATCACACATGGCACCGCCATCCTTGTGGCGAGAACTGTTCCAGCATGTGGAAAATACATTCACGGCGCCAGCATACAGGCATCAGCCCCTTTTGGCAAGAGTTTTTTCTGATTTTCGCTCGACAAGTAACACCCCTAAGCGTATACTGGCACAAGATAGTGAGTAATAACATCTGAGCGAAGCATGAGAAAAATCATTTTCACACTTCTTGTCCTTACTGGGCTAGCCACAGCGGATACACAGGGTGAGTTCACCCCTGCACTAACGGAGCCGCTGAGAACGGCAGGCTACCAGCCTGGCTGCACCTATAAAATTCGCTTCAATATAACAGATGTCCCGGAAAATGCGGCAGGCCTGCGCCTAACGGATAATTACTATCTCGTTAACATGATGCAAAGCCTCTGGGGCCTCAACACCGAAAACAGTAGTGAGTTGAATGATAATGGGGCCTATACCACGGAGCCCAACCATGGCACCTTATACTACTCAGCTGAGCCGGAACGCCTGCCGGTAATGTGGACCGGCCACTCTACGGACATTGAGGAAGCGCACTGCCACATCAGCGCTGGGGTAGAGGTATGCATTGAAAGTGATGGCAGAAGTACCACCATTACCCTTAATCACGAATGCTGCTTTAACTCAGACGTCATCATCCTGAATGGTACGGCTCTGGACGCAGAAAGAATCTGCATCGCCAATCAGGCAAAACTTCAAAACCTCTATATCGAAATCGCCCCGCCGTCAATGAGCCCCGTTACCATCGCAGCCCTTGCCGGTGGCGTGCTGGCGCTCTTCGGACTCATCGCTATGAGCCTCTCGCCGCGTAAGCCCAAATTGCAAAAAAACATGGCAGAGGAAAGCCCTTTTCAGAGCTAAAGAAGTGTGCTAGAATAAGTTCATGCTTGAGATACTGAACGAGCTGACGCTGAGCATCAGTGAAGAAACGCCGTGGTTACTGCCTCTGTGTTTTGCGATGTTCGGGGCCTGTGTGGGCTCCTTTCTAAATGTTGTCATCTACCGCCTACCACTCGGAATGAGTGTAAACGAGCCGCGGCGCTCCTTCTGCCCTGAGTGCAAGCAAGCGATACCTTGGTATCTGAATATTCCCGTACTCAGTTGGCTGGTACTGAGGGGAAAAAGCGCCTGCTGCAAAAAGCCGATTTCTCCGCGCTATTGTCTGGTAGAGTTGGGAACGGCAGTACTGTTCGGTGCACTGGCATGGAGATTTTATGCAGAACCGCTTCCGGCCCAGATACTGCTGTGCGTATGGGCGGCTATCATGATAGCGGTATTCTTCATTGACAGAGAACAAATGGTAGTACTTCCCGTGCTGACTAACAGCGCAGCAGCGGCCGGAGTTCTGACAGCACTTTTTGCGCCATGGCTGGCGGACGCCGTTTCCATCACAGCGGGCGAAGGCCTCATGTGGAGCCTGTGTGGCGGCATCAGCGCCTTTTTACTGCTCAAACTTGTGGCGCTTCTGGGACGCCTGCTCTTCGGCGGTAAGGCTCAGGAGTTTGAATCATCCCGGCAATGGAGCCTTGCCCAGGCCGGAGATGATCTCGAGCTCCGTATTGGTGAGGACACCTACCTTTGGAGTGAACTTTTCATGGAAGCGGCTAACAGCGTGTGCCTGAAAAATGCCACCATCTCAGCAGCTGAGAATAAACAAGGAGATATCACCTTTAGCACCTCTACCGTAACTCTCGCTGATGGCTCCGTGCTGGAGTTGGAAGATTTCGAAAAACTCAGCGGCACGTGCAACGGCTTGGCTATTCGACGCGAGGCCATGGGCAGCGGAGACGCTCACATTGCGCTGGCTATCGGCACTCTGTGTGGCTGGCAAGGCGTGATTTTCGCACTTGTAGCCGGCAGCTTTGTAGGCATCGCGCAGGCAATCATCACCAAAATAAAGCGGGGTGAACCCATGCCCTTCGGGCCTGCCTTCATCACCGGTGCATTCATCTACTTGTTCCTCGGCCAGCAACTCATCAATTACTACCTCAGCAGCCTTGAATACTAAACACCACAGAATCAGCATATATCTAGCCATGCTGATGATTTTGGCTGCTCCGGGCATAGCTCAGGAAAACGCACCTCAATCCGCTCGCCCTCGTGATTTGGAAGGCATGTACACACGTGCCGCCTACATACTGGATGACCCGAATATCAGTAATGTGCATGGGGTGACAGCCATGCTAGAGCGGTGTACGCAGTGGGGACACCCCCTTGCGGCAGACCTGCTCTTGGATGTCTATGAAGGCCGCAGAAAAGGCCTGTCACCGCAGCCACAAAAGGCGGCAGAACTCGCCCGAAACCTAGCCACAGGGCAGCTTAAGCTCAACCCTGAACACCCGGAGTCCACCCGTGTACAGAATGAAAGCATGTTCCGCTACGCCTTGTACTGTGAAAATGGCTACGGCCGCGAAAAATCTGAGCGGGAAGCTGTACAATGGATGCTGAAGGCGGCGAATGCCGGCGTGGGGCGAGCACGGGCGGAACTGGCTCGTTACCTGATGGATACCCGCCGTCCATACAGTAATCCCCGCAGAGCCCTCCAAATACTCATTGCTCAGGCAAAGCAAGACCCCCACACGCCCAACGTTTTCTTCTACCTCGGACACATCTACATGCGAGGGCTTGGGCTACCGCACCCCATGCCCCACCTGGCCTTCCAATGTTACGAGATGGGAGAGCGAGTGAAAGACCCCCGAGCCATCAATAATCTCGCGGCCATGTACGAGCGAGGTATCGCTACCACCAGAAATTTGGGGATGGCGCTGCAGCTTTATAAAAAGGCTGCTGATTTGGGTAACCGAGAGGCCTCAGCCAACATGCAGCGCCTCGCCTACATCCGCGCGGAGCTAGAAACCGGCACCCCCCATGACCGCCGCGTAAACCACGCAGCCACTCGCGTCATTGAAACACTTCCGGTCTCGCCCCGCGTTAAGCGCTGGCTTACAGCTCCTTTCCGAGCCCGCGAAAGGAGGGCACAGGAACGGCTATGATGCATGCAGCTCGCCGAGCCGTAGAATATGCGGCACAAGCCTTGGGCTTCTCTGCAGTAGGCGTGGCGCCAGCTAATGCTCCGCAAGGCGAACACCTGCAAAACTGGCTGACAGAGGGGCAACACGCCGGCATGGAATGGATGCTGCGCCACCTACCAGCCCGCCTGAATCCGGAGCTAGTGCTGCCGGGGGTCAAAAGCGTCATCATCCTCACCTATGAGTACAGCAGGGAGGATTCCCGGTGCGCCCCGGGCAATATAGCCCGCTACGCCCAAGGGGACGATTATCACAAACTTCTTGCCGCCAAGCTGGCAGATTTGGATGAAACGCTAAGTTTTTATGGAGGTACGCAGCGCTGTTTTACGGATTCCGGCCCTGTAAGTGAGCGCTTTTTTGCAGCAAGAGCCGGGCTGGGATGGATAGGACGCAATGGGTTACTCATCCGCCCGAAAGGCGGCTCATACTGTTTTCTGGCAAGTATACTCACCACATTGGAACTACCATGTGATGACCCCATGCCGAACCGCTGCGGAAATTGCCACCGCTGCGAACAGGCCTGCCCCACAGCCGCCCTCCGTAACGGCTCCTGTGATGCCCGCCTCTGCCTGTCCTACTGGACCATAGAGGCAAAGGAAGAAATGCCGGAAAATATACGCGCCGCACAAGGGGAGCGAATATACGGCTGTGATGCTTGCCAGCAGGCGTGCCCTTGGAACAAGCCGCGCCCAGGAGAGCCACTCCCCGCCATAGACCCACACCTACTCATGCCGGCACCGCTGAGCAAACTCAGCCCTCAGGCGCTCTCAGAACTAAAGCCGGAGGAGTTTGAACAGCTCTTCACCGGTTCTCCCATTCGCAGAATAGGCGCCCCCCACCTCCGGTCAAACGTGCTACCGCTGGCAAATAATAACGAATAAATGTTAATTTCGGCCTCAGATTCATATTTCTACCCTACACACGTAAACAAGAGTGGCTTTTCATGCGTCTAAGCAGTATACTAACCCCAGAAGATTAAAATGACTGAGTTTTTCATCACCACCCTGGCACAGTACGCCACATATTACACGGAAAACACCGGCTACCTCCCCGGCAGTGGCCACATGGGGATGTACAGCGGGGCGTCCATCATTGGCTTCGGGCTCATTCTGCTCGCCGGTATCATAGGCGGCATCGTCCAAAGCCGCATGCGAGCAAGTATGAGAGAATTCTCAGCCACAAGTGCCCCGCTCACAGGAGCACAGGTGGCCCGCCGTATGCTGGCACAGTACGGCCTGCATGATGTACAGGTTACCCACACCCCGGGCGCCCTGACAGACCATTATAACCCCGCCAACCGTACGGTAAATCTGAGTGATACCGTATATGCAGAGGCTACAGTAGCCGCCATGGCTGTAGCAGCTCATGAATGCGGACACGCCGTGCAGCACGCTCAGGGCTACGCCTGGCTCAAAATGCGCAGTGAACTGGTACCTCTGGTAAACATAGGGTCACGCCTCGGCCAGTTTGTTCTGATGATAGGCATCATACTGGTAGCAGCTGGCAGCGGCACTACAGTAGCGTGGATTGGGCTGACGCTCTTCGCCACCACCACTCTGTTTGCGCTGGTTACTCTGCCCGTGGAGTTTGATGCCTCCCGCCGAGCCCTCGCTTGGATGGAACAATCCGGGCTTGCCAGCAGAGCCATGCACGGACAGGCAGGCACGGCCCTGCGCTGGGCCGCCATGACGTACGTGGCAGCGGCGCTCTCCTCCATCGCCATGCTTGTTTATTACGCGCTAATGCTGCTGAATGCCCGCAGCCGTGAATAATTTATCCCCCCCCACCTCAATATCCCCATGAAATTGCGTCACCTTACCATATCTGCCCTGCTCAGCCTCGGGCTGCTGCAACCGCTTACGGCTAATGAACTTCCACCCAGCGATGTTACTCCGTACGAATTGCTTAGCCCCCGAGAGCATGCTGAGCTTTACCTCAATCTACTGACCATCATCTACTCCGAGCTCATTCCCCTGCAAGACAGCGTGCAGGACGCCGAGAGCGCGGCGGCAGCCGCTCAAACGCTGGAAGCGCTACACGGCCGCTTAAACCTCGCCATCAACCATATCGTCAACAACCCTGACACAATTAATGAGGTACAGAGAATCCTGCGGAATGCCCCCGAGCGCAGCCGCCGCTTCCATGAGCTCCAAGAGCAATATGCGGACAGTTATACCCGCTGTCGCAGCACCGGCCTCATCACCTCCCGCGAGTTCTGCCGCAGTAAATACTTCCCCGTCTTCCTCAGCCCCGACTCTTCAGCAGAATGAACAGGCGAGAATTACTGGAACTCATCCGTGACGCTCTCGGTGGCACGGCAACCCACAGCGCGGCAGATTTAGCGCTGTCAGCCGTCATCCGAGCCATTCAGGACGGGCTCAGGGAAGATGGAGAAGTAAAATTAGCGCGCTTCGGTAGCTTCCGGCTGAAGAAAGTAGCAGCACGGAGACTTCTCCTGCCGGGAAGCGGGCGCTCCATGGTGCTCCCGGCGCGCAGGGTTCTGCGTTTTGTGCCTCCTTCCGCCCCGCGTCCTGCAAAAAAACAAGGGTAAGACACACTACAGACTTCACAGAAAACACAATAAGATAGAAAATAGGCTCATGTTATCAGCGCTGCGCATCATCCTGCTCACATGCACCCCGGCACTAATCCTGCTGACCGGGTGTGATGATTCTGATTCCGTGCAGGCAGATCGCGCAGCCCGTTTCACCACAGCAACAAAGCCCGCACCTAATCCGCGCAGAGAACCATTGGAGAATCTCATTCGGAGAGATTTGGATGTGAGCGCCGGCCTGCCCGGTGCTCCTAGGTTCGAGCTTTTTAGTGAATACAAGGGGGAAGATATTCGCCAAGTAACAGGCGTAGCCGGGCGCAGTCTTCTGCTGGTATTCTCAGCGCCGTGGTGCTCACACTGTGAGACCATGCGTCATTCATTAAAAACTCTAGCAGAACAAGAAAGAGGTGGTGTCCAAGTAGTGGAAGTGAATGCGGATACTTTCCCTGTGCTAGCGCAGGAGTTCAACATTACAAAAGTTCCCACCACCATATTGTACACAGAAGGTGTTAAGCTGCGCACCATTGAGGGAGCCTGCACTACTGAGGAGCTCACTCATTTCATTCACAACGTGCTCTCCGACAACGGAGAATAAATCTCTTTAAAGAACATAGCTATACCCATATCCAACATGAGATTCCTGACAGGTTTACAGCCCAGCGGACAACTCCACATCGGTAATTACTTCGGAGCCATTAAATCAGCCGTAGAGCTTCAGAACAAAGGTGAGGCCTTTTACTTCATCGCAAATTACCACGCGATGACCACTATGACCAGCGCGGCTCAGCTGCGCGAGAACACCATTAATCTGGCCATTGATTTCCTCGCCTGTGGTCTGGACCCTCAGAAGGCCATCATCTTCTCCCAATCAGCAGTACCGGAAGTAAATGAGCTGGCATGGATTCTCTCCACAGTGTGCCCCATGGGACTGCTGGAGCGCTGCCATTCATACAAGGATAAGATTGCCAAGGGATTCTCGCCGAACCACGCACTCTTTGCATATCCAGCCCTTATGGCCGCGGATATTCTCCTGTACAACAGCGACGCCGTGCCCGTGGGCAAGGACCAGAAGCAGCATGTGGAAGTAACACGTGACCTTGCCGGCAAAATCAATGATGCCTTCGGCGGTGACATCTTCAAACTTCCCGAACCCATCATTAACGAAGTGACAGCTATTGTACCCGGTCTGGACGGCCAGAAAATGAGCAAGAGCTATGGCAATACCCTGCCTATCTTCGGTGAGGAAAAGCCCCTTCGAAAGATTATCAACAAAAAGGTGGTGACTGATGCCACACCTCTGGAAGCCCCGAAACCCACGGAAGGCTCCATTATTCTCGCCCTCTACAAGCTTTTCGCAACAGCTGAGCAGTACGATGAGATGGTGGAAGCCCACAAGCGTGGAGGAGTAGGTTACGGCCAGTTCAAGAAAGACCTCTTCGAGGCATACTGGGAATACTTCCGCGCCGCCCGCGAGAAGAGAGAGTGGCTTGTCGCAAATCCTGATTACGTCACAGGCGTGCTTACGGATGGTGCAGCTCGTGCAAGAGAAGAGGCAAACATCACCCTCACCCGCGTACGCGAGGCCGTGGGGCTTGTATGGCACTAATCCTTCCCTCTCACAGCATTCAAATCAGAACGCCCGCAACATGCGGGCGTTTTTCATGGCGCAGGGGTAATGGGAGAAATCACATATATTACCTGCTCGTCCTGAGGCTCAGGCTTGCGATTAAGAGCCTCATTCATACTCTCCAAAGCTTGCACCGCGGGAACAAAACCAGCATCAGCTGCAAGCTGCCACCAGCGCCGGGCTGCCTCCTTATCCTTAGGCAAGCCCTGATAACCATAGTATAGCATGATTCCATAGCGATACTGCGCAAGTGCATTACCCTCCTTAGCCTCACGGTATATACGCTCGTGAAAATTCAACAGCTCACGTTCCTGCACTTCCGGCGGCAGGTCTGATTCTCCCGGCACCTGCTGCTGGACTGCAACATGGCGCCGCAAAGTATTAGGAGCAGGACGTCCGGCATAACTAATGAACCAAGGAATCATGACTGCCAGACAGACTGAATAAAACAAAACGAATTGCAGCAGGCTAGTATCCGCCTTGGGTCTCAGAGCAAAGAGACGCGGTACTCCGCGGCTAGTTCCGGTCCGCCGCCTGCCTCGTCTCTCTCGGCGTTCGTAAGCATGGCGTACAGATACGCGAACCCTGCCACGGGCAGCCATTTTGGCCAGCTCCGGAGCACAGCGTAGCCGTTCCTGACGCTCCAGCCACGCATCATAATCAGCCCGGCGCTCCGGCGAACCCAGTACACGATAAGCCTCTGCCACCAGTCTAAACTTCTCCTCTGCGACCGGATTGCCAACATTGAGGTCAGGATGGTACAGCTTGGCACAGCGGCGATAAGCAGCTTTGATTTCTGCTGCATCCGCCGTCCGTCGCACATCCAGAAGCTCGTAATAATCAGTACGCATCACCTCTCTACCACCATTTTACCATAGGCAGCCATACATGGAAAGACGAAAATACCGAATTAACTTTACAACAATGTTACAACTGCTATACTAAAGAACAGAAGATTAATTATTATGCACATTCCCCGCACAGAAAGAAGCATCGAGTTCATCGCCCGCGGGGCCAGCGTCGGACTGCTGGCACTATATACCCCCGTGATACTGCTCACGATGGTGGTAGGGATATGCTGCACATCCCCGGACACATGCGCCGACGTGGCGGTATGTATTTTCTGGCTAGCAGATCTGCTGGGCATTAAGCCGGATACCGTATTGATGCTCAGCACCGTAGTACCGATAACCCATGCAGTACTACTACACATCAACCGCCGGGATGGAGTAGGCGGCGGGCGGTGGCTCCTGTATATGAGCGTTTTCTGTGCTCCGGCTGTGCTTGCCTGCATCTACTATGCGGGCATGATGATACTTGCCTGGACTCCGTATAGCCCGGGTGGCATCAATCTTCAGGCGCCAGCACAACAGCACGCACAAAATCAATAAAACGCCAAGACGGTTCCCAGCCCAAGGCCCGCAGCTGCACGGAATCAATAATTGCCGAAGTACCGCCGCGTTTACTGGCCGGGGAATCTTCCGCTGCAGAGGGAATTCCAGAGAGGCGTTCCATCATCGCATACGCCTCATCCTTAGTAAAAGATTCACCACTCACGGGGAACAAGCCCTTGCCCCCACGCACAACCAGCACCAGTAAAGCTTCAGCGGCATCCTGCACATGAAGGTAATTCATAACACGATCCGGTGGCCCGGCAAGCCGAGGTTCACGGGCCAAATGGCGGCGCAGCAACTCACAGCGCCCCGGACCATAGATGGGTGCCAGACGAGCCACGATACCGCCAGCACTTAGGATTTCCTGCTCAGCCTCCTGAAGCACAGCATTGCGCTCTGTGGCTCCGGCATATAACGAAGTGGATGAACAGAACACACAGCGCCCGGCCATTCCAATGGTCCCCAGTGCGCGCACAGCCCCGAGGTAACAACGCCGGTAATCCTCCACAGAGCCGCCGCGAGTGGCCAAACAGCTAAATACATAATCAGGCTCACCCTCCTGCTTCAAAACACGTGCCAGCACCTCTGCATCAGCGGCATCGGCGCATATATCAGCAGCTACAGCCGGAGAAGAATCAATAGTTAGCACCTGAGCGCCAACTTCACGGCAGCGCTCAGCAAGGATACGCCCCAGATATCCAGCACCAAGCACCCACACTCGCAGCCCATTCAGCATCACGCCTTTGAAGCACCTCGGTGAGTCCATATCAGCTCAGCCAACTCCAAATCCCCCGGAAGGGTAATTTTCAGATTCGGCCCGGTCTGCACCAGACGTGTAGGAATACCAAGGGTCTCCATGGCGCTCACTTCATCCGTGACTACGAGCCCCTGCTCTGCCACACAGGCATATGCGCGGCGCAGCAGGTCAATGTCAAAAATCTGCGGTGTTTCCATGCCCCAAAGGCAGTCGCGGCTTACCTTCTCAGGCAAGCTGCACGCATCCGCATCCGCGCGTTTCAGCGTATCCACCACCGGGTGGGCACAAGCCGCTGCGCCCGTCTTCGCGGCGGCTTCCAGACAAAGCTGAATACCCTGAGGCGTGATGAGCGGGCGGGCACCATCATGCACCGCCACCCAGCGAGTTTCAGCAGGCAATGCGGCAAGCCCGGCCGCCACGGAGTCCTGACGCTCGGCACCGCCGTCCACTCTCAGCACCGGCACCGGGTATGAAGCCGCGGCCAGCCCGACTGTTTCCCAGCGCTCTTCAGGGCATACCACCACCACCGCGGCACACCCGGCATCCACAAATGCCTGCACACTGCGGCACAGCACCGGCTCTCCGGCCAGCGGTGCGGCCAGTTTATCAAATCCGGCACGGCGGGAACTCCCCGCTGCCACAATGACGGCACAGAACATAGAATCAGGAGAGACGGGCTCCAACCAACTTAGAAAGCAGCTTACCGGGAGCTGCACCGGCCGTACGGGCCTGCATCTCCTTCATCACGCGTCCCATATCCTTCTTGGATGTAGCGCCAAGCTCAGCGATAACCGCCTCCAGAATAGGCAGCACCTCTTCCTCCGTCATCTCAGCGGGCAGGAAAGCGGAAAGAGCCTTAATTTCAGCCTGCTCCTTCTCTGCCAGCTCAGGACGGCCAGCCTGCTCATACATGGCGATAGCATCCTCGCGCTGCTTAATCTGCTTGCGCACCACATTTTGGGCCTCATTATCGGGAAGCTGCTCCTGGGCATTACCTTTAGCCACCTGAGCATTCTGCAGAGCGGCCTTCAAACTGCGCAATGCACCCAGCGTCAGCGAGTCCTTCCCCAGCATAGCCGCCTTCATTCCGGCGGTAATGGAATCATAAATTGTACTCATAACGCAGTCATTCTACATTCTTCCCGCCTACTGTGCAAGGAAAATGAGTGTGCAGCTCAGCCGGAAATCACTTCTGCCCCGTATAAATAGTAGCTATTCCCCCCATGAGCGGCAATGCCGTGGGCATGGAATACCCACAACTGGCAAGAAGCTCCTTAAAAGCCTCACCACGCGGGAAGGTCTCTATGCTATCCCCCAGATAATCATACGCACCCATGTTACCCGTGAGCCAACCGGCAATTCGCGGCAGAATATTGTGCAGATAGAAGCGGTACGGCCCCGCCAGCACCCCTTCAGGCATGCTGAAATCCAGCACTAGCAAGTGTCCATCAGGACGCAAGACGCGGCGGAACTCACACAGGGCCTTCGCGTAGTCGGCCATGTTCCGCAGGCCGAACGCTACCGTGGCAGCATCAAAGCTTTCATCCGCCAGCGGCAGATTCATCGCATCCGCCTCAAGCACATTCGTCAGCCCGCGCTGCACCGCTACATCCAGCATGGGGCGGCAGAAGTCCGTCCCCAGCACATCCACCTCAGGCAATGCCCGCTTCACGGTCAGCGCCAAATCACCGGTGCCGGTCGCTATATCCAGCAGATTACGCGGCTTCCATTCCGCAATAATCTTGAGCGCCCTTTCCCTCCACAGAATATCTGAACCGAGGGAAAGAACGTGATTAGCCGTAACATAGCGACTCGCTATCGACGAGAAGACCTCATGTACAAAACCGGGATCCTGCATGAAATCAGATTTTCTCAGCCGGATTCCACTTACATATTCTCCACCAGCACATCACCAAAGGCGCTTGTGCTCAGGGCAGTAGAACCGGGAATCATCTCAGCAAGGTCAGCAGTAACAGTCTTAGCAGTGATGGCGGCCTCAATAGCAGCCACGATGGCATCAGCAGCTTCAGTCCAGCCCATGTAACGCAGCATCATCTCAGCAGAGAGGAGGAAAGAACAGGGATTAGCCTTATCCAGATTTGCCAGTGCAGGAGCGGTGCCGTGAGTAGCCTCGAAAACGGCATGGCCGGTCTTGTAATTGATGTTACCACCGGGAGCGATACCGATACCACCCACCTGAGCGGCGAGAGCATCAGAGCAATAGTCACCATTCAAATTCAGAGTGGCCACTACGGAGTGTTCCTTGGGATGAATGAGAATCTCCTGAAGGAACGCATCACAGATGCAGTCCTTAATAATGATACCATTAGGCAGACGGCACCAGGGGCCCTTGCCAATCACCTCTGCACCGAACTCACGCTTGGCAAGCTCATAGCCCCAATCACGGAATGCGCCCTCAGTAAACTTCATGATGTTGCCCTTGTGCACCAGCGTGACATACGGGCGATTGTTCTCGATGGCGTACTGAATAGCAGAGCGTACCAGACGCTCCGTGCCCTCACGGGAAACAGGCTTAATGCCAAAACCGGAGGAGTTCGGGAAGCGCACCTTGCCGGCACGATCCGGATAATTCTCAGAAAGCCAAGCAAAGAAGATTTCTGCCTCCGGGCTGCCCTCCTTAAACTCTACACCGGCGTAAATATCTTCCGTATTCTCGCGGAAAATAACCATATCCACCAGTGAGGGATCCTTAACAGGAGTCTCGATACCATTAAAATAACGCACAGGGCGCACACAGCAGTAGAGGTCCAGCCCCTGACGAAGTGCCACATTCAGAGAGCGAATACCACCACCCACGGGCGTGGTCAACGGCCCCTTGATACCCACGAGATAATCGCGAAAAGCCTCCACAGTTTCATTCGGCAACCAGGTACCGACCTCATCAAAAGCCTTCTGGCCTGCCAGCACTTCCTTCCACATGATGGCACGGGTGTCACCGTAGGCAGACTTCACGGCGGCATCTATCACCTTTTTAGCGGCGCGCCAGATATCCGGGCCGGAGCCATCACCGATAATGTGAGGAATGATGGGAAAGTTCGGCACCTGCAATCCCTGCGGGGCCATGGTAATGGGAGCTGCGTTACTCATGATGTATCAATGTATTTTTGTGTTTGAAAATGGTATTAGTTGGCGGACGAAGTCTGAGCAGGAGTGTTTTCTGTAGATTTACCGGATGCGGGAGATTCTGCAGTATAGCAGAAAATAATCACAATCAGTACAAGAAGAGGCGGCAGAATATAATACAAAGGCCCCTCGGGCTCCACCTGCTTTACATCAGCTGTGGCGACCTTGAGCTTGGACAGCCTGGAACCTTTCTTAGAATCGCCGGCAGCCATGGGATTGGAGCCTGCTTTATTTGTCTTAGGAAGAGCCATAATGAATCAATTGTACGCGTGCTATTGTATCATACGTGTACAGAATTGCAATGACAAAACGCGCCAAATCAAGTCAGAATCATCCTTCTGCGCACTTATAAAAGAAAAAAGCACTAACGAGGACGGATTTCGGGGTTGACTTTAGCAAATCAAACGGGCATAATACCCCCCGTTATGAAGAAACCCGTAACCGTGACCGTGACCGGCGCCGCCGGCAATATCGCATACTCTCTGCTGTTCCGCATTGCAGCCGGCGAAATGCTGGGTGCTGACCAGCCCGTTATTTTGAAGCTGCTCGAAATCACCCCCTGCTTGGACAAGCTCAAGGGCGTAGTGATGGAGCTTGAGGACTGCGCCTTCCCGCTGGTGCAGGAAATCGTTCCCACTGATGATCCCGCTGTGGCCTTCAAGAACGCTGACTGGTGCATGCTCGTGGGTTCCGTACCCCGCAAGGCCGGTATGGAGCGTAAGGATCTTCTTTCCATCAACGGCAAGGTGTTCGTGGGTCAGGGCAAGGCCATTGCCGAGAACGCAGCTCCCGGCTGCAAGGTATTCGTGGTGGGCAACCCCTGCAACACCAACTGCCTCATCGCTATGACCAACGCTACCGGCATGCCCAAGGAGAACTTCTTCGCCATGACCATGCTGGACGAGTACCGCGCTAAGGCTCAGCTCGCAGCCAAGGCCGGCGTAGCCGTTTCCGAGGTGACCAACATGACCATCTGGGGCAACCACTCCGCTACTCAGTATCCGGACTTCACCAACGCCAAGATTTCTGGCAAGCCCGCTACCGAGGTTATCACCGACTCCGAGTGGCTCAAGACTGATTTCATCAAGACCGTGCAGCAGCGTGGCGCCGCCATCATCGCCGCTCGTGGCCTTTCCTCCGCCGCTTCCGCAGCCAATGCTGCTCTCATGACCGTGAAGAACCTCACCACCCCCACTCCTGAGGGTGACTGGTACTCCGTGGCCCGTTACAGCGACGGTACCAAGTACGGTCTGCCTGAGGGCATCATCTGCTCCATGCCCAGCCGCACTGAAGCTGACGGCACCCTCACCATCGTGGAGGGCCTGCCCATCGACGAGTTCTCCCGTGGCAAGATTGACGCTTCCTGCGCCGAGCTGCTCGAGGAGCGCGCCGAGGTACTTGGCTAAAGCTTATTTTCAACGAGGTATTTTATTCGATAGCCTGCCCTGTGCAGGCTATCGTTTTTTTTGCACTAAGGGCACGCTAAGAATGAATCCGGCGTCATACTGTGTCATTCTAAGACATGCCACCTTGACGCCACACGCGCGTGCTGCTAGACTGATTCCATATACCATGGGTAAGACATTATACAGGAAAGTTTGGGACGCGCATACGGTAGGTATCCTGCCGGATGGCCGCACGCAGCTCTTTATTGCCACACATTTCGTGCACGAAGTCACCTCCCCGCAGGCCTTCGCCATGCTCCGAGAGCTGAACCTACCTGTTCTCCATCCTGAGCGCACCTTCGCCACGGTGGACCACATCATCCCTACGGATAATCAGGCTGAGCCCTTCGCGGACCCCCGTGCACAGACCATGCTGAACGCGCTGCGCAGCAACTGTGCAGCCGCCGGCGTCCGCCTCTTTGACCTGCCCACAGGCCAGCAGGGTATCGTTCACTCCATCGGGCCGGAGCTGGGCATCACCCAGCCGGGCATGACAATCGTGTGTGGTGATTCCCACACAGCTACCCACGGCGCAGTAGGCTCCATCGCCATGGGTATCGGCACCACGCAGGTGCGTGACGTGCTTGCCACTCAGACGCTTGCTATGCTGCCCCTTAAGGTGCGTAATGTACGTGTGGAAGGCACCTTGCGTCCCGGCGTAACAGCTAAGGACGTAGCACTCTACATCATCGGCAAGCTCGGCGCTGACGGCGGTTTGGGCTACGCCTACGAGTTCGGCGGCTCCGCTATTGAGAACATGGAAATGGACGGCCGCCTGACACTCTGCAACCTCGCCATCGAGGGCGCCGCACGCTGCGGCTACGTGAACCCGGATGAAAAGACCTTTGCTTACCTGAAGGGCCGCCCCTACGCCCCGAAGGGTACCGAGTGGGAGGCCGCTGTACAGCGTTGGAAGAGCTTCGCAAGTGATGCGGATGCCGAGTACGATGACGTTGTGATTTTTGATGCAGATGATATCGAACCCACAGTCACCTGGGGTATCTCACCTGATATGAGCATCGGCATTAACGGCACCATCCCCTCCCCTGACGACGCCACAGATGCAGAAACCCGCAAAGCCCGTCAGACCGCTCTGGAATACATGAAGCTACAGCCCGGCAGCAAGCTCAAGGGCACGCCTGTTGACGTCGTCTTCATCGGCTCCTGCACCAACGGGCGCATTTCCGACTTCCGCGCCGTGGCCCCGCTGCTGAAAGGCAGAAAAGTGGCAGAGGGTATCAAGGCCTTGGCAGTTCCGGGCTCACAGGAGACCGCCCGCCAGTGCGAGGCTGAAGGCATAGCAGATATCTTCCGCGCCGCCGGCTTTGAGTGGCGCCTTGCAGGCTGCTCCATGTGCTTGGCCATGAATCCGGACCAGCTGAAGGGTGACCAGATTTGCGCCAGCACCAGTAACCGTAACTTCAAGGGCCGTCAGGGTAGCCCCACGGGCCGCACCCTGCTCATGAGCCCGCTCATGGCCGCAGCCGCAGCCGTCACCGGCACCGTCGCAGATCCGCGTGAGGTGTTCGACATCCGCTAACTCCTAGCCCACTTCAATCACATGCCTCTTAACAAAATCATCACCATCTCTGGCAAGGCCGTACCCGTTCCCGGTGCCGATATGGACACCGACCGCATCATCCCTGCGCGCTTCCTCAAGTGCGTTACCTTTGATGAGCTGGCCGGCACCATGTTCTATGATGAGCGCTTCAACGCTGACGGCAGCAGCAAAGGCCACCCCATTGATGCCCCCCAGCACGCCGGCGCCACCATCATCCTCGGCGGTGAAAACTTCGGTTGCGGTTCCTCCCGCGAGCACGCTCCCCAGGCCATCAAGCGCAGCGGCGTAAAGGCCATCGTGGCGGAAAGCTTCGCCGAAATCTTCTTCGGTAATAGTTCCGGCATCTGCATGCCCTGCGTCTGCGCTTCTCATGATGACCTGCAGACAGCCATGCGCATCACCACCGAGCAGCCTGACACAGAATGGACGCTGGATTTGGCTTCCATGACCCTCAGTTGCCCCGCTGCCACCCTGCCCATCACCATGCCTGCCGAGCCCAGAGAAGCGCTCATGCAGGGCCGCTGGGATGCCGTGGTGGAGCTCATGAATGCACCGGAAGCCGTGGCCGCGCTGGCAGCAAAACTCCCGGCTCCGGCTCTCTCCTGAAGCCCCTCTTCATGCTGGCCACCATCACACCTCTGATTTCACGCGGCGTCATTGATAACACGCTGCAGGACCTCATTGATTTGCGCCTTTGGTGCACTGATGAGGCAGAACCGCTGCACCTCCGTATGCGCGGCAACTGCCTACGTGATTTAGCCGGCTGCAGGCTGACGTTTACCAACACGGCCGCTGGCAGCCCGCCTGCGGCCATGCCTCCGCTTATTGACGAGCTGCGCCGCTCCGCCGGCACAGCACAGTTCGCAGCAGGAGATATCACCTTCTCCCGCCGTGTGATGGAGAGAGATAATCGGCAAGCCATTGCCAATCACCTCTACATCGAGTTCTTCGTAAATGAAAGCGTGCGCGTACTCATGGAGTTCAGCGCCGTGAGCTACACGCTTTCCCTGCCTCAGTGGGAACAGAGCTGGGAAGGCGATAACTTGCAAACGCTCCTGAATATGGAAGCCCTGCGCGCCCATGTGCGCAGCAATGTGAAAAGCTACAAAGGCCCGGCCATGGCCGGGCTCGGTGAAGACATGCCGCCCTGCGAGTGGGATTACCGCTTGAACAAAGCAGAGGCCAACATGGCCATTTACCCCACTATTCATGAAAAGTTCGGTCCCGTCCCCGGAGGCTATCTTTCCGCCGCTTTTGTGATGGACCGCCCCGAGTTCCTCGGTCAGGTCGCAACGGAAGAGGAAGCGGATATGCCTCCAGACCAGGAAGTCATCAATCATGATTGGGAGGTAATTGACTTCATGACTCCATACGAAAAAGAGGTACGTATTGCCATGCGCCACCCGCTCTTCGAAGAAACCTCCCGCATGACTGCGGTGGTGCAGGAGCAACTGCTGGAAAAACACCGTGCCAGCCTGAGCCAGAGTAAAGAAGGGGCAGCCTTCCTCTCACTGTATGCCGGCATCGTCACCCACACATTATCCACCATTTTGCTCACCGGACAGGAGCTGTACTCCACGTCCTTGGCCTCTGAGCGCATGGAAGCCCTCTGCCGACGCCTCACTTGCTTGGCGCAGATGCTCGACAAGCTCCCGCCGGATTCCCGTGCTCCCCTTCAGGAAGCAGCTGAAAACCTCATGAAGAACATGCGTCTCTTCATTGCCACCATCCCGGGCTAAGCGCCCCTCCCCGTCTTTCCATGTACCTGGCTCAGGAGCGCCGCCAATATATTCTTCGCCTGCTGGAGCAACGCGGCAGCATACGCACTACGGCTCTCGCCAGAGAGCTGGGTGTAACAGATGAAACTATCCGCACGGATCTCGTGGCCATGCAAGCCCGTGGACTCTTGCAGCGCATCCATGGTGGTGCACGCTACCAGCTGCCTTCATCTCCGGGAACAGACGACAGCCCCCGCCTAGACGTGCAACTCGCGCGACTTGTTGCCGCCCGAGTATCCACAGGCCAGCGCATTTATGTGGACGCCGGTCCTTTTGCTCGCGTGCTAGCCACCCAGCTCCAATCCAGCCCCTGCACCTTCATCACCCCCTCGCCCAGATTTTTGAACGCGATGGCACCTCTGGCCATCCCTCATCGGGTTCTCTGTACCGGTGGCGAGCTGGAAAAAAGCAGTGGACTGCTTACGCATCCGTCCCCGACCGATATTCTCCGCGCCCTTCAGCCGGATATTGCCATCCTCTGCCCACCAGCCCTCAGCCCCACTCACGCTTCATACAAACACTCGACGCAGGCTGAATGGGCTGCAGCAGCCGCGCAGGTCGCTCCTAACACGCTGTTGGTAATTCCCGCTGCTGCACTTACCGCAAACGCCTCTCACCGCGTTCCCCTTCCCCCTTACGAGCTTATTACCGAAAATAACATTCCGGACTCATTCTCTCATATCCCAGCTACCACAGTACCCTATATCTCAGAGGATACCCTCAGCGATTTCGGTTACTAAACATACTATTTTCCTGCTTTTTTCTTGAAAAGATTTGACCCGGCAAGCCAAAGCCTGTCGGGTCGAAATCGTTTACTAACTCCTCACAATTACTTGCAGGGAACCGGAGCGGGAATCGGCTCAGCGGGGGGAGGAGGAGGAGTCTGCTGCTGCTGCTGCTGCTGGCAGGACACCAGAGCGGCGGCTGCGATGGCAAGGATGGCGATGGTCTTCATATGTGTGAGGTATTTTTTTTGGTTGACTGTAATCAAGCTCACCATGAGTTTGTTTACAATTCATAGAATACTTAATTTTACTTAGAAATCAAGAAAAAAATTACATTTTTCTTAAAAAAATTGACTCTATTTAATTTTTCGGCTGTAAACAATCGAAAAAGTACCATCTGCACGCAGATTACTCCACACATAACGGCGGAAAACCACCTTAATGGATGCAGTCAGGGGAACCGCGAGCAATGCACCAATGACGCCACCGAAGACCATACTCCAGAAAAGTACGGAGAACATAACGGTGAGGTCATGCATCTTCATGCTATTACCAACGACTTTCGGCTGAAGAATCCAGCCGTCAAACTGACTGACCGCTAAGAAAGTGGCACCAACGGCCACAACCATGCTGACATCCTGCCAGGTAAACCAAGCGATAAGAAGAGCAGGAATACTTGTGGAAATCATACCGATATAGGGAATAATCCCCAGCAATGCAGCAGCTGCAGCAATAGTAATAGCGTAGGGAAGCCCCAAGCACATCAGGGCAATACCAAGAATTACACCATCAATTAAACTAACAAGCATCTGCCCTCGCACAAAGGCCACAATGTTCATGTTAATTTCCTGCAGAGTTCCCACCACTTCGTCCTTAAACCTTGAAGCACGCAGCGGGAGCACTCTGGCCCAGTTCTTCTTAATGGCTTCACTCTCCAGCAGGAAGTAGAAAAGGAAAACCGGTATCATCACAAGGCCGATAAGAAATGCCGAGGCGCCATAGATGGCTCTAGTACCGGCAGTCAACCAAGCTAATGCCTTATCCGTCAGGTAGTCAGAATTATACTCTATAATAGCCAACACCTTACGCTCATATTCCATAAGCGGTCTTCCTGACGGAGAAAAACCTACAATAAATAACGCCTGATCTCCATTCGTAGCAATCTTCTCTTTGGACTCGGTAGCCGCTCCGGCAACAGCCGGCTGATTTAACGGCACGGGCAAACTCTCATCTTTACTGGCGGGTTCAGGCGTGGCTGCGGGCACGGATTCCGTACCGACTTCTGTCACAGATGCGCCAAGGCCTTCAGCTTCCCTAGCAGCGCGTTCTCTCGCAGCATCATCAAGAGTACGGCTGTAGAGCGCATCCACCACATTCTGCAGAATTGTATTATTCTGCAACATCTCGCGCCCAGTTTCAACCGCTCGCTCAAGAATCACCTGACGGTCATTCACCAGCTCAGTAGTCTGCCGAACCAGCGGAGGCACAATCATCAATCCAAGTCCACTCAGAGCCAGAGCCGTCAGCATAAGCACCAGCAATACGGCAGGCACACGTTTCTTCACATATTTCTGAACCCATTGCACGCAAGGGCTAAGCAGATAAGCCAGAATCCCCGCCACAACCACAGGCAACAATACCGGCTCTAGCGTAATAAATAACCAGCCAATCCCATATAGGAAGCCAAACAGCAGCGCTACAATAAATACAAGACACAGACTGCTGAGAGCCAGCCAGCACACGCCGCGCTGAAATGGAGTAGGGTGTTCCTTTTCTTTCTCGGACATGCGTCCATTATAATCGTTAGCCGCAGGAATGCAAGCAATTTCAACGAGAACTCACCTGTTTTACCATCAAATACATATAAAGGATTAGAGAATCATCCTTCCGGAAAGCATCCATACTTACACTCTCAGTTGTTGTCATATCAAATCCGTCTATGCTTCACCTCACCGACAACAGAAAATAGCCTGAAGCGCCGACTTAAATCTCATTGACCACAGGACAGCAATCTGCTATCATACCGCGAGCCTACGGCGTATGCAAATACAGCTATCAGACCATTTCACATACCGCAAACTGTTCGCCTTCGTCCTGCCACCGATTGCCATGATGCTGCTCACCTCGGTGTACACGATGGTGGACGGATTGTTCGTATCGCACTTCGTAGGCAAAACCGCCTTTGCAGCGCTGAACTTTGTCTTTCCGGTCGTGATGCTGCTGGGAGGCCTGGGCTTCATGTTCGGCACAGGAGGCACCGCCCTCGTTGCCAAGACACTCGGCCAAGGAGCCCCTCATAGGGCACAGCGATACTTCACGCAGATTATCCTGCTGGCCACAACCCTTGGCGCCCTGCTGGGTGGGCTGGGTATCATCTGGCTGCCGGAGATATGCGTACTGCTGGGCTCTACCCAAGAAATGCAGGCGGACGCGGTGCTGTACGGGCGCATCATGCTGGGCTTTCTGCCGTGCTGCGTGCTGCAGTGGACATTTCAAGCGCTGCTGATAGCGGCGGAGAAACCCAGACTGGCGTTCTGGCTGAGTGTAGCCGGAGGGGTGACGAACATCGTGTGTGATGCGCTCTTCATGGCCGTATTCGGCTGGGGTATCACCGGCGCAGCTGTAGCAACGGGGCTCAGCCAAGTGGTAGCCGGGCTGATACCTGTGGTGTACTTCATGCTTCCCAACAACAGTCGGCTGCGCTTCACCCGCACCACCATGCAGCTGAGGCCCATGCTCAGAGCCTGCACAAATGGCGCATCTGAACTCGTTAGCGGCGTTTCCGGTTCACTGCTCGGCATGCTCTACAATTACCAGCTGTTACGCTTTTATGGTGAGGATGGAGTAGCTGCCTATGGCGTGGTGATGTATGTAGGCTTCTTCTTCGTAGCTATCTTCTTTGGCTTTGACATGGGCACGTCCCCTCTGCTGGCATATAACCATGGAGCAGAAAATCACGCAGAGCTGAAAAACCTCTTCCGCAAGAGCCTACTGATAGTGAGCGTCACCGGCATATTTCTGGCAGCACTGGCAGTAGGATTAGCGAGGCCGCTAGCCGCCATGTTCGTGGGGTACAGCAAAGAGCTCACAGCCCTGACGGCACACGCGTTCTGTTTGTTTGGCATTTCCTTCGCGCTCATGGGGTATAATATCTTCGCCTCAGGCCTGTTCACGGCCATGAATAATGGTCTCATCTCCGCAGCCATTTCCTTCATCCGCACCTTCGCATTTCAAGCGGTAGCAGTGCTGACATTGCCCCTGCTCTTCGGGAATGGCGGCATCTGGTGGAGTGCCTCGGTAGCGGAAGTGGGGGCACTCCTGTTCTCAGCCGTCTTCATTATCCTCTACCGCAAGAAATATGGTTACCTCTGATTTGCTGTACGCTGTATGAAAATTCACGTTCTGATGGAAAACACATCCTGCGGCCCCGAGTTCTCGGCAGAACACGGGTTGAGCCTGCTCATCGAGACAGGAGGCCGGCGCATTCTGTTTGACACCGGCGCCTCCCCTGCCTTTGCGGATAATGCCGAGCGGCTCGGAATAGATTTGAACACGGTGGACACCGCGGTGCTCTCTCACGGACATTATGACCACGGCGGCGGCATCAACCGCTTCTTGCAGCTGAATCAACATGCCCGTGTATGGATAAGCCCATACGCCTTCCTGCCACACTTCAACGCCTCCGGTAAAGACATTGGACTAGCACCGGAACTTGAAGCCCACGAGAGATTCTGCATAGCTCACGCTAATATAACTGAGCTGTATGAAGGGATAACGCTTCACAGCGCCAGCACCCTGCCAAACACCTACCCCGCTGAGGGTGCCGGCATGGAAACCATCATCAACGGCCAAAGGCAGCCGGATGACTTCCGGCACGAGCAATACCTACTGATTCAGGAAAACGGCAAGCGCGTCCTCATCAGCGGCTGTTCGCACCGAGGCATACTGAATATCGCCACCCACTTTCGGGCCGATGTGCTGGTGGGCGGCTTCCACTTCATGAAAGCTTCGCCCGTGACAGATGCACCCCGTCTTCAAGCCGTAGCAGAGCTTCTGCTGGAGCTTCCCACATGCTACCACACCGGTCACTGTACTGGTGACGCCGCCTTTTGTCTGCTCAAGCAGCGCATGGGTGAGCGCCTGCAGGCCTTCAGCTCCGGCATGACGATAGAAATCTGACATTTTTATCGGGCACACCTAAATTCATTGACTTACGTACACCCCCTGAGGTAAAATACAGAACAGAAAACTTCATCCCCCACCATGAACGGAACCTTTACCTACTCTAACCCGACAAAGCTGCACTTCGGCCCCAATTCTCTGGATTATCTGGCTGCGGAGCTGCAGAACTATGGACCCTCAGTACTGCTGACCTATGGCAAGCAATCCATTAAAAAGAGTGGCCTTTACGACAAAATCATCTCCATCCTACAGGCAGCCGGCAAAACCATCACGGAGGATCCCGGCGTGATGCCTAATCCCACAGTGGAGAAACTCGCGGAGGGTGTTGCTCGCGCCCGGGCTTGCAAGGCTGACCTCATCCTGGCCGTGGGCGGCGGCTCGGTGTGTGACTATGCCAAGGGTGTATCCGTGGCCGCACACTGCCCGGAAGATGCGTGGGAAAAGTATTACGTGCGCATGGAACCGCTGAGCAATCCTGTCATCCCTGTGGGCTGCGTACTCACCATGGCCGGCACCGGCAGTGAGATGAATGGCGGTTCCGTCATCACGAATTACGCCACAAAGCGAAAAATCGGCCGTGTGTTTGATGAACGAGTGTTCCCCCGCTTCTCCATTCTGAACCCGGAGCTCACCCTCACGCTGCCCCGTTATCAGATGGTGGCAGGCTGCTTCGATATCATGTCTCACATCCTCGAGCAGTACCTCTCCGGCACCGATGACAACACGAGTGACTACATCGCCGAAGGGCTGATGCGTTCCCTCATCACCTCTTCCCGCACAGCCGCAGCCGACCCACTGAATTACGAGGCTCGCAGCAATATCATGTGGACGGCCACTTGGGCGCTGAACACCCTCATCTCCATGGGTAAAACTACCGACTGGATGGTGCACATGATGGGCCAGTCCGTCGGCGCCTACACGGATGCCACGCATGGCATGACGCTGGCCGCCGTCACGCTGCCTTACTTCCGCCACATTCTCCCCTGCGGGCTTCCCAAATTCAAGCGCTTCGCGGTGAACGTATGGGGCATTTCCCCGGAAGGAAAGACGGATGAGGAGACGGCGCTGGCCGGTCTGAACGCCATGAAGGAGTGGATGCAGGAGATTGGCCTAGTGCTTTCCTTGCGTGAGCTGGGCACCACAGAAGACATGCTGGACGGCATCGCCGAAGGCACCTTCCTGCTGCGCGGAGGCTACAAGCCGGAGCTCACCACGGCCGAAGTTCGCGACATCCTCGCTGAAAGCATGTAACCCACCCACTCAAAGAAAATTATGAAAAACATTCTCATCATCTCTGGCCACACGGACATGAATGACTCCGTGGCCAACAAGACCATCATGAGCATTCTGGAAGAAAAGCTCCCGGAGTGCCGCACCGTCTATCTGGACCGACTGTACACACACAAGCCCATTGATGTAGAAGCCGAGCAGCAGAAGCTCATGTGGGCAGACGTCATCGTGCTGCAATTCCCCGTGTTCTGGTTCTCCATGCCCTCCCTCATGCACCGCTGGATGGAGGAGGTATTCCTGCATGGCTTCTCTCACGGCTCCACCGGTGACAAGCTGAAGGGTAAAACCATCATCCTTTCCTACACCACCGGTGCCCCTGCTGACTGCATGAACTGGGATGACTTCTTCCACTTCCTGCGCGCAGCATGCCAATTCACCGGCATGAACTACGGCGGCACAGTGCACACAGGCTCTGTATCATACAACATGCGGCAGAATCCTCAGCAGCTCGAGGCCATCACTCAAAGTGCCACGCAGCACGCAGAGAAGCTCATCGCCATGCTGCAGGCGTAATATCATATTACCTCAACACAAATCAGGCGACCTGCCGTTCAGCGGGTCGCCTGATTTGCATATTCAGAGGACGGGAGAATCAATGATCCCCGCGAGCTTCATCCGGTGTAATGGGTTGACGGCTGAGCGCGCGCCATGCCCATGCGATGTACGCGATAACAAAAGGAATAATGAAGGAGACGTAAGTCATCGTTCTGAGCGTGAAAAGGCTAGAGCTGCTATTCTCAATGGTGAGCGAGCTCTGCGGAGACACGACAGACGGATAATACGGCGTATTATTCCAGCCGGCGCACAGGAGCAGAGCCAGCACCACCAGCACGCTGCCCGGCCCGGCGAGCCAGAAAGCACGGCTCCAACCACGCAGTCCCGCCACCATACCGCCCAGCACCAGCACAACGCCCACCAGCAGCACGGCAGTCACACCGGGCATTGCCAGCAGGTTGTTCAGGTACTTGTATTCCTCCAGATATACCAATCCGTTCTCCGGCAGATACGCAAACCCGGTGGAACAAACCAAACGCACCAGCCATGTGAGGAAAAACAGCAGGAAAGCCCCGCTCTCCAGAAGTAGGCGTTGGCGGCAGTTATTCAGAAGCGCCTCATCTTTGATGCTGTTCATGAAGAAGAGGCAGGCAAGCACGCGCGTGAGCAGTAACACACTGATACCCAGCATGAGATTCTGCGGCACCATCGCTGCCTCCAGTCCGTGCAACGGGCTCACCCAGCTAGAAATCACGGGCATGGCAGGATTGACCACGGCTGCCTTGTCCACCACAAACTCAGCCCCGGTGTAGAAGGTGCCCACCGCCGTTCCGATAAGCAGCGGGCCCAGAATACCGTTAAGCAGGAGGAATACTCGGTAAGTATTAGTGCCCAGGAGATTGCCGTTTTTCAGCTGAAACTCATAGGAAACAGCCTGCACCACAAAACAGAGCAGTATCAGCACCCACACCCAGTACGCACCGCCGAAGCTCGTGCTATAGAACAAGGGGAAGGAGGCAAAGAACGCGCCGCCGAAAGTAACAAGGGTGGTGAAGGTCAGCTCCCACTTGCGCCCCGTAGCCAGCAGGAGCATGCGCCGCTGCTCCTCTGTGCGTCCAAGGGTCCAGATGAGTGATTGCCCGCCTTGTACGAACATAAGGAAGACCAGCAAAGCCCCCAGCAAGGAAACGAGGAACCACCAGTAGTGTTGAAGTAATGAGATATCGTTCATAACATTATGCGGCGTCAGATTCAGTTTCAGGCCCGGCAGCAATCGCCTTGCCCATGATGCTCAACTCAGCCAGCAGAAGCAGCGTGAAGAGCACGAGGAAGATGAAGAAGGTCGTCTGCACAGAGCTTACATCCAAGCGGGAGATAGCGGCAACATTCGGCAGCAGCCCCTGAATGGCCCAAGGCTGGCGGCCAACTTCCGCCACCACCCAGCCGGCCTGACTGGCCAGCCATGCCAGCGGAATGGTGAGTACCACGCCCCACTGCAGCAGCTTCCACTTCTCCACACGTTTGCCCAGCAGCAAAAGCCCGGCAAACAGAAGAATGAAGTAGCCGCCCAGCACAACCATGATTCGGAAGCTGTAGAAGGTGAGCGGGACATTCGGTACCAAATCGGCAGGCTTCTCCAGATACCCATAACCAAAATACGCAAAGTTTTCACGCAACGTGCTCAACGCAGCAGCACGAGTAGCATCATCCTTCGCTGCGCGGTACTCCGCCAGCGCCGCAATGGCCACACGACCTCTTGCCATCTTCTCCTCAGCGGAGAGCGCCACACCGCCTTCCGGCAGGGGGTATCCGCCCTCCAGCAAATTACGAATGCCGGGCACATAGCCATCCACCTCATGGGTAGCCAGAAGAGAGAGCGCGTACGGCATCTCCACATGGAAAAGGAACTTGCTTTCCTCAGACGGCTGAGCCCAGTCAGCCCCCGGACGCAGCAAACCGCCCAGCACAAGCCCCTGCTCCGTACCGCCTTCGTACAGGCCCTCCGCTGCGGCAAGCTTCATCGGCTGGTGCACGGCGATATCACGCCCGCTCTGGTGCCCTGTATGCGCTGTGATGAGTGCCGCAACAAGGCCGAACCACGCGGCAACCTTAATGCTGGCATGAGCAAACTCCTGATGACGCTTCCTCAGCAAGTACCAGCAGCTCAGCCCCACCACAAACACAGCGCCCAGCACCCAAGAACTGGCCACGGTGTGGCAGAACTTCACCACAGCCACGGGCGAGAAGGCCACAGCCGCAAAGTCCACCATCTCGTTTCGCACCGTATCAGGGTTGAACTCCATGCCCACGGGGTGCTGCATCCAAGCATTCGCCACAAGAATCCACCATGCCGATATCGTAGCCCCGATGATGGTAAGCCAAGTGGAGGCCAAGTGTGCGCGCTTGCTCACCTTGTTCCAGCCGAAGAACATCACGGCAATGAACGTGCTCTCCATGAAGAAAGCCACGATTCCCTCAATGGCCAAAGGCGCGCCGAATATATCCCCCACGAACCAGCTGTAATTGCTCCAGTTCGTGCCGAACTCAAACTCCAGAATAATCCCCGTGGCCACGCCCATGGCAAAATTAATGCCGAAGAGCTTCATCCAGAAACGCGCTGTCTGTTTCCAGAACTCGCGCCCCGTTCGCACATATATCGTCTCCATGATGGCCATTACCACACCCAAGCCGAGTGTGAGCGGCACAAAGAGCCAATGATACATGGCGGTAAGCGCAAACTGCGCCCGTGACCAATCTACCAGTGATGTATCTATCGATTCCATGTTTTTCCTTCCTTTATTCCTTAATGACTCTGCCTGTCAGCTCAGCTGATACCGCCTCGCTCTTCTCCTCCTCTCCCCCTCGCAAATACGATGGGAAGAAAAAGGCCTTCAGCACGGCAAACATAATGAAAAGCTTCACCAGTATGATACACCAAAGCGTGCGCCCCAAGGTCATACTCCGAAACCCTTCTATGTAAAAACGTGCAATGCGGCGTAATATCATGGTATTATTATAGGATATGTATCCCACATTGCAAGTCTAAACTTAGAATTTCTGCTTTCTCGCCATCCTGATGCTCACGAATAGGTAGGCAGGGCGATTTCGGCTTGCCAAACAGCGAGTGTTGTGATACCCTCCGCGCGTACATTGAATAACGGCATTGTGTTATGATTGAAAACGAGTACATCAGCATCGACATCCGCACCGCAGGCCGCCGCTTTGCCGGCGTGACCGTGCGAGATAAAGTAAACGGCCGCAGCTATGATTTAGGCAAGGAAGTCTTCACCATTGCTCTTCAGGAGGCCAAAACGGATGAAGCCTGTTCCAAGAAAGAATACACGGATGTATGCCTGCCGCTGAGTGCGCAGGATTTAATGTGCGGTGAGGTAAGCATCAGCAGCATCGCCGCTCAGCCTGAGGGCCGCCGCTTGGCAGACCGCCGAGCAGGCCAACGCGCCACCCTGCCCTTTGCCGTAACGACGGATGGTTACAAGCTGGAGTGGTGGGCTGAACTGCGTGACGGCCAGCCCTACATGCGCCTCGGTCTGCACATCACCCCCATGCAGTTTGCCATGCCGGCCCGCAAGATTACCCTACTGAACATCGCCGCCCCTGAAGCCCGCGTGGAAGGCAGCGTGAAAGGTGCCCCCGTGGTGGCTGCCGGTAACCGCCTCTTTGCCGGTGTGGAAAGCCCGCTTAGCAAGGGCGAGGTAACGGCTGAGGGCTTTGCCTGCTCACTGGAGCGCAGCACCCACCTGCCCGCCCGCACCACCAGCAGCATCTCTGCCGTGCTGGGCTTCTGCACGCCCGGCCAGCTGCGCCGCACCTTCCAGCTCTCCTACCTGAATGAGGAGCGTGCCCGCCCCTACTTCCCCCTCTTCAACTATAACACTTGGTACGACATCGGCTACTTCTCCCGCTACTCTGAAAAGGATGTGCTGGATACCGTGCGCCTTTTCGGTGAGGAGCTTGTACGCAAGCGCGGGGTAGTGATGGATTCCTTCCTGCTGGATGACGGCTGGGACAACACGGAAACCCTCTGGCAGTTCCACGAAGGTCTGCCGAACGAGTTCCGCGACATCCGCGCGCTGATGGAGAGCTACGGCGCTGCCCCCGGCGTGTGGTTCTCCCCTTGGGGTGGCTATGGCCAGCCCAAGCTTAACCGCCTCGCCGCCGCTGGCGATACCTACGAGACGAACGAGCGAGGCTTCGCCCTCTCCGGCCCCAAGTACTACGAGCTCTTCCGTGATATGTGCCTGCACATGATTCGCGAGAACGGCGCGAACCACTTCAAGCTGGATGGCTGCTCCGGCATGGCGGATCCGGCCCCCGGCTCCCGCTTCGGTTCTGACTTCGAGGCTGCCATCTCCCTCATCGATGAGCTGCGCGCTGAAAAGCCGGATATCTACATTAACCTCACCACCGGCACATGGGCCAGCCCCTTCTGGTTCAGCATTGCGGACTCCGTGTGGCGCGGCAACTGGGACCACGACTTCTGCGGCGTAGGCACAGCCCGCCAGCAGTGGATTACCTTCCGTGATGCCATGATTTACGCGCACAACGTGAAGATTTCCCCGCTCTGTCCCATTAACTCCCTCATGACCCACGGCGTCATTTACAATAAAGGTGCCCGCGGCCTCATGACCACGGAGAATGATGATTTGGCGGATGAAATCTGGAGCGGTCTCGGCCTCGGCACCCAGATGCAGGAGGTTTACATCACCCCCTCCATGCTGAAGGACCACGAGTGGGATACCCTTGCTGCCGCGGCTAAGTGGACCCGCGCCAACGCTGCCACCCTTGTGGACAGCCACTGGGTAGGCGGTGACCCCGCCGCTCTGGAGGCCTACGGCTTCGCGTCCTGGAGCACGGAAAAGGGCATTCTTGTGCTGCGTAACCCCAGCGATATGGAGCAGGAGTTCAGCTTTGACCCCGCCGCCGTATTCGAGCTGCCGCTCGGTGCCCCGCTGCGCTACACCCTCAGCTCACCCAAGGGCGACTCCCTGCCCGTCACTGCTGAGGCAGGCAAGCAGACTACGCTCACGCTCAAGCCCTTCGGAGTTGTCATCATCGAGGCTACACCTCAGGCTTAAGCCGAAAACAAATCACACCATCAGGCGCGCGGAAATATCCATTTCCGCGCGTCTTATTTTATACCGCAGGTGCTCAGCAAAGCTCTCACGTCCTCCAGCCTCCGGGCCGGGTACACGCGCAGGTGCTGACCATCACACAGCAGCACAGCGCTCGCCCCGCGTTTCTTCAGCTTAGCCGAGGCCTTACCGCAGATATACCACAGCGTATCATGCAGAAGGGAGCGCTTATGCCCACACAACACGCCGTACCAAGCCCACTCATGCGCCTTAGATATCCCCGTCACCCCCCTAGCAAACAAAACAAGGCCACTCCTCCCGCCTGTACGCCCAAGCCGAGGAGGAAACAGAGCAAATTTCCGCAAAACTTATTCATACAAAAAAACGTAACAAAAAAAACATCAATGTCAAGCACTTCTCATGTGGAGAAGCGCTTCATCCTACCCCGGCGCAGAAATAACACGCAAGGCCGCTCGATAATGCTCCCATGCCTGATTTTATTGATTGACATGAGAGCTAAGACTGATAGAATAAGAACATGAGCGCAACAGATAAACGCGATTTAACTCCGGTTGTGCCGCGCCGTTTCCGTCCTGTATTCTTCATGCTCGTGAGCTGCTTTGCTCTCTGGGGCCTGCTGAATAACATGACTGATAACTTGGTGCCGGCGTTTAAGAATATCTTCACGATTCCTCAGGAGCAGGCAGCTCTCGTGCAAGTGGCTTTCTACGGAGCCTATGCCGTGCTGGCTATTTTTGCCTCCATTCTCATTGAGGAGTTCTCGTACAAGAAAGGCGTGCTTATCGGCCTCGGCGTCTACATTATCGGCGCGCTCGCCTACATTCCGGCCTGTATTAACCAGAGCTTTGAGATTTATTTCATCGCTATTTTCGTGGTAGCCTGCGGTTGCTCCGTGCTGGAAACCACCTGTAACCCCTACGTTATCTCCCTCGGCCCGGATAAAACTGCCGTACGCCGTCTGAACTTCGCTCAGGCTTTCAATCCGGTCGGCTCTATTATGGGCATCGTCCTGGCACAGCAGCTTATCCTCAGCAACCTGAATCCCGCCACCGCTGATGAGCGCGCTGCCATGCCCGCTGAGCAGCTGAAGGAAATCGTTCACTCTGAGCTCTTCTGGGTATGCGCTCCCTATGTGGGCCTCTGCGGCATCGCCTTCCTCATCTGGATTTTCTTCCTGCGCGTGAAGGACACTCAGGTAACCACCGCTACCGAGGAACAGCCTGAACAGCAGGGCAATGGCAGTGGCCTGCGCGTGCTGATTGCCGCACTGTTCGCCATCGTTCCGCTCACCGCGCTCTATTTCATCTTCCCGACTATGGACAAGGTTGTCTGGGTGCTTTGCGGCACACTGGGCCCGATTACCTACCTGTTCCTCGTGGGTGATTACCGCGCCATGCTCTTCTCCCTGCTGAGCCAGCCCCGCTACTGGTGCGGCGTGATTGCTCAGTTCTTCTATGTAGGCGTGCAGATTGCTGCTTGGACCTACCTGAACGTGTACTGCTGTAAGGAACTGGGCGTCACCCCCGCCACAGCCGCCACGTACTACCTCATCTCCCTTGTTCTCTTCATCATCTGCCGCTGGGTGGCTACCTACTACATGAAGAAGTTCAACCCCGCCAGCATGATGAGCCTCTTCGCCATTGCTGCCATTGCCTGCTGTGCCGGCACCATCTACCTGCCCAGCACCGTTCTCTTCAGCATCGCCGGGCTGGATTTCTCCGCTAACGTCATCTGCCTCATCGCCATGTCCGGTTGCATGAGCCTCATGTTCCCCACCATCTACGGCATTGCTCTGGGCGGCCTGAACCAGCGCGACGTGAAGCTGGGTGCAGCCGGTCTCATCATGGCTATTCTCGGTGGTGCACTCATCACCCCGTGGATGGCCGGCATCATTGGCGATGCTGAGTCCTGCTGGCTGGGTCTCACCGCAGCCTTTGACAACACTTGGGACACGAACCTGGGCACCAGTTCCGCTGCGGTACGCGCCTCCTTCATCGTTCCCGCCATCTGCTTCGCGGTAGTGCTGGCATACAGCCTCATCTTCCGCAAGCCCTCCACTCCTTCCGACAAATAATTTAACCCAAACACAAACGTATATGAAGTACGATACATTACCCACCATTGGTATCCGCCCCACGATTGACGGCCGCCGCCTCGGCGTTCGTGAGTCTCTGGAGGATCAGACCATGAACATGGCTAAAGCCGCTGCCGCCCTCATCGAGGCCAACGTGACCCACGCCAACGGCCAGCCCGTGAAGTGCATCATCGCTGACACCACCATCGGTGGTCCCGCTGAAGCCGCTGCCTGCAATCAGAAGTTCGCAGAGAACAACGTAGGCTGCTCCCTCATCGTGACTCCCTGCTGGTGCTACATCACCGAGACCTTTGAGACAGATGCCACCACGCCCAAGGCTATCTGGGGCTTCAATGGCACCGAGCGCCCCGGCGCCGTATATCTGGCTGCCGCTCTCGCCGGCTACGCTCAGAAGGGCGTGCCCGCATTCTCCATCTACGGCCATGACGTACAGGACGCTGACGACACCTCCATCCCCGAGGACGTAGCGGAGAAGATTCTGCGCTTCGCTCGCGCCGGTCTTACCGTAGCCACCCTCCGTGGCAAGGGCTACCTCTCCATCGGTGGCTGCTCTATGGGTATCGCCGGTTCCATCGTGGACCAGTCCTTCTGGGAGAGCTACATGGGCATGCGCGTGCAGGCTGTGGACATGACTGAGGTTCGCCGCCGCATGGAGCTGGGCATCTACGACAAGGCTGAGTTCGACCTCGCCATGGAGTGGGCCAAGAAGTACGTGAAGATTGGTCCGGATCGCAACCGTCCCGATCTCGTGCTCTCCCCCGAGGAGAAGGAGCGCACCCTGCGCGAGTCCATCCTCATGACCATCATCTTCCGCGATATGATGCACGGTAACCCCTACCTCAAGACCATCGATCGCGAGGAAGAAGGTCTGGGCTTCAACGCTATCTGCGGTGGCTTCCAGGGCCAGCGCCACTGGACGGACTTCTACCCGAACGGCGATATGGCTGAGTCCCTCCTCAACAGCACCTTCGACTGGAACGGCCCGCGCGAGGCTATTCCCTTCGCCACGGAAAACGACGCCATGAACGGCGTGTGCATGCTCCTGCTGCACCAGCTCACCGGCCGTGCTGCCTGCTTCTCCGATATCCGCACCTACTGGAGCCCCGCTGCTGTGAAGCGCGTGACCGGCTACACCATGGAAGGTCTGGCAAAGGACGGCATCATGCACCTCATCAACTCCGGCTCCACCGCTCTGGACGGCAATATGCACGCCACCGCTCCTGATGGCACTCCCATCATGAAGAAGACCGGTGAGACCACACAGGCCGACATCGAAGCCATGATGGGTGCTTCCGAGTGGTGCCCGGCTAACCGCGAGTACTTCCGCGGCGGCGGCTACTCCCTGCACTTCGTCTCCAAGGGCAATGTGCCTGTAACCATGATTCGCATGAACCTCGTGAAGGGTCAGGGCCCCGTGCTCACCATCGTGGAAGGCTGGACCTGCGACCTGCCTCAGGACGTGAACGACAAGCTCGACCAGCGTACGGACCCGGGTTGGCCCACCACTTGGTTTGCCCCGCGTCTCACCGGCAAGGGCGGCTTCAAGGATGTTTACACCGTCATGGCTAACATGGGCGCTAACCACGGCGCTTGGACATACGGCCACATCGGTGCTGATATCATCACTCTGGCCTCCATGCTGCGCATCCCCGTATACGCCCACAACGTACCGGAGGACCAGGTATATCGCCCCGCCGCTTGGGACCTGTTCGGCACAGCCGACCCCGAGGGTGCAGACTTCCGCGCCTGCGCCAACTTCGGCCCCATCTACGGCAAGTATTAATAACCGCTTACCGCAAGCTGTCGGGAGACTTCCCGGCAGCTTGCCTTTTTTTTATCACATATGGCATACGTACTCTGCTTAGACTGTGGCGCCACGAATGTGCGCGCCATCCTCGTAGACGACAAAGGGCAGCTGGTGGCTAAGGCCAGCCAGCCGAACTCCACGGATACCGGCGCAGAAAACCCTGATTACCACGTGTGGAATGCTGACCGCATTCTCAACCAGCTTGCAGAATGTGCCCGTAAGATTCTGCCTGAGGTGGACACCACGCAGGTGAAGGGTGTAACCATCACCACCTTCGGTGTGGACGGCGCCCTTGTGGACGCTCAGGGCGAGCTGCTCTACCCTGTCATCTCCTGGAAGTGCCCCCGCACGGCTGAGGTGATGAAGAAGGTGGACAAGTACCTCCCCCAGAGCCGTCTGAATGAAGTATCCGGCGTGGGCGAGTTCGCTTTCAACACCATCTACAAGCTTATCTGGCTGAAGGAAAACCGCCCCGAGCTGCTGGAGCAGGCACACGCTTGGCTCTTCATCTCCAACATCCTCGCCCACCGCCTCACCGGCGTGATGGCGACGGATCGCACCATGGCCGGCACTTCCCAGATGACGGATTTGACCACCGGTGACTGGAGCGAGGAGATTCTCTCCACCCTCGGCATCAGCAAGAGCCTTTTCCCGCCCATGGTGGATGCCGGTGGCGTCATCGGCAGCCTCACCCCCGCCGCTTGCGAGCTACTGGGCCTCCCCTGCTCCGTGCCGGTTATCTCCACCGGGCATGATACGCAGTTCGCCCTCTTCGGCAGCGGCGTGCAGGAAAACCAGCCCTTCCTTTCCAGCGGTACTTGGGAAATCCTCATGCTGCGCACGCCTCAGGCCAAACTGGAGCCCGCAGACTACGCAGCCGGTGCCACCGTGGAGTTCGACAGCAAGGCCGGTCTGCTGAACCCCGGTCTGCAGTGGATTGCCAGCGGTATCATAGAATGGGTGAAAGCCACCTGCTACAATGGTGAGAGCTTTGACACCATGGACGCTGAGGCTGAGAAGATTGCCCCCGGCTGTGATGGCGTGAAGCTCATCCCGGACTTCCTGCCCAGTGATGCCGTGCCCGGCAGCATTCAGGGCCTTGTGCTGGGCCGCACACGCGCGCACATCTACCGCGCCGCCATGGAAGCCCTCACCCTGCGCCTCAAGCAGCGCCTCGAGAAGCTGGAGAAGGTGGGCGGCTTCAAGTCCACTGATCTCCTGCTGGTGGGCGGTGGTGCCCGCAATCAGGTGTGGACCCAAATGCGTGCCGACATCCTCGGCATCCCCATCCGCATCTCGAACGTCTCGGAAAGCACCGTGCTGGGTGCCTCCATGTACGCCTTCGCCGGCGCCGGCATCTTCGCTTCCCCGGAAGCCTGCCGTGAGGCCTTCGGCATCACCTACACCACGATTAACCCCGGCGAGCAGCGCGAGGCATACGCAGCGCTCTACGCCTAAAGGTGATAAGCCACAAGAGCATTCCCAGAATAAAGAAAGCTGTTCCTCCCGGGGAACAGCTTTCTGCATTTCAGATTTTGTCCAGCAGGGGCGCGTATTTACCTGCCATCATGCACCGTGCCATAACGGCGGCGGTGCTCACGGGGATTGAGCGCAGAGGAATCGCTCCACAGCCCCACACGCCCGTTCTGGGCGGACTGAGCCGCGGATATCAAATCCGCATCCTCCTCAGGATCACAAAAGCGCTCATACAGCCAAGCCATGCCGGCCTTCAGCTGCTCAAGATTCACGTAAGTTTCCCCCACGTATACCTTAGCCACGCGGCGCCCGTACTGATCCACATCCACCACCTGCAGGCGTATTTCCTGCTCACCAATGAGCTTTCGCAGATTATCACGGGACTCATCAGCCCACGCCTGATTACGCTCAGGAGCATCCACCCCGAACAGGCGCACCTTCACCTCCGTATTTTCACCGCGGGGAATAAACAGCAGAGAATCACCATCCTGCACATACTTGCAGCGGCCGCATATCACCTCAGCTTCAGCGCGGGTGGCGGTTCTTCTCTGCACCTGCTCACTCCGGGGCGCTGCATTGCGCCTTGCGGGCTTCTCATCATCACCGGAAAAATAGGATAAGCTCGCAACTACTCCTACAGCCAGTATCAAAACGACATAGGAATAGATAGGTTTAACCGGCTTCGCAGATTTGTGGGGACGTTTGGCCATAGGCGATATATTTTATGATTTACGCGTGCAGGCATTCTAGCAAATATCATCCCCGGCCGCAAGGCAATAACGCAGAAAGGCCTCTGCAGAACAGCTGGCAAGAGGACTCACTGCTCCACCCCAGCTTTTTATCTATTTGATATCAGCTAAGCCCCAATAACATCTTGTCTATCTTCTCGGAATGTGCATATATGGAAGGCACCCCACAGCCCACATTCCCCTAACATGAAAGCTATTCATCTATGTGAGCCCTCCGCTCCGCTGACAGCTGCATTTTCCGAGCAGAACGCACATCAACCACACGACCTCCCGAGCCCGGAGGCTTTGCCACCCATGCCCTACACCGCTGGCGAGCATGCAGAGCGCCCTTGGGGCCGCTGGATTGTGCTGGATGTCATGCCCCGCTCCGTGGTGAAAAAGCTCACCATTTACCCAGGCAAGCGCATCTCGCTGCAGCGCCACCGCTTCCGCTCAGAGCTATGGACCGTGGTGGACGGCGTGGCCGATGTGCTCTGCGGACACCAAAACTTCCAGCCGCGCCCCGGCGAGCAGGTTTTCATCCCGAGGGGCAGCCTGCACCGACTCAGCAACACCACGGATTCCCCCGTGACCGTCATTGAACTCCAATTCGGCCACATCCTCAGCGAGGAAGATATCGAACGCTTTGATGATGATTTCGGCCGCCAATCAGCGGAGGGATAGCTTACAGCGTATCGTGATGCCCGCTGCCCCTTTTCCCTCCTGCGCGAATCAGCGTGGCGATGTACTGTTGCTGAATCTTGTGCTGATACGGGTGGGCTAGAGCCCAATCCAGCGGTGTGCGTCCACGCTCATCTTCGGCATTCACATGTGCCCCGGCAGCAAGGAGCATTTCGGCAGTCTCCGAACAAGTGCACTCATGCAGTGGCGTAACGCCCTCCTTATTCACCGCGCAAGGGTCAGCCCCGGCATCCAGCAAGGCGCGAGCCACATCGGGATTGTGTGGACGGAACAGCGGAGTATCACCGGATTTGAGCCGGGCATTCACATCCAATCCACGCTGTACAAGTATGGCCACACTTTCAGCATCCACCACACTGTGCAGCGCGGTATAACCACCGACCCAAACAGCATGCGGATTCGCCCCTGCCGCCAGTAACATGCGTATTTCCTCAGCGGGATGATAATTCATCAGTGCAGATAGTCCATATTTGCCGATAATCGAGGCATCTGCCCCGGCGGCCAGCAGAGTCTCCAACACCTCACCTCGGGCAAAAAATACCGGAGATTCCCCAAACCGAGCCAGCCCATTCACATCAGCCCCGGCTTCCAGAAGCAAGCGAGCCATCCTCGCCGAACGCGCCCGGTGCAAAGGGCGGTTCCCATAGGAATCCATAACAACATCCGGGCTCATTCCGGTATTCAGATATTGCTGCACCAGCTCAGTATCATCCGCTTCCAGTGCTTGCGATAGGCGACACTTTGCAACTTCAGATTCAGGCATACCAGCACTTTTCTGCAGCAAGTCCACTATTTCAGCGCTTACTCCGATAGCAATGGCACTATGAATCATATCGTCATCAGCTTTCACAAAGCGCAGCAGCTTGCGAACCAGCTTAAAAGGCCCAAGATGTATGGCCTTCCACAACTGACTCCGGTATTTTTTTTGCTTGCGACGCTGCCGGCTATTCATAGAAGGAGTTTAGCACAACATACCCGTGATGACAAGTTTTGCGGCACTGGCAGACGTTTACACAAGAATCCTCCTTTCCTGCTATCATTCTAGGAACAAGGCGCGGTGTTCATTAAAGAAATCAAAAAGGAGGCGCACATTTTCCAGCTCATACCACGGGCGGAGGCCTATGGGACGATGGTCGAGATCATATATGCGGGCCCCGGGAATGCTGAGCAGCAGCGGCGAATGGGTGGCAATAACCAGCTGAGCCCCACACACCGCGCTGGAGGAGAGGAACTCCACGAGGTCCAGCTGGAGGTTCGGCGAAAGGCTGTTTTCCGGTTCATCAAGCAGGTAAAGCCCGCGCTCTGCAATGGCCTGAGTAAAATAGATGAAAGCGCTCTCGCCGTTCGAATATTCACGCTCAGCCGCCTGAGCATGCTCCCGCACAAAACGGCTGCGCGTGCTGTGGCGGGCCTTCATGTGAGTGAGGAATGCATCATAACCGCCTTGTTCGTAGGAGTCTAGCTTCATGCGGCGGTAGCCTTCCACTCCCCATTGGCGCCCGGCACGTTCAGAGGCGAGGTGGCGGGCATCATTCTGTTCTCGCAAGCGCAGAATATGCTCGAATACATCATCACTGCCAATAAAACGGCTTTCATACGGGATTTTCTCGGGGTAGCCCGTGTCTTCGCCCGCCATACGCAAGCGGCACATCTCCACGTAATCACTGAAGAAGGGCGTGCGGTTGTAAGGCGTGCTGCGCGGCAGCCCCAGCTTTTCCGCCATGAGGTTAAGCAGAGTAGTCTTCCCCGAGCCGTTGCCACCGTACAGAATGGTGATATTGCCCAGTTCCAGCTTGGGCACACGGCTCTCGAACACACGGAAGGGATAATACTGCTTCGTGCAGTGGGCGTCGCAATTATTGTTCAGCCAGTTTTCCGCCTGTTCAGGCGTAAGGATGGTAAACTCTTCGATGTAAATCATAGAGGGTATTCTGTATCGCCGCTCATTCTATCACACTCTATTAGCCCGGTAGAAGGAAAATCTATGCCATTCCTAGCAAAACACCACACAACATGAGTGGTCTAAGCTTGCACAAGGAGGAGGAAATCGCTATAATGGCCCCGGTTCACGGAAAGGCCCCGACAACATGAGCACGGCACAGGCCGACAACACGAACATCGTTCATCGCAAAACATATCTTGTTCTCAGCGGTATATGGCTGGGGCTCAACGCTCTGTTGCATCTGCTCCTATTCCCCTTTTTGCTCTATACGGGGCTCTGCACCTTGCTGATGCCAGTCTCCCTGTGGATACTCTCCTCCTTAACCACCAATCCGAGGATATACGCACTGCTGAATATCCCGCTCCTGCTCTACACACTGGCATGGTGGTTCGCCACACCTTTATCGGGAGTCTGGTTCACCCTGCTGTGGCTCCCCTTCGCGCTGATGGGCTGCATGCTCCGCAGCAAGCCCCTCCCCGATAACAGCTTACTCCTGCGCGGGATACTTTATGTTGTAGCTCTGCTGCCTTATATTGCCATGCTGCCAATCCTCATATTCGTCCTACGAGACCTCAACTCATAATTCCCCAACATACCGCCATTCCCCCGGAATTTTTACTGCCGCAGCCAACTCATAGGAATGGAGCCAAAGCCGCCGCCAACAGCCCCCTGCCCTCAGGCGCTGCTTAACCTCCTCTACATTTGCCTCAAAATTTGAAAAATAAGCGTTTTATACGTTTTTAGACTTGCAACTTCTGTATATTTTCTCTGACATCTCGTCACGGGTCTCTCAGCATTCCGACGCGCGAGGAAACGAGTACCCCTGCACAAGTTACTCTAACCTCTTAACATTAAAATACAAACATGAAAAAGACAATTATTGCTCTCATGACTCTGGCCGGTGTTGTGCAAGCTGACGATACACCAACTTATTTAATCAAGAATAGTGACTTTTCCTATTATGTTGATGAGAAGGGGAAGGTAACAGGTATGCTTGACCTCCAAGATGTTGTAGAAACATTCAATACCGGTACTTTTGCTATTTCCTTTGATTTGTTTTCAGTATTAGCTACTGATGATACTGGGGACTCTTTTGATTTTCAATTCAGTTATGGAGGCGGCCGTAATAGCTTGGTTTTTACTTACAAGGAGTCTCTTCCATTATTGACAGTCCCTAGCATCGACTTGATGAATAGTTATAAATGGCTTGACAGTCCAATTAATGCGGAAACTTTAATTGTCCAGGTTGATGATTTATTCGGCTATAATCCCACAGTGACACTTTTAGGTTATACTGAAGGACAAGAATTAGAAACCATCTGGGAAGGTGCTGTTCTGAGCAATCCGCCAACCTCAATTGAAACGGCAACTCTGACACTTCACGGCCAGGGAGAGAATTACAGTCCTCTTACAGGCATTGGCCTAACAATCTGGCAAGGCAAGGTAACTGCCGCAGATATGGCAAATCCCACGCCGGCTCCCTCCATTCCCGAGCCTACTACGGCTACGCTGAGCCTGCTGGCACTGGCTGGCCTCGCTGCACGCCGCCGTCGCAAGTAAAGCTTAATTTTCTCAGCTAAAATCACACCATTGCTCGTCATCGGGCAATGGTGTTTTTCTTTTCCGGTAACATGAATGATGCTAAATGAATAAAATCCCATCCTCTGGCCTTGCAGAAAAGGGGGAGTATCGCTATAATGCCCGAAACAGAGAAAGATATACTTTTATATGCCCGGTTTTTACCTCAGTGATCCGAATAAGGATTTTACCCACCCTGAAAGTCAGGAGCTGCTGCGTAACATCATCGCGAAGCAAGGCGTGGGGCTCACGGGGTATGAGCTGTGCTGCGTATTTAACGGCCACTTACCTGCCGGTACGCCCGCGGAGTGTTGCGCGTATCTGCGCCCACTTTATCAGCTGTTCCGCACCCCTCAGGATGATTATGCACGGCAGTTGTGGGAAGACATCATATGGATATGGTTGGAGCGAGAGCGTAAGGAGCTAATCGCCCTGAACCAGCACCAACGCATCATTGACGAGCTACGGCGCATCGTGCATGATACACTCATCCTCTCCCCTTGGCTGCCTGAATGCGGGGCCGGTGTGCTGTTCACCCGTGCTCACATGCTCATGGTATGGATGGCCTCTGCCTGGGGACAGCATGAGACAGAGGATATTCTCAATACCTTATGCAGCGGCAATGAGGCCGGGCAAATCATCCTTCTCATTCTGTTTATTGAAACGAAGTCCTCTAGACCCTACTCTCCCTTGGGCACCTCAGCGCCTTCCGGGGCATTTGCGGCTTTTGTGGAACGCTTTGAAAAACACTTTCATGAAAGCAGCGCCCTGTATGACGCCTTCTTCCGGCTAACGGATTTACCCATGCCGGCAAATGACGCCTCCGGCAGCTCTTTGGAATTAAAAAGTTTACAGGAAGAATGCAGTTGGTATTTATGATTCCATGAGACTGCCCTTTCTACAAGCTGGCAAGCATCTGCCGAAAGGATTGAACATCATCATGAAGCAAATCAGCATACTCAAAGCAACTCCGGGAATAAGCAAGGTCTGCAAAAACTCAATATAATTCCCCCATGCATTCAATTGATAATAGATGCTTTGTCTCGCTATCTCAGGCGATTCGTATATGCTAATGCTACGGTCAAACAGGCCCAAACCAAAGCGTGCTGCGTGTTGAATGTGATAAACCAATTCCTGCAACTACGGAAAGCGTCCTTCCAACAACGTCGTATAATGCACAAAAATCCTCGTATATTCTACCAGCGAAGATGAAGAAGCGGTTACTGACAAAAAAAAGAGCCCCAGCAAGCTTGCAATCATTTGTGCCATTTGCTATACTCCCAGCCAAGCTGTATTATATTTCTCCATCTGTTTATGGTCTCGATAGATAAAAAAGAATCGGATTTTCTAAATTCTGTAAAATTTATATGTATATTAACCATAGTAATGGTTCATTGCTCCCTCCATGATTCTCAATATATTGCACCACAATTAACACAGGATGCTATACCGAATCTGAAATCATGGTATGTTTCCTTGCATTTTGGAGAAACTGCTTTAAGACTCTTTTTTATCATATCCGGATACCTGTTCTTTCGTTCTGCGACTCTAGAATCATTTGACTGGAAGCGCGATTATCTCACCAAATTAAAAAGCAGAAGCAAGAGCCTATTGGTGCTCTATATTGTGTGGAATACTATCGGACTTGCAGTAAATTATCTAGTCCACAAAACCTATCCGCCCGATTTTTTGTCACTTTTAGATGGGTATAACCCATTTTCGGATACAAATTATTTCGGCAAAGGCCTTTGGTTTCTCGAAACGCTTATAGTTTTCACATTTATATCTCCCATTTATTATGTTGCTATAAGATACTTGAAGCATTTAATCCCGCTTTTATGCTTAGTATTCCATTTTACATCCATAAACATTGATAACTTGTATTTTAACATGTACCTGTTATTGGGTAGCTATTTTGCCTGCTGCGGATTCAGGATTACAGACATTGCTAATTTGTTTAACTGGAAAATCTGTTTACCCCTAATTCTTCTGATACAAGTATTTCATAAATCCGGCATAATACAGATTCCGATTTCAATTCCTCTTACTACTTTCCTGTTTCTCTCAACATTTATGGGAATTCTGTATAGACATCCCATCCCCTCAAAAATAGCTGAAAGTAGTACTTTTGTATATGTTTCGCACTTCTATTTTACCCTGACATTAAAAAGAATATTACTAACAATTCTTCCTTCCAATTTGTTTGGTTACGTATCAAATATGGTACTTAATTGCGTGATCTCATCATTTATTTGTGTAACCATTTATGTCTTTTTTATCAGCAGATATAATATTCTAAATCTCATTTTCGCAGGTGGACGTTCTATCAAAAAAGGTTCTGACATGCAAAATAAGTAGCACAGCATGTCATGTCTAGCATGCAAAGAGCCTCAAAGTAGCCCCCAACGCAGAATACCCGAGAGCTATACCTCAACAGCTTCGACCAAGCAAAGAGCTCACTATTCAGCAAAGTTTTAGCATTACCCGGATCAGATGCCACATTGCATTAGTCTAATAAAAAAAATTACCTCATACACGCTGTTATTTTTAAGTACGTTTGTTTCAACCGTGGCTTTTGCTGATGGAGAAACACACCACAGTGGAAATAATCCGGTTTTGGTTAGTGATTATTCCAGCCATGTATTAACAGACATGACTGATTACTACGAACGAGTATATAGACGCGAACCGTACGAAACTGCGCGGCGCAAACTATTTGACACCATCAATCAATATCCGGAGGAAGTAAATGATTACGTTGAATTAGATGGATTTTCGATTACTCCCTTGCGAGTTGCTGTTCTTTGTAATGATGTGGAACTTGTAGCTTTGTTGTTGGATAAAGGAGCTTTCCCAGTATTGCCGTATTGTGAAGAAATTAATGGGTTATTTGATGGCGAACCCGTTTGTGGCGGTGAATATGACATACGTATCGTCAGAATGATAGCAGCCAAATTAAGCAATCTTCGCTTATACGAACAGGCTCAGCAGAATGGGTTTAAGTACAATTAGTACCGCTTTCTGCATTTTTTGCTGCGCATTCGCGGGCGATATGTGTTAAAATGAGAGAGGAGACAATATGGCGTTATTCTTTTACAGATTCAACGTTGCTTTTTTCGTACTATGGGTAGTATGGTGCGCGTATAGGGGAATACTGTGCAGCCAGACATCCATACCGGATGTTCTTGCCCCCGTGAATTACAGCGACGCGTATCCGACCTTGGGCTTCCATTTGCTGGTTTTTCCCTTTGTAGCGCCCATTGTCAGCATTCTTATTTCCGCAAGCTGCCTGCATATCAAAGCCGGCAACAAATGGAGGAACGCGGCTATCCTCGTCTTCTCCATTGTAACCATGCTTTTCAGAACACTGATTAACGTATCTTTACCCTTTTGGTTTTAACCTGTTCTGTCCCAGCCCTCATTCCTCAGATTCATTACCACCACAATTACCGTCCTTGGATAGGGAACGAAATGCCAGAAAAATATGGGAACTAGCGCATTGTCCAAAGCTTGGAATTACAAAAACGGCCCGATACGATAAGCTGTTGTGCAGACACATGTCCATCCGATACCTAATACCATCGCATTGCCCCCTGAGAAAATCATTGCTTCCATAAAGAGGAAAAACTCATTATACACCGCCCCCATCCAACTAAGGCAGTCTTGCCTCTCCCATGAGGCCCATTTAGATTTTGTCGGCATCGGATTTGATTCTACAATTCACAAAAACTGTTCTCACACCGCTATTATCACTTGACCCATAATGGTCAATATGATAAATTTCATTCCTGTATGCCTTCTCTTTATATACTAAAGTTCATATGCTGTTTTTTTGTTGTAACCATTCATTCTTCTCTATTCTGCAAGGATGCTCTGGCTCCCATCATTTGGTCAGCGGTTCCCTGCTTTTACCTTTGTAGTGGTTATTTTTTATATGGAGGGGCGTCCAAAAAGACCGAGTCCGCCAAGGTGAAGCGTTGGGTAACAAAAACAATTATTCTATTGGCCGCATTAAACCTTATGTACTTTAGTGTTAAATTGCTTCTATTCAATCAGCATATTCCCTGGCATATGCTGTTGATTTCCATAGTAGAAGGCGGCATTATATCTACTCCTTTATGGTACCTTTCTTCTCTCTGGGAAGGTTTATTAATTGTATGGTTGATGTTACAGATATCCCGCCGTTTATTGATTTTGGGAGCTGTTAGCTATATTATTGTCTATACATTGAATCAGCTTTATTTTCATATTCCAACGGGATTATACTGCAATTGGGAAGAACACGCCATGTCTGTATCCCGATCGGTATGTTTCCTTTCAATCGGATATATGATGGCATGGTTTAATTTCAAAAACCGTTACAAGATAAGGTGGGATATCATAATTTTCATTTTATCGTTTATCGCCCTCAAAACACACGTAGCAGAATACGCCCCCTTGAATTACTTTTTCATAGTAACAGTGAGTTGCAGTTTGTTTGCAATTGCTTTAAAAGCAGACAAACTCCGCTCTAAATGGATGGAATATATTGGCAAGTACCATTCTGCAAATATATACTACTTTCACGCCTTTATATTGCTTATATACTCTTTTTTATCCTTCAGATATCCCTGCCTTAAACTAAACAATAATACTGCTATCCCTATATTCATAATGTCTTTGGCATTATCATGGGGCATCAATGCAGTTATGAAAAACATGAAGAAATTTCTTCTGACCACCAAGCGGATTGGCGGCGAGTCCGAAAAAAACAACTAATTTTGTAGAATTAGTAGATTGTAACTTCTAAATATGTATAGGGATCTTATGAGGTGATTAAGCTGAGAAAAGGAGCTTCAGACTCCGCCCTATATGTTACGCTGAGACAAATCGGCGTGACCACTGCTATTTTCCTTTAGGAACAGTTTTCAGCCTGCAGGTCAATTCCCGAGTTGCTTTCGCCGGCGTGAGCGTAGCTTTAGTGAAGAACATCCCGGCTGAAGCCGGGGGAAGACTGGATTGGAAGAGGTGCGCTTCTCGTAGCGGTGCCGAGTGGCTTCGTTTGGGACACGTCCTCACCTGCCGGGATTCCATGTGCGGCATTCCTCATTCGCTAAACGCTCATCAGATAGAGCATTTACCCTCACCAAAGAAAACAGCAAGTGGTAGCCAACTACAACACAAGCAAAGTCATGCCCTCATTAATTTTTTTATAGCCACTCTGACCTCTGAAAGTGGACATCTCCATTTATTGTAGCATACTCAGGCACTTCTGTCCGGTGACGAGACAGCCCCCAATCTATTCCAAACTAACACGCATTTAACCATGACTCATAACTCCTTTTGCTGCGCGCCTGTGGGGTGCATTTCGGCTTGACATGGCCAATAAACTTGGATATAGTGCGCTACACGATGGATATTCTTCCTAAATTATCATACGTCCTGCTCTCCTATAATCGGGAAAAGTATATTCGCTCGGCTATAGAAAGTGCGTTTGCTCAGGATTACGAAGGGGAGCTTGAATATATTTTCTCCGATGATTGCTCGACAGACCGAACCTTTGAAATCATCAACGAGTGCGTAGCAGCATATAAAGGCAATAGGCGGATTACAGTGACGCAGACTCCTCATAACATGCACTTGGCAGGTAACATTAACCACGCCTTACAATTTGCTACCGGAGACTTTATCGTTAGAGCGGATGATGATGATATTGCATGCAGAAGTCGTTGTACACTTGTTGCCAAAGCTATACAACAGGCGCCAAACTGCTCATATGTATTGGGGGGATGGCAAGCGTTCTCAGATAAAACAGAAAATGAAGTAAAGGACCAAGCTCTTCGCGCATGCCCCATTAAAAACGAGTTTCGTATTATCGATGTTGCACATACGGCAAAAATGAATCCCGGCGATTGGGGATACAACCACCAAGCCTGGAAAAGAACAGCTTTCACGGAGTTTGGTCCTTTATCAAAAGAGGTTTATTTTATTGAAGACTACGTGACCCTTCTAAGAGCAAATGTACTTGGAGTTGCGGTCATTACGGATGAACTGTTCGCATACATCCGTAAGGGTGAAGCCCAAATGAGCACTTCCAATGGCGCGAGAGACAGTTCTAGCCCCAAAGACATCATTGCTCATGAATTAAATACAGCTCGTGCCTATACGGATGCCTATAACCCACTATTGGATGAATTTGATCGGCTTATTCAACTCGTTCCGACATACTGCGAAGAGGCTCGTAGAACAAACATTATAAACTATCTGAATGCTGAACGAGAAAAACACCTTCATTCATATCCTTCAATAACACATTGGCAAACACCATTTCATAAACGTTTGGGTAGAGCACTGAAGAGAAATAAAATATCCTTGTTTTCTATCATTCGTTCGCTTCCCCTTCCGATATACGCATTTATCATTTCCATCGTTAGAAAAATACGAAAATAAATCACTATGATTATTAATCACACTTCAGGTGGTAGAATGGGCAACCAGCTCATGCAACTACTTCACCTCGCTGCTTCAGCAAGGGAGTATGGGTGGAAAATATGGGATATTGCCTTCCATGTTAAACGTAATTTCACTCTCCGTCGCTCACCGAAGTTGTGGGTCAATAATATTACATGGCTTGTCTGGATATTATTTCGTCTTCCCATTATCCCGTTCCTAGTTTATGCATTTAAATGTCTGGGAGTTATCTTTGTAAAAGTATTTTGCTGCAGGCCCAGTAAGATGCCCTCAGAGCTAGCAGAGCTCAATAAATCTCGTTTATTAGTCATTATGAACTGCTGGCCTTATACGGATTACCGCTCTTTGTACTTGCATCAGAAAGAGCTGCGGCAATTCATTACACCTAAAGATAAATATATTAGTGAAGCTAGCGAGTGGGTGCAACAGATTCGATTGCCGGATACTGTTCTTGTGGGGGTTCATATTCGCAGGACTGATTATCAATACTTCTGTGATGGAAAGCATTTCTTCGAACTGGATTTCTATAAAAAGAAAATGCTTGAGATTCAGGGATTTTCAACGCGCAAAGTACAGTTTATCATCTGTTCAGACGAACGGATAGATGAAGCACGTTTTCTTGATAAAATTGATTACGTATACGTTTCTAAACATTCACACATGACAGATTTTGCCATCTTGGGCATGTGTGATTACATCATCGGACCGCCCTCAACATTTGCCTCAACTGCATCTTTTTTAGGAAATGCAAAACGGTTTACATTGTATACAGTTGACGATAAGATTGAGAGTTTTGACTCTTTCGGTGTAAGTATGATAGATTTTGACGACGTTCACATATGGAAGGAGAACGAACGACTCTATCGCTTTCATATCAAGCTGTCTGAAGGTACTGTCGTATCATGTTCGCAAGTTTGCGATTATGATGCAATTTCTGTATCGCAATAGTAAGAAAGTAGGGTTTTAACCTGTTCTGTCCCTGCTCTCGTTAAAACTTTATTAAAGCCTCTCTGACCTCTGGGGTGAATCTCTCCATTTGTTGAAGTATATGTTGCCCCCGGCGAATAGCCCCGACAATCGTATTCTTATCTCCTCCACGCTCTAAAATGAGTTTCACCAACTCCACATCCCCTATGCAAGCGGCGAGCCAAAGAGGCGTAGAACAGTTACCGTGGGATTGAAAACAGTCGTTCACTGCATTATTTTTATTTTCGGAGATAAGTGAAACGGCGATACCCCTCGCGCGCTCACGTGTGTTACCGTGAATAAGGGGATGTTCAAAAGGATCTTCAGGGTCAGGATATCTCGGGTTTATATGCATGTTATATAAATCCAGCATAGCACACATGATAGGGCTGATATAGGATTCACTGTTATTTGCACGGGCAGCACCCTCCGCCAGAATAAAAGAGCCAAAACAATCTTCCGGCACATAGCATAAATACCCTTGCCTTTCCACATATTGGGGCGTGGAATCACTAGCAAAGCCAGCCGTTGTAATGGCCAACATGAGCCCGAAAATAGCAAAATTCTTTTTCATACCAGATGAATAGAGTCGGTTAAACCTCCTTATGGATTGTATCAGCCACACTCCTTATTGTAAAGCCCTTTCCATCAGCAAAAAATATTGGTAATAACAGAACAGCCCAATGCTTAAGCATATCCGCACTTGCACAGACCGTAAGAAATTGATATAATACCCGTAACAGATAAAGACAGCCACCATGCGCAAGAACACATATTCTCTATATTCCCTCTTCTTAGCCTTGCTTGGCGCATCGCTCCTGAATAGTTGCGTGGTTCCGGGTATTCAGCAAACCATCGACAATATCGATAATTATCAAGTAAGCAAAGCGTGTTCTGCGGAATCTCCGCACGAGCTGAAGGTTTATTGTTTGGATGGCCGTTATTATATGGAAGTTGAGTTACGGTATGTGCCCGTGGAGACATGCATGTTTTATTATGAGGCCATTATGTCAAGAACAAAGGGTATTTGCGTATCGGGGCGCAAAAACAATGAGGTAAAAACATATCTGGCAAAACTATCTGATACTGATGTGTTTCACATATTGCAGCGCCGCGTAGAACAGCCCGGTGATGATGGCCCGGAACTCATAGCGCAAGAAGATTTTGATTACGCCCGCGCTGAGCGCTGCGCAGCTAACCCTGTAATGTTCAGATACGCCCACCAAGGAGGTCGGGTTAAGTACGGTCTCCCCATAGAGTATTACCCAGATATCGAGCGTTTTTCCGGCGGTCCCCTGCATACCCTGCTGCGCCCTCTCGCCTGGGCTGCCTGGGGGGTAGAGATACCTCTTTTCGTTGCGTCTAATGCATTATTTTATGGTATCTATGCACCGTATCGAACGGTAGAGGTGAAAGTGTTCGGCACTTCTGAGAACGGCCAAAATGAATAAACAGGCACTCCCCCGAATCAACTGAATCCCGTTCCCAACAGACCATTAAAAATGTTTACGCTGGATTGCCGAGATAAAGTGACGCTGGAAGATGGCTCCACCTGCGTCTTCATGAAAAACAGTGCATTGCATCACCTCCCGCACTTCGATTTGTATGATTCATCAGGCGCCTTGCTGGTGAAATGCCGAACCAAGGGGAAGCTCTTATTGCGCTATCTGAGCTTCACCGATGCCGCAGGGCAAGAACTAGCTACCATACGCTTCCAACGAACGCTCCCGGTTCTTCATTTGCCGGATGGCTCAGAAATAGAATTGAACTTTTTCCGGCATCTGGGTACAGATTTTTACCCGGAAGCGGAGGTAGAACTGTTTGGCTCAACGCTCCGCTGCAAGGACGGGGTCTTCACAATCCCGGATGATATCCCTGCTGATAAACAAGGATTGTTAAAAGCCGTTCTGTGTTTCTGCTTGCAGTATCCCAAGTTGCGAGAGAAAGAGTTGGAGCGGGCTTCGCTCATATCGTGGGCAGACCTCCTCCTTCTGATACTGGCGGTCGGCGCAGTATATATAGCGCACTTTGGTTGATTCTCTTCTCACCCGCCTGAACTGCCAGCCGCGCGGAGTAATCCGGCCAGGTGTCATAAATCAGCAAAATCCCACCTTTTTGGTCGCATTTTACACATCCGGGCTTGCTTTCATGAGCGAACTATGCCATAATAGGCATACTATACTGGTTCCACCATGAAACGTTCTCTTTTCCTCGCCTATTTCTGTCTTGCCGCATCAACCGCCACCGCAGCCATAGGGGATCGCATTAACCCCTCGGGTAAAGTGATTTACCATGTTGACGGCATAAAAATGTCAACATATTACGGGACAGGCAGTTTGAACTATGCCTCAGTTGTGCAAGCGGAATCCACTCGCCTGTACGACAGCAACAAAGGCGGTCCTTGGACCGGCAGCTACTCTAATGGCACAGAGTACGACAGCCTCATGTGCTGGACACACGTGGCCACTAATTCCATTCAATACTGGCAGGACGTGTACGGAGTCTTCTACAAAGACACCGGCAACATGAATGCCACCGGCTCCGGCAGCGCTCGCGAGCTGCCCAACGGGTACATGGGCCAAGAAAACATTTACGAAGGTGGCTCATACGTAGACGTCAACAATGCCCGCGAACTCCATATCGCCGAGAGTTTCTACAACAGCTGGAAAAATACGGGCGGTTCATTTGGTGATGCCGCCGACTGGTTCTTCAAGGCGGACTCCACCACCAATCCTTGGGCCGCCAATGGCCAGTGGACCTACGCCCAGCCGCACCCCGGCAAAGATTATGATGCCTCCTTCTCCTGCGGCACCCCCGGCGGGTACTATTCCGAATACTTTGGCAACGGCAACTCTACCCGGGATGCTTTCGTAAACTTCGACGCTGCGGACCAAACCTCTGCAGCCAATTCCACCTTCGCCTATAACGACAGAGAGGCACTTAAGCAAGCACTTCTTGCCGGGCTCGGCTTTACCAAACAGGAAAACGGCTCCTACGTCCAGACCCAAGAGGGCATGGTGGCAGCACTCAGCCTCAGCGGACACGTGCTTAATTGCTATGGCTTCACGACAGATGCAAATGGCACCCTGAACACCGTCTTGATTGCCGATGGAGATAACGGAACGACACGACTGCAGGAATTGCTTATCAAGGAGGTAAGCGGTAAATTGGTTCTGTACAGCAGCAACAGCAGAGCATATATCAACTCCTCCACTTACATCGATGGCGTCTCCTACATCAACACCCCGGAAGTGCTCCAGAACATGCTGCAGGAATACCGCAGCTTGGATGAAGCCGCCGTGTGGAATGGCCAAGGCACCAACGGCGTCTGGGAAACTCAGGTGGATGTGGTCGACAGCAACATTGCCAACGCCACGACCGGCTGGGACGTGCTGGTGGACGGCGACAACATTGATGCCCAGCATCACGACTACTACCACGGCTACGCGCTGGAAGGCCGCAAGGTGCGCTTTGATGACCATGCGGATGCCAACCACCGCCAGGTTACCATCAACGGCACAGTGAGCACCCCTGAAATTGAAATTGCCGCCGAGGGTTATGAGTTCGTGAAAGGCACGGATGGCACCATTGAGGCCGGTGCCGACATGATCATTCGCAGCGGTGCAAGCCTGCACAGCGGCGTGGCTCTGGATTTGGATGATCTTTCACTGGGCTTCGGCGCGAACCTGAGCATGGAAGAAGCCGCAGGCGCCATCAAGGTATCCGGTGAGTTCCGCGTGGAGCAAAATGACATGGCCACGTTCTCCATGCGCAGCACTCCCCTGCCCACTGCCAGCATTGATGCTGATTTGGATTTGACAGCGGCCACCGTCGTCAATCTGGAAGGCTCCGTTGATATGAATGGGCACACGCTGCTGCTCAGTCAGGATACCGCCATCACCCTCAATTTGGATGCTGACAACGGTGCTTATATCCCCTTCTTCACGAACGTGGGCGAGCTCGAAATCGCTGGCTTCGGCCGGATTGAAAGCGGTACTGACCTGACTGAGATACTCAACCTCACCTACGCAGGAGACGTCCTTCCCAGCGACTTCTTCCAGCTCGTCTATACCGATGACGGCTCCCTCGCCCTGATTATTCCCGAGCCGACCACGGCGACCCTGAGCCTTGTTGCACTGGCAGCTCTCGCTATGCGCCGTCGTAGAAAATAAAACGGCATTGGTCGGCGACCCGTCTCGGCGTAGAAAGCAGCCCGCAAGGGCTGACTCGAAGCCGGAAGCCCACCATCCGTCTCCGCCCTTCGGGCTCCGCCGTGACAGGTCCGTCTCCGGGCTTACGCCCTCCGCCGAGACAGGCGGCGACCCTGAGCCTTGTTGCACTGGCAGCTCTCGCTATGCGCCGTCGCCGCAAGTAAGCGTAATCATTACAAATCACCCCAAGAAACCGCGCCGGATTGCTTTCCGGTGCGGTTTCTTGCTTTAAGTGAAATTGACGCGAGTTTTAACTTGGGACAGAGCGCTCGAAACGTAACTCTAGTTGACAATCGGTTCATCTCCGGATATAATGAGGGCACCCCTAACGAAGAGCGAAAGAACTTTACGTTAAGCGTCAAATAAGTTTTCACACTGCAAATATCGGCCCTTAAAACTCGTCTTTCTGTTTATGGATACAGATACTTTTAACCTGAACTCGCGTGACACGGCACGCATTACGCGCACCGTATCAGCACAAGAAAATCTTGTGCTAGTGGTTAAACCGCGTGAACAAATGGATGCCATCATGAAGTTCTTGCGGCTCAGTGCCGGAGTGGCATTAGTGGCTTGGTTATTATGGAAAGGAGCTGAAATAAATGGCGGCTGGCCTGTCCAACTACTGTTATGGGGGATGGTCCTCCTTCTCTTTAGTTCCCCATGGCTGCACCGGTGGAAGAAGCGGAATACCCTGTATATACTCACTTCTCACCGAGCTATCGTGATAGAACCCGGCTATATTGGCCAAGACAAAGTTCAATTCTGGTCCTTGCAGCCGAATCCTATTCAAAAGGTAAATCGGTATAACGATGGTTTTGGCGATATTGTTCTGGGGTATGAAATGAAGTGGTCAATTGGCCGGCTCTTTCAAACGCAAGGTGGGGGCTTAGCGGGAGATTTGTTCCGACGCCGCAAGGTGAGCGTAGGCTTTCTGGACACACCTAGGGTGGATGAAGTTTATTCGCAATTTGCCGCTTTGATAGCGCAAGGAAACGAGGACGCGTTACCCACGGAGCTGACTGGCTCAACATATACACCCCCGAATGTGCCGGAGTATCCCCACCCTTCATACAGAAAGCCCAACGAATTCGGCGAGTGGTCAAATAATACACCAGACACCTCACTGCCCCAAGCATTAATAGGCTTTGGCACCGTACTTAGCATTTTCTCCTGTATCGCCCTTGCAATTGGTGCGGTCATTTTGCATTTTGAGCAGGAATTTAATGCAAACTGCGTTAAAACGCAAGCCACTGTAGTAAATGTCAGATACGCCATCGAAACACAGACCACTCAAACACGGCGCAGAGGCACAGGCGTGAATATTTCTCTGAGTGAAGGAGAAGCAAGCCATACCACAACAACTTATTACCCAACCTTGAGTTTCTCGGATACTTCAGGGCGGACCTACTTACACGACTCAGATGAGGGTACTACAGACCCCACAGCTTACCACATAGGCCAGCAGCTTACAATTCGATATCTCCCCAATAATCCCACGGAGGTCAAAATGGGAGAAAAGTCCGCTTTGGGTATAAAAGTGATGGCATTCGCTGCATTACCCCTGCTTATCTCCGTATGCATGCTGATTGCCGGCTTAGTGCAAAAACGTAAAAAACGATCCTAAGCCCAGAGTTCTATATCTTCGCATATCACACAGTAGCCCAGCGGATAACGCGCTCAGTGCCTGCAACATGATATGGCGGCTAAAAAAGCTCTTCCCTTAATCGAATTGAACCTAATAACAGAATGATGATTTATTTGCTTCTCAATATCAGTTTTAGCCTGTTAGTCTCGGTGCTGACGTTTTCTTTTTTCAGAAAATATGCGCTATTGAGCATGAGTTTGCTGTATACCTGGCAATTCCCCATGATGTTCTTTTTTGCATTTAGCGTTTCGCTTTGTGATGCCCTGTTGTTGATCCATCTGCTAGTGATGCTGCTGTTACTCATTACTTGCGTGGTGCTGTTCTTCTTTAAGCAGCCAAATAAGCCATTGTCATTGATTCTGCTGTTATTACCCTTGCTTATTGTTTTTCTTATCAATGTAATGGGAGGGCATTTTATGATGAGTTAGGGTATTCATGTGTATACGAACAAAGAACTATCCGCGCTTGAACAGGCGAGTGAGAATCGCTATAATCCCCACCACGGGTACATTTAACCGCCATGAATCTTCGTTCGTTTTTGCTGCGGATTCGTCGGCAAGATGTGTTAATATAAATGTAAAGGAGATAAATAATGCAATTGTTAACAAAGAAAAATGCGTTGCTCGGTTTGCAAATACTCACGGTATTTGGCATCCTTGTTGGTCTGGTTGCCGGATTGCTCATAGTTAACGAAATGACGGATGTTTATATGCTGGATGGGGTTTTGT
>JAZRTR010000026.1:0-8601 GCA_045652085.1 Akkermansia sp.
CAAGTACTTCAAGAACACAACACTGGGCATGGTAGGAGTTTTCTCCTCCATGCTCAATGTTTTTCTGCTTTTTACTAATACTTTTCTCCGGCTTCTCTTCTTCCTTGCGGGGCTCATTCCACAATTATTGCAGAAGAGCCAGAAAAGGCTCAGCAATGGTAATCACCGCTGCTGAGCCTTTCGCTTTCTCCACATCCAGCGGGATTCGAACACACGACCCCGTAGGGGGATCCGTCTTCGCCTGCTTCACAGGCTACGCCGAGACAAGGTGGGCGGTGAATACCAGAGGCATGAGCCGACCCTACGCCGACGAGACACCTCTCGGCGGCGCAGGAGGCGGGTAGAATCCCGCTTGCCCGATACAGATAAGGCTCAGCAATTTTTACACCCTGATGGTGTATCTTAGCACATGTGTCCCAAAGTTTGGGGGGAATATAGCCATTGTGTACTCAAAATCAGCGTGTTTTGCCGAATTCTCCTTGGCCGGGTATCATACAGCCCGTTCATTGGCACAATTTTTCTTTTATCCCAACATCGGCGTAAGCCGCTTACTTTTAATTCGTAAATCGTAAATTGTAATTCGTAAATCACCGTGTCCCAAATCTTTGGGACACGTATGGGATCTTAGTGGTTGGTGCTATACTGTTCCGTTTCCTGTTGTAGGGAAAAGGAATGCCGCCAGTTTTTGAGTCATTTCAGCGCGGCGGTCAATGGCATCCTGCAGGCTCCAGCTCATCACTTTGCCGGCCAGAGCTTGCGCGGTTTTATAGACACTGTCTTCGTAGGCTTGTGGTTTGCTGTTTTTATCATTGCCAATGCTTCTGTTCAGCGATGATTCCAGCAGCACCAGATTGCCGATTCTGTTGAGCTCAGGCCCCCATTTTTCCCATACCTCCTTAGCGTTTTCTGCATCTGTGTAGCATTGAATGTGCTCAATATCGATGCTCTTCCGGAACAGATTATCAAACAACCCTTCCGACTGAGCGTCAGACTGTTCAATATATTCCCAGAGGCGGCAAAGAAGAAGTTTCCAGACCGGATATCCGGTAACTTGGTACTCACAGGCACTAGCAAATGCTTGTTGCGCATCAAAATGGGGGTAGATGGATTCGCGGCAGGTGGTGTAGAGCTTCGTGATAGCTGTAGCCGGGCCTGCTCCCGACTGTCCCAATTTCAGCAGAATTTTGTGCAATCCGCTCCATACACCTGACACCTGTTTGGCCCATAACAAGCTCGGTGGTGTCAGAATTCTGAGCAGGTCGCACACAAAATCCTTCAAATCACCATCCTCGAGCAGCAAGCCGTTATGATGGGCAACAACGGCCATTTTCCAGCTCTGTCCATACCTTGTCCCAGCCAACAGGTGGGTGAGAATCCGGAAGTCTGCATCCTGCTCATATTTGCTTATAAAGTGCTTATAACTCTCGTAAAGCCCAGCGAGGGTTTCCGGGCTCAGCATTTCCTGCAGCAGTTCCTGCATGCGAGAATTGGACGACTTAAAGCCATCCCAGTGTTTGGTGCCCAGCAGAGTATCAAAGAGCCGTTCAAAGAAGGTATCCGCCGACATGCGGAGCTGCTCTGTACTGAACTCACAGCGCGCTACAATCAAGTACTGATAAATGGAGAGCAACTCCCCCATAGAATGTTGTCGTCTGTCGGGATGGCTCCTGTTGTGTTCCTCCACTTGTTCATAAATGGATGATAGTTCATTGAACACATACTCGTCATCACCGCACACATCTTTTCTGAACTCGTAGAACCTGATTTTGAAAAGGTCGGTCATGCCCAAATCCAACCCGGTTGTGTTGATGGTATTGAAAATACGGAGGGTTTTGGAAAGCCCGGCGTGGGTTTCTACCACAACAAACTGAAGCTTTGTTTCGAGATATTCCAGAAACTCTCGGTAGCGGGTGGCACGGGCTGCTTCTTCTGTCAGGATGAGTTCCTCCAGCAAATGCTGAATAATGGAGGCGTTACGGATGTATGGGTTTCTGCCTTGCTCCGGCTGCATGACTTTATCTTGCCGGAACTTACGGAACTCCTCGAGGTCGCTCTGTGCCGCGCCTCTGTTCACCCGGGAAATGAACTGCTCCGGGCGTATTCGGCGTTCACCATTCAATTCATCCTCCAGTAGGCTCAGGGTAATGAGGAAGGTGCTGAATCTTTGTTGTCCATCAATGACATCATATGCCCACTCTGCATGTGCTTGCTTTCTATCCGTAAGCCGTATGGGGGCAGAGAGCTGTATGGTACCCATGAACAGAGTTTCCTGTTTTTCAAAACCGCTGCGCAGTTCCTCAAACAAGCGCCGCAGCTCGCTTTCTCCCCAAGAATACGGGCGCTGGTATATCGGTATTCTGTACCGTACGTTATCTGTGAAAATAGCTTGCTCAGGGGCAGCACCACACAGGCAGACAGTCCGGCATTGGAGCGTGAAATCATTTTGCGCGTCGGTATGGTAATGGTTGTTCCAGTACGCAATGACATGTTCGGCATTGCCATGACGGCAAAAACGCTTCCGACCGTCATTCCCCCACAGGGATTGCTTCATTTCCTCCGGCCTAAGGTGAATATACTGCACCTTGCATATCTGAATATCCTCTTGGTCGAGCCGCGCAAGTTCCACATCACAAAAACGAATGTCATTCTGAACGTGGTAATTCTCGAACGGAGTGATAACCCTTCCAATGGCAACCGGTGTGGCGCCATTAGTTACAAGCAGATAATCCCCCGGCTGGACATCCTGCCAGTTTCCCATCCGGCTCGAGTCGTGAGCGCCCCCGAAAAAAGCACAGTCATAATTCAGGAACATATCCAGAACCCGTATGCCGAAACTGCCCCACCTCGACCCTATTTTCCAGACTCGATTATCACCATTTGCCATGCTCTCATTCTAGCACCTGTTAATTGTTGAAACAAGCCAATATGATTGCCCCGTGTCACAATAGTAAGGAATGAGACACGCCCACGCATCACACTTTACAAGTAACAGCCAACGCCGTGGATGAAAATCCACGGCGTTCTTGCTTAATTGAAAAGCGTAAGTGCTCGCATGTCCACCTCATGCACTAAATCCATCAACCGGCGGGGGTGGCAGGCGGTGGGGGCGTGGAGAGCGGGCGGCGGTTGCGCCAGGGGCGGCGGTGCCCGGGGGCGCGGCGCATGCGCATCTGGCGCTGGCGCAATGCCTGAATGCGGGCGGAATCAAAGTCTCGCAGCAGGGTGCGCAGCTCCAGCTCATGCTGGGCGGCATCATACCCTGCCCGGTAATGCATGGCCACCCATGCGGCCAGCTTTTCACGCATAGCGGCGGTGAAGTCACTGCGAGAGGTGACGAAAGAAAGCACACCAAGGGTACGCTCACGCTCGCTGCGGGCGGCATCCGCTCTGCCGGAGGCGGCGAGCTCGCGGGCATACAAATCACGGGCGGCTAGGAAAAGGATAATAAGCTCACTATCCGGCACGGAGGAAGCCAGAAGCTCCGCGGCATAATTGGCTGCGCGCTCCGCTTGGCCGGCAGCACAGCCGCTCCGCTGCTGAGCAACCGTCATTCTCACATAAGCGCGCTTGCACTCTTCCGAATCCGGCTGCTCGCTGAGAAGAGCCTCCAGCAGCTCACGGGAAGTCTCTCCATTTGGCGCCAGCTGTTCCTGAGCGGCCTTGCTGAGGGAGGTGGAAAGCATCTCTGCCTGCAGCAGGCGGGCAGAAAAATTCTGCGGCTGCTCTGCCAGCAGACCGGCCAGTCGGGTAGCAGCACGCTCCGTCAGGTTAGCCTGAGAGCCCAGCACGGACGCCGCCACATCTCGCCGCCTGTCTTCGCGGCCATTGCCGGAGCGAGGCGGGCGCGGTGCATTACCTCGCCTGCGGGCATAAAGCGTCACAAGGCGCAGCCCCTGCACCACTTCCAAGCGCGTCTCATAATCCGCCGTGGCCGCAATCCGGCGCTCCTGCGCCATGATGAGCTGCACGGCTTCCGGGTATCGCTGAGGATTCTCCTGCTGGAAAATAGCCTTAGCCAAGCCATTTGTCGCCATCACATGCTCATAGCTTTCAGGGGCCACCTGAGAAAGCACGCGGCGGTAATACTCCTCCGCCATGGCGTAGTCACCGGTCTGCAGCGCAATGGCGGCCAAAATGGCGCAAGCCTCCGTCACCTTAGCATTACTGCTGTCCGCCTGCGAGGCGAGTTGCTCGTAATAGGGCATAAGGTCCTGCAGCAGGCGCACATCCGCACGCGAGGGCGGCAGGAAGCCCTCCTCCGAGGTACCTTGGGTCACCATGGAAGCAAAGATGCGCTGCAAGGATGAGTCCGCAATCTGCTCATTCAGCTCCGCGCGCTCACGTTCTGCATTTTCGCGCGCAAGTGAACTCTTCACGCGGGCATAACCCACGGTGGTGGCAGCATACAGCAGCACCAGCAGCATGGCCGCCACATGGCTCCAAATGGCAGCTGCCGGGCGCCTGCGACACCACAGCCTGTACCGGCGCCAGAGCGAGGCCCGGCGCGCTTTCACCGGCACACTATCCAGCACACGCTGCAAATCATCCGCCATGGCCTGCATGGATTCATAGCGTTCCTGCGGGTTAAAGGAAACTGCTTTATTAATAACGGCCCCCAGCTCTCCATATCCCTTCAGCGGAGGGAGACTATCAGAGCAAATGGTTTTCACCAGCTTACCGGCTTCAGGCTCACGGAACACCGGGGTGCGCGTGAGCAGCTCGTACAGCGTGAGGCCCAAGCTGTACTGATCACCGGCAAAGGTATCAAGCTCACCCAGCAGACGCTCAGGCGGCATGTAGCGCACGGTGCCATCCTGACTCTGAGCCACCAGCGGGGCACTTTCACCGGCATTCAGAATGGTGGCCAGCCCGAAATCACTCACCAGCAGCACGCCATCATTCCCCATCAGCAGGTTACCGGGCTTAATGTCACGATGAATCACGCCATGGGCGTGCGCAAAGGCCAGCGCATTCGCCGCCTGCACACCCACGCGCGCCACAGCCTCAGCATACGGCACACCGGGGAATGCCGCACCAAGGCGCCCCACACTCAGGCCCTGCCCTTTCACAAGGCCCATCACATAATAGCGGTACTGCCCTTCCCGGCCGGCACCGAACACCTCCACAATGTTCGTATGGCGCAACCCTGCCAGCACGCGAGATTCATTCTCAAAGGCCTCGCTGATGCGATAATCCGTGCTCCACGACGGCGCCAAAATCTTCACCGCCACCTCGCGGTGCAAAGATTCCTGCCGAGCACGGAAAACCGTGCCCATACCGCCGCTGCCTATGCGCTCCAGCAGGTGGTAATCACCCAAGCGCTCCGGGTAATGCGCCAGCACAGGCGCCGGCGGCATGGAGGTACGCCCCAGCCCTTCCACGTCCAGCATGGTGGGCAGAATATCCAGCAAGTCGGCCTCGCACTCCGGATGCTGCGCCGCATATGCCGAGACTTCTAGGAGCTCACCGGAACGCACCCGGTCGAGGTAAGCCTCGGCCAGCTCTGCGACCAGCTCGTCCTTCTCGGCATCAGTCATAAAGAAATGTTACCAATAAGCTCCTTCATGCGCTTCAGCGCGCGGATGTAGCGAATACTGGCGGCCTTCACATCAATCCCCAGAGCAGCGGCACACTCCGCATTACTCAGGTCCTCAAAGTGGCGCAGCTCCAGGATTTCTCGGTCCGTGTCCGAGAGCTCACGCATGGCATTGCGCGTCTGCTCCAGCAGCTCCATGCGCTCCAAGTGCGTACGCGGCCCCACCAGCGAACTAGCAAAGCGGGAGAGCGCATTCACGGAAACATCATTATCAGATTCCGCAAGGAAACTCTCCTTCATGGCATCACGCTTCCCTGCCCCGAGGTGCTTGCGCTCCATATCCGTGATAGTCTGCAGCGCCAGCTTGCGGAGCTTCACGAACACGGGCACATCCCCATGCTCCTGCAAGTACTTCATGCGGCGGCCGCAAGCCAAATAAGTCTCCTGAGCCACGTCATCCGGGCTCATACGGCGCAGCAGCACCGGGGGCATTCTGGTGGCAATCAGGCGCACCAAGCGGTCCCTGTGCTCCAGCCAAAGCTCAGCCAGCCAGAGGTTCTCAGGAGTCTCAGTCATATCAATTCAGGGATAAAGTGATGAAAGAAAGGAGGCTTAGTCCTTCAGATTCTCCGCGCGGAGGTCGCGGGTCATGAGCTCCTCCAGAGCCTGGCGAGCGGGCTTGCCATTGTAAAGGATATCATACATGGCATCCGTAAGCGGCGTGCGCACGTCCAGCTTGCGGGCAAGCTGATAGGAGGAGATGGTATTCGGAATACCCTCCACCACCTGGCCGATTCTCTCCTGACATTCGCTCACCGGCACACCCTGAGCAATCATACGGCCGGCCGTCAGGTTGCGGCTGTGCTCAGAATAACAGGTCACCACGAGGTCACCCATACCGGAAAGCCCCATGAAAGTCTCCATGCGGCCACCGCGGGCAAGGCCCAGGCGAGTCATCTCAGCCAGGGCGCGCGTGGCAAGAGCCGCGCGGGCATTGTCTCCCAGCCCCAGCCCGGCGCAAATGCCGCTGGCCAGCGCAAACACATTCTTAATAGCGCCGCCAATCTGCATGCTCACCACATCATCCGTGGTATATATGCGCAGGAAGGGCGTATTCAGGCGGTGCTGTACAGCCGTCGCAATCTCGATATCCTCGAAGCCCACCAGCGTCAGGCTGGGCAACTCCAGTACGATATCCTCCGCGTGGTTCGGGCCGGAAAGAGCACCCACCGGGCAGGAAAGCTCAGAGGAGAGAATCTCCGTCATGAGCAGGTTCGTGTCCTTCTCAATACCCTTGGAGCAGCTCAGCACCACAGCATCCTCCGCCAGACCGGCGGCGGCAAGGCTCTGCGCCACACTGCGCATCACCACACTGGGGACCACCACGATAACTAAATCAGCCCCGGCCACATCTGCCCAGCTGCTAGTCACCAGCACATTCTCCGGCAGCGGGCGGGCGCCCGTCACGCGGCAAAGACTGTGGCGAGTCTCGCGGATGAGGGCGGCCTCCTCCTCGCGGTACGTCCAGAGCACCACTTCACCACCACTGTAACTTGCGGTAAACGCCAGAGCGGTACCCCAGGCACCGCCACCGATTACTGCTGTCTTTCGGAAAGTTCTATTCATATCACTTGGATTTTTTTGAGAATGCCTTAGGTTCCGTCCCATTGCAGAGGCGGACGATATTGGTGCGGTGCTTGTACACCACGAGAATGAAAATGAAGGTCAGCAGCCCCAGCGCCATGCCATCAGCCGCACTCAGCGTGCCGTCCTGCCACCAGAACTCCCACGCAGCCGTCAGCACCAGCACCAGCCCGGCCACCATGCTGGAGAGGGACACATAACGCGTGAGCACCATCATGATAATCCATGTGGCCAGAATGGAAAGACCCACCGTCAGCGAGAAAGCAAACATGCAGCCGGCCGTGGTGGCCACGCCCTTGCCGCCCTTAAAATGCAGGAAACAGGTGTACGTGTGCCCCAGCACCAGCGCAAACATCACGCCGAGCAGCCAGCCCATATCGCCCGCGCTCATGGCCGTCACATCCCCACCCAAGTGGCACTTCATGTACAGCAGCGGCAGCAGGCCCTTCAGGAAATCACAAATGAAGACCGGTATGCCCCAGGCCTTCCCCAGCACGCGCACAGCATTTGTCGCGCCGATGTTGCGTGAGCCATGCTCGCGCAAATCAATACCATTCATCTTCCCCGCCAGATACCCGAAGGGTACGGAGCCTATCAGATACGCGGCTACGATATAAAGAATATTTTCTGCTACCATGCGTGTTTAGTATACTCCCCCGCTCTCCTGATTGCAATCTTTTTTTGTACACCAAAGCGCCGATTTTCGCATTTTTTCATCTTTCCCGTAATATCCTCCGCACACATCCCTCACTTCCCCCAATCTTCCTACTACTGAAAATCAACACCTTGCACACCCACATTAAAAAAAATTAGCTTTTTTATCATTTTTTACTTGCCAAGAGCCGCAGAAAAGTATATAATCCCGCCGCACCCCACCGGAAACGGTGAGCTTGCACTAAGTGGCTCGGTAGCTCAGTTGGTAGAGCAGCGGATTGAAAATCCGCGTGTCGGCGGTTCGAACCCGTCCCGAGCCACTCTTTTTATGCCCGGATTTAAGCATTTTTTCATCCGTCGCAACCTCGGGGCGTAGCTCAGCCTGGTAGAGCGCCAGCTTTGGGAGCTGGATGTCGCAGGTTCGAATCCTGTCGCCCCGACTCATTACCCCACATACACCGGCCGCCAATCAGGGCGGCTTTTTTTGTCAAGTATACGCTGAGGGCTCCCAACGGAGCCCCCTTACAAAGACACTAAAGGCATTATCACACGCCAAGGCGGGCACGAATATCATTCAGCCACTCGCCTTTGTATTTGAAGTAATCAGGACCGGGAATACAATATTTGGGTCAAGCCCAAACATTGGGGTCAAGCCCAAACATTGTGGAATTTGAATTTTCATATCACGATGTGCCCACATTCAATTAACACTCTTAACCGATAGTTCTGAAAGTTGCGATAGCCATAGGCCCGGCGTTGAATTAATT
>JAZRTR010000027.1:0-48836 GCA_045652085.1 Akkermansia sp.
TCATGAACTCGGCTATAGCAGCAGCAATCAGCCCCACCTGCGGGCGAACTCGCCCGCGGAACTCAATACATCCAAAATCCAACATCCAAAATTACTCCCCGCCCCTTCTCTGCCGGAAGACGCGGAGGTACTGGTAATTGATGAACCCGAGGTAGCCGAGAATCATCACATTGAACCACTCGCCATCCACCAGGGCCCAGATACCCAGACCGCCGCAGATAAGCAGACCCAGCACACAGGGGATGAGGTAATTATTCAGCAGCGAGCCCAGGAGCTTGCCGCCATCCAGCGGGAACACGGGCAGCAGATTGAACAAGCTCCACCAGAAACACACCAGCATACCCGTGGTAAGCGCCTGCAGCACCACCGGCGAAACCTCGTGCGCGTGCAGCCCCAGCAGCAGGTCGCGCTGCAGGTCAAAGGGCAGCACCTCCATCCACGGCATCAGGTACGCATAGCGCACCCCTGCCCACGGGCAGCCCAGCAGCCCGCCGAAGCACAGCCCCAGCAGCCCGCCCAGCAGCAGCGAGGCCAGCGGCCCCGCCAGCACCACCAGCACATAAGCCCAGCGCTGCTGCGGCAGCATCAGAAACTGCGTGCTGCCGCCCAGACCCGCCACCTCAATCCCCACCACCGCGCCGCCCGTGGCGCGGCCGGTCAGCGCGTGGCCGAACTCATGCACCAGCAGGCACAGCATGCCCGCCACCACAAAAACCGCCACGCGGCTCAGGTCATCGCCATCGCTCACGCCAAAAGCACCCCCCAGCACCGCCAGAATCACCCACGACATCGGGTGAATGCTCACCGGAACACCAAAAAGTCGGAAATTCAGCACGCCTCGGGGGGAATTCTGCTCGTTCATGGCCACATTTTACCCCCTTCCCGACACCTTTTGCAATAAAATTTGCATTTTTTTCTAAAAAAGACTTGCAATACGCCGCGCAAAGTAGTAATATCTGCCCGCACCCCGTCCACGGGGAAAGCAAAATCCGGCGTAGCTCAGCGGAAGAGCGGATGACTGTTAATCATTAGGTCGTTGGTTCGATCCCAACCGCCGGAGTCAAGGAAGCCCAGCAAGTCAACTTGCCGGGCTTCTTTGTTTTTCCTTGCCAAGCCGCCCGCCGCGGTGTATGCTGGCTGCAACCAATACACAACACCATTTCACACCATGGAATTCAATTTCGAAGCACTTGAAAAGAAAGGTCTCAAGCTCAACCCCGCCCCCGCTCCCGTAGGCTCCTATGTGCAGTGCATCCGCACCGGCAACTACCTGCACCTCTCCGGCGGCATCTCCATCAATGGCGATGTAGCCATCTACGGCAAGCTCGGCGCCGAAGTCAGCATCGAGGAAGGCCAGCGCGCCGCCCAGGCCGCCATCCTCAACCGCCTCGCCGTCATCCAGGCCGAGCTCGGCAGCTTCGCACCCCTGCGCAAGATTGTGGCCGTGAACGGCTTTGTGAACTGCACCCCCGACTTCACCGACCAGGCCAAGGTGCTCAACGGCGCCTCCGACCTCCTCGTCGAGCTCTTCGGGCCCGAGGCCGCCCACACCCGCTCTGCCGTGGGTGTGCCCAGCCTGCCCCTCGGTGTAGCAGTTGAAATCAACATGATTGTTGAGTTCGACCCCGCCGCCTGCTGATTGTAACACCGACCGGGAGAGCGCCATGGCCACCATCGTTCTGGGAATCTGCGGCTCCATCGCCGCCTACAAAGCCGCCAGCGTAGCCTCGCAGCTCGTGAAACTCGGCCACGAGGTTCACTGCGTCTGCACCCCCGCTGCGCTGCACTTTGTCACCCCGCTCACCCTCATGACGCTCTCCCGCAACCCGGTCATCACCACCTTCGAGGACGAAACAGGCAGCTGGGTCCCCGTGCATATCGACCTCGCGCAGCGCGCCGACCTCCTTGCCATTGTCCCCGCCTCGGCCAACACCATGGCCTGCATGGCCCACGGCCAGTGCCCGAACGCCCTCACCAGCCTCTACCTGGCCTACCGCGGCCCCGTGCTCATCTTCCCCGCCATGAACGGCCTCATGTGGGACCACCCCGCCACCCAGGCCAACGCCGCCACCCTCGCCGCCCGCCCGCAGCACCGCATCATCGGCCCCGCCGAAGATGGCATGCTCGCCTGCGGCACCTCAGGCAAAGGCCGACTCGTGCCCGAGGACGCCATCGTCCAGGAAATCATATCCACTCTCGCCTCCTGAGCATATGGATATCAACTATCTCCAGCTTGGGTTGGCGCTCTGCGTAGGCATTTCCCTCTCTGCAGCCTGCGGTTTCCGAATCTTTGTCCCGCTGCTTGTCATGGCGCTCGGCGTGCGCTTCGGTGGCCTCGGCATCGATGAAAACCTGGCCTGGGTCGGCTCCAATGCCGCCCTCTGCTGCCTGTGCGCCGCCACCCTGGCAGAAATCCTCTCCTACTACATCCCCGTGGTCGATAACGCACTCGATGCCATCGCAGGCCCCGCCGCCCTCATAGCCGGCGCCTTTGTCACCGGCGGTATGCTCGGCGACCTGCCCAACTGGCTCCAGTGGAGCACCGGCATCATTGCCGGCGCGGGCGTGGCCGGCACCGTGCAGCTCGGCACCACCGCCACCCGCGCAGCCAGCACCGGCACCTCCGCCGGGCTTGCCAATCCCATCGTCAGCACCATCGAAAACATCCTCGCCGCCATCGGCTCCGTGCTGGCCATCCTTGCCCCCGTACTCGCCGTCATCGGCGTCGGCATCTTCCTCATCCTCATCGTCCTCTTCCTGCGTAAAATCCGCAGCATCATCCGCAGCCGCCGCGAAGCCAAAGCCGCCGCAGCTGCTGCCCAGAGCGCCTGAATTCCCCATCTCGCAAAAACTTTCGGCTCATTCAGCCCCGATTTACGGCTCATTTCCACCCGGAAATGAGCCGATTTTTCACGCATCTTGAGCCGAAAAGGCGTCCTTATTTGCGGGCAATCGACATACATCAAATGCCCCCTCCGGAATCAGACGCAAAGAGGGGTTGACATAGGAGCCAAGAAGCTGTATGTTGGGCGCAAGCAGAAAGGATATATAAATAGTATGGATTGGAATCATATCATCTCCGCCGCTGGCGCTTTGTTTCTGGTGATGGATGCGCCGGGGAATGCGCCCGTGCTCAAGAGTCTCATGCAGCAGCTTCCGGCGCACCGGCGGCGGCCTGTGCTGGTGCGCGAGTTGTGCTTTGTGCTGGTGCTGCTGCTTTTCTTCTATTTCCTGGGCAAGCCCCTGCTGGGGTGGATGGGTATCAGCAGCTCCTCGCTGAATCTGAGCGGCGGCATCATGCTCTTCATCATCGCGGTGGGCATGGTATTCCCCACCAAGCGAAGCCCGCACCAGAACTTCACCATGACCGAGCCCCTGCTCGTCCCCGTCACCGTGCCCATCATCGTGGGGCCCGCTGCCATCTCCGTGGTCATGATGCAGGCGGCCCTGGCCACCACTCCCCTGCAAAAGACAGAAGGCTTCCTCTCCATCTTCCTGGCCTGGATTTACTCCGCCGTCTTCCTCGGCATCTCCGACAAGCTGCTCGACCTCATGGGCGAAAAAGGCACCCTCGCCCTCACCCGCCTCATGGGCACACTGCTGATTCTGCTGGCCGTGCAGATGCTCCTCAACGGCATCACCGAATACATCCGCCACCTCCCGGCAGCCCTCTGAGCCGCACCCCTGTACTAACATTCTCCCCTTCCATCCTCCCGCTCTCGTGGGTGAATGGAGGTTTCTTGCTACCATATGACAACAGCCCTCAGTCTATGCTAAAAGCTGCGATGAAAGAGCATGGAGCATTCGTAATTCTTGAATTTAAACGGAATTATTATTCTTGCGCACATATAATCGACGCTCAAAATCCCCTTGCAATAAAAGTTACTTAACTGTATACATATAGGAGATCAACATGCACGAAAGTTTTTCATGGGAACAACAGGCACATGACTTGGAAAAAGAAGTCATGCGGTTGCGGCGTATACTCGAGGAAGCCGGAATTTCCTATACACTTCCACCATCAAAGGAAAACATCACCCCCAGACATGCTCTGGATTTTTATTCCATGTTCAAAGGCAGGAAGGATGTGTTCAGTAAACGCACACCACGAAAAGATGGAAGTGTAGCCTATTACCCAGTCTGCGAAAATTTTTGGAAAGAAGGCATTTGTCCTAGACTCAACGCAGCCAAGACTCGCTGCATGGAATGCAAATCCCGGAAATGGAAGCCTCTCAATCAAAGAGTACTCATGAATCATCTTATCGGTATTCGAGAGGATGGAGGGGATGTCATCGGCATATACCCATTACTGGAAAATGACACCTGTAACTTCCTAGTATTCGATTTCGACAGTCATGATGCACCACTTACCCCGGAATGGAAAGAAGAAGTAAACGCTCTTAGAGACATCTGTCGCCACTTATCTATTCCCATCCTCGTGGAGCGTTCCCGCTCAGGAAGAGGAGCTCACGTCTGGATCTTTTTCAGCGAACCCATACCAGCCAAAACCGCACGCCAGTTTGGAAGTGCACTGTTAACCAAAGGAGCAGAATCCGTAAATCAAAAAAACTTCCGAACCTATGACCGCATGATACCTGCGCAAGACTATCTTCCTGAAGGAGGATTAGGTAACCTCATAGCACTTCCGCTTCAAGGTCTTGCCTTAAGACAAGGAAACAGCGCCTTTGTTGATGAAAATTGGAATGCCTATCCAAACCAATGGGAAGCACTAAAAAACACCCACCGCATTTCCCAAGCATGGATAGAAAAACAGATTCAGGCCTGGGGCATAAACGAAATCCTCGGACCACTCACCACTCTGGCTCTGCCCGATGATAATCAGACGCGTCCATGGGAACGCAAAAGACCGACGTTTGGCAAAAAGATTCTCAAAGAGTCTTTGCAGCTCACCTATGCTAACATGATATATATTGATAAGCAGCATCTTCCACCACACACTCAGAACGCACTGCGGCGAATGGCAGCTTTCAGTAACCCTCAATTCTATAGAGCTCAAGCCATGGGGTTTTCCACAGCTCGCATACCGCGAATCATTTGCTGCTCAAGAGATGAAGAATCCCACATAGCACTTCCCAGGGGGCTTAAAGACGAATTACTCAATTTTCTAAACGCATCCCAGGTTTCCTATTCGGTGGATGACAGCCGGCAAACAGGGAAAAGATTAAAGGTAAGTTTCTCTGGTCAGCTATACCCAGAACAACAAATTGCGGCAAATGAAATGCTCCGACATGAAAACGGCATTCTGCATGCAGCAACAGCCTTTGGAAAAACCGCAGTAGGCGCATACATGGTAGCGGCTCGACAAGTGAACACTCTAGTACTGGTACACAATAGGGAAATCATGAAAAACTGGATTGATGATTTCCAGAAATTTCTCGTCATCGACGAAGAAATGCCTGAATATGTGACAAAAACAGGCCGCAAACGAAAGCGCAAAAGCCTCATCGGCAGCCTACATACGTCCCATGATTCTATTACCGGGCTCATTGATGTGGTTATGTTCAGTTCTCTTGGTAGCGGGGATGATATTGCAGACATTGTCAGGAATTATGGTATGGTAATCATGGACGAATGTCACCATGCAGCGGCACAGACAGCTGAAAATGTTCTCAGAAATATTCCCGCCAAGTTTGTATACGGGCTGACAGCCACACCTAAACGAGACGATGGTATGGAAACAAAAATGCTCATGCAGCTTGGCCCAATAAGGCACCGTTTCACCGCCCTGCAAAAAGCAGAGGCCCAAAATGTGCAACGCTTTGTGCGGCCGAGATTCACACTTCTGAACAACCCTGGTCCTGAATGGAAAATTAACGAAGTCTACCAAGCTCTTATAAATGACACACCTCGGAACCAGCTCATCATTGACGACACATTGGAAGCCATAGCCGAGCATCGCACACCCTTGATACTCACTAAATTCCGATCACACGCAGCGGAGCTAAGGAGCAAACTGACCCCGCATATTCAACACGTTCTCCTACTTCAAGGAGGTGAAAACAACCGTGCACGCGAAGAGTTACGACGGCAACTTCAGAGCATACCACCCGATGAATCTCTAGCAGTCGTGGCCATAGGAAAATACATAGGAGAAGGTTTCAATCTGCCTAGGCTCGATACACTGATGCTGGCCTCTCCTATCGCGTGGGAAGGAAACGTGGAGCAATATGCCGGCAGACTTCACCGTGACTACACAGGCAAAAAAGAAGTCATCATCTACGATTATGTAGACAGTAATATCCGGGTGCTAAACAGTATGTATCACAAACGCCTGCGGGCATACAGGAAAATCGGCTACGCGCTTTACCCGCGCTTAAATCCTCAAGTCTCTGTTACGAATGCTATTTTCGACACAGATACATACGCACCAGTTCTGGAGCAAGATATAGCCAGAGCAGAAAAAGAAATCATCATATCCAACCCGGATTTAACCTCTTCCAAGGTAAATTGGATAACTGCCATCATACCAGCAGTGCAAAAACATGGTATAAGGATTACCATTATCACTCAACCTGCAGAAAAATATCCAGCCCACAGGCAAACTGCCATCCTCCACCTACACGCCAGGCTTACAGCCACAGGCATACACCTGAATCTCCAAACTCCCCTCCATCACCATTTTGCCATCATTGACCGCCAACTCGTCTGGCACGGCAATCTCAACATTCTTGGCAAGGAAAGGGCAGCCAATTACCTTATCCGCATGCAGGCGAACGACATTGCCTCTGCTTTGCTTTCCTTATACTCCAGCCAAAGCGAAACAGAATCTCAGCTCCCGTTGTTTGAGAAAATACAGAACAAATAAAAACAAAAGAGCAGGCAAAGAAGCTAACATACACACAAATATAGCTAAATATAGCGCCATATAACCAAAATGTGCTATATAGCGCTATATTTAGCTATAAATCAGAAAACAACTATTTACGAGTGGGGAGTTGCGGCATTACTCGACGCAAAAACTCACCGAAAAGAGGTACGCTGTAGTCAATAACACCATGACGAGGACTGTGTATCATACCTTTGCGTATAAGATTAGCTCGAGTGGGGGTGATTGCCGTGGGTTTCATGCCCAGCAACGGAGCAATTTCCGCACACCGGAATTCGGAAGATTCGAGTTCTGCCATAGCTCGCATGAAACGTTTTTCACTTTCAGTAAGACGATCATAACGCACGCGGAAGAAATTTTCATCCAATCGACGTATTACCATTTCTGATGAGGAATGCACATCCTGCACTGTCAAAACCGCCCCCTGTGCCTGATTCCACACCTGGTACCCCCATTCCTGTAAGAAATATGGATAACCTAACGTATGCTGATAGATGAGCTCCAACGCTTCTTGTTCAAACACCACACCTTCCCTTTCCACTGGATCAGAGAGTGCCCGGTCAGATTCTACTCTGCTAAGCTGCCCGATAACTGGATAAGAAAACAATCGTTCAGCATAAGATTTTGCTTCTCCGGCCAGGCGCGGCAGCGTTGGCAATCCCGCACCGATAAGAACAAATGGGGCTTGCTTCTGCTGAAGCTTGTGCATAGCCAAAATAAGCGCACTAAGTTCCTTAGGCTCGAGCAACTGCACTTCATCCACAAACAGAGCCACACCCGTATTGCGCTCACGAGCGGCCTCAGCCACTGCCAGAAACAGCTCAGGCAAGTCAATTTCCATATTGCCTGTATCTGCCATTCCTGGCAACGGTTCCAAATCTATTCCAAAATCGCCATAGCTTAATTTTACTGCACCAATAAAATTCCGCAGCACCATCAAACCACGCCGAACCTTGTCACCTGCCCCTGCCAGCAAATTTAACTCATAAAGAATATTTCGAAGCGCAGTAGCCAGCACATGGGCCAATGACTGACCATCCTGCACCTCTATTAATATGGTCTTATACCCCTGCTCGATAGCCATGCGTTCTATCTTATTCAGCAACACAGTTTTACCCACGCCTCGCAGACCTGTCAACATCATACTCTTTTCATGTCTACACAGCAGTGTACGCCCCAAAAGCACACGAGCGTTCTCCATCACCTCGTCACGTCCAATCATTGCGGGCGGAGGCCACCCGGCACCAGGAGAAAATGGGTTCTTAATTCGATCCATAAAACAATTTATAGTTACATATGCAAATATATAACTATATATAGCCCGTGTCAAGTATATAGGCACATATTGCACCATATTCTGCTATATTTTACTATATTTCCCTTTTTTCGCTTTTTCAGGGTGCCTTTATTAGGAAATATAGCCAAATATAGCGCCATATAGTCGTTTTAGCATATATGCGACTATATTTGACTATATTTGACTATATTTCGCAATTTTTGGAAGGCAAACGCGCGACGAGCGGGAATAATTCATGGATTTTTGATATGGAGGCAGGCAAAGTCTGCGGATTTTTTCAACTGGCTTACCGCGCCGAAACGGCGCGGATGGGGTAAAATCCATGGTCAATTGTCGATAGTCAATCGTCAATAGTCAATGGACAATTCAGTTAGGGCTTGACTTTAGGGGCTGGGTGGGTATACTTTCCGCGGGGAGAGTACACAACAGCCCCGGATATCATCATGGAACCCATTTACGAAGGCAAAGCCAAGAGACTGTTCACGACGGAAGATCCGAATGTTCTGCGCATGGAGTACAAGGACTCCGCCACCGCATTCAACGGTGTGAAGAAGGAGGACTTCGAGAACAAGGGCCGTTTTAACAAGGCTATCACCCTCATCATCTACCGCATGCTTGAGGAGAAGGGTGTGCAGACGCACCTGGTGGACGATGTGGACGACATCAACCTGCTGGTGAAGAGGGTTTCCATCATGCCGCTGGAGGTAATCGTGCGCAATGTGGCCGCCGGTTCGTTCTCGAAGCGCATGGGAGTGGCCGAGGGCACGGAGTTCAAGAAGCCCATCGTGGAGTTCTCTTACAAGGACGATGCGCTGAACGACCCCTTCATCAACGATGACTACGCCCGCGAGATGGGCGCCGCCACCGAGGAAGAGTGCGCCGACATCAAGAAGATGGCCCTCATCATCAACGAGACGCTGAAGGAGTTCTTCATGACGGCTAACCTGCGCCTCATCGACTTCAAGATTGAGTTTGGCCGCCTGGCCAGCGACCCGAGCCAGATTGTGCTGGCCGACGAGATTTCTCCGGACACCTGCCGTCTGTGGGACGTGGCCACGGGCAAGAAGATGGACAAGGACCGTTTCCGCCAGGGTCTGGGTGGGTTCATGGAAGCCTACGCCGACGTGCTGGACCGCCTGCAGAAGTAATTTTCTCAACCGGCCACCGGGGGCAGAATGCCCGCCGGTGGCCTTTTTACCTTATTGCGCGCCCGCGCAAACCCCAAGAAAACAAGCAATATGGCAACACTGACGTTTGAAGTATTCAGCCGATTCCAGTCGGCCACGGACGCCAACAAGCTGCTCTACACCCCGATTGCAGACCAGCTTACGTACAACCACACCCGCCTGTACACCATCGAGTGCGAGGGCGACACCGAGGCAGCCGCCGCCTACATGCGCAGCGTGCTGGTGGATTCCATCTCCCAGAAGGTGCAGGAGGACGGCACCCCCGCCCTGAGCGGCGAGCTGTTCAGCATTTCCTACGGCATCAAGAAGGGTGCGCTGGACCTGGAGAAGGAGGCTATTCTGACCAACTACCGTGGCCGCAAGGGTCTGCCCTTCGACATCACGGCGCTGACCATCACGCAGAAGATCTATGTGTTCGGCGAGGGCGATGCCGCCGCGCTTTCGGCACGTTTCTGCAAGGACGTGTGCAACCCCGCCATCCACACCTGGAAAATCAACTAAAAGGACGAAGGACGAAGTACAAATGGTAACACGCCGCGGGCGCTGACGCCCGCCTGACTTTACAAATTGTACATTGTTCTTTGTCAATCGTAAATCCAAACTATGACTTATCGTACCATTCCTGTTCGTAATCTGAGCGAAGCCGAGCTGACCGCGCTGAGCCAGAACATGAAGCTCTCCCTCTCCACCGAGGATATGCTGGTGGTGCAGCAGATTTTCAACGAGATTGACCGCGAGCCCACTGATGTGGAGCTGGAGGTAATCGCCCAGACCTGGTCCGAGCACTGCAAGCACCGTATCTTCGCCGCTACCATTCAGCACACCGTGAATGGCCAGACGGAGGAAATCAACAGCATGTACAAGACCTTCATTCAGCGCCCCTCCAAGGAAATCATGGCGCAGAAGCCCGGCTTCGTGCTCAGCTGCTTCGTGGATAACGCAGGCTTCATCAAGCTGGACGACAAGCTCTCCGTGTGCTTGAAGGCTGAAACTCACAACCACCCCAGCGCCATTGAGCCCTACGCCGGAGCTAACACCGGTCTCGGCGGCGTGATTCGTGACATCCTCGGCGCCGGTAAGGGTGCCAAGCCCATCGCGAATCTGGACGTATTCTGCTTCGGCGCTCCGGATACTCCCCAGAGCATGGTGGAAGGCCACAACATCATTCACCCCCTCGGCATCATGCGTGGCGTGGTGCACGGCGTGCGTGACTACGGCAACCGTATGGGTATCCCCACCACCAGCGGCGCTATCCAGTTTGACCCCACCTACATTTATAACCCCCTCGTATTCTGCGGCACCGCAGGCGTTATCCCCCAGGAGGACATCGCTAAGGAAATGAAGCCCGGTCTCGCCGTGGTCGTCATCGGCGGCCGCACCGGTAAGGACGGCCTCCACGGCGCTACCTTCTCCTCCGCCGCTATGGGCGAGGAATCCGCCACGGAGGACCAGCAGGCCGTGCAGATTGGTAACCCCATCGAGGAAAAGAAGACTCTGGACGTCATCCTCGAGGCTCGCGAGCGCGGCCTCATCGAGTTCGTAACGGACTGCGGCGCCGGTGGTTTCTCCTCCGCCGCAGGTGAAATGCTCTCCGAGACCGGTGGTAACCTCTACCTGGAGCGCGCTCCCCTGAAGGAGACAGGCATGCTCTCCTGGCAGATTTTCCTCTCTGAGTCTCAGGAGCGTATGGTGCTGGCAGTGAAGCCGGAGAACCTTGCTGAGCTGCAGAGCCTCGCTGACACCTTCCAGACGGAGATGACCGTGCTGGGTGAGTCCAACGACAGCGGCGTGCTGCGCGTATGGCACAACGGCGAGCTCGTGGTGGAAATGGACAACTCCAAGCTGCATGATGCTCCCACCAAGTACCTCACCTCCACCTTCACCCCCTGCCCCGCTATGCAGGGCGTGGCTCTGGATGACAGCAACCTCACCGCTGACCTCAAGCAAATTTTCGCTGACTTCGCTATCGTTTCCCGCGAGCCCATCATCCGTGAGTATGACCACGAGGTGCAGGGCAACACCGTGCTGAAGCCTCTGGCCGGCGCCACCGCTGACGCCCCGCAGGACGCCTCTGTCATTGATATTGACGGCTCCGACAAGCTCATGTCCCTCGCTCTGGCCATTCTGCCCGAGTGGGGTAAGACCGACCCCTACGCCATGGGTACCGGTACCGTGGACGAAACCGTACGCCAGCTTGTACTCGCCGGCACCAACCCTGAGAAGATTGCCCTTCTGGACAACTTCTGCATGGGTAACCCCGAGTGCCCCACCGAGCTCGGCCGCATCGTAGAATGCGCCAAGGGCATCCGCACCGCAGCTCTCGCTTACGGCGCTCCCTACGTCTCCGGTAAGGACAGCTTCTACAACTACTTCGAGACCGAGGAGGGCCCTGTGAACATCCCCGTCACCTTCCTCTGCTCCGGCTTCGGTGTGGTGGAAGAGCCCGAGCACGTGCGTGGCGCCAGCCTGCGCCGCAGCAACAGCGCCATCTTCATCGTGGGCAACACGGAGGATGAGATGGGTGCTTCCGTCTATGCCCGCGTGAAGGGCGTGAAGGACTGCAAGGTGCCGCAGACGGACTGCGCTGCTAATTTCGAGGTGTACAAGCAGTACTACGCCAAGGCTCTCACTCAGGGGCTCGTGCTCTCCGCACATGACCTCTCCGAGGGTGGTCTCGCCGTAGCCGCTGCCGAGATGGCCTTCTCCTGCAAGGGCGGTATCAGCATTGATCTGGACAAGCTCCCCACCGTGGGCGGCTGGCAGAACAACGCCGTGCCCTGCTTCGCAGAGAGCACCGGTCGCTTCCTCGTGGAAGTGGATGAGGACCTCGCAGACGATTTCGCCGCTGCCATGGCCGGCACGCCCTGCGCCCGCATCGGCACCGCCACCACGGACGGTCAGCTCACCATCACCGCCAAGGGCAGCACCGTGCTGCAGGCTGAGATTGCTGAGCTGAAGAGCATCTGGAAGAATGGTTTGACTCCCTTCTATTGATAGTTAATTCTACTTCCTTATTCGTCATTCGTAAATTTTAAATCGTAATTCAATATGCCTCACGCATTACTTCTCAAATATCCCGGCACAAACTGCGACGTGGAGACCGAGCGCGCCCTGCGTGCCGCCGGCTTCACCACTCAGGTGCAGCCCATTGCCACCGCTACTCAGCAGCATGTAGCTAAGGCTCAGCTCGTGGTATTCTCCGGCGGTTTCTCCTACGGTGACTACGTGATGAGCGGCCGTCTGGCCCAGCTGGAAACCGAGCGTTTCCTGGGCGATGCCCTGCACAAGCACCACGCCAACGGCGGATTCCTCTTCGGTATCTGCAATGGCTTCCAGATTCTTACCAAGCTCGGCATCCTGCCCAAGGCTTCCCTCATCTGGAACAAGAGCGAGCGCTTCGAGTGCATGTGGGACAAGCTCGTGAAGGTGGCCCCGAACTGCCCCTTCACCACTTACCTGCCCGAGAACTTCGAGCTGCCCTCCGCTCACGCTGAAGGCCGCCTCGTCTGTGAGCCCGGTGACGCCCAGAAGTACTTGGAGAACGGCTGCGTGGCCCTCCAGTACGCTGATAATCACAACGGCTCTGAGCTCCGCATCGCAGGTCTGCAGGACCCCACCGGCCGTGCCATGGGTCTCATGCCGCACCCCGAGCGTTTCCTCAAGCCCCGCCACCACTATGACCCGGATTGGTCCGGTGATGCGGATTGGGGCTGGGGCTACTACTTCTTCAAGGGCGCCTTTGATGCCCTGAAGTAAGAGCTCGTTTAATCCCCCTCACCATCCCCGCCTGCGCCACATGCAGGCGGGGATTTTTTTGCGCTTGACATACAAAGCCTCCGCGCGTACAATCCCGGCCATGTCACGCTATAACGGAGAACAGGTACTGGTAGTGCCCCGCGCAGCTTTTGAAGCCGTGGGAGCCTTCAATGGTGTACAGTTAAACCCGCAGGACTACCTCGCCGCCTTCCTGAAGCCCGGCGTGGCACAGTATCTGGACCGCGATATCGCGGAGGACAGCCCCGAATACAAGCAGATTATCGCCTATGCCATCTTCTGCTATCAGGGTAAAGTACTCACCTACGCCCGCACCAACAAGGGCGGTGAAGCACGCCTGCATGATAAGATGTCACTCGGCATCGGCGGCCACATCAACCCCGTGGACGGCCTCGCCGAGAACCTCTCCACCTACCTCGCCGGTGTGGAGCGTGAAATCCGCGAGGAAATCTCCTTCTCCGGCACGGCCACCCAACAGCTTTACGCCGTCATTAATGATGATACGAACGAAGTAGGCTCCGTGCACCTCGGCATCGTTCACCGCTTTGAGCTGGATAGCGATGAAGTGACACCGCTGGAGAAAAAGCTCACGGATATGCGCTTCTGCACTCTGGAAGAACTCTCAGGCCCCCTGTACGAGCGCCTCGAGACTTGGTCCGCCATCTGCGTGGACGCCCTGAAGCAGCAGGGCTAATTCCGCCCACAGCCTCCTTTCATCCGCCCCTTGCCACCACGGCAACAGGGGCGGATTTACTTTTCACGGTTACGAATGTGTGCCAAAAAGTCGATAAAATGAATTAACATATGTTATATTTTTCTCGGGGCATTTACAGACCGGAAAAAATATGATAGAGTAAAAGACACTAGGAATGCACTATGAATAGCTCTTCACCCAGTCCCTTCTCACTTGCAAACCATCTGGACACCCGCTTCAGCTCCACGGCTCTTATCGCCTTGGTGGGAGCCATCATCTGCGCCATTGGTATCTACACACTCCCGGAAACAGTAAGCGGCAAAAACTCCCCCATAGAGTACACGCAGCTCGTGCTGCTAATCATCGGGGCGGTATTCTGCTTCACCGCTAAGCAGCGCCCGGCTCTGTACAGAGTAATGGCCTTCCTGCTTATTTTCCTCTTCCTCCGTGAAATTAACTACGGCCGCACCCTTGCCTGCTTTGCAGACCCCGCAGATCCGAATAAATTTCCCAAATGGAAAGACATTCCTTACGGCTGGGTGGCACACGTGCTGGTGGGTATCTACCTTGTGACGCTCGCCGCAGTCTTCATTTTCCGAGGGCACTGGAAATCCTGCCTGGAGCTGCTGACGGGCTATCGCATTCCACTCTGGAAAAGCCTCATTCTGCTACTGGCAATCATCGGCGCCCGTGTTACTGAAAGCTGCGTGCATAATGACCGAGTGGAAGAACTTTTCGAGCTTTCCTTCTACATCACCCTCGTCTGCTTCGTCTGGCAATACACCCGCGGAAAAATCCGCAGCACCTCACCCGCAGAGCAAGCCTGAGCCCACCAAATTCAGGAAAACAGGGGCTAAATCCACATTCAGCTTGCCTTACCGCGGTGAATGTGCTAGATTAAGCACGTTATGAAAACCAGTTTTACACGCCGCGCCACCGGCTTTACTCTCATTGAGCTCATCGTGGTTATCGCTATTCTGGGAGCACTGGCCGGCATCTCGGCCCCCTTCATCATCTCCCGCATGAACGCAGCGGACACCACCGCCTGCCGCTCCAACATGCAGCAGCTCTCCCAGCTGGGCATGAAGTACTCTCAGGAAATCGTCCACAGCAGCCTCCTGCCCACCAGCGGCATGGATGATGATGAAGATACCCCGTATGATGAAAGCCAAGGCTGGTGGCTTGCCCTCGCTCCGGAAATGAGCGGCACTGTCCTTCCCCGTGACGCCAGATCCAAGATGCGCGTACCCGCCATCTTCCACTGCCCCGGTCACCAGCCTGAGCAGAATGATTCCTTCCTCGCAGACACCCGCACCATCTCCTACGTCTCTTGGACTGATGGCAGCGAGGACCCCGAGAATCCGAACTCCTGCATCCGCACCTCCACCCGCCAGAACTTTGACATCCTCCCCTGGCTCTCCGATGGTACCCCCGTGGCCGGCCAGAGCGTAACGGATATCACCTCCTTCCGCAAGCAGGTACTGCCCGCACTCTCCCGCCATGAGAACACACTCATCGTCGTGTACGCTAGCGGTCTCGTGAAGGCCATTCAGGTAGAGGATCCGGAAGAGGTAGACGCTGAAGCACTCTTCCGCCGCATAGCCCCCACCCTCGCCAGACGCGCAGAAGACTCCCGCGGCGGTGATGACGAGGAGGATTAATTCCCCCTCCGCTATCCGAATTCTCTCAACGGCGCCGTGCTGCAGGTTCCTACACCCCCTGCCACGGCGCCGAACCTTTCTGAAGTACAAATAGAGCAGCCCCGGCAGCACGCCCGAGCTCAATAGCCGCCATACCTCCCATGCTTTCTCACCTCACCACTCCGCACCTGCTCCCCGGCCCGGTTATCGTAGGCCTTAGTGGCGGGCGGGATTCCGTGGCCCTGCTGCACCTGCTGCACCGCCACGGCTGCAGCCTGCACGCCCTGCACGTTCACCACGGCATACGCGGCGCAGAGGCGGATGCGGATGCGGACTTCTGCCGTTCCCTCTGTGCGCAGCTCAGCATACCATACGAGGAGCACCGCATAGATGCCCCCGCCCTCGCGGCAGAGAGCGGACAATCCTTGGAAACTGCTGCCCGCTTGGCGCGCCGTGCACTACTGAAAGCCGCTGCCATCCGGCTGAATGCCCCCATCGCCCTCGCCCACCATGCGGATGACCAGGCAGAAACTGTCCTCTTCCGTCTGGCTCGCGGCGCAGCAGGCCCCCGTGGCATGGAGCCCGTTCTGCAGGCAGAAGGCTGCCTCTGGTTGCGCCCCCTCCTCAGCACCACCCGCGCAGCGCTCACCGCTTGGCTCACGGAACAAAAGCTTACATGGCGGGATGACTCCACCAACAGTGTACCGGATGTCACCCGAAACCGCCTGCGGCTGGAAGTCATCCCTGCGCTGAACCGTGCCATGGGGCGTGACGTGGTGCCCATCATCAATCGCAGCGCACGCATCCAGAGCGAAACCCTCCAAGCGCTGGAAGCCGCCCTGAGCGCCCTACCCAGTACAGACCCCCAAGGCCGCCTGTACCTGCCCTTCGTGCTGGCACAGCCCCTCCCCCTGCGCAAAGCCATTCTGCGCCACTACCTCCTGCAGCATGCCGTACCGGAGGTGGATGAAGCCATGATTCTTGCGCTGGATTCCATGCTCCCAGCGGAATCCCCCACCTCACGCCGCTGCCTGCCCGGCGGCTTCCTTGCCATACGCCGCCAGAAAAGGCTCATCCTGCAGCACACGGCAGAATGCCCGGAAGAAGAGGCCTGAGCCCCTACTCAGTGCACGCAGAAGCACTAGCACGTCGCCAGCCTCAGCAGAGCCTCACGCTCCGCTCCGTGGCGCTTTCATGGCGGAGCACCAGCCAGCGGGTATCCTCAGGCATCAGCGCACCATCAAAGCGGTCCGCCCACTCCACCAGCAGCACGGCACCTCCGGCCAGATACTCGTCCCAGCCCATGCCCAGTGCCTCATCCACACTCTTCATGCGGTAAAAATCAAAATGCGCCGCCGGCAAGCGCCCGTCATTATGCTCATGCACCAGTGAGAAAGTAGGGCTCGCGGCAGGGTCTCCCGCGCCAAGCCCCTCCAGAATGCCTCGCACCAAGTGCGTCTTCCCCGCACCTAGGTCTCCCACTAGGCCCAGCACCTCGCCACCCTGCAAGCAGCCCGCAAGTTCGCGCCCTAAGGACACCATTTCTGCCTCAGAGCTCACCTTCACAGCGCCATTTTTGAAAATTTTATGCATAATTTGACACTTTTTTGAAAAATTTTTAATTTTAGACTTGCCAAATGCGGCCGGACGTATATAATGTGCCAGCCCGCATGCGCGGGTGCAATCCTAAAATTCAGAAAATTATGGCATACGCAGTTTTCACTTCCGGCAACAAGCAGTACCGTGTGACGGTCGGTGACGTGCTCACCGTTGACCGCATCTCCGGTCTGGAGAATGACGGCGAGACCACCTTCGACCAGGTGCTCCTGGTAGAGGATGGCGACGCAACCAAGGTTGGCACCCCCACCATCGAGGGCGCTACCGTAACAGCTAAGGTGCTGGACGCTGAGGCACGTGGTGCCAAGGGCGTCGCTTTCAAGTTCAAGCGCCGTAAGGGTTTCCACAAGAAGAAGGGCTTCCGCGCCGCTCTCACCAAGGTAGAGATCACCGCTATCAACGCCTGATTATTAACCACTAACACCAAACATTTTAACTAGTTATGGCACATAAGAAAGGTCAGGGTTCCGTTCGTAACGGTCGTGATTCCCGCAGCAAGCGCCTCGGCGTGAAGAAGTTCGGTGGCCAGGCTGTTATCGCCGGCAACATCATCGTTCGCCAGCGTGGCACCAAGTTCCACCCCGGCAAGAACGTAGGCATGGGCCGCGACTACACCATCTTCTCCCTTGTTGATGGCCGCGTGTTCTTCGACCGCGAAGGTCGCCGCGTGAACGTCGCCCCCGAGGAGGCCTAAACCGCCCCTCCCTCCGACTTTACAAGTTAAGTCTTATTCACAAAAAAGCCGCAGCATCAGCTGCGGCTTTTTTGTGTATTTCAGATATAGCGGCTCACCTGCCCTTCAGGTTGTAAATCTCGGGCAGGACTTCGAGCAGGGGCGGGGCTACTATACAGGCTCAGACATCTGCTCAAATGAAATCCTCAAACTGAGTTTTCGCAAACGTTCATCGCGCCCCAGAGCAAGCGCCCCTACCTCGCCTAGCACCGGGAACAGGTGTTCAGCAAGCCTTAATCCGGCCCCGGTATGTTCCCGGCCAGAAACTTCTCCTGTCGCAGCGTCTTAATTTAGCAAGCTCAGCAAGAAGACGCATTACGCATTTACTGTAATTTTTCTGTTCGGGCGTAAGCCACACATTACAGTCAATTCCCTGTTCCGCTTTTTCATGTAGGTAATCAATAAGGTCATGATACGAGGCTATTCCTCGTTCACGAATATCGCCGATTGTTTCATTTATATAGGCTTTGAAAACGAGTTTAAGTTCCGGGGTAAAGTCAGTGGCAGATACGACAATCTTAAGAACGCGCTGTAAGAGTAGCTCGTTTTTATGAGTGTTGGGTGTTTTTAATGTCATCGTCGCAGTTATTAATCTCATTATAACATCTGTTCTCCCAAACACCACTTTTTTCTCTAACTATTATTTATCAAGATAAAAAGCTGATTATCGACTGCGGGGACAATAGATGAACAGATGTGTTCCATGGGCTTGTAGGCATCAGGGGCTTCCGGCTGGTAGTGAACACGCCTTAGGCGGCCATATAGCCGTCGCGCATTGTCCTTGGATAGGAATAATAATAGGGAAATGCGGGCAAAAAAAACACCGGAAGCCACTAGGTAGCTACCGGATTGTCTGAAAATCCTGCGGGCTGAAATTACCCGCCGTGTCTATCGGTTTGTCCGACTCATGACGGCGTGCTGAATGGCACACCGTTCGGACTGTAACGGGTTATTGCTTAGCGCAGTTCCGTCACGGGACCCTCCCAAGTGGGGGGCAGAGTGTTAGCAGTGGCGGTTACAGCGGTAAGACCCAGAATGATAGCGATTGTCTTGATCATGTTGCTTGTATTCCTTTCGTGATTTTTTTACCTTGCAGAAGGGCAAGGCAATGATACTCTTTTTTCCTAATACGTCAAGCGTAAATTTGAGAAAAAAAATAAAAAAAATCAGGTGTAAACGAAAAAAATTAGATAAAGACGCAAAAAAGTTGTAAGAAAACGAAAAAAAGCGGCGTATCATGCGCGAGCGCGCGAGGAAAAAGCAAACTTTTCCCCGCAGAAAGGCAACTGCACCACAAAGGCCTCAGACACGGAGCTGCACGGGTGAATTAAGACACACAGAAGGCGCTCACAGCGTGGCTTTTGGCTTGACGAAGAGACTCTCCGGGCGTATATTTTCCCGCGAGCAAATTATGAAAGAACAGATATCAAGCGTACAAGCCGCCGCTCTGGACCGTATTGCCGGTATTACCGACATGAAGGGACTGGAGGATGCCCGCGTGGGCATACTTGGCAAAAAGGGAACCCTGACTCAGGTGCAGCAGGGCATGCGCGACGTGCCGAAGGAAGACAAGCCGGCCGTGGGCGCTATGCTGAATGAGGCCCGTGCCATCATCACCGCTGCGCTGGATGACCGCAAGGCCGCCCTGCAGGCTGAACAGGATGCCGCCGCTGTGGCTGGTGTAGACTTCACCATGCCGGGTGCTACGCTGCCCGCCGGTGGTCTTCACCCCATCACCATCGTGCGTGACGAAGCAGTGCGCGTGCTGCGCCGCATGGGCTTTACCCTTTCTGACGGTCCTGAGATTGAGGATGAGTGGCACTGCTTTGATTCTCTGAACACTCCGGACGACCACCCCGCCCGCAATGAGAAGGACACCTTCTACTTTGACAGCGGCAAGCTTCTGCGCACGCAGACCAGCACCGTGCAGGCCCGCACCATGGAAAAGCAGGCACCGCCCGTGCGCATCATCTGCCCCGGTTCCGCTTTCCGCCGCGACGCTATCGACGCCACCCACCTTTCCGCTTTCAATCAGATTGAGGGCCTGTATGTGGACAAGAATGTGAGCGTGGGTGACCTGAAGGGCACGCTGGAGTACTTCCTGAAGGCCCTCTTCGGCAGCGACACCGCCGTACGCTTCCGCCCGCACTTCTTCCCCTTCACGGAGCCGAGCTTTGAGATTGACGTGCTGCTGCAGGCAGCTGGTCAGGCCCCGCGCTGGATTGAGATTGCCGGCTGCGGCATGGTGAATCCCGCCGTGTTCGAGAACATTGATAAGGCCACGGCCAAGACGCAGTACAGCGGCTGCACGGGCTTTGCCTTCGGCATTGGCCTGGAGCGTCTGGCCATGATTCGCTGGGGCATCCGTGATATCCGTCTGCTCATCGAGAATGATGTGCGCTTCCTCGCCCAGTTCCAATAATCCTAACCCTTTTTTGATAAGATACAATGAACGTTTCACTTAACTGGCTTGCAAGCTACATAGACCTGGAGGGCCTTGGCACCCAGGAAATGGCCGATATGCTCACCTTCGCCGGCATCGAGGTGGAGGGTATTCAGGAGCGCGGCGTTACCACGGATTTGGTGGTAGTAGCGCAGGTAATGGAGAAGACCCCCGTGGAGGGTAGTGATCACCTGAACGTCTGCATGGTGGACGCCGGTGAGGGCTCCCTGCGCCAGATTGTTTGCGGTGCTCAGAATTACAAGGTGGGCGATAAGGTTCCCTGCGCCCTGCCCGGCGCAGTACTGCCCGGCGGCTGGGAGATTAAGGACGGCAAGCTGCGCGGCGTGGAGAGCCGCGGCATGCTCTGCTCCGCCTCTGAGCTGGGCCTTCCTGACAAGGAGCACGGCCTGTGGATTCTGCCGCAGGATTACACCGTGGGTACGCCTGTGCGCAGCTTTGTGGGCACGGATACCATCTTCGAGCTGGAAATTACGCCGAACCGCCCTGACCTGCTGAGCCACTGGGGCATGGCCCGCGAGCTGGCCGGCATCACCGGTCGCAAGCTGAAGGCTGACCCCGCCTCCGCCGCCATGGGTGCTGTGGAGACCCGCCCCGCCGGTGATTTCATCACCCTTTCCGCCACGGATATCTGCCCGCTGTACACGGCTACACGCATCAGCGGCGTAAAGATTGGCCCCTCCCCCGAGTGGCTGGCTGACCGCTTGGTATCCATCGGTCTGCGCCCCATCAATAACGTGGTGGACATCACGAACTACTGCCTCTTCGAGCTGGGCCACCCCCTGCACGCTTTTGACGCTGCCAAGCTGACGGGCGGGCTGAACATCCGCCGCGCAGCCGAGGGTGAGCAGTTTGAAAGCCTCATGAATGAGACCTACACGCTGAAGGAGGACGATGTGGTTATCTCTGACGCCTCCGGTGCTGCTCTGGCTCTGGGCGGTGTGATGGGTGGCCTGAACTCCGGCGTGACCGCCGAGACCACGGACATCGTGCTGGAGAGTGCTTGGTTTGCCCGCAGCAACATCCGCTTCACGAGCCGCCGCTTGGCACTGGGCTCTGATTCTTCCTACCGCTTTGAGCGCGGCACTTCCCCGTGGAATGTACTGCGCGCCGCAGCCCGCGCCACTGAGCTCATTCTGGAGTGCGCCGGCGGCACCGCTGAGCCCGTGCTCGTGGGTGGACAGGCTCCCTGCCTGGTGCCCGAGGAGAACGCCCCGAACGCCACTGTGGTGGAGCAAGGCAGCGAGGCTAAGATTTACTACGCCCTAGATCAGGTGCAGCTGGATTGGAAGGAACTGGACGTGATGACGAACGGCTCTATCCCCCACACCGAGGCCACCACCATCCTGAAGAATCTCGGCCTGAAGAACATCGATGGCCGCGGCACTTGGGACTGCCCGCCCTGGCGCCTGGACCTGAAGCGCAGCTGCGACCTTCTGGAGGAGATTGTGCGCGTGTACGGCATTGATAACATTCCCGCCACGAACACCGCCATCTTCGTGGAAGAGAGCGCTCATGACCGCGCCAATGATTACCGCATGGCTCTGAGCCGTAAGCTCGCCGGCGCCGGTTTCTGGGAAGCTCAGACCTTCAAGCTCATCGCCGCTGAAAGCATCGACCCCACCATCGCCAGCGTGGAGAATGCCCTGCCCATCAAGCCTCTGATGGACGGTGACATCATCCGCGTTTCCCTCCCCATCTCTGAGGACCACTCCACCCTGCGTCCCTCCTTGGCTCCCGGCCTCATCTCCGTGGCAGCCCGCAATATCAACCAGGGGCTGGAAGTGCTGCGCTTCTTTGAGTGCGGCCGCGTGTTCCGCAACACCGGCGGCGGCAAGGGCAAGGACATCGAGAACGAGGTGCTGGGCATCTTCATGGCCGGCAAGCTGAGCCCCGCCAGCTGGGCAGACACCAAGCCCGCCACAGCCGGATTCGAGCACATCCGTGCCGTGCTGGACATTCTGGTGCCCAAGGCTGTCATCACCCTCGTGCCCGCCAAGCAGGCCCGTGAGAACGCCGCTGTGGGTGCTGATATCCAGATTAACAATCAGGCCTGCGGTTACATTGCCCGCCTGTCTCTGGCCAAGTGCCGCGCCCTCGGCCTGCCCATGGAGTGCTACTACGCTGAGTTGGACCTCCGCAAGCTGCAGCAGGTGGCTACCGCTCCCTTCAAGGCTGCTGACCTGCCCCAGTTCCCCGGCTCCTCCCGTGACTCCTCTCTGGACGTCCCGGCTGATACGCGCCATGCAGACATCATGAAGGCTGTGGAGGCTGCCAAGCAGAAGCTGCTGGTGAGCACAGGCCTGAAGGACGTGTTCTGTGACCCGACCGGGGAGAAGCTCGCCACGGATCGCAAGGCCATGACCTACACCTTCCTCTACCGCGACGCGAAGAAGACTCTGACCGCCGCTGAGGTGGACGCCGCTCACAAGTGCGTGCTCGATACCCTCGCCGCAAAGGTGAAGGGCCTGAGCTTCCGCTAAAGCCCGGCAATCCACGGATTTATACAGCAAAGAAGAAAGCCGCAGTCCTCACAGGCTGCGGCTTTTCTGTAGCAAGATAATGTCAAACCCCCGCTTCAGCGAGCAGAGGAAAGAATGCTGATGCAACGCGTCTTTCCGGCGCGGGTGGCTGCCTCCAGCGGAGTGAGGCCTTCATTATCAGCCTGAGATGCATCAGCACCATTCACGCTCAGCAGCAGCATGAGGCAGCGGAACTGGCCTGCAGCTGCCGCATGGAAAATAGCCGAACGGCCAGCATTATCCTTGCGGTTCACGTGCGTATCATCCGCAGCGAGTAGTAACTTCAGACAATCATAAGCACCACACTCAGCCGCCAGCATGATGGGGGTCATCCCCTCTGCTGTAACAGGAGCATTCACGTCCACACCAACGCAAAGCAGATGGCGCAGCGTATCAACATCTTCGCCCTGAATGCAGCGCGGCAGCACCTCGGCATAGCGGTCAGCAGTAATGCCCATGGCGGCAAGCGCCTCCACAGAGCTCTTCCTGCCAATACCAGCAATGGCGTTCTCCAGAAGGCGAATAATACGTTCATTACCGGCGGCGCGGGCTTGTTCCAAAGGCGTGCGACCGGAGGCGTCCGGCTGAAGCATATTGACACGAGGATTATTCAGCAGGCTCCTCACAATCTCCTCCCGGCCATTACGGACGGCCACGCAGAGCGCGGTATTTCCCTTTGAATCCTGATAATTGGGATCCAAATCAGCCCTACCGGCCAGCGCCTCTAAACAGGACACATCAGCCCCGGCAGCAGCCTGCACAATAAGCGAGCCCCCCGGGCCCTCCGCATATACTGAGGTTCCCGGCATATGGAGCAGGAAATTAAGAAAGCCCGTACCCGAACAACGCACAGCCGAATGCAGCAGGACAGAATTGAATGGAAGCCAGCTCAGCCCCAGAACAAGCCCTGCCGCCAGCCACCCGAGGAAACGCAGGGAGCGCTTGCGGGGCTTCTCCTCATGAGAAAACAGCCCCGCAATATCACGATGCCCCAACTGTGCTGCAATTTCAGCTGCGGTCTTCCCCTCCTCATTCCGGAACTCGATGCGTACTTCATGGCAGGCCAGCAAGTGCTGAGCCGCTTCCAAATTCCCATGACTAACCGCTAGAATCAAGGGGGTATTCCCCTTCATATCCGCAGCGTTCACATCCACCCCTTTGGCAGCAAGAAGCATCAGCATGCAGGGAATATGCCCCTCACCCGCAGCATAATGCAGAGGGGTGAAGCCTTCCGCATCCACGGTATTCACGATGACATCCGGAGAGGAAAGCAAGCGCTGCATGCGGTCAGCTGCTCCGTATTTAGCCGCCAAGCAAAGAGGCGTGCGTCCCTTCTTATCCTGCCTGTTCACATCTATCCCCGGAGCCGCGAGTAGAAGAGAGACACAATCCGGGTGCGACCGGTGCAGCGGAGTTAAGCCAGATTCATCCTCCTTATTCACATTCGTATCCTTGATACTCAGCAGGTATTTCACACAGTCAGTGCGCCCCTCATAGGAGGCATGGTGCAAAGCAGTATACCCCTTGCGCCCGGAGGCATTCACATCCCCACCTTTAGATATAAGGCGGCGCAGCTCATCCAGATTTCCGTTTTCCGCCGCCTTCCGCAAGGCAACACCCTCAGTCTTATTATTATCCTCATCCAGAGCCCCAAGCCATTCTTTAGCTGATTGCCAGCGGTGAGATGGCCGCAGCCGAAGAGCTATATCAATGTGCTTGAGGAACTCAGGGCTGAAACGCTTGGTCAAATCCGCTCTTCCGGCAAGAGGTATGTAGGTATCCTCCGAAATACGCTCCTGACACTTGGGAGGCGTTTCACCGGTAATCAGGAAATAACAGGTGGCACCTAGTGAATAAAGGTCAGACCAACTCCCGCAATCACCCTTGCTCTGAGTCAGCTCCAGCGGAGTATATGCGCATGGAACGAGCTCCATGGGCGTTCTCTCTCTTTCCTTGAAACTCGCGCAGCTGAAATCAATAAGAACCGGCCGAGACTCAGCACAGAGGATGATATTCTCCGGCTTAATATCACGGTGAAGAATCTTACGACAGTGAAGGTAATCCAGAGCCTTCAGCAGCTCTCGCAGAATGGGGCTGAGCCACTCTTCACTTATCCGGCTTGCGGGAGGGGCCGATTTCTGCAATTCGGAGCCCCCCAGATAGGGCATAACGTAATATGCCGTGTTTAAGGCTTTGAAGCTCTCCTGCACCGTCACGATATTGGAGTGCTCCAGCATAGAAAGCATAGCAGCCTCATGAAGGAAGCATTGCTGAGCCTTTGCAAACAGTTCTTGGTCTTCGCCACTCACTGGCTTTACCTCCAAAGAAGACAGACTACGCCGAGCATACTTACTAGGCAGGCTTTCCTTTATCACAGCCTTCTTACCACTCTCATCAACGGCCTGATAGGTAATAGAAAAAACACCACTTCTCAACACTTTTTCCACCTTATAGTCCCCGAGCTTAACAGGCAGAGGAAGGGCCATCGGTTCTACAATATCACATTTCTCTAAAGCGTGAGATATCTTATTTACTGAAGCCATAATATGAATGTCTGAATGGGTAGAATCCGGTATTGTGAATAAAAATTATCAGGGCTGAGAGGAGCGCAGCAGTTCCAAAATCTCTGTATGCTCTGCGGCCTCAGCCATATTCAGCGCGGAGCGTCCAAACTTATCTCTCATCCCCGGTGCTACCCCGGGAGCAGCCAGTAGCTGACGCACACACTCAGAATGCCCTGCATCAGCCGCAACACTCAGCGGCGTCATACCTTGGATATCGGCAGCATTCACATCCACTCCGGGAGCAGCCAACAGAAGCTGCACACACCCAGCCTGCCCGTTAAGAGCAGCTTCGTACAGGGGAGTTTTGTTTTCCAGCCCGGCCTTATTCACATCAATCCCCGGAGCATTCAGGAGGCGCTGCATGCCATCCGTGAAGCCAGTACGCGCCGCCCAGAAGAGAGGAGTGCAGCCATTCTTATCCTGCTGATTGACATTAGTGCCGGGAGCGTCCAGCAAAAGCTGCACACACTCGGGGTTATTCTTGTAAATGGCCCAGAAAAGAGGGGTAAATCCTTGGGAATCAGCCTTATTCACATCAATACCCGGGGCGGCAAGCAGGTGACGCACACACTCAATATGGCCATTATATACGGCCCAATTTAAGGCGGTAAGACCGGAGGGATCAGCGGCATTCACATCCCCTCCTGCCGCGATAAGCCCCCTGAGTTTATCCGCGTCAGACTCCCGGGCGGCCTGCGCTATCTCAGAGTTTACCTGCTGGGGTTGGCTGCTAACCGCCACCTGCTCACCGGAGCTGCCACCAGCAGCGGCTGCGGTCTCCAGCAACGGAGAGTTAGTCAGCAAATAAGCACCGGCACCGGCCAGTACCATAAGCGCGGCCACGGCAGAAAGAATCTTCATTCCCCGGCGGGATTTCCCTGCGGGGAGACATACAGGCTCTGACAGCGTGCCCAGCGCCTTACGCCACTCATCAGCTGATTGCCAGCGCGCTGTCACCTCCGGAGAAAGCGCCTTGTCAATCATCCCCAGAAATGCAGTACTGAACTTCTCCCGGAGAGCGGGGCGGGAGCTGAGCGGCTTCCAGGAATCAGAACTAATAATCCGCTGACCGGCTACAGGAGGGTACTCTCCCGTCATCAAGCGGCAACAGACAGCACCCAGCGAGTAGATATCTGAACAGGGTGACGGCTTCCGGGAAACCACAAAATACTCAGGAGCCATGCAGGAGAAAGTATTCCTATCACGGGCAAGAAACTCTGCCTCAGCCCCGTTAAACAGTTCAGTACCGATGAGGACAGGTGTGCCATCCCTGCGCAGAACGATGTGGTCCATCGAAATCCGGGAATGAAGAAGCCCCTGCCCATGCAGAGTAGAAAGAGTGGTAAGAACTGCGACCAGAAGCCTCCGAAGCCAATCTTCCGTGATACGGTCAAACGGCATAGCAAGGCTGGACAAAGAGCAGCCATCCTCATAAAGGCGCACATAATAAGCAGAGCCCAGAGCAGTAAAAACACCCCACGGCGCAGGGAAACCGGGCAGAGAAATACCTGCCAGCATATTCCCGCGGCTAATAAACTTCTGCAGACCTTCCCTAAATACTCCTTCCGTCTCCTCACCTGAAATAGGGACAATCCCCATTTCATCCTGAAGGCGGCAGCAACAGCTGCTCGAACAGAACTCTTTTATCACGACCGACTTTTGATACTCAATATCCAAAGCCCGGTAAGTGATACAATCCACCCCCTCACCAAGCACCTCAACTATCTCGTAGTGCCCTAGGCAAAGCCCAACGGGCAAAGCCCTCTGAGCTCCACTGCCCCCGGAAGATTCAGCAGCTGTGCCGCACTTATTCATATCATCTGACTAACTGACATTTTATCGGACACCTCCGCCACTCGATTCGTTCAATTATCCCGGATAATTTTTACAGCTTACAAGGAACGCTATCAGCCACCTGCCGACCTCAGCAAGCTCACACAAGCACTATGCCCCCAAACCTCCGCCAGCTGCAGCGGAACTTCTCCCGTCGCATTCTGGCAGCGGACATCCACTCCGGGCACCGAAAGCAGCAAACGAAGCGCCTCCGTCTGCCCCGCAAGAGCAGCCAAATGAAGGGGAGTCTGCCCATCTACCCCTCGGGCACAGACGTTTACACCCGGTACCGCCAGCAGGTAGCGCAGGATATCAGTCCTGCCATTCTGCGCGGCCACTCGGAGGGCTTCCGGCACCTGTTCACAATCCTCAGGCCCACTGAGAAGAGCTGCCACACACGCAGTATGCCCACCCTGCACCGCCAGCAAAAGGGAGTTAGCTCCATCCGGAGTCACGGCATTCAAATCAGCGCCCAGATGCAGCAGGACGCGCACCCGCGGAGTCTGCCCCGCAGCAGATGCCTCCTGCAAGGCAGCACTCAGCTCAGCCGGACCGGGAACAGCTCCGGTACCCAGAGCCTCCTCAAGCGCTTCTGATGGCACACCTTCTCGCTCCAGCAACTCAGTTAACATGCAGCGGAGATTCTTCTTATCCTCCTCAGCAGCAGCCAATTTCTCCTTCAAAATACGCACCTCACGGGCAAGATCAAACGGGCGAGGATCCGGCAAAGAGCGCTGCCAATCTCGGGCGGATTGCCAGCGTTCAGATATCTCCAGCCTCAGCGCCTTATCCACACCCTCCAGCACAGCAACAGAGAAACGCTTACGAAGTTCAGGACTGTCCGCAAGCCTAGGCATCTTATCTCCAGAAACCATACGAGATACAGCCTCCTGAGGATTATACCCGGTAATGAGACGGTAACAGGTTGCCCCAAGGGTGTACAAATCCGTCCAAGCACCACGCTTACCGCCCTTGGTAACCTGCTCCGCCGGGGTATACCCGGGCGTACTTACCTTCGTGGCAGAAACCTCAGTTTTAAGAGCACGCGCTGTACCGAAATCAATGATGATGGGCGTGCGTCCATCTTTCAGAAGTATGTTATTAGGCTTCAAATCACGGTGCAGCAGATTCTGCCCATGAAGATAATCCAACGCTCCCAAAATATCGTAAAGAATAGGCACTAGCCATGCCTCATTAATCACATCAGGTTCCGGAGCTGCTTTCTGCAAATCATGAGCACCTACCCACGGCATCACATAATATGCCGTACCTAAAGCCTGAAAACCGGACAACACCGGCACAATGTTCGGGTGCGACAGCCTCGCCAGCAAGCGGGACTCCTGAATAAAACGCAAGATGGACTTCTCATACAGCGCTTTGGAATCCGGCCCACTCAGCGGGCTCACCTCATAGGAATCCTCACAGCGCTTGGAATAATAAAAAGGCAGGTTCTCCTTGATGACCACCTCCTCACCGGTATGGATATCCTCAGCAAAATATGTGATACCAAATCCGCCCTGCCCCAATTTTCGGACAATACGGTACTTGCCCAATACCAAACCGGGCGGCAATGCAAAGCCGGAAGCATCATTCTGCTGTGGTGTTTCGCTATACATAATCAGAACAGTATACAGATTACCTCAGGTGGCAGCGGCTGATGCCATAACCGCTCCTCAGGGCTTCCCCTCATCGCAGCGGCAGAAGCTCGTGACAGCGCCAATTATTTCATCACCTGAACGCCAGTATAGCACATACGTCCCGCCTCGTCAAGTTATCATGGCATCAAACATTCTAGACTCACTTACAAGCAATCACTCCCTCCTATCCATCGCAATAGTAACATCGCAAGTGGGTGAAAAATGAATAGTTTCACACTTTTTGCTTGCCAGAACGGAGGTGGCAGGGTAAAATGTGCGCGTGAAATGCGGGGTACGCCCGCAGTTAAGAACGATAAACAACAGATAAGTACCATGCCTGTACCTACACAAGAACAGTACATCAAGATGCTTGATACGGCCAAGGCTAAAGGCTATGCCTACCCGGCCATCAATGTGACCACCATCGAGGTGATCAACGGCGCCCTGAAGGCTTTTGCTGAGGCTAAGTCCGACGGCATCATCCAGATTTCCCTGGGTGGCGGTCAGTTCGCTTCCGGCACTGCCGTGAAGGATTCCGCCATCGGCGCCATCGTGCTGGCTGAGGCCGTACACCGCCTCGCCGAGCAGTACAACGTATTCGTTGCTCTGCACACCGACCACTGCCAGGCTGACAAGGTGGACAGCTTCCTGCGTCCCCTGCTTGCCGAGAGCAAGAAGCGCATCGCCGAGGGCAAAGGCCCCCTGTTCAACTCCCACATGCTGGACGCCTCCGCTCTGCCCATGGCTCAGAACCTTGAGCTCTCCAAGCAGCTGCTTGCCGAGTGCGCCGAGCTGGGTATCGTTCTCGAAATCGAGATCGGTGTTGTAGGCGGTGAGGAAGACGGCGTTGACACCTCCGGTGCTCCCGCTGTGAAGCTCTACACCTCCCCCGAGGACATGCTGCAGACCTACGAGACCCTCAACGGCGTTGGCGAGTTCATGCTGGCTGCTACCTTCGGTAACGTACACGGCGTATACAAGCCGGGTGCTGTGAAGCTGAAGCCCACCATCCTGCGCGACGGTCAGGCTGTAGTGAAGGAGAAGCACGGTGAGGATATGCGCCTTGTATTCCACGGCGGTTCCGGCTCCGACCTCTGCGACATCCGCGAGGCTATCTCCTACGGCGTAGTGAAGATGAACATCGACACCGACACCCAGTACGCTTTCTCCAAGCCCATCGTTCTGCACATGTGCCAGAACATCGACGGCATGCTGAAGGTTGATGGCGAGGTGGGTAACAAGAAGGTTTACGACCCCCGCTCCTACCTGAAGAAGGGTGAGCAGGGTATCGCTGAGCGCCTTCAGGTTGCCGCTGATGACCTTCTGTCCAAGGGCCAGACCCTGTACGGCCAGATCTGATTCTGACGGATACAAATCCTTCAAAAAGCCCTGCGGTTCTCACCGTAGGGCTTTTTTTCATACTCATCACCTTGCAAGCCGCACTTCTACCTTGACAATCCAACATTCGCGCGCGTATAATAGCCGCCATTACTGTGAGTACGAAAACTAAAAACGAGAATTGGAGCAGCAACCTTGGTGTGGTTCTGGCAGTAGCCGGTAGCGCCATTGGTTTCGGCAATTTCCTGCGCTTCCCCGGGCTTGCAGCCCAGTATGGCGGTGGCGCATTCATGATAGCATATTTCTGTGCTTTCCTGCTGATGGGCATTCCGCTCAGCTGGGTGGAATGGGCTATAGGCCGCAAGGGCGGCAGATTAGGCGGGCACAGCTCTGCTTCCATCTTCTACCTCATCGCTCAAACGAAGTGTTGGAAATACCTCGGCCTCGTGAGCATCATCGTACCTCTGGCCATCAGCATGTACTACATCGCGCTGGAAGGCTGGACCCTCGGTTACGCATGGCACACAGCTGCGGGTGACCTGAACCTGAGCACAAGCGAAGAATACGGAGATTTCTTCACAAAGTTCACAGGACTTACGGGCGACGGTTCCGTATTCACCGGAGGCGAGAGCACGCTGCTCTTCTTCTTCCTGCTGGCTCTGGCTGCAAACTTCTACCTCATTTACCGAGGTGTTAACAAGGGCATTGAGTGGTTCAGCAAAATCAGCATGCCCATTCTCGTCATCACAGCCATCATCATCCTCGTTCGCGTGCTGACCATGGGCACTCCGGACGCTGCCCACCCCGAGCGCAACGTTAACGAAGGCCTTGGCTACATGTGGAACCCGGATAAGGTGATGCTGGTGGACACGAGCACGGATAAGACCATCGGCATGGTACCGGCCTCTGCTACCCCTGAAGAGGAGGCAGCCCTTATCTCTCGCCTGCAGCAGGAATACCCGGAAGCCACCATCGAGCGCGAGGAAATCACCCTGATAAAGGGCCTGATGAACCCTGATATGTGGATTACCGCTGCCGGTCAGATTTTCTACTCACTTTCCATCGGCTTCGGTATCGTCTGCACCTATGCCAGTTATGTACGCCGCCGCAAGGACATCGCTCTTGGCTCACTCACCGCAAACGCTGCCAATGAGGTAGCAGAAGTGGGTCTGGCCGGCATGATGATTATCCCCGCCGCCGTATCCCTGCTTGGCGTAGCCGCTGCTGCCGGCACAAGCACCTTCGGACTGGGCTTCAATGTACTGCCGCAGGTATTCAACAGCATGCCCGGTGGTCAGATTTTCGGCACGCTCTTCTTCGTGCTGCTTTCCATTGGCGCCATCACCAGCGCCATTTCCATCACACAGCCTGCCGTGGCCTTCGTGGAAGAGTTCTGGAACCTCCGCCGCGTGCAGAGCGTGAGCCTTATTGCCATGCTGCTGGGCATCGGCTCCGTCATCGTCATCTGGTTCACGGATGGCCTGCTGGCGCTGGATACGCTGGATTTCTGGCTGGGCACCCTGAGTCTGTATGTGAGCTCCGCCCTCTTCCTCATCGTCTTCCGCTTCGTATGGGGCACTCCGGCGGGGCTTGCTGAGCTGCGCAGCGGCTCGCTCATCCCCATCAACCGCGGTATCGCCATCCTGATTAACTGGGTTACTCCGGCCATTATGATTTTCATCTTCTTGGCTTGGCTGTACCAAAACCTTTTCGTGAAGCAGAGCCAGCACATCACCAACCTGCTGGAATGCAAAATCGGCGCCATTCTGCCGCTGGCCTGGGTGCTCATCGTCACCATCTTCTTCTGCCTTGTAGCTCACACATCCCCCCGTTTCCGCCACCGCAATAAAGATTTGGAAACGAAATACGACCGCGAACCCTTCTCCTAATTCAAACCTCACCCCCCATCTGACACCGTGTCAAAACAACCCAAACCCGAAAGTTGGAACACGAACCTGGGCGTGATGCTGGCAGTAGCCGGCAGCGCCATTGGCTTCGGTAACTTCCTGCGCTTCCCCGGCCTGGCAGCCCAGTACGGCGGTGGTGCATTCATGATAGCATATTTCTGCGCCTTCCTGCTGCTGGGCATTCCCATCAGCTGGGTAGAATGGGGCATAGGCCGCCGCGGCGGCAGCCTCGGCGCTCACAGTACCGCCGCTATCTTTTACCGCCTCTCCGGTTCTCGCGCCTGGAAGTACCTCGGCATCATGGGCGTGCTTGCCCCGCTGGCACTGGCCATGTACTACATCTATCTGGAGGCATGGACCCTCGGCTACGCCTGGCACACAGCCACAGGTGATTTGAACCTGAGTTCCACTGAAGAGTACGGCAACTTCTTCGTCAACTTTGTGGGCCTTCCCGGTGACGGCCACATTTTCACCGGGAAAAGCAGCGCGCTGATTTTCTTCCTTATCGTCCTCATCATTAACTTCTACCTTATCTTCCGCGGTGTAAGCAAGGGTATCGAAAAGTTCTGCAAATGGAGCATGCCCGTGCTCATCATCACCTGCCTTCTGGTGCTGATGCGCGTGCTGACCATGGGCACCCCTGACCCCTCTCATCCCGAGCGCAGCATCAGCCAGGGCCTTGGTTACATGTGGAATCCGGATAAGACTATCCTCGTGGCCGTAAATGAAGCTACCGATCCCCGCACTGGTGAAGTAACTGAAACAGGCCGCACCACGGTAGGCATGATACCTGCAGATGCCACAGCTGAGCAGCAGGAAGCCCTAATCGCCAAGGCTAGGAGCGAAAACCCTGATGCTGAAAAAATCGAGACACGCCACATCAGCGTGCTCAGCGGCCTGCTGAATCCGCAGCTCTGGCTTGCGGCTGCCGGTCAGGTATTCTTCTCCCTCTCCGTAGGCTTCGGCACCGTGTGCACCTACGCCAGTTACATGCGCCGCAACAAGGATGTGGCCCTGAGCTCTCTTACAGCAAATGCTGCTAATGCCGCTACTGAGGTTGGCATGGCCGGCATGATGATTATTCCGGCAGCAGTAGGCTTCCTCGGCGTAGCGGCTGCGGCAGGAGCTAGCACATTCGGCCTCGGATTCAACGTACTGCCTCAGGTATTCAACAGCATGCCCGGTGGCCAGCTCTTCGGCACGCTCTTCTACGTGCTGCTCTTCATTGCCGCCGTTACAAGCGCCATCTCCATGCTGCAGCCGGGCGTGGCATTCCTGGAAGAGTTCTGGGGGCTGCGCCGCATCCAAAGCATCTCCCTGCTGGCCATGCTGCTCACCTGCGGTGCCCTGCTGGTAGCTTGGTTCACCACGGACCTGATGGCTCTGGATACACTGGACTTCTGGTTCGGTAACATCTGCCTGTACATTACCACCGGCCTTTACCTCTACCTCTTCTCCGTGGTATGGGGTACAAACAAGGGCATGGCTGAGCTGCGCCACGGCTCCTGCCTGCGCCTGCCCCGCGCTGTGGGCTTCCTCATCACCTGGATTACACCCACCCTCATGTTCACCATTTTCGCAGCATGGGTCTTCCAGAACATCATTGATAAGCCCTGCGCCTACATCACAAATATTCTGGAACTGAAACCCGGTGCTATCTTCCCGCTGGTATGGATTCTGCTGGTGGCCTGCTTCTTCGCCTTCGTCATCCGCTCATCAAACAAGTTCCATAGAAACATTAACAAGCCGGAATAACCCTTAACCCTCCTTTTCTGACTAGATATGACAATCGCCGGTATCATCACCATGCTGCTTTCCTGCGGCATCGTATGGGGCCTTTTCATCGTCTGCTGCGCCAAGCTGGTGCAGAATGACAAGAAAGAGGACTAACCCCTCGGCTGCCCAGCGCAGCCTCAGCACTTCCCGCCGCGCATGCCCCATGGGTGTGCGCGGCCTTTTTTCTACGTGACATACGGGCAGAACTTGTTATAATGGTAGCATGTTCCGCCACTTGCTAAATCTGTTCCTTCTGGCCCTGCCGCTGATGGCAGCAGAACGCCCCCGGGCAATCGTCATCTTCTATACGGATGACCTCGGTTATCATGATACCTCCACCTACGGCTGCGAAGGTGTGCCCTGCCCTAATCTGGACCGCCTAGCAGATGAAGGACTGCGCTTCACTGACGCTCACAGCACCCACTCTGTATGCACCCCCTCGCGCTACTCCCTGCTCACCGGCCGCTATGCTTGGCGCCGCCGCGGCACAGGCATACTGCCGGGGGATGCCAAACTCATTCTCCCCACAGAGGAAGAAGAAGCCACCCTTCCCTCACTCATGCGTAGCGCCGGTTACCGCACAGCCGTCATCGGCAAATGGCACCTCGGCCTGGGTCGCGGCAGCGAACCCACGGATTGGAACCGCCACATCTCCCCGGGCCCGAACGAAGTCGGCTTTGATTACTCCTTCATTCTCGCGGCTACCGGTGACCGCGTCCCCTGCGTTTACCTCCAGAATGGCCACGTGGTGAACCTGGACCCTGCGGACCCTATCAGCGTGAGCTACAGCACCCCCTTCCCCGGTGAGCCCCTTGGCAGCACCCACCCTCAGCTCGTACGTCCCCACGCCCGCAGCAACGGCCCGCAGCACAACTGCAGCGTCATTGACGGCATTCCCCGCATTGGCTACATGCGCGGCGGCACTTCTGCCCTCTGGACGGATGAGGACATGGCAGACCGCCTCACGGAAGAAGCCATACGCTTCATTGCTGAAAGTGCAGCCATGCAGAAGCCCATTTTCCTGTATTTCGCCACGAATGACATCCACGTACCGCGCGCCCCGCACCCACGCTTTCAGGGGCGCAGCAGCATGGGCATACGTGGCGATGTGACCGTGCAGATGGATGACTGCCTCGGGCGCCTCCGCGCGGCCCTTACTGAGCATGGCTACAGCGATTGCCTCTTCATCTTCAGCAGCGATAACGGCCCCGTCATCAATGATGGTTATTGGGATGGCTCCATCCGCGACTGCGCCGGCCACAATCCTGTGGCCCCCATGAGTGCCGGAACTTGGCGGGATGGCAAGCTTACCGGCGGTAAATACGGCATCATGGAAGGCAGCACCCGCGTGCCCTTCATCGTCTCCTGGCCCGGCCGCACCGGCACAGGAGACTGCCCGGCACTCATCAGCCAAGTAGACCTTGCACGCACTCTGGCAACCCTTGCCGGCGCCACCATACCGGAAGGCGCCCTGCCGGACAGCCGCAATCTCCTCCCATCCCTTCTCGGGCAGGATGCCACGGGCGCCCCTCACATCATTGAGAGCAATAACGGCGGCATGCTCGCCCTGCGCCGAGGCCCATACAAATACTACCGCCGCGGGAGGACTGACCACCTCTACGACCTCAGCACTGACCTGCAGGAACAGCGTAACATCGCCCCGCAGCACCCGGAAATCGTGCAAGAAATGCAGCAGCAGCTCAGAGAGCTCACGCGCTGAAGTATACACCACACCAAGCCCTGCAGCCCGCAGGGCTTTTTTTTCGTTTATCTTTGAACATAACAGGCAGAGTATACATCACACATAATGAAAGCATACTGCCGGCAACAATCATTCCGGACACTTCAACTTATAAAACAACATTACATCATGAACACAGCCACCACAAACAATCAAAAGAGCAGCATGAATAAGAAAACCACCATTGCTTTGGCATGCCTGAGCGGTGTTGCAGCCCTAGTGCTGGGAAGCGTACTGCTTGCCCCCCTCTTGCACGAACCAACTATTGATGAAGCTTGCTTAGCAGCCTGCATTTCTACAGAGGATGATACTATCAGACGATATCTGGAGAATGGTGGCGATGTCAATGCCCGGAATCACGCAGGAGAAACCATTCTGATGTCTGCCTGTATGTATAATCAGGCCACGGCAGCAAGTATCGCGCTATTGAATAATGCTGATATTAACCTGAGAGACAACGAAGGTAACACGGCTCTTCACATCGCAGCACAATTCGGCAGTCCTCGCTGTGTGGAACGCCTCCTCTTGGAAAACCCGGCAGAGCTGAGAAACAACAGTGGATTTACTCCGCTCATCAGTGCCTGTGCCTTCCCCATCATCAACCAACGAGACACCCATGATGAGTTTGGCAGCTTTCGTTCCGCCTGCATCATCAAACTCCTTCAGGCCGGGGCTAACGTCAATGCAACGGATAATTCCGGCATGACAGCTCTGCACTACGCCGCTTGGTATGGCAACCTTGCCGCCATTCAGTTCCTGTTGGACGGAGCTGCTGACACCACCCTGAGAGACAAAAATGGCCAGACAGCTGCAGACATCGCGGCTGAACGCGGCTTCCCAAACTGCGTTATCAAGCTTCGCTCCGCAAACCTCTAACCCACTTGCATAAAGCTCCGCTCCTTGCCGACGGAGAAAACGAACATCCCCCCGGTAACTGCAACCGGGGGGATGTTCTGATAATATGTTCAGGTGAAATCAGTACTTATAATCCACATAGAACTGGAACTGACCACTGCGGTCAATGGCTTCACCGGTTCTCACCGGAATAGCATAGTCCACAGCGATGGGGCCCATCGGCAGGTTCAAGCGCAGGCCAACACCTACGTCTGCAGAATAGGTGGAGGTGGAGAAGTCACAGCTGTCAGCATTCACGAAGCCGGCATCTGCAAACACGGCAAAGCGCAGGGAATCCACCAGCGGGAATGAGGCCTCCAACTGCACATAAGCAGAGGTCTTACCACCCATCGTTTCATCACCGGCGATAGACTCATTCACAAGGCCTACGTCACGATAGCGGAAGCCACGCAGGTTGTTCGGGCCACCAAGGTAGCAACGCTCAAAGAGGGGTACCTCCTCATCACTATTCACGGTGTCAATCGTCTGCACACCGAAGTTCACGCTGAAGATGGAATCCCAGAAGGAATTGTAATAGTAGGAGCCATTGATACCACCGCTGATGGTTTCCACCGTACTACCGGGGCCAGACCAAGCACCGAACACCTCCAAGTGTCCACCCTTACGCGGCGTAATCTGAGCATCACGGGAATCATACTCGAAAGCCACACGGATGTTACTACGAGTAAAATCACCGCTATTCTGCTCAAAGAAGACGGGTGCACCCGGCTCCGGATCCAGATTGAACTGCTCAATGCGGTACTCCACCTTAATACTGGTAAGATCACTGAGGGCGCGGCGAAGGTTCACGGCATATCCGTAATTCGTCTGCTCATAGTAATCACTCATGTATGTTGAGCGGGAGTAGAAGAGCTCATTACCCAATGATATCTTGCGATCCAAGAACCAAGGCTCCAGCAGGTGAACAGAGGCACTCTGAGTTTCCGTACCCAGACGAGCTGAGATGGAAAGGCGCTGACCACCACCCACGAAGGTGCCATTGGTAAAGCCGCTGATATCAAAGTTTGACTGAGTAATAGTGGTGTACAGATACACACTTTCAATGGAGGAGAATGCCACACCCACACTGAAGCTACCGGTCATCTTCTCCTGCACATTCACGTTGATATCGCGATAACCGGGAGTACCGGAAGCGGACTGGGACACCTCCACATTGCTGAAGTAGTTCAAGTTCTGAAGGCGGCGACGGGCTGTCTCCAAATCCACGGAATTCAGAGGCTGACCGGGCTTCAGCGGAAGCTCGCGAAGGATTACGTGAGCCTGAGTCTTGGTATTGCCCAGCACATTGATACGGCCAACGGCGTAGCGCTGCCCCTCTTCCACCACATAGTTGATATCCACCAGACGGTTACCCTGAGCATCCACGCCTACTTCGTTAATATCAGGGCGTACATCAGCATCTGCATATCCCTTAGCGCCATAGTAACGGCGAATCATGGTGGAGTCATCCGCCACTTTCTCCAAGGAGTAAATATCTCCAGCAATCATGCTCATACCGGGCATAAGCTCGGAGGAGTTATACACACTAAGGCCGGAGAAAGTCACATTACGCACACGATAGCGAGGACCTTCATCCATCGTGATACGCATGGTAAGCTTCTGCGGACCATCCGCACGGCCATTGTCAAAGTACTCCACTTTGGCCACACGAGCACGGAGGTAGCCGTAGTTACGGTACAGGCGCACAATCTTAGCAAGATCATCTTCCACCTGCTCGCGGTCCACTCGGCCGGAATGGGTAATCCAAGTAAAGAGGCCACGTTCACGGGTATTCATCACCTGACGAAGCTGCTCACTGTCGAAAGCGGTATTACCCACGAACTCGATATTCTGCATGCGCACCTCACGGCCTTCCTGAATATCAAACACCACATCACTGTACCCCTCGCGAGCAGTATTCGTGTGACGCCATGTAACCCGCGTGTCCGGGTAACCGGCCTCCTGATACATCTGAATGATGCGAGCGCGGGCGGCTGCCAAGCTCTGATCATTAAACGCGGTACCGGAGCGGAGAGTTTCGGTGCTTGAACGGGGTCTCATAGTAGCTTCTGCACTCTCCATCAGCCCCTCACGCAGCTCATCATCATCAAAACGGGTATTACCGGTGAAGCCGACACCACCCATCACGCTAGCAGGACGCACCTCGAAAATCACACGCACACCGCTGCCGGAGGGTTCCACAGCCACGCGGGCATCACCATCCACCAGACCATTACGAATCAGACGCTCCAAGTCTTCATTAATACGAGTAGCGTTGTAACGGGAACCGGCACGAGTCTGTACCACATCCAGAAGGCGGCTATCCGGCAACACGCGGCGTCCGGAAATGTAACGAATGCTCACAGAGCGAACAGGCTTCCCATCATACACATGCTCGTTAGCAAAAACAGCCGTACTGTCACCAAACTCACGCTCCATCACCTCATTACTCACACCCACCATATCAGCAGTAGGACGAGTAAGACGAGCTGCAGAACTCTGAGCCGGAGCCTCAGCGGAAGGTGCAGAAGTAGCACTTCCTTCAGCCGGCTGTTCTGCAGCCGGGCCACGCAGACTTGCTTCAGCTGCTGAGCGCTGAGCTTCAGATTCTTCAGCGGCCTGCTGATCACTCAGCATAGCATCAAGGAAAGGATCACCCGTGGACTCCTGCGCCTTAACAGGTGCCGACACGGACATAGCTACCGCCATGAGGGAAGCGGTCCAGCAAAGAGTGCGTGCATTCATACCCCCACATTCTATCTTACTTATAAGAGGTGAGTCAAGCATTTATTCGGGCATTTATTTAGTAACACAGCATATGGATGTGCGACAATCGTGATAAATGTTCACACAGCACGCAAATTTGGCTTGCCTGAAAAGAGAAAATAAGGTATGCTTACCCCAGCAGGGCAGCATGACACACCCCCTGTACCATACGTTATGGCAAGCGACAATCTCCAGGAACTCGAGCAGAATTACATGTGCGACCCCGATGCCGACGGCGGCTTCCTTTACACGACCGCTGAGGCAGCTATCAACTGGGTGCAGCAGCACTCCCTGTGGCCCATGCCGATGGGCACCTCCTGCTGCGCCATCGAATACATGGCCTCCTCCTGCTCGCGCTATGACATCTCCCGCTTTGGCTCTGAGGTGAACCGCTACACTCCCCACCAGGCAGACTTCATGTTCATCTGCGGTACTATCACCTACAAGATGGCCATGCTGGTACGCCGCATTTGGGACCAGATGCCCGAGCCTAAGTGGTGCATCGCCTGCGGCGCTTGCGCATGCTCCGGCGGCATGTTCCGCTCCTACTCCGTGCTGCAGGGTGTAGATAAGATTGTTCCCGTGGACGTATACATCTCCGGCTGTCCTCCCCGCCCCGAAGCACTTCTGCAGGGCCTCATGACCCTCAAGGAGAAGATTATGGACACTGAGCACCCGCTCAAGGGCTTCTTCAAGACCCACGAGCCGCGCGTGGCCCAGAACGCTGATACCATCACAGCAAAAATGCCCATAACAGACTAATTTCCAGAAAGAGATAACGAAAGGACACCTAAGTACCATGGCAGATCTCACCACCCTTCAGAATGATGCCGCAGCCCGCATCTGCGAGCGTTACCCCAAGGTAAGCCGCAAGGAGTTCCGCGGCGACATCACCCTCACCATCTCCCCGGAAGATTTAGTGGAAGTCATGACCTATGCCAAGGATGGCTGCGGTTTTGACATGCTCACCTGCGTATCCTCCGTGGATAATCTGGGCGAGGAGCCCCGCTTTGAAGTGAACTACACCATCACGCAGGCAGAAACCGGCGCCAATCTACTGGTGCGCTGCCCCGTGAGTGAGTCTGAATGCTCCGTACCGAGCCTCGTACCGCTGTGGCGTTCCGCCAACTGGCTGGAGCGCGAGCAGTATGACCTGATGGGCATCGAGTTCGTAGGGCACCCTGATTTACGCCGCATCATGATGTGGGATGGCTACCCGTACCACCCCCTTCGCAAGGATTTCCCCGTAGCCGGCAAGCCCACCGAGCTGCCCGGCGTAGCCTTCACCGAAAAAGCCCCCACAGCCGGTGGCCCCTTCACCACCCGACCGGGAGTATTGACTGCCGGCGAGCGCGAGCCCCGCGCCCGTGGCTGATAAGCCCGGAAGAGTGCGCCCGTGAAATCACGCACCCACAGATACCTTCTTCAGGCGGCAGCCGTTCTGACGGCAGCCGCCGCTTTCTCTTCATGCCATTCCCTCGGCCCGAACATATTGGAGGATGTGGATGTAGCGCGCAACCGAATTGCCCCGAATCTCCTGCAGCTGGGCGCAAAGAACTGGATTGTGATAGCTGAGCCGGCCTACCCGTTACCAGCGGGGGCCAGCGTGGTGTGCGTCAATGTACCCACCAGTACGGTTGATACTTTCCGCGAGGTACTTGATTTACTGGAAAGGCAAGGAGCCTGCGTGCCCCGCATATGGGTAAGCCACGAGCTTTCCGCAGTACCGGAAAACCGCGCACCGGGTATCACGGAGCACCGGAACATACTGGAAAGCCTGCTACTGAGCCGCTTCCACTATGCTGTGAACAGCAGAGTAATTGATATGCAGCTTGCCCAAGCCGCTAAAGATTACCGTCTCCTCTTTATCCGCACAAACACCCGCCTGCCCTACTCCAGCATCGCCATCGAGCTGGACACCGGCTACTGGAACTCTGATGCCGAAGCTGAAGTACAGCAGCGCGTGGAGCAAATGTTCCCCAATGCCACCCCCGCCGCTACGCCGGCAGCAGAGGGCACACCCATCCTCCCGACCGACGGCGCTGATATGCCCGGCCTTATTTCAGCCTGATTCTTCCAGCCCATACATAAACACCATGTCCACTCTTCCCCCTGATTTAGACCCCAAAACACGCGCCCAAGCTTGGGTGGGAGATGCCATACTGGCTCTGTATGTGCGTGAGTGGATTCTTTCCTTCCGTGGGCAGATAGACGGCAAGCTCTTCATTGAGTTCACCAGCAATGATTTCCTGCGTCTCACAGGAAATGCCACAGGCGTGGAGGCGCAGATAGGCCGAGTCTTCAAATCCGACGGACTGGAGGCCGCTTATGCATGGATTGAACAGCACCTTCGCCCCAAAATGGAGCAGCGCTTGCACACACTGCGCAAGCGCCACTAATAATGGATTTCACCGCAACTAAGGGCAGCCTTTCAGCTGCCCTTCTCTGATTAGCGGAAGCTGGTCTCAGCCCGCCATCATGGCCTCAATATCCGCTACGGCAAGCGGAGCATCCGGAATGAGGTCTTCCGTATAGTCCGCATGGATGAGCACGTCCGTCTCAATACGGATGCCAATATTCTCTGCAGGAATATAAATACCCGGCTCGATAGTCCAGACCTGCCCCTCTGCGAAGATGGGGTCAGCAGGGCCAACATCATGCACATCAATACCAAGCGGGTGTGAAGTACCATGCATGAAATACTTACGCACACAAAGCGGATTTTCAGGCGCTGCATCAACTTCCTCCTGCGTAAGCAGTCCCAGCTTTACCAGCTCCTCAGCCATACGCACACGCACAAGGCGCTCATACTCACTCTTCTTCAAGCCAGGACGCATGATTTCGCGGGCGTAGTGATGCACGGCAAGACAAGCCTCATACACAGCCTTCTGGCGGGAAGTATACTTACCATTAGCCGGCACCGTGCGGGTCATATCCCCGGCGTAGCCACCATACTCAGCACCGATATCAAAGAGAATGAGGTCACCATCCTCACAGCACTTGTGATTGCTGATGTAATGGAACACGCAGGTATCCTTACCGCTGGAGATGATGGGCAGGAAGGAGAACTTACGGGCACGGCGGCGAATATAAGCAGAGCTAAGCATGCCCTCCATTTCCCACTCACCCATACCGGGACGAATGCTGCGGAGCACTTCCACAAAGCCATCACCGGTAATACGGCAAGCCTCTCGCAGCTGCACTATCTCTTCCGGAGTCTTCACCATACGCATGGAAGCAAGGATATCGTAAAGGCACTTCACCTTCGCGTCCGGATAAGCGGCAAGCAGAGCGGCCTCCATGCGGGCATTACGCGTCTGCACGTAGGTGTTACGGCGGGGGTGATTATCCTGTTCCAGCCAGATTTCCCCAGCAGAGGGCACCCTCTCAGCCAGCAGGGCGTTATACTCATCCGTCCAGCGCACATCCTCCACAGCACTCAGTTCCGTGGCCATTTCACGGCTCAGGCGAGCACCTTCCCAAATGACGATATGCTCATTCGTCTCACGCAGAAGAAGGGTATCCTCATGACTACCATCATCCATCACCCGCATAAGCAGCACCGTTTCCTCCTGGTCTATGCCGGTCAAGTAGAAAAGATTTGCATTCTGATGGTGTGCCAAAGTACCATCCGCATTCGTGGGGTAAATATCATTTGCATGAATGATAACCAAGCTTCCGGCAGGCAGCTGAGCAGCCAGTTTATCACGGCGGTTCGCATAAAAAGCGGCGGGAATGGGCGTATATCTAAGCGTATGCATAGTCGTAAACTTCTCTCGTATGCGGGCATTATACCCTACCCCTTCCGCCTTTGCAACGCCAAATTACATCTTCCCCTATGAAACAAAAAAACGCCGGGTAATCTACCCGGCGTTCTGATAATACTGTAAAAAGAGCTTATCGGAGAAGACGCACGCACTCTGCATGCCCCTTCACCTGAGCACAATGAAGTGCGGTCTCGCCGGCGCGATCCACGGCGTCTTTATTTGCCCCGGCTGCCAGCAGCAGGCGTACGCAAGTCGCATGCCCATTCGTGGCAGCCCAGATGAGCGGTGTTTCACCATACTCATCAGCAGCATTCACATCCGCGCCTACGGAAATAAGATACTGCACACAGTCAGCATGCCCCGCGGAAGCCGCAAGACTGATAGGAGTGGTACCATATGCACCACGGGCATTCACATCAACCCCCCTATCACGCAGAGCCGTCACGCAATCCAAATGACCGCCGGCAGCAGCTTCATGAATCGGCGTGGAGCCCAGCCTGTTTTTCGCAAGAATCCAAGCACCGGCATCCATCAGGGCCTTCAGGCAGTCTACATGACCGAACTCAGCCGCAAAGTGCAGAGGCGTTTCCCCCAAATCCGTACGGGCATTCACCTTTACCCCGGCAGTGATAAAGTAGTTCAGCACATACATATCACCCACCATGGCCGCAGCAGCAAGGTTATTCACCGCACCGGCAGCCACAAGAGCATTCACACTCTCGTTATTCCCGACACGCAGGGAAGCCATGAGAGGAGTCAACCCCTCGGAGCTGGCAATCTTCACATCAGCACCGGCAGCCACCAGCGCCAGCACGTTCTCCGTGCGGCCCAGCTTAATGGCTCGGTGAAGCGGAGTCTCGCCGGCCACGTCCTGAGCGTCCGGGTCAGCATCCTCTGCCAGCAGCAAGCGCAGACATTCAGGGCGCTCATTCCATGCAGCAAGATGAAGCGCCGTGGCCCGGGTGCGGGGATTACGGGCATCAATATCAGCCCCGGCCTCCAGCAGCAAATCCACAAAGTGGGGCTGAGAGGTCTTCACCGCCCAGTGCAGAGCATACTCGCCATTGGAGTCACGCACATCCGGACTTACTCCGGCACTCAGCAAAAGCTCCAGCAATTCCTCATCCGCAGAATTAATAGCCTGAAGCAGCGCAGAGGCGTACTGAGATGAGCGGACATTGCGCGCTGTCAGGTCCTGAATGGCCGCAGCACGTTCAGCAGCTCGCTCAGCCGCGGCAGCACGAGCAGCAGCACGAGCAGCAGCGCGCGCCGCACGGCGCTGCTGACGAGGAGTGAGAGTCTGCTGTGCAGCAGGCGTGGCGGGCGCAGCAGCCGCCTGAGTGGTAGCAGCCGGCCGGGGCGTAGCAGGAGCCTGAGCATACAGCACACCGCAGCCGGCGGCGGCTATCAGACTTGTAAACAGGACTCGTGATATTTTCTTCATAACATCAGTAAGGTTCAGGACTCAGATTATACGTACTAACATTGGCAAAAATGCCATTCCTCTCATGTAAAGTATAACGTAATAACGAGCAGAGTCAAGAAAATTCGATTCCTTCCTTAATCCTGCGCAGGCAGCAGCTGCACATCATAGCCGAAAATCTCCGTAAAGAGCCCGGCCTTACTGCGCAGAGCAAGGTTCTCAATGGTGAGGTCATGCACACCATGCACCAACAACTCCAGCTTGCGAGCTGAGAAACGCACCGTGAAAGTGGAAATACGGTGCGAGTGAGCGCGCTCCATGGCGTCAGCCACACGGAGCAGAGCGGCAAGCTTCTGCACGCGCAAACGCGTGGGCTGCTCCAAGTCCGCATAAGTGTGTTCATCCATAGTAGGAGCACCATGGCGATGATACCGTGCCAGCAGCCCAATAATTTCTACATCTTCACGGGAGAGACCGAAGATTTCAGAGTTCAGGATGATGTACTGCCCGTGCCTATGGTGATTCTTAGGACTGATGAACGTACCGATTTCATGCAGAATAGCAGCCACCGTAAGTAGCAAACGATCATGGTGTGAAAGCCCGTGCAGACTCTGCAGCTGGTCAAAGAGTGACGTACAAAGCTTGCGAACCTGCTGACTGTGCCCGCGGTCCACTTTATAGCGATTAGCCAGCAGCACGGCAAAGTGAATCACCTCATGCTCAAGCGTCTGGTCATCTCGGCGAGCGGGAAGCAGGTTCCTCAGGAAGGCATATGCATACTCCTCACGGGGCATAAGAATACGACCGGGTTCAAACTCACGAGCCAAACTCAGGTAAGTTACGGCAGCCGGGAGCAATGCCTGCACCGTGGCATAATCCTCATTAAACTTCTCACAGCGCTGCTGCAGAGGAATGGCCGCGATTTCATCCACAAGCGAGGCGAGCTCATCCAGAGTGAGAGCCTCACCCTCCGTAAGCGGAGAGGAAATATGATGAAAATCAGGCCCGAAGATAACGAAAGCATCAGGTTCATCCGGCAGGGCGGTTTCGGAATCATGCAGAATCTGCTCCACCACACCACGGATATGCTCACGAATGAGCGAACATTCTATCCCGGAGGCAGCTCCCAGCTCCGTACCACCCACGGCCATTGCCGTGCGGTGAGCCCCCATGCGGTAATTAGCATAGTAGGTAATTCGGCCGCGGTCAAAAAGCAACAGGCGCGTATTACCGGGCCCCACATGCACCACAAGCACACGCTTCTTCTCCAGCTCAGCATGGTGCGTGAGCATTTCCTGCATACTTACGTACAGCAAACGCGTCATTTCACCATCGTCCATCACTTCCAGCTGCAGCCCGCATATGGTAAGCAGACGGTTCGTGATGCTATCCATGTTATGCACATTCAGCAGCACATTAGTGGCAAGCAAACGCACCTGCACCACACCACCAAGGCGGTACTCATCCAGCAAGCTATTGTAACCGCGTATGATATTCACACAGCGATCCATCGTTTCACGAGACACGTTACCGAGGCGGAAAATATCCTCAGCCAAAGCCATGGGCTGAGTGAGCACATCCAACACACGGAGCCCCCTCTCATCCTCTTCCGCCACAAGCATGGAAACCGAGCTAGCCCCCAGAAATATAACAGCCTGCACGGCACTCCGCCCTTTCTCGCCTTTCCTGCTAAGCATATCATTCATAGCGCCTGCCATTCTACCATTTAAGCTCCGCCATGGCAAGCAGCAAAACTCCGCTGCGCTTTTTTCTTGCCAACTCCTATTCTATATGGTAAAAGTAGACTATGCTTAAACACACCATTCTTTCGCTGATGTTGTGTGGCTTGGCTACAGCCACAGAAAGCTTTGATTCACTTAGCACCGGTGGTATCACCAACGGCGCCCTCTCCATTGGCACCCTGACAGCTGAACGCGGCCATGCAGAAATTACTGGCGGCAAAGGCCACAGCGGCCGCAATGCCCTTCGCCTGATGGGAGGACAGGACCGCCGCGCCACCATCACCTTTGATTCCCCCCTCACCCGTGAAACGCTGTGTGAGTTCTGGGCCGAGCGCTGGACTCGCCGTGGGCCGTTTGAGTTCACCGTCATTGCCATCACTCCCGATGGCGAGAAGGTATTGCTGACGGACACAAACCGCGCCGTGGGCCGCTACAGTAAAGCTCGCGTGAACCTGCCTGCCGGCACAACAGGCCTGCGCTTTGAGGCGGATACAGCAGATGGCGGCGGTATTCTTATTGATGATTTGGACATCCACATGGGCCCGATGGTCATCCGCGAGGCCGGCGTGGTGAACCCGGGTGTATACCCCATCATGAAGCGAGCTCCGTTCAACCCCGTATTCGCTATCCGCGTACAGGCCAGCGGCACGGAATCTCCCAAGAAGGTAACACGCCTCACCTTCCGCGTGGATAACCCCGCAAGCATTTCCAGAGTTACTCTGCGAACCGGCAATGACAGAGGCATGGAGTTCTTCAACAGTGAAGTTTACGGCACCGCCCACCCGAACGCTGACGGCACCGTCACCATCACCTGCAACAAGCCCCTCCCCGGCGGCACCACTTGGCTCTGGGCTGATGTGACCCCCAGTGATAGCTCCCTCGTGGGCAGCACCGTCAGCTTCAGCAACATCAGCGCCACTATCGGCGGCCAGACGTACAGCTCTGACGAAACGGTGACTCAGCGCATCGGTTACATGCTCGGCATGCCCGGCGAATCCGTCAGCAACCAGCCCAATGGCGGTAATAGAGACTGCGTATCCTTCCGTATTCCCGGCATGATTCAGACGGCTGACGGCGCACTCGTCGCTTGCTTTGATGCACGTTACAACCATGAAGGCGACCTCTGCGCTGATATTGACGTGGCCGTGGTGCGCTCCACGGACGGCGGCCAGACCTGGACCACCCCCACCGTGGCAATGGATGCCGGTCCCGGCGCAAACAACGGCTGTGGTGACCCCTGCATCGTTCAGGACCAGACAGGCCGCATCTGGATTCAGTCCCTCGTCTGCCACTGGAGCGGCGGCGCCTCCCTCTGGACCTCCAGCACCGGTTTTGACGAAAACACCACCGGCCAGTGGGAAATGACCTACAGTGATGACGGCGGCCGCACTTGGTCCCGCAACTTCGTGAACCCGACCCGTCAGATTAAGAAAGATGAGTGGACCACCATTCTTGCCGGCCCCGGTAATGGCATCACCATGCGCAATGGCACCATCGTATTCCCCGCCCAGATTTGGCAGCGCGGCGCTAATCCCCAGTGCATGAGCACCATCTGCTACTCTGAAGATGGCGGTAGGAACTGGACATACGGCACCGGCGTACCCCACAGCACCTCTGAGTGTCAGGTGGTAGAGCTGGAAGACGGCTCCATCATGATTAACGCCCGTAACGAGGCTCGTCAGGGCAGCCGAATCGTCTACGTCACCCGCGATATGGGCCGCACATGGCAGCCGCACTCCACGAATCTGGGTGCTCTCCGCGAGCCCACTTGCCAGGCCTCCCTCGTAGCCGTTAACACGGAGCGTTACGGCCGCCTGCTGCTCTTCTCCAACCCCAAGAGCGGCAGCCGAAACAACATGACCATCCGCACCTCTCAGGATGACGGTAACACATGGAACGAGGGTTACCTCTACGATTCCCGTCAGTGCATGGGTTATTCCTGCATCGCCCTCACGGATGACAACCACGTGGGCATCATCTACGAGACCTGCCATAACAACGGCAGAAACGGCAACCGCGGCATCGGCTTCATCCGCATACCGCTGGAAACCGTCGTTACCGGCCGCGAGGTACCTGCCCGCCCGGCAAACTAAAAATAACACGCTGTAATTTTGTTACACATCAGGCGGCATCACTCCCTGCGAGTGGTGCCGCTTTTCCATACCCAAGACGACTAGCAAAAAGGCCCCGTGTATTTTTTTTGCATCCAGCTGATATTCAGCTTGCCAAAGAGAGTTACACCGTGTTACCATACGTGAGCGGAACGTATAACCCGCGTGGTGAACAAATGAAGAAACTCTCTCTCCTCATAGCCGCCATACTGACCATGGCGGCTGCAATCTGGGTTCCTGCAGTGCATGCTGAGACCTCGAATGACACCCCATCCACCTTAGGCACCATCTCGGTGCGTTGCCTTGCAGACAAAACGGTAGGTGTCGTTCAGAACTCCGTGCAGCATATCTACCTGATGGAGCATTTCCCTGAGCTGGAACTACAACTCCACAATTTTGAGGCGGACATGATGCTTGCTCTGGCAAAGGGCATCTGTGATGCTGCCATCATGGATGACGTCATCTGTTTTGCACTGGCCCGCAAGAAGCCGAATATCCTCCTGTATGAAGACCCCCAGCTGCCCAAGAACTTCATGGGCATGGCCTTCAATCACTCAGAGCAGGG